>NZ_BAAIAK010000017.1:0-100699 GCF_054600775.1 Pseudomonas sp. MHK4 | reverse complement strand
ATCGACCTGGGCTTCGCTGGCTTCGTTGATTTCCACCAGCACGCTTCCCAGCGCCGGGTTGAACACTGGTTGGGCGGGGCCTTCGCCGTTTTGCAGTTGGCCGTTGATCAGCAATTGGGTTTGCATGGCATTGTCCTCTTCGAAGCTGTTTATTTTTATCTGTAGAAACCGGCCCCCTGGTTATTTCCCGCCGCTACCCGCCACGCTTTCACCCCCACGGGTCAGGTAATACGCGCCGAGGATCGGCAGCATGGTCACCATCATCACCAGCATCGCCACGACGTTGGTCACCGGCACGTCCCGGGGGCGGCTGAGCTGGTTGAGCAGCCACAGCGGCAGGGTGCGTTCGTGGCCGGCGGTGAAGGTGGTGACGATGATTTCGTCGAACGACAGCGCGAACGCCAACATGCCGCCGGCCAGCAGCGCCGAGCCGAGGTTGGGCAGAATGATGTAGCGGAAGGTCTGCCAGCCGTCGGCACCGAGGTCCATCGAGGCTTCGATCAGGCTGTGGGAGGTGCGGCGCAAGCGGGCGATGACGTTGTTGTAGACGATCACCACACAAAAGGTCGCGTGGCCGACAATGATGGTGAACATCCCCGGCTCGATGCCCAGCGTCTTGAACGTCGCCAGCAGTGCGATCCCGGTGATGATGCCTGGCAACGCAATCGGCAGGATCAGCATCAGCGAAATGCCTTGCTTGCCAAAGAAGTCCCGGCGGTACAAGGCCGCCGATGCCAGCGTGCCAAGCACCATGGCAATCGCCGTGGCAATGGCGGCGATCTGCAGCGACAACTTGATCGCTTCCAGTACGTCGGGCCGCGAGAACGCCACGCCGATCCACTTCAGGGTGAAGCCCTTGGGCGGGAAGCTGAACGCCGCGTCTTCGGTGTTGAAGGCGTACAGGAAGATGATCAGGATCGGGAAGTGCAGGAACACCAGCCCGCCCCAGGCTGCGATTCGTAGGCCAATAGAAGCTTTCTCAGAGTGCATCGAAGGCCCCCAGTCGTTTGACGATAGACAGGTAAATGGCGATCAGCACGATCGGCACCAGGGTGAATGCGGCAGCCATCGGCATATTGCCGATCGCACCTTGCTGGGCGTAAACCATGCTGCCGACGAAGTAGCCGGGCGGGCCCACCAATTGCGGCACGATGAAATCGCCCAGGGTCAGCGAAAAGGTGAAGATCGAACCGGCCGCAATGCCCGGAATCGACAGCGGAAGTGTCACTTGCATGAAGGTCTGGCGTGGCTTGGCGCCGAGGTCGGCCGAGGCCTGCAGCAGCGATGGTGGCAGGCGTTCCAGCGAGGCCTGGATCGGTAGGATCATGAACGGCAGCCAGATGTAGACGAACACCATGAAGCGGCCCAGGTGCGAGGTCGACAAGGTGCTGCCACCCACGCCCGGAATGCCCAGGATAAGCTGCAGAACCGGCTCCAACCCCAGGTGCTGAACGAACCACTGCGCCACGCCACCCTTGGCCAGCAACAAGGTCCAGGCATACGCCTTGACGATGTAGCTGGCCCACATCGGCATCATCACCGCGATGTAGAAAAACGCCTTGGTCTTGCCGGTGGTGTAGCGCGCCATGTAGTAGGCAATCGGGAACGCGACGATGGCGCTGGCGATCGAGACGACGACCGCCATGCTCAAGGTGCGCAGGATGATGTCGAAGTTCGACGGCTGGAACAGGGCAGCGAAGTTCGCCAGGGTCAGGTCAGGCGTGACCGCCATGGTGAAGTCATCGAAGGTGTAGAAGCCTTGCCATAACAAGGTCAGCAACGAACCCAGATAGATCGCGCCGAACCACAGCAGCGGCGGCACCAGCAGCATCGACAGGTACAGGTTCGGCCGGCGATACAGCAGGTTGGAAAACTTGCGCAGCGGCGAGCCACTGGCCGGGGTTTGAGGGAGAGCCACGCTGGTCATTTCACACCCCACCCACGATGGTGTCGTGCAACGGGATCATCGCTTCGCGCGCCCAACGTGCACTGAGGCGTTGCCCGGTCTGATGCTGCGCGCTGCTGTCGATCCACTGGTTGTTGGCCTGGCTGATGTTCAGGGTCTGGCCGTTTTCCAGCTTCAGTTCGTAGCGGGTGGCGCTGCCCTGGTACTGGATGTCATGGAGCAAACCGCTGACTTCGATCTCGTGTGCGGCCAGCGGACCTTCGGCGAAACGCACATGTTCCGGGCGAATCGAAAACGGCTGTGGATTGCCGCTCAATTGTTTCGCCAGATCGCCGCGAATCACGTTGGAAGTACCGACGAACTCCGCTACGAAAGTGGTCGCCGGTTTCATGTACAGGTTGCGCGGCGAATCGACCTGTTCGATGCGACCCTTGTTGAATACGGCGACGCGGTCAGACATCGACAGCGCTTCGGTCTGGTCATGGGTGACGAAAATGAAGGTGATGCCGAGCTGGCGTTGCAACTTCTTCAATTCGCCTTGCATTTGCTCGCGCAGTTTCAAATCCAGCGCCCCGAGCGGTTCGTCGAGCAACAGCACCCGTGGACGATTGACCAGGGCGCGGGCCAGGGCCACGCGCTGGCGCTGGCCACCGGAGAGCTGTACCGGCTTGCGTTCGCCGTAGCCGCCGAGGGCGACCATATCGAGGGCTTCGGCTGCGCGCTTCAGGCGTTCGGCCTTGCCGACGCCTTTGACTTTCAAGCCGTAGGCGACGTTGTCGAGTACGTTCATGTGCGGGAACAGTGCGTAATCCTGGAACACGGTGTTCACATCACGCTGGTACGGCGGCAGGCCGGCGGCTTCCTCGCCATGAATGCGGATCGAGCCCGCGCTCGGTTGTTCAAAACCGGCGATCAGGCGCAGGCAGGTGGTTTTGCCCGAGCCCGAAGGCCCGAGCATGGAGAAGAACTCGCCGTCCTGGATGTCGATGGAAACCCGGTCAACGGCTTTCACTTCGCCGAACTGACGGGAAACGTTGGTGAACTGGACTGCAAGCGTCATGGTACGGTGCTCCGAAAAGGCGAGGGCCGTCGCAGCGGCCCTGCCTGGACTTCTGAAAAACGGGGAATCTGTTGTAGGAGCGAGCTTGCTCGCGAAGAACGCCAGGTCGATGCGTTCATTCAGGATGCCCGCGTGATCGTTGACGACCATCGCGAGCAAGCTCGCTCCTACAAAGGGAGGTTTGCTTTAACGACCGCCCATGATCGCAATGTAGTCCTGGGTCCAGCGGCTGTACGGCACGAACTTGCCGCCTTCGGCCTGTGGGGTTTTCCAGAAGGCGAGATTGGCGAACTGGTCATAACCATTGGCCGCACAGCCTTGTGCGCCTAGCAGCTCACTGGCCTTGCAACCTTCAGGCACGGCTGGCAGTGCGCCGAACCAGGCCGAAACGTCACCTTGTACCTTCGGCTGCAGCGACCAATCCATCCACTTATAGGCACAGTTGGGGTGCTTGGCTTCGACGTGCATCATGGTGGTGTCTACCCAGCCCGTCGCGCCTTCCTTTGGAATGACCGAGGCCACGGGCTGCTTGTCCGCCACCAGCCCGTTGACCATGTAGCCCCAGGTGCTGGACGCCACCACACCTTCGTTCTTGACGTCACTCATCTGCACGGTTGCGTCATGCCAGTAGCGGTGGATCAGCGGCTGTTGCTTGCGAAGCAGATCCAGCGCCGCCTTGTACTGCTCTTCGTTAAGCTCGTAGGGGTTCTTGATGCCCAATTCCGGCTTGGTCGACTTGAGGTAAAGCGCCGCGTCGGCGATATAGATCGGGCCATCGTAGGCCTGCACGCGACCCTTGTTGGACTTGCCATCCGGCAGGGTCTGTTCCTCGAACACCACGCTCCAGCTGTCAGGTGCGGTCTTGAATACGTTGGTGTTGTACATCAACACGTTCGGGCCCCACTGGTAGGGGGTGCCGTAGGTCTGTTTATTGACGACGTACCAGGGGCCATCCTTGAGGCGCGGATCGATGTTCTTCCAGTTCGGGATCAACGCCGTGTTGATCGGCTGCACACGCTTGCCGACGATCAGGCGCAAGGAAGCATCGCCGGACGCGGTCACCAGGTCATAACCCCCCTTGGCCATCAGGCTGACCATCTCATCGGAGGTCGCCGCAGTTTTCACATTCACCTTGCAGCCGGTTTCCTTCTCGAAACCGGTCACCCAGTCGTAGGCCTTGTCGCTTTCACCACGTTCGATGTAGCCGGGCCACGCCACGATATCCAGTTGGCCTTCGCCGGCACCGACAGCCTTCAGCGGCTCGGCGGCCTGGACACTGGCACTGGCCAGCAGCGCTGTGGTGATTGCACTGAGCAGTGCGGTCTTGTGCACGAACATGGGATTTCCCTCTTCTTCAAATTATGGTCGGGGCAGTTGTGAACGTGGTGAAGCACGCCGTTATCGGCTTGTTATTAGCGTAGTCAGAGATGCTGCCCGTGGCGGGCCATGATGTGCCGCACCACGCTGTAGTCCTGGAGCGAATCGCTGGACAGGTCCTTGCCGTAGCCCGAACGCTTGAGCCCGCCGTGGGGCATCTCGCTGACCAGCATGAAATGGCTGTTGATCCAGGTGCAGCCATACTGCAACCGCGCGGCGACCTGCATCGCCTTGTCGAGGTTCTGCGTCCAGACCGAGGAGGCGAGGCCGTATTCCGAGTCGTTTGCCCAGTCCACGGCCTGTTCGAGCTGATCGAATCGGGTCACGGTGACCACCGGCCCGAACACTTCGCGCTGGACGATTTCATCGCCTTGCTTGCAACCGGCAAGCAACGTCGGCTGGTAATAGAAGCCGGCACCGGAATGCACTGCCGCACCCGTTACCCGTTCGATATGAGGCTGGCCGAGGGCGCGCTCGACGAAACTGGCCACGCGGTCGCGCTGGCGGGTGCTGATCAGCGGGCCGATTTCGTTGTCGGCATCGCGTTTGCTGGCGAACCGCAGGCTGCTGACCGCCGCGCCGAGTTCGGCCACCAGGCGGTCGTGAATGCCGGCCTGTGCATACACCCGGCAAGCGGCGGTGCAATCCTGCCCGGCGTTGTAGTAGCCATAGGTGCGCACGCCTTCGACCACCGCCTGGATGTCGGCATCGTTGCAGACGATCACTGGTGCTTTGCCGCCCAGTTCGAGGTGCGTACGCTTAAGGGTTTTTGCCGCGGCCTGGAGGATTTTCTGCCCGGTGACGATATCCCCGGTCAGCGACACCATGCGCACTTTGGGGTGGCTGACCAGATGGCTGCCGACGCCTTCGCCGCCACCGCAGACAATGTTGATCACGCCGGGTGGCAGGATCTCGGCCAGCGCCGGGGCCAATGCCAGGATCGACAGGGGCGTGTGCTCCGATGGCTTGAACACCAGGGTGTTGCCGGCGGCCAGGGCCGGGGCGATTTTCCACGCCGCCATCATGATCGGGTAGTTCCACGGCGCGATGGACGCAACGACCCCGATAGGATCGCGACGCACCATGCTGGTGTACCCCGGCAGGTACTCGCCGCTGAGCTGGCCGGTCTGGCAGCGCACGGCGCCAGCGAAAAAGCGGAACACATCGACCGTGGCGCTCAGGTCGTCCTGACGGGCCAGGTGCAACGGCTTGCCGCAGTTCAGGGATTCGAGGCGGGCGAGCAGGTCGGCGTTTTTTTCGATGGCGTTGGCGATATCGAGCAACAGGTTCGAGCGCTGCTGCGGCGTGGTCCGCGACCAGCCGGCAAAGGCGCGGTGGGCGGCGAGGATGGCGGCTTCGACTTGCTCGGTGCTGGCTTCGGCGATGTGCGTCAGGACTTCGCCTGTGGCCGGGTTCAGAATTGGTTCGACACGGCCTTGCCCGGCGACTAATTCACCATCGATCAACAATGCGGTGAACAACGGGGTCTGCGCGCCAGTCATTTTACGGGTTCTCTTTTCCTGTGTGGCCATGCTGCTCCCTGTGACTGGGGCTGGCCGTCTTATATGGATGCAACAAGACTAGTGCGCAGACCCGAGGTCGACAAATTCTAAATACTGAAGGTGGCGTTCGATTAAATAGATGGCTTGCGCCCGCCGTGGGGCTGCTCGCGGGCGACGGTCAGGAACGGGTCCACCAAGGCCGGGCGCGCGGTTCCCCGGCGCCAGGCCAGGCCGACATCGAGGGTCTGGCTGAGGTCGGCAATCGGCCGCGCTTCGATAATGTCGCCCTCCAGTGACCAGGGGCGGTAAGTCATGTCGGGCTGGATCGACACGCCCAGGCCGGCAGCCACCAGGCTACGCACCGCTTCGGTCGAGGCGGTGCGCAGGGTAATGCGCGGTTGCAGGGTGGCGGCCGTCCACATGCGCTGAGCGTTACGATCCATTTCATCGACGTTCAATTGAATCAGCGGCTCGCGGGTCACGTCGGCGAGGTTGATGCTGTCGTGTTCCAGCAGGGGATGCTGGGCCGGTAGCCACAGTCGATGGGGCGAATGGGTCAGCACCTCGGTCTGCAGGGCGTGGCGGTCTTCAAGGTTGGAGAGGATCAACACGCCGACATCGATCTCGCCGCTGACCAGCAAGTGTTCAATGTAAGGGCGCTCGTCTTCCATCACGCGGATTTCGACGTTGGGGTAGGCGCGCTGGAAACGCGTGAGCAGGTCCGCCAGGTAGTAACCGGCCACCAGGCTGGTCACCCCGACGATCAATTGCCCGGCCACCTGGTCGGTGCTTTGTTGCAGGCTGCGCTTGGCGTTGTCCACGGTGGCCAGGATCAAATGCGCCTGACGCAGGAACTGGTGCCCCTGATGGGTCAGGGTCATGCCCTTGGCGTGGCGATTGAAAAGACCGACGCCGATTTCCTGCTCCAGTTGCTGGATCGCCAGGGTCAGGGTGGACTGGGAAATGAAAGCGGTTTGCGCGGCGGCGGAGATCGAGCCCGTCTCGGCCACGGCAATGAAATGACGGATTTGACGCAGGGTCATCATGAAGAGCGTACCCAGTGGGTGGTTTTTATATATTTTATCGAGTGTATATCTTTTTTTTCGATGGGAGTCTCAGCCCGGGTTTCCGGCAAACACCCCGCAGGCGCCTACCAGGGTTCTAATCATTTCCGGTTTTCTGCCGACACGCTTGAGACTGCAGGATCCTTCTGAGAGGTGGCGCGATGAGCATCAGAAAAATGTCATTGGGATGGGGGCTTTTACTTGGCTTGGCCGGGAGTTGTCTGGCGTCTGCTCCCGCAGGGCGAGGTGACATCCATTTCCAGGGTGCGATCGTGGAGGCGCCGTGCAAGGTATCTGTTACCGGCCCGGGACTGGCCTTGCATGGCTGTCCGGGGGCCGCGCCTGAAGGCAGCAGTGCGCCAGGCATGGAACCGGTGGTGACTGTCAGTTCGCTCGACGCTTCGGCCGCTCCCCCCAGATTGCAGGTCACTGACGACCTGCTGCCCCGGCAGTACAGGTTGCTGGACGCTGCATCCAGACCGATCAACTTGGGAAACTATCGGGTAACCCTGTCCTATCCATGAGAAGCATCGCCCCCGGGAATCTGCCGCCCAGCAACATCTGGAAGCAAACCCGCCGGGAGTCGCCGGGCACTTTCGAATTAGGCTGATGGCCTTAGTGTCCGGATGAACCCTTTTTTGGAGGCGGAAAATGATCACCCGTGGATTGCTCGACCAACTGCTCAAGTCTGGCCAGGATTTGTTGCAAAAAAAGACCGGCGCAACGCAGGGCAAGGGGGCGAGTGGTGGCATTGGCAGCCTGCTCTCCGGGGCGGGTGGCGGTGCCTTGGCCGCCGGGGCCATGGGCCTGCTGCTGGGTAACAAGAAGGCGCGCAAGGTCGGGGGTAAGGTCGCGGTCTATGGTGGCCTCGCCGCCTTGGGCGTGCTGGCCTATAAAGCCTACGGCAATTGGCAGGCCCAGCAGGGCACGGCGCCGAGGACTGAACCGCAAACCCTTGATCGCTTGCCGGCGGCGCAAGTCGAGCAGCACAGCCAGGCGATTCTCAAGGCCCTGGTGGCGGCGGCCAAGGCCGACGGTCACATCGATGCGCGCGAACGCGAGCTGATCGAAGGTGAGTTCAGCAAGCTCGACAACGATCAGCAATTGCAGCACTGGCTGCATGCCGAACTGAACAAGCCGCTGGATCCGAGCGATGTCGCCCGTGCTGCCAGCACTCCGGAAATGGCCGCGGAAATGTACATTGCCAGCGTGATGCTGGTGGATGAGGAGAGCTTCATGGAGAAGTCCTACCTCGATGAACTGGCGCGGCAACTCAAACTGGAGCCGGGATTGAAGGCCGAGCTGGAGAAGCAGGTTCGCCAGGCTTCGATTTAACCGTTCGCCCCGAAAGATCGCAGCCTTCGGCAGCTCCTACAGGATTGGCGTCCATCCGCGATTCTGTAGGAGCTGCTGCGGGCCGCGATCTTTTGACTTTAAACCGCCCACTTCCATTTTTTGCCAAGAGATGAGTAGTGGCGCAACCGTCTTATAAATGAAACAGCGCCCTCGGCTATACTCCCCGCATTTCGAAATGCCCCCGAGGATTGACTGTGAAGAACTGGACGTTGCGCCAACGCATTTTGGCGAGCTTTGCGGTAATTATCGCCATCATGTTGCTGATGGTGGTCGTCTCGTATTCGCGGCTGTTGAAGATCGAGAGCAGCGAAGCCAGCGTTCGCGAGGATGCGCTACCAGGGTTGTACTACAGCTCGATGGTGCGCGGCGCCTGGTCCGACAGTTATCTGCGGATGCTGGAGATGCTGGGACTGGAGCAGGGGCAGGGCTTCACCGCCAAGGATGCGTCGGACTTCAAGGACTTCTCCGTGCGACTGCAAGAGCAGATGGAGCTTTATCGCCAGACGGTCACGACGGATGAAGACAAGGTCGAGTATGCCGCGTTTGAAAAGCTCCACGCGGACTACCACCGGATCCTGCTTGCCGTTGCCGAGTTGCATAAACGCAATCAGGACGCCGAAGCCGTCAGGATGTTCAACGAAGAGCTGACCCCGACCTGGACGGCCGGCCGCATGAAACTCAGCGAAATTCTGCGTCACAACAAAACAGTGGCCGATCAGGCTGTTGCGGCCATCGATGATGCAGTCATCACCGCGAAAGTCATCATGGGCATTTCCCTGGTGTTGGCAGTGCTGGCCGCTGGCCTCTGCGGCCTGCTGTTGATGCGCGCGATCATGGCGCCGATGAATCGCATCGTGCAAATCCTCGAAATCATGCGCACGGGCGATCTCAGCACGCGCCTGAATCTTGAGCGCAAGGACGAATTCGGTGCCGTGGAAACCGGTTTCAACGACATGATGACGGAGCTGACTTCCCTGGTGTCCCAGGCCCAGCGCTCATCGGTGCAAGTGACCACATCGGTCACGGAGATCGCCGCGACGTCCAAGCAACAGCAGGCCACCGCCACCGAAACGGCTGCCACCACCACTGAAATCGGCGCGACTTCCCGTGAAATCGCGGCCACCTCCCGTGACCTGGTGCGCACCATGACCGAAGTGTCCACCGCCGCCGACCAGGCCTCGGTGGCCGCCGGCTCCGGGCAACAGGGCCTGGCGCGCATGGAAGAGACCATGCATTCGGTGATGGGCGCGGCCGACCTGGTCAACGCCAAGCTGGCGATCCTCAACGAGAAGGCCGGCAACATCAACCAGGTGGTGGTGACCATCGTCAAGGTCGCCGACCAGACCAACCTGTTGTCGCTCAACGCGGCTATCGAGGCCGAGAAGGCTGGAGAATACGGTCGCGGTTTTGCTGTGGTCGCCACCGAAGTCCGGCGCCTGGCGGACCAGACCGCCGTCGCCACCTACGACATCGAACAGATGGTGCGCGAGATTCAATCGGCGGTGTCGGCCGGTGTGATGGGCATGGACAAATTTTCCGAGGAAGTGCGCCGCGGCATGTTCGAGGTGCAACAGGTTGGCGAGCAACTGTCGCAGATCATCCATCAGGTCCAGGCGCTGGCGCCGCGGGTGTTGATGGTCAACGAAGGCATGCAGGCCCAGGCCACCGGCGCCGAGCAGATCAACCACGCGTTGGTGCAATTGGGCGATGCCAGCAGCCAGACCGTCGAATCCCTGCGCCAGGCCAGTTTCGCCATCGACGAGCTGAGTCAGGTGGCTGTAGGGCTGCGTAGCGGCGTCTCGCGATTCAAAGTCTGATGAGCGAACTCACGGCCAAGCGCGCCGTCGTGAAACAGGCGGCGCAGGCATTGTTCCTGGTGTTCCGCATCGGTCATGAACGTTATGCCTTGCAGGCGATCGAGGTGGCGGAAGTGCTGCCGCGCCTGCCATTGAAGCCGATTGCCCAGGCGCCGCGCTGGGTGGCCGGGGTGTTGGCCTATCGCGGCGCGGTGGTGCCGGTTATAGACCTCAGCGCATTGACCTTTGGTACACCCGCGCAGGCGCGTACCAGCACGCGACTGGTGCTGGTGCATTACCGCCCGGAGGCAATCACCGAGGCGCAATTGCTCGGGCTGATCCTGGAACGGGCCACCGACACTTTGCGTTGCGATCCGGCGGATTTTCAGCCCTATGGCCTGGACAATCCCCAGGCGCGGTACCTGGGGCCCGTGCGAGAAGATGCCCAGGGCTTGTTGCAATGGGTGAGGGTGGCCGATCTACTGGACGATCAGGTGCGCGCGCTGTTGTACCCCACGCCACCCCTGGACCTGACCGGGCTGGAGGAGCAGCGATGAGCAGCGACCAGCGGTTTTTCGATTTCCTCAAGGAGCGCATCGGCCTCGACGTGACGTCTGTCGGCCCGGCGATCATCGAGCGTGCGGTGCGGCAACGCTGCGCCGCGTCCCAGGCGCAGACGGCCGACGAGTACTGGCGCACCTTGCAGGGTTCAAGCGACGAGCAGCAGGCGCTGATCGAAGCGGTGATCGTCCCCGAGACCTGGTTTTTCCGTTACCCGGAATCCTTCGCCACCCTGGCGAAACTGGCGAGCAGACGCCTGATCGACCTCAACAACATGCGCGCCCTGCGCATTCTCAGCCTGCCATGCTCCACCGGCGAAGAACCTTATTCGATCGCCATGGCGCTGCTGGATGCCGGGCTCAAGCCGCACCAGTTCAAGGTCGACGGCATGGACGTCAGCCCGCTGTCGGTGGACAAGGCGCGACGTGCGTTGTACGGCAAGAATTCATTTCGCGGTCAGGACATAACCTTTCGCGACCGCTATTTCAGCGCCGAGAACGACGGCTATCGACTCGGCGCCCGGGTCCTCGACCAGGTGCGCCTGCAGGTCGGCAATCTGCTCGATCCAACCTTGCTTGCCAGCGAGCCGCCCTTTGACTTCGTGTTCTGCCGCAATCTGCTGATCTACTTCGATCTGCCGACGCAAATACAGGTGTTCGAGGTGCTCAAGCGTTTGACCCACGTCGATGGCGTGCTGTTTATCGGTCCGGCCGAAGGCAGCCTGCTGGGGCGACTGGGCATGCGCTCGATTGGCATCGCGCAATCCTTTGCCTTCAGTCGCCATAGCGCGCCAGAGCCCGAGCCTTTGCCGACATTCGTCCCCACATCGTTGCCGATGCCGCAACCGGTGCGCAGGATTGCACCGGTACCGACTCAACGGCGCCCGTTCGCCAGCGTTACACAGCCGTCGCACCCGGTTAAACCGAACAATTCTGACGCCGCCGCGCTGCTGGCGAACGTCGCCGCGCTGGCCAATGAAGGCAAAAGCGCTGAAGCCCGCGCCGCCTGTGATCATTATCTACGCCACCACGAGCCGGTGGCCCAGGTGTTTTACTGGCTGGGATTGCTCAGCGACGTCGCCGGCAGTGTCCTCGAAGCCCAGGGTTTTTATCGCAAGGCGTTGTACCTGGAACCGCAACATGCCGACGCGTTGATGCACCTGGCCGCCTTGCTGCAATCCCAGGGCGATACAGCAGGAGCCAGACGATTGCAGGACCGCGCCGCCCGCAGCGAGCGCGCCGCTGACAGTGAGCGTAAACGATGATCGCCTCCGATTCCTTGAGCGTCACCCATGAAGATGCGCAGGCCATCGATGATTGCTGGAACCGTATCGGTATCCATGGCGACAAGTCCTGCCCGTTGCTGATCGACCACATCCATTGCCGCAATTGCGCGGTGTATTCGGCGGCCGCAACGCGTCTGCTGGATCGCTACGCGCTGCAGCAGGAAGACCGCGGCTCAGTGTCCGTTGAGGTCGAGAGCGAAGTCAAAACCCGCTCGCTGCTGATGTTTCGCCTCGGCGAAGAATGGCTGGGGCTGGCCACTCGCAGCCTGGTGGAAGTGGCACCTTTGCAAACCATTCACTCTCTGCCGCATCAGCGCTCCCGGGCCTTGCTCGGGGTGGCGAATGTGCGGGGCGCGCTGGTGGCGTGCCTCTCGTTGGTCGAGTTGCTGGGACTCGATAGCGCCAGCAGCGTGGCCACCGGGGCGCGGGTCATGCCGCGGATGCTGATCATCGCCGCTCACGGCGGTCCCGTAGTGGTGCCGGTAGACGAAGTGGACGGGATTCATGCCATCGACGAGCGCATCCTCGAGGCGGCGTCCCGCTCTGGCGCGCAAGCCAGTGCCAAGTACACCCGTGGAGTGATGCAATTCAAAGGTCGCAGCCTGCGTTGGCTGGACGAAGAGCAGTTGTTGTCCGCCGTGACCCGGAGCCTCACATGACCCCCGAGCAAATGCGCGACTCCTCCTTGCTGGAACTGTTCAGCCTGGAAGCCGAGGCCCAGACCCAAGTGCTCAGCGCAGGTCTGTTGGCGCTGGAACGTGATCCGACCCAGGCCGATCATCTCGAATCGTGCATGCGTGCGGCCCATTCGCTCAAAGGCGCGGCTCGAATCGTTGGCGTCGATGCCGGCGTCAGCGTCGCGCATGTCATGGAAGATTGCCTGGTCAGCGCCCAGGAAGGGCGCCTGTACCTGCGCCCGGAACACATCGATGCGTTGCTGCAAGGCACCGATTTGCTGATGCGCATCGCGACGCCGAACAGTGTGTCGGGGCCTGCGGAAATCGACGCCTATGTCGCGTTGATGGGGCATTTGCTCGATCCGATGGCCGCCGCGGTGCCGAACCTGGCACCCGCCGCGCCGCTGATGGCAGAGCTGCAACTCGAAGCGCCCGCACCCGTGATCGAAGAACCGGCGGCGCCCGTCGAGCCGCTGCCGGTTGCGCCGAAACAGACCCGGCGCACCACCGAAAACGGTGAGCGCGTGCTGCGGGTCACGGCCGAACGCCTCAACAGCCTGCTCGACCTGTCGAGCAAATCCCTGGTGGAAACCCTGCGGCTCAAACCGCACCTGGCCACCATGCAGCGGCTCAAACGCATGCAGAGCAACAGCCTGCGGGCCCTGGAAAATCTCAACGTCCATCTCAAGGACCAGGCCCTGAGCCTCGAAGCCCGGGAAGCCCTCGAAGATGCCCGTCGATTGCTCGCCGAATCCCAGCAATTACTGGCAGAAAAGAACGCCGAGCTGGACGAGTTCGCCTGGCAGGCCAGCCAGCGCGCGCAGGTGTTGTACGACACAGCCCTGGCTTGT
Organism: Pseudomonas sp. MHK4; assembly: GCF_054600775.1. Lineage (NCBI taxonomy): Bacteria > Pseudomonadati > Pseudomonadota > Gammaproteobacteria > Pseudomonadales > Pseudomonadaceae > Pseudomonas > Pseudomonas sp. MHK4. The sequence goes on along the minus strand of NZ_BAAIAK010000017.1, from coordinate 87,264 downwards.
CGCATGCGGCCGTTCGCCGATGTCCTGACGGGGCAGGTACGGATGGTCCGCGACCTCGGTCGCAGCCTTGGCAAGCAAGTGCGGTTGGAAATCGAGGGCGAGAAAACCCAGGTTGACCGTGACGTACTGGAAAAACTCGAAGCGCCACTGACGCACCTGCTGCGCAACGCCGTGGATCACGGTATCGAAACTGCGGAGCAAAGACTGCTAGCCGGCAAGCCGGAGGAAGGCCTGATCCGTCTGCGCGCCTCCCATCAAGCCGGCTTGCTGGTGCTGGAGCTGAGCGATGATGGTAATGGCGTCGATCTGGAGAAGGTCCGGCGTAGCATCGTCGAGCGCCAGTTGTCCCCGGCCGATACCGCCGCGCAACTGAGTGAAGAGGAGCTGCTGACGTTCCTGTTCCTGCCTGGCTTCAGCCTGCGCGACACGGTCACCGAAGTCTCCGGGCGCGGCGTCGGCCTGGATGCGGTGCAGCACATGGTCCGCCAGTTGCGAGGTGCGGTGGTGCTGGAGCAGACGGCGGGCGAGGGCAGCCACTTCCATCTCGAGGTGCCGCTGACCCTGTCCGTTGTTCGCAGCCTGGTGGTGGAAGTTGGCGACGAGGCGTATGCCTTCCCGCTGGCCCACATCGAACGCATGTGCGATCTGCAGCCGGCGGATATCGTCCAGGTCGAGGGGCGCCAGCATTTCTGGCACGAAGGCCGGCATGTCGGGCTGGTGGCGGCCAGCCAGTTGCTGCAGCGCCCGGCGAATCAGGTGGCTCAGCAAACCCTGAAGGTCGTGGTGATCCGTGAGCGCGATACGATTTATGGCATTGCGGTCGAGCGTTTTATCGGTGAGCGGACATTGGTGGTGCTGCCCCTGGATGAACGTCTGGGCAAGGTCCAGGATATCTCCGCCGGGGCCTTGCTCGACGACGGTTCGGTGGTGTTGATTGTCGACGTCGAGGACATGCTGCGTTCGGTGGACAAACTGCTCAACACCGGGCGCCTGGAGCGCATCGCGCGCCACAGCAACCAGGCCGTCGAAGCGGCCCGCAAGCGGATCCTGGTGGTCGACGACTCCCTGACCGTGCGCGAGCTGCAGCGCAAACTATTGCTCAATCGAGGTTACGACGTGGCCGTGGCGGTCGATGGCATGGATGGCTGGAACGCCTTGCGTTCGGAGGATTTCGACCTGCTGATCACCGACATCGATATGCCGCGCATGGACGGCATCGAGCTGGTGTCGTTGTTGCGCCGGGACAATCGCCTGCAATCGCTGCCAGTGATGGTGGTGTCCTACAAGGATCGTGAAGAAGACCGTCGTCGTGGACTGGATGCCGGGGCCGACTATTATCTAGCCAAAGCCAGTTTTCACGACGACGCCCTGCTCGATGCAGTGGTTGAGCTCATTGGAGGAGCACGGGCATGAAGATCGCAATTGTCAACGATATGCCCATGGCCGTGGAGGCCTTGCGCCGGGCATTGGCCTTCGAGCCGGCGCACCAGGTGATCTGGGTGGCGGGCGATGGCCGGGAGGCGGTGCAAAAGTGTGCCGAACAGACGCCGGACCTGATCCTGATGGATTTGATCATGCCGGTGATGGACGGTGTGGAAGCCACCCGGCGCATCATGGCCCAAACGCCGTGCGCGATCGTCATCGTCACCGTCGATCGCCAGCAAAACGTGCATCGGGTGTTCGAGGCCATGGGCCATGGCGCGCTGGATGTGGTCGACACGCCGGCTCTCGGCGCGGGCAATGCCCAGGAAGCGGCGGCACCGCTGTTACGCAAGATCATGAACATCGGCTGGCTGATCGGCGACAAGGGCAATCGGGAGCGATCCGCGCCGAGTCCGACGCGCAGTCCGGGCCCACGCCAGAGCCTGATCGCCATCGGTTCATCTGCGGGCGGGCCGGCGGCGCTGGAAATCCTGCTCAAGGGCCTGCCCCGGGACTTTTCCCCAGCCATCGTGTTGGTGCAACACGTCGACCAGGTCTTCGCCGCCGGCATGGCCGAATGGCTCGGCAGTGCCAGCGGCCTGAACGTGCGGTTGGCCCAGGAGGGCGAACCGCCGCAAGGCGGCACCGTGCTGCTGGCAGGCACCAATCACCATATTCGTTTGTTGAAAAACGGCACACTGGCCTACACGGCCGAACCGGTCAACGAGATCTACCGGCCTTCCATCGATGTGTTTTTCGAGAGCGTGGCCAGTTACTGGAATGGCGATGCGGTTGGCATTTTGTTGACCGGCATGGGGCGTGATGGGGCGCAAGGGCTTAAACTCATGCGCCAGCAGGGTTACCTGACCATCGCGCAGGACCAACAGAGCAGTGCGGTGTACGGCATGCCCAAGGTGGCCGCGGCCATCGATGCCGCCGTGGAAATACGCCCGCTGGAAAAGATAGCGCCTCGGTTGCTGGAGCTTTTCCCCAAATGACCCTCTCAACAGCAATCCTGGCCCAAGTAGTTTCAGGTGAACGCACATGAATGAATTACAGCTCGACGACTTCAAGACTGACGAAAATGCCGCCATGGTGCTGTTGGTGGACGATCAGGCCATGATCGGCGAGGCAGTTCGACGCGGGTTGTCGAACGAAGACAACATCGACTTCCACTTCTGCGCCGACCCGCACCAGGCCATTGCCCATGCCGTGCGCATCAAGCCGACGGTGATCCTGCAGGACCTGGTGATGCCCGGCCTCGACGGCCTGAGCCTGGTGCGCGAATACCGCAAACACCCCGCGACCAAGGACATTCCGATCATCGTCCTGTCGACCAAGGAAGACCCGCTGATCAAGAGCGCGGCGTTCGCGGCCGGGGCCAACGATTATCTGGTCAAGCTGCCCGACAACATCGAACTGGTCGCGCGCATTCGCTACCACTCGCGCTCCTACATGACGCTGCTGCAGCGTGATGCGGCGTACCGCGCCTTGCGGGTCAGCCAGCAGCAGTTGCTCGACACCAACCTGGTGCTGCAACGCCTGATGAACTCCGACGGCCTGACCGGGCTGTCGAACCGTCGGCATTTCGATGAATACCTGGAGCTGGAATGGCGCCGCTCGCTGCGCGAACAGAGCCAATTGTCGCTGCTGATGATCGATGTGGACTATTTCAAGACCTACAACGACACCTTCGGCCACCTGGAAGGCGACGAAGCCCTGCGCCAGGTCGCCGCGGCGATCCGTGACGCCTGCGCCCGACCTTCCGACCTGCCGGCCCGCTACGGCGGCGAAGAGTTCGCCCTGGTACTGCCCAACACCTCACTCGGCGGCGCGCGCCTGGTGGCGGAAAAACTACGGATGACCGTGGCAGCGCTGAAGATCCCGCATATAGCCCCGACCGAAGGCTCGAGCCTGACCATCAGCATCGGCCTCTCGACCATCACCCCGACGGCAGGCAGCAATTGCCGGGAATTGATCTCGGCGGCGGACAAGGGGCTGTATCTGGCGAAGCACAATGGGCGGAATCAGGTGGGGATTGAATAATGTATTTGTACAGGTTGTATTGTCGAAGGCTGAAGATACAACCTGTCAATATAATAAGAGTCCTTGGTTAATCGTTCGGCTTGCTTTTAAGTTGTCACTTCCTCAAAGTCTTCTTTGGGCATCTGGCAATCCGGGCATAGCCAGTTCTCATCGATATTTTCCCAAGGGGTGCCCGCTGGTATTCCATTTTCAGGGTCGCCTAGCGTCGGGTTGTATTGATAGCCGCAGATAGTGCAGATCATTACCTTTTCCAGGTTTGACATCGTTGTTCGCCTCGAGATTATGTCATAGCGTGACTGTGGCAATAAGTCCGGTAGCTCCGAGAATAAATCCGATTAGTGCGCCTCTTTCAGGTAGTTCCTTTAGCATCGCATATATCACTATTGGCTCCAGTATAAGTAGCAGCGTGAGGGATGCTACTGTCACTACCCAGATGTTTCCGGTTGCCTGATAGCCAAGCCAATAAGCAAAAATCAAACTAATGCCTGCGATGCAGATAAGTATTATAGGTTTGATAAATATCAATGGGTCTTCCAATGGGCGACCAGGTAGCTTCGAGGCGTAAACTTCGCTATAGATAGTGAGTATTTCGCCGAAGATCATGAGTATTAGTGCTGCTGCCATATAGTAATGGTTTTTCATGTTTTACCTTTGGCCAGGGTTGATAGGATTGCTTCTGTTATAGTGTTGCCGAGCTCGTTGGGTTCGAGCGAAAAGTGAGGGCCGTCATGGTCAAGGAGAAAGGTGTTTTGGTAGGCGTTTTCTTCGAGTTTAACGATGCTGTGAAGTATCTCTTCAGCCTTGTTCAACGCTGGTAAGTGATGGCGTCTGAGTATTTTAATCGCATTTCCAAAATGTATGGCTTCGTCTGAAATAAGATTCGCAATCCATTTTTCGAAGAGCGGGTGTCCGAACTCGCTGTAAAATATGTCTTTTTTGTATGTTTTGACAGAAGCAAATTCATCATAAGCGAACATCAGCAGCAGGCTGAGCTCGCTGCTCAGTACTTCTTCTAAATGTTCAAAGTTAGGTGTTCTGATCTTTAGTTGGTCAGTTAGCTCTTCTTCACTTGTACCATATAAAAGACGATTGAGTTCGAAGAAACCCTCGGTATGGTTTCTTTCATCTGCAAACCATAAGTCTAAATACTGAACGAAGTACGGTGAGAATTTCGACCTGCGGGAATGTAGGTGATGATAAAGGTTTATGGAGTCATATTCTGAGAATAAATCTGCCATGAAAAAATCTCTGTATTTTTGATCGATTCCTGGGTTTTCCCATCCGCTGTCAAAAATCTCTTTGAAAAGAGCTCGCGAACTCCAATTTCTCTTGGTTAAAAAGGGTTGGTCCATTTTCTTTATTCCTGAAAGGGTGAATTTTACGCGCTGAATTTTTTTATAATGGCAGGAATGATCAGGTCTTTAATTTCTTGTTTGGAGATCGGGAAGTCTGACGTGTTGTGGTCTAAGACAAATGTTCCAGAATAGTTTTGCTTTTCAAAATCTATACGGAAGATCTCTTCGAGTATCGATGGTATTTCATTATTTCGGTGGGGGAATAGGTCTTTGGCTTTTTGCACAAAAGAAAAGAAATGTGTGGCTTCATCTTTTTTTGCTTTTCTAATCCAGGAAGACAACTGTTTGGAGTTAAAGCTGTCGTATTTTATTATGCTGCGATGATAAACGTGTGTGGTGATTATCTCGTCATATGCCATTGTCACGAGTAGTTTGAATGCGTCGCTGATGATTGAATTAATCGCATTGAAGTTAGAATTTCTAATTTCAGCCTGCAGTACAACCTCATCGAGTGAAATGCCTGTGAAGGATGAGTAAATCAGGGCGAAGCCGTAAGCATGATCAATCTCGTCCCTCAGCCATGGGTTGAGGACATCTACCATCTTTGAGAAATAGTCTTGATTTTTGGATTTTAGATGCCAATACAAACGTCGAGCATCGTACTCGGTGATTATTGAATCAAATAATACCTCTTTCCATTCGAAGCGCTCAGTTTCACTTAATTCGGTATGAGGGAATTTGAAGTCGGCTAGGATCACCGAAGCATCAGGTGTTGAGCGGATTCCGAAACTATTGGCTGTTTTTGTCATATCCATGATTCTGTAACTCCTTTGCGTTTATTTGTTTTTTTAGAGCGTGCGGAAGTTATGAAAAAACAAGGTGTCGCTGAAAAGGCTGGGCCGCCAATCAGTTTCTTGTGTGACTAGTGGTTGCCAATATTTTTCTGTGAAGTCGAAGATATACTGCCAGTCAAGATCTTCAGATTCTAGTATCCCTGCTTCGGAGTGCTGTTCAGCCCACTTCATCCCAGCTATTATGCTTGAAGTCACTTGTAGGCTTGTGGCGCTGTTGTACTTCGCCATTTTTCTCGCCTTCCCTATGGAAAGGTTAGAGCCGAGCCAGAAGGATTTATATTTTTTGCTGATCAAAAATATCCCGAGTTCGTCAATGCCAGATACTATATCGTCTTTCAGTACTTCTTTTAATGTGATTTTACTTTCGTTCCCATTGTTAAGTAGCTGCATAGAGTCTATGGCTTGGTCGCAAGGGTGGTAAGCATAATAAACTGTAGGTCGATATTTAAAGGAGGTAGGAGTGCCTACGGTCAAGTATTCAGCAATTGAAAGGGACTCATTATGTGTTAACAAAAATCCATCAAACTCTAAATGGTTGGGGGACCAACTTTTAACTTTGACATCACGCCCTTGTTCGAGAAGTTCTAAAGAGTGGCCATTGATTTTGGCTCCGTGAGGCACTAGCTCTTCATGGGATCCCCATCCTAACTCTGCAGGCTGTAAACATTCGGTTATAAGGCCATCAACAGACCAGGTGCATAAAAAATCACTCGGCTCACGTTGTTTTGATGTGACTTGCGTGTCTCGTTCTGAAATTTGAATGACCTGTATCTCGAGTTTTTCTGATAGTTTGGCCCACTCATGCTGGGTGGTTGGTTCGTCCTTTATGTTGTTGGTGATTGCCATCTCAAGTAACGCTTTTTTGAGAAGTATGGAAATAAAGCCAGGGTTAGCTCCGTGTGCAACTATTGCCGTCGTATTCAACTTTTGGGATTGTGCGTATTCTTTTAGCTCTTTCCTTAGCTGATAATTGCTTGTCAGTCCGTGATCTTTGTTGTCGTAGTCCCAAGGCTCTATGCATGTATCCAAATAAAGCGTATCGAAGCGTTGGCATAGATCTATTAGGGCTATACTCGACACTGATACTGCCAGGTTCAAAAGAAAGCTGTTGTTGTTGAGAAGTGGGGATAAAATTTCGGTGTGGTTATTTTGATCTATAGATTTGTTTGTTAGCGTCGCAGAGAACTCTTTTGCAATGTCTAGACGGAGTCTGTCTGTTTCTTTGTCGAAGATGATTATCTCTGCGTTAAAGTTTTCCGCTAACAGTGGGAGTAACGCTTGGCCAATACTGCCAAAGCCTATGATTATTATTCTGCTGGTGGTTTTCATGGTGGTCCTTTAATTTTTTTGTTTTTTTTGATGGTCTTCTTTTTCTAGGGTTGGCTCGAACGGTTGGTGTTGTGTCGTAGAGAGTGTTGTCGTGGGTCGATTAACTGTGCTTGGTCTTCGTTGTGTATTTATAGGAAAGCTTCTTCCATTAAGCAATCACTTACTTAGTAGGATCGGTCCGTATTTATTGATGTTATTTCCTACAAAAGTTTCGTGGTGTTCAACACGCAGTGGATAGACTTTCTGTCGGTGTCGCTGGTACACCCCGGGTCGGAGTTACAGTCCTGCCTCGCCTCTGTGCACGGGTAACGATCGTGGCTGTCCCGCTCTGACCGAACGGTTTTCCACTCATAGCCGCCAGGCGGGCTGCCGTGGCAGCCTGATTACGGTATACTCGCCGGCTTTCAAAAGTTCGCCAACGAGTGCTGCCCGCCATGGAAATCAACCCGATCCTTAACACCATCAAGGACCTGTCCGAGCGCTCCGAAACCATTCGGGGGTATCTTTGACTACGATCAAAAGCATGAGCGTCTGACTGAAGTCAATCGCGAGCTTGAAGATCCGAGTGTCTGGAACAAGCCTGAATACGCCCAGGAGTTGGGGCGCGAGCGCGCTGCGCTGGCGCAGATCGTCGACACCCTCGACGAATTGAACACCGGTCTGGCCGATTGCCGAGACCTGCTGGACATGGCCGTCGAAGAAAACGACGAAGGCGCAGTGGGCGATGTCGTCGCCGAGCTGGCCCGTCTCGAGGAAAGTCTGGCCAAGCTGGAATTCCGCCGCATGTTCAGCCATGAAATGGACCCGAACAACGCGTACCTGGACATCCAGGCCGGTTCCGGCGGCACCGAAGCACAGGACTGGGCCAACATCCTGTTGCGCATGTACCTGCGCTGGGCCGATAAACGCGGTTTCGACGCGACCATCATGGAGCTGTCGGCCGGTGAAGTCGCCGGTATCAAGGGCGCGACCGTGCACATCAAGGGCGAATACGCCTTTGGCTGGCTGCGTACCGAAATCGGCGTGCACCGCCTGGTGCGCAAGAGTCCGTTCGACTCCGGCAACCGTCGCCACACCTCGTTCTCTGCTGTGTTCGTTTCCCCCGAGATCGATGACAAGGTGGAAATCGAGATCAACCCGGCAGACCTGCGGATCGACACCTATCGTTCCTCCGGTGCCGGTGGTCAGCACGTAAACACCACCGACTCGGCCGTACGTATCACCCACGTACCGACCAACACCGTGGTCAGCTGCCAGAACGAACGTTCCCAGCACGCCAACAAGGACACCGCCATGAAAATGCTGCGGGCCAAGTTGTACGAGCAGGAAATGCAGAAACGCAACGCCGCGTCCCAGGCGCTGGAAGACACCAAGTCGGACATCGGCTGGGGTCACCAGATCCGTTCCTACGTCCTCGATGCCTCGCGCATCAAGGACCTGCGGACCAACATCGAGCGCAGCGACTGCGACAAGGTACTCGACGGCGATATCGACGAATACCTGGAAGCCAGCCTGAAATCCGGTCTGTAATACACTGACACACCGCGATCCCCTGTAGGAGCCGGCTTGCCGGCGATCCCCGGCCGCAGGCCGGGGACAACGAACCAGATGGAATATTTAAAGACATGAGCGACCTAGAACTCGACCCGCAAGCCCTGCAACAGGAAGAAAACTCCCTGATCGCCCTGCGCAAGGAAAAGCTTGCTGCCGAGCGCGCCAAGGGCAATGCCTTCCCGAACGACTTCCGCCGCGAAAACTACTGCAATGACCTGCAGAAACAGTACGCGGACAAGACCAAGGAAGAGCTGGCAGAGGCTGCAATCCCGGTCAAGGTTGCCGGTCGCATCATGCTCAACCGTGGCTCGTTCATGGTGATCCAGGACATGACCGGTCGCATCCAGGTCTACGTCAACCGCAAGACCCTGTCCGAAGACACCCTGGCTGCGGTGAAAACCTGGGACATGGGCGACATCATCGCCGCCGAAGGCACCCTGGCCCGTTCCGGCAAGGGCGACCTGTACGTTGAAATGACCAACGTGCGCCTGCTGACCAAATCCCTGCGCCCGCTGCCGGACAAGCACCATGGCCTGACCGACACCGAACAGCGCTATCGCCAGCGTTACGTTGACCTGATCGTCAACGAAGACGTACGCCAGACCTTCCGCGTGCGTTCGCAAGTCATCGCCCACATCCGCAGCTTCCTGATGAAGCGTGACTTCCTGGAAGTGGAAACGCCGATGCTGCAGACCATCCCGGGTGGCGCGGCAGCCAAGCCGTTCGAAACCCACCACAACGCGCTGGACATGGAAATGTTCCTGCGTATCGCGCCAGAGCTGTACCTCAAGCGCTTGGTGGTTGGCGGTTTCGAGAAAGTGTTCGAGATCAACCGCAACTTCCGTAACGAAGGCGTTTCGACTCGTCACAACCCTGAATTCACCATGTTGGAGTTCTACCAGGCCTACGCCGACTACGAAGACAACATGGACCTGACCGAAGAACTGTTCCGTGAACTGGCGCAGCTGGTCCTGGGCAGCACCGACGTGCCGTACGGCGACAAGGTGTTCCATTTCGGCGAGCCGTTCGTGCGCCTGTCGGTATTCGACTCGATCCTCAAGTACAACCCTGAGCTGACCGCCGACGACCTGAACGACATCGACAAGGCTCGCGACATCGCCAAGAAGGCCGGCGCCAAGGTGCTGGGCTTCGAAGGCCTGGGCAAACTGCAAGTGATGATTTTCGAAGAGCTGGTCGAGCACAAGCTGGAACAGCCGCACTTCATCACCCAGTACCCGTTCGAAGTGTCGCCGCTGGCCCGTCGCAACGACGAGAACCCGAACGTCACCGACCGTTTCGAGCTGTTCATCGGTGGTCGTGAAATCGCCAACGCCTACTCCGAGTTGAACGACGCGGAAGACCAGGCCGAGCGCTTCATGGCGCAGGTGGCCGACAAGGATGCCGGCGATGACGAAGCCATGCACTACGACGCCGACTTCGTTCGCGCGCTGGAGTACGGCATGCCGCCGACGGCGGGTGAAGGCATCGGCATCGACCGCCTGGTGATGCTGCTGACCAACTCCCCGTCGATCCGCGACGTGATCCTGTTCCCGCACATGCGGCCGCAAGCGTAAGTGTTTCAATAAAAAAGCCGCCTGAAATAGGCGGCTTTTTATTGCCTGTCTGGTACAAACGTATCAAATAGTTACTTTTGAAGTAGAGAGGAATACCTGTCGTGAACTCTGCAATAGCTCAAGAAGGTGCAGCGGGTATCGCCACTGCGGTCGCTGAAAGTGTTCAGTACCAGGGTCGCAAGGCCAGCCGGCAGGGCAGCGAGCAGCGTCGACAGGACATTCTCGACGCCGCGATGCGCATCGTCGTGCGTGATGGCGTACGTGCTGTGCGCCACCGTGCGGTGGCCGCCGAGGCTGAAGTGCCATTATCGGCGACCACTTACTATTTCAAGGATATCGATGACCTCCTCACCGATACCTTCGCCCAATACGTGGAACGCAGCGCGGCGTACATGGCCAAGCTGTGGGTGAACAATGAGGGCCTGCTGCGGGACATGATCGCCAGTGGCGATGGCAGCCCCCAGGCGCGTTCGAAACTGGCGGACGACATTGCGCGGTTGATGACAGAGTATGTTCATCGGCAATTGGTAACCCGTCGCGAGCACTTGATGGCCGAGCAGGCGTTCCGTCAGGAAGCGCTGCTGAATCCGCGCCTGGCCGAGTTGGTGCGCTCCCATCAGCAGATCCTGCTGCAGGGCTCCTGCCAGCTTTTCCAGGTGCTGGGTTCGCGCGAACCGCAACAGGATGCCAAAGTGTTGACGGCGATAATCGGACGGATGGAATATCAGGGCCTGCTCAACGACGCCCAACCGGGCGCCGAGGAGGAAATGCTCGGTATCCTGACGCGTTATATGCACCTGGTGCTGGCGTCGGTATAACGCGATCCCCTACAAAGGCGCAGTGATCTTCAAGGGAGTGTTGAATGAGAGTCTGGCGCGTCGTAGTGATCGCCTTGTCGTTCCTGCTGCTCAGTGGCTGCCTGGTGACCTTCAAGGAGCCGCTGCCCACGAGTGAGCCCGTGCCCAAAGGGTTGCTCGGCAAATGGACCAGCACCAACGCCTGGGGCGAGCCGGTCAACCTGGAGCTGACGCGCATCGGCGACAATCGCTATCAGGCGGTGAGCTACTTCAGGGCCAAACCCAAGGAGCGCGAAGCCTATCCCTTCACCGTGTCGCGCCATGGCAGCCGCTGGTATCTTTCGGCGAAAGTGCCGGCCCGGTTCGGCGGACATTACACCATTGGCGGGTTCGAACTCACCGACAAACACGAACTGGTGGTGTACAACCTCGACCTCGAACAGATCAAACAGGCCCTGGGACAGAACGTCTTGAGCGGCGAGAGCTTTCAGACCGACGACGGCGATGGCGTGTTGATCAACAGCCAGATGGACCAGGTATTCGCCTACCTCGACGACCCGGCCAATTCCGATGTGTTCGTCGAAGTGGTGCGTTACCAGCGCCAGGCCAAAGCCAAGTAATCCAGCACAGAAGATTTCTACAGGAGTTTCGGGTGGACGATTACCAGCAGTCGATACGCATTTTGTCCGATCGCATTGTGCTGGCACAGACGCCGATCCGCGTCCTCGATGCGGTCAAATGGGACGACAGCATCCGCAAGGGCTTCCTCAAGGCCAAGGGCAAGGAAATGCCGGCGGTGGACCGCGACTACTATCTCAACCGTCCGTTGGCCTTCGATTCCAGCAAGGTGAAGCTGGAGTTCCAGAACATCGAGCGCGACATCACCCGCCAGCTTGGCCAGTTCAACCCGGTCGGGCAGATCATGCGCCGCATGTGCAAGGAATACCGCATGGTGGTGCGCATGCTCGAAGCGCGCGGCACCGAGGATTTCGGCCTGATATCCCAGGAGTTGTATGGCGCTGCGTCCGACGCGTTCCACGCTGGCGACCCGACGTTGTCCGACCTGGGCATGATGTTGTCCGAATACCTGAATAACATCGACGGTCGTGGCGATCTGAAAGATGAACCGAAGACGCTGACGGCCAAGGATGCAGTCGACATGTTGCAGCATCGCCTGAACAAGGTGTTTGGCGAAGCGGAGGAAACCATCCGGGTGTTCGAGTCCGACGGGATCGTCGCCGATGCGGCGGCCGGCGCCGACTACATCAAGATTCGCTCCGACGCGATGTTCAACCAGCGCGACGTGCGTGCTCTGGAAGTCCACGAAGGGCTGGTGCACGTCGGCACCACGCTCAACGGCCTGAACCAGCCGATCTGCACCTTCCTGGCCAAAGGCCCACCCTCGTCGACAGTGACACAGGAAGGCCTGGCGATCCTGATGGAGATCATCACCTTCGCCTCCTACCCGAGCCGCCTGCGCAAACTGACCAACCGCACTCGTGCCATTCACATGGTGGAGGAGGGCGCGGACTTCCTGCAGGTGTTCGAGTTCTTCCGCGAACAAGGTTTCGAGATGCCCGAGAGCTACAGCAACGCCAGTCGCGTTTTCCGTGGCTCGGTGCCGACAGGTCTGCCCTTTACCAAAGACTTGTCCTACCTCAAGGGCTTCATCATGATCTACAACTACATTCAGCTGGCGGTGCGCAAGGGCAAGCTGGAGCAGATTCCGTTGCTGTTCTGCGGCAAGACCACCCTGGAAGACATGCGCACCTTGCGCCTGCTGGTGGACGAAGGGCTGGTGGTGCCGCCCAAGTACCTGCCGGAACAGTTCCGAGACATGAACGCGTTGTCAGCGTGGATGTGCTTTTCCAACTTCCTTAACCACCTGAGCCTGGACCGGATCGAGGCGGATTACTCCAATATTTTGTGAGCGAAGAACCCCTGTAGGAGCTGGCTTGCCAGCGAAGAACGATAACGCGGTGCATCTGACACACCGCGGTGGGGCAATCGCTGGCAAACCAGCTCCTACAGGTTTGTGCGGCAAATCCACTCACGCTCTGCGAGGTTTCAACGGATGAGAATCCTCGGCATCTTCTGCCTTCTCCTGGCCCTGGGTGGTTGCAGCTCCCTGCTGTTCTACCCCGAACCCGGCCAGCTGTTCACTCCGGAAAAAGCCAAGCTCGAATACCGCGAGGTCACCCTGATCACCGCCGACGGCCTCAAGCTGAACGCCTGGTGGCTGCCGGCGAAGAAGGGTGTCGAGGTCAAGGGCACCGTGCTGCACCTGCACGGCAACGGAGGTAACCTGCCCATGCACCTGGGCGGGAGCTGGTGGTTACCCAAAGAGGGTTACCAGGTACTGCTGGTGGACTATCGCGGCTACGGCTTGTCCGAGGGCGAGCCGAGCCTGCCGGCGATCTATCAGGACATCGACGCCGCGTTCAAATGGCTCGACCAGGCCCCCGAGGTCAAGGGCAAGCCGCTGGTCCTGCTAGGCCAGAGCCTCGGTGGGTCGATGGCCGTCCACTACCTGGTGCAACACCCCGAGCGGCAAAAACAGCTCAAGGCGTTTGTGCTCGATGGCGTACCGGCCAGTTACCGCAGTGTCGGTCGTTATGCGCTGAGCAATTCATGGGTGTTCTGGGCGTTCCAGGTGCCGTTGTCGTGGCTGGTGCCCGATGGCGACAGCGCGATCAACTCCATGGCGCAGCTCAACGGCGTGCCGAAACTGATCTATCACAGCATCGACGATCCGATCGTGCCTCTTTCCAACGGCATCCGACTGTATCAAGCTGCGCCGCCGCCGAGAGTGCTGCAACTGACCCGTGGCGGCCACGTGCAGACATTCGCCGACCCGGTCTGGCGCAAGGTCATGCTGCGTTTTCTTGAAGACCCGCAGCATTTCAACGGCCTGCGCCGGCTGGGCGAAATCCCCAATTACCCGGCGCCCGAACATTCTGAACATGAGAGCCCGCAATGAGTGAAGAACGCAACGCCATTCCGCTGATCATCACCGGTATCTGCAGCATCCTGGGCACCGTCGCTGCCTTGTGGTGGTACGGCTACCTGCACTTCGCCAAGCCTGAGGATGCGTTGCTGCTCAATGAATTCACCATGCTCAAGACCGTGCCTGGCGAAGACTACAAAGTCTCCCTGGAGCCGGCGGCGCAAGTGGCGCAGTGCATTGATGGGGTGTTGGTGTTATTTGATACCGAGCAGAAAGGCCTGACCGGCGTATTGATCAACGACCGGAAAAAAGCCGTGCGTTGCATGGGCCAGGAAACCCCGCAGAAGCTAGAGCAGTAAACAGAAATCAACTGTGGGAGCCAGCCTGCTGGCGATTGCGATTGAACATTCAACATTGATGTTGATTGATACACCGCTATCGCCAGCAGGCTGGCTCCCACAGGTTTTTGCGCTATGGCCAATTATTGAGTGTTGGCACTCACCGCCGAGCGCGGGATCACCGGCTGGTTGTCATTGGAAATCGTCACTTCCACCCGACGGTTCTGGGCCCGGCCCGAGACGCTGGTGTTATCCGCCACCGGATACTCCTTGCCATAACCCTGGGCGACGATGCGCGTCGGATCGACACCCATCTTCACCAGCGCCGTGCGCACGGAGCTGGCGCGGCGTTCCGACAGCGACTGGTTGTGCGAGGCGGTGCCGGTGCTGTCGGTGTAACCCTCGACGATCACCTTGCGGTCCGGGTTTTCCTGGAGGTACTGCGCCAGTTTGTTGATGTTCATCATGCCGTTGGATTTCAGCTCGGCCTTGTCGGTGGCGAACAGCACATCACCGAAGGTCACCAGCGTGCCGCGATCGGTTTGCTTGGCGTTGAGGCTGTCCTGCAGCTGTTTGATCTGCTGGTCGCGAGCGTCCAGACGGGCCTGGGCCCGTTGCGCGGAAGCGTTTTTCAGGTTGGCTTCGGCGGTGCGCAGGGCGATGGTCTGTTTCGCCACTTCCACTCGCTGGTTGGTCAGGTAGGCCAACTGGTCGACCTTGGCCGCGTCTTCCTTGTCCAGATAGGCTTTGTCAGCCTTGTCCAGGTAATCGCTGGCTTCCTTGGTTTCCAGCGCCGCGACTTTGCTCGCCTGCGGGTTGGCTTGCAGGCCGGAATAGTTGGTGCGGGCCTGTTCCAAGCTGGGGTTCGGAGGCGTGGAGCACGCAGCCAGGGCGACGCTTGCGGCCAGCAGGGCAGGGATCATCACTTGTTTGGAAATCATGGTTTCGTCCTTTTAGTCGAAAAGAAATACGTCGGGCCGCGCCGTTACTGAACGGTGCGCTGGCTTTCCTGACGCAGTTCCTGAACCCCTTTCTGAGAGTCCTTCACAGTCTGTTCGGCTTTCATCGCCTGGGCCTTGCGCTCGGCGACGCGAGCATCCCATTCAGCCTGTTCGGCCAGGGTCCTGGCTTGATCGTACTTTTTGTCGTGCATGGCAATTTCGGCTTGCTTGAGCTTGTCCTGCGCAGCCTTCATTTCCACCGCAGCGAATTCGGTACCGCCGGCGCTGACGGCATCGTTGACCGCGGACTCGGTGACGGCGAATTGCTCGCTGGGTGGGTTGCCGGCGCAACCGGCCAATACGAGGCTGCCGCCTATAGCCAGTGCCGCCATTTTCAGGCCGTGCAGGGAAGAGGATTTGCCAGTTCGGGTTTTCATCGTTTTCAACTCCATGGGGCTAACTCCTGAGAAACGTGAACATCCATCCTGGGCAAGGAGCCGTGAGCTTGCGTTTTGGGGACGTTTTGATACGGCCGTCCCAGGCGTGGTTACTGGGTTGACCCGAGGCGTTTTTTGAAAGTTCAGAGAAATTAGCCTGCTACCGAAAAAAACTTCGACGCAATGGGCAGGGCTCTATATCGAGGATCGTGGCGATGAGTACTGCTGATCACGCCCCTCGAAGGGGGCGCGAACAGTAGTTTTCAGAAGGGGGTAAGTCAGTGTTTCTGCTTGTCGTTACCGGTCGACAAGTCGTGCAGATGACGGCGCGACAACGCCAGAAAACGTGGGGTAGGACCGATGTCTTCGTACAGCGGATCACCTTCTTCGTCAGTGGCGACCACGGTCGTACCTTTCACATAGGGGAAGCTTTTTTCCAGTTCTTCCAGGGCAGCACCGATCAGTTCGCCCAACAGTTCTTCGGGATGCCGCTTGGGGTACATTTCGATGATCGCCGCAAGCCGTGCGGCAGCCTCCACGTCCAGATGAATCGAATAGCCTGTGTCGGTCAGGCGACCTTTGGCGTTTTCTTCCCAGTGGTTGGCAAGCTCGCGGATTTTCATAATGACCTCATTGCGCTCCTGCTCCAGGCAGGCGGGGAATGTCCGGCAGTCGCCGGCGACAGCCGTTGTACGGCGTACTCTTGAGACTAGCTTCAACGCCAAAGGTTTAAAGGCCCTTCGTCGTCTTGCTTGTAAGAACCGGTCTGGAGCGGCACTCTTAAGGTTCCTGGTCGACCGGATTTTTCGCTGGAGAACTGTTGATGACCGATATTGATGCACGCTTGCGCGAAGACGTTCACCTGCTGGGTGAGTTGTTGGGCAACACCATTCGTGAACAGTACGGGGACGGCTTTCTCGACAAGATCGAGCAGATCCGCAAGGGCGCCAAGGCTGACCGTCGCGGCTCCATGGACGCCGAGCTGAGCGCGAGCCTCAACCAGCTGGCGGAGGACGAGTTGCTGCCGGTGGCGCGGGCGTTCAACCAGTTTCTCAACCTGGCCAATATCGCCGAGCAGTACCAGCTGATTCACCGCCGCGAAGAATCCCAGGCCGCGCCCTTCGAGGCGCGGGTGCTGCCGGAGTTGCTCGCACGCCTGCGCGCCGAAGGTCATGGCGCCGAGGCCCTGGCCCGGCAACTGGGACGGCTGGAAATCGAGCTGGTGCTGACCGCGCACCCAACCGAAGTCGCGCGCCGCACGCTGATCCAGAAATACGACGCCATCGCCGCGCAACTGGCGGCCCAGGACCATCGCGACCTGACCAGCGCCGAGCGCGAGCAGATCAAGTCGACGTTGCAGCGCCTGATCGCCGAAGCCTGGCACACCGAAGAAATCCGCCGCACACGCCCGACCCCGGTCGACGAAGCCAAATGGGGCTTCGCGGTGATCGAGCATTCGCTGTGGCAAGCGATCCCCAATTACCTGCGCAAGGCCGACCAGGCCCTGTACGCTGCTACCGGCCTGCATTTGCCACTGCAAGCGGCACCGATTCGCTTTGCCTCGTGGATGGGTGGCGACCGCGACGGCAACCCCAACGTGACAGCGGCGGTGACCCGGGAAGTGCTGCTGCTGGCGCGCTGGATGGCGGCCGATCTGTACCTGCGCGATGTCGATCACCTGGCTGCCGAGTTGTCGATGCAGCAGGCCAGTGAAGCATTGAAGGCCAAGGCCGGCGACAGCGCCGAACCTTATCGTGCCGTGCTCAAGCAGCTGCGCGAGCGCCTGCGCGCGACCAGAAACTGGGCGCACACCGCGTTGTCGACCCCGACGCCTGCACCGGCCGATGTGTTGCAGAACAACCGAGACCTGCTCGATCCGCTGGAGCTGTGCTATCACTCGCTGCATGAGTGCGGCATGGGCGTGATTGCCGACGGTCCGTTGCTCGATTGCCTGCGCCGGGCTGTGACGTTCGGTCTGTTCCTGGTGCGTCTCGATGTGCGTCAGGACTCGTCGCGCCATACCGCGGCCATGACCGAAATCACCGATTACCTTGGCCTGGGTCGCTATGAAGACTGGAGCGAAGAAGAGCGCATCACCTTCCTGACGCGTGAACAGAATAACCGGCGGCCCTTGCTGCCGGCCCACTACAAGCCCTCGGCCGACACCGCCGAAGTGCTGGCGACCTGCCGGGAAATCGCCGCTGCGCCAGCGGCGTCGCTGGGCTCGTACGTGATCTCCATGGCTGGTGCCGCTTCTGATGTGCTGGCTGTGCAATTGCTGCTCAAAGAGTCCGGGGTACTGCGGCCGATGCGCGTGGTGCCGCTGTTCGAGACCCTCGCCGACCTCGACAACGCCGGCCCGGTGATCGAGAAGCTGTTGCTGCTGCCGGGCTATCGCTCGCGCCTGCAAGGCCCGCAGGAAGTGATGATCGGTTATTCCGACTCGGCCAAGGACGCCGGGACCACGGCGGCCGCCTGGGCACAGTACCGGGCGCAGGAGCGCTTGGTGGATATCTGCCGCGAGCAACAAGTGGAACTGCTGTTGTTCCATGGTCGTGGTGGCACCGTGGGACGTGGCGGCGGCCCGGCCCACGCGGCGATCCTGTCGCAGCCACCAGGCTCGGTCGCCGGGCGTTTTCGCACCACCGAGCAGGGAGAAATGATTCGATTCAAGTTCGGCCTGCCCGACATCGCCGAGCAAAACCTCAACCTGTACCTGGCCGCGGTACTCGAAGCGACCTTGCTGCCGCCGCCACCGCCCACGCCGCAGTGGCGCCACTTGATGGACGAACTGGCCGCCGACGGTGTCAGCGCCTACCGCGCCGTGGTGCGGGAAAATCCGCAGTTCGTGGAGTATTTCCGCCAGTCCACCCCGGAACAGGAACTGGGGCGCCTGCCGCTGGGCAGTCGTCCGGCCAAGCGCCGTGCCGGCGGGATCGAAAGCCTGCGGGCCATCCCGTGGATCTTCGGCTGGACCCAGACACGGCTGATGCTACCGGCCTGGCTCGGCTGGGAAGCGGCCCTGAGCAAGGCACTTGAACGCGGTGAAGGCGCCTTGCTTGCGCAGATGCGCGAGCAATGGCCGTTCTTCCGCACCCGCATCGACATGCTGGAAATGGTCCTGGCCAAGGCCGACGCGGATATTGCCCGGTCCTACGACGAGCGGCTGGTTGAGCCAGACTTGCTGCCTTTGGGTGCGCATTTACGCGACCTATTGTCGCAGGCATGCACCATCGTTCTCGGGCTGACCGGACAGTCGCAGCTGCTGGCACATAGCCCAGCCACCCTTGAATTCATCCGTTTGCGCAACACGTACCTCGACCCGCTTCATCTATTGCAGGCCGAGTTGCTGGCACGCTCGCGGCAACCGGATGTGGCACAGGACAGCCCGGTAGAACAGGCGTTGCTGGTGTCTGTGGCGGGGATTGCCGCCGGTTTGCGCAACACCGGCTGAGGTGTTTTGCCGTGGTCTGGGGCATCCGGCGCGGGCGTCGGATGCGCTGCAATGGCGGGTTAAAAAGTGCTGCCAGGCGACAGTTAATGATGGGGTTGCGACTTGGGGAACCAGGCTTCGGGGTCACGACAGGCAGCGGTTTCTCCGACTTTTGGCGGCTTGTGTGGGCGCAGCCTGCTGTGTATCTTGAGCAGCCTTTGGCCGTTTTGGGCGGTCACGACCCTATTTTTGAGATTGGCCCCACGAGGCGAATCTGACGTTATCTAAATAAAAAATTGAGGAGCACATCGATGCGCGTCATTCTGCTGGGAGCTCCCGGGGCCGGTAAAGGTACTCAGGCTAAGTTCATCACCGAAAAATTCGGCATTCCACAAATCTCCACCGGCGACATGCTGCGTGCTGCGGTCAAGGCCGGCACCGAGCTGGGCATCAAGGCCAAGAGCATCATGGATGCCGGCGGCCTGGTGTCCGATGACTTGATCATCGCCCTGGTCAAGGACCGTATCGCCCAGTCCGACTGCGCCAACGGTTTCCTGTTCGACGGCTTCCCGCGCACCATTCCCCAGGCTGAAGCCCTGGTGACTGCCGGTGTCGAGCTGGATGCGGTGGTTGAAATCGCCGTTGAAGACGAAGAGATCGTGCAGCGTATCGCCGGTCGCCGTGTTCACGAGGCTAGCGGCCGCGTGTACCACATCGTCTACAACCCGCCGAAAACTGCCGGCAAGGACGACATCACCGGTGAAGAGCTGGTACAGCGCAAGGACGACACCGAAGAAACCGTGCGTCATCGCCTGTCGGTCTACCATTCGCAGACCAAGCCGCTGGTGGCCTTCTACCAGGAGCTGTCGGCTGCCAATGGCAAGCCGAAGTACAGCCATATCGAAGGTGTCGGTTCGGTTGAAGCAATCACCGCCAAGGTGCTTGCAGCGCTGAGCTGAAAAATCGCTTGATCTTCTACGGCCCGCTTGCGGGCCGTAGTTGTTTATACTGACGCACTTTTTCCGATCACTCTTGTGGATACATCGATGAGCACCTTGCTGGCCCTGGACACCGCGACTGAAGCTTGCTCCGTTGCCTTGCTGCATGACGGCAAAGTGACGAGCCATTACGAGGTGATTCCGCGCCTGCATGCGCAAAAGCTGCTGCCGATGATCCAGCAGTTGCTCGCCGATGCCGGCACCACCCTGCAAGCGGTCGACGCCATTGCCTTCGGTCGCGGGCCGGGCGCGTTCACCGGCGTACGCATTGCCATCGGTGTGGTGCAAGGCCTGGCGTTTGCACTCGATCGCCCGGTATTGCCGGTGTCGAACCTGGCCGTGCTGGCCCAACGCGCCTACCGCGAACACGGTGCCAGTCAGGTCGCGGCGGCCATCGATGCGCGCATGGACGAGGTGTATTGGGGCTGCTACCGCGAAACGGCGGGGGAGATGCGCCTGGTTGGCGCTGAAGCGGTGTTGCCACCGGAGTCGGCTGCCTTGCCGGCCGATGCCAGTGGCCAATGGTTCGGTGCAGGCACCGGCTGGGGTTATGCCGAGCGCATCGCCGTTAGCCTGAGTGGCCAGGACGCGGGCATGTTGCCCCATGCCGAAGATTTGCTGACCCTGGCGCAATTTGCCTGGGCGCGTGGCGAGGCGATCGTGGCGGATGAGGCGCAGCCGGTTTATTTGCGGGACAAGGTAGCGACGCCGAAGGCGCGTTAATACTCGAAACCGTGTCGTCCCATTCGCGAGCAAGCCCGCTCCCACAGGATCCCCACTCACCCTGTGGAAGCGGGCTTGCTCGCGAAGGCGATCTATCTGACAAAGCCAATCGTCAGTTTGTAACTCCAGCTTTTAAACCTTTTGCCTTTTATGTGTTCTAGTTATCACTGGGCGGTTTGCGATGTGGCTTAGGTGCCACTAGACTGCCATTACTGATACCGAGCATGCACCTATGCGTATAGACGGCGTTTCCTCTCAGTCCTACCCCATCAAGCGCAAGCCTCGCAAAGACCAGGTAGTGCATGACGAGTCCGTCGATATCGAGGGTGAGCTGGAGTTTGCCAGCGAAGAACAACTGGCTTCCCGTGCCGCCAAGGCCGCCGCGCAAAAGCTGAGCAATCTTCCCGCCCGTCAGCAGGACATGCTTTATCACCGCGCGATGAGCAAGAGCGTGGCAACGGCGCTGGCCAGTTACCTGAGCACCGCCAGTTTCGTCGATTGGGATGCGCAAGTGCTGGGCCTCGACCTGTACATCTGATGCTGCCTTACTACCTTGGTTGTCCGTCCTGGAGTGAAAGCGCCTGGCGCGATTATTTGTATCCAGCAGATGCCAGGCCCGCGGAATTTCTCGATCTGTATTCCCAGGTGTTCAACGCCGTGGAAGGCAATACGACCTTCTACGCGAGCCCGGCTGCCAGCACGGTGCAGCGCTGGGCTGAAACCATGCCCGAGCATTTTCGCTTCACCGCCAAATTCCCCGGTGACATCAGCCATGGCGGTGACCTTCGCGAACAACTGACCGCCGCCGAAACCTTCACCCGATTGCTCAGCCCACTCGGTGAGCGAGTTTCGCCGCTGTGGTTGCAGTTGTCGAAAAGCTTCACGCCACAGCGTTTGCCCGAACTGGCCGGTTTTATCGATGGCCTGCAACGACCGCTGGCCGTAGAAGTGCGCCATGACGACTTCTTCGCCAAGGGGGATAGTGAGCGCGAACTCAATCGCCTTCTGCTCGATCGCGGCGTTGAACGTATATGCCTCGATCCGCGAGCGCTGTTCAGCTGTACCTCGACCGAGCCCTCGGTACTTCGCGCCCAAGCGAAGAAACCCCGTGTGCCGCCACGTCCGGCAGCGTTCACGCAATTTCCGCAGGTACGTTTCATCGGTCATCCGCAGCTTGAAGTCAACGAACCGTTCCTGGAGCCGTGGGTGGAAAAAATCGCCCTGTGGATCGAAGAGGGCCGTTCGCCCTACATCTTCCTGCACACCGCCGACAATGTGCTCGCGGCGAAACTGGCGCAACGATTTCACACTCGCCTGATGCGGCGACTGCCTGGCTTGCCGGCGCTGCCTGAGCTATACAGAGAGCCCGCGGCCGAGCAACTTGGCTTGCTCTGACAGCGGACTCGTTTCCCTTCACAGGAGCCTGCCAATGGATGCGCAAACCCGTCGAGCCCAAGCGTTCAGAGCACTGCACGAACGCCAAGGGGCATTTGTGATTCCCAATCCGTGGGATGCCGGTTCGGCGAAAATGCTCGCCAGCCTGGGTTTCGAGGCGCTGGCGACCACCAGTGCCGGTTACGCTTTTTCCCAGGGGCGCGCCGATGGCGGCCTGACGCTGGACGACACCCTGGCCAACGTTCGGGCGATTGTCGCCGCCACCGACCTGCCGGTAGCGGTCGATCTGGAAAACGGCTTTGCCGATGATCCCGCCGAGTGTGCACAAAGCATTCTGGCGGCCGCGGCGGCCGGTGCCGTCGGCGGTTCGATCGAAGACTTCACCGGCCGTGCGGAAGGTCCGATCTATTGCTTCGAACATGCCGTGGCGCGTATCGAGGCCGCCGTCGCGGCGGCCCGCAGCTTGCCTTTCGACTTTACGCTGACCGCCCGGGCCGAGAATTTCCTGCACGGTAATCCGGATTTGCCCGACACCATTCGCCGCTTGCAGGCGTTCGCCGAAGCCGGTGCCGACGTGTTGTATGCACCGGGGTTGCGTAGCGCTGAAGAGGTACTGGCGGTGGTCCGCGCGGTGGCGCCGAAACCGGTCAACGTGTTGATGTCCGGCGGCCTGAAGCTGACGGTCGAGCAACTGGGCGAAATGGGCGTCAAGCGCATCAGTGTCGGCTCGGCGCTGGCCCTGGCGGCGTTAGGCGAGTTCTATCGTGCCGCCGAGGAGATCAAGACGTCGGGCACGTTCGACTTCACGACGCGCTCCATGCCGTACGCCCAGGCCAATCAGTTTTTCAAAGGCTGACGATGCGGTTTCGCAGCTGGCTGCTGATGCTGCTATTGGTCATCGCAGCAGCAGGAGCGGGCGTGTGGCGCGGCTGGATCTCGCTGCCGTCGCAGTGGAACCCCTGGGCACCGCTGGACGTGAAGGCCGCGCCTAACCTGTTGACCCGCTACAAACTGATGCGACTGCGCGATGACCCACAGCTGTGCAGGCAGGCGTTGAGCAGCTCTGGTTTACGTGTGACCCGTCAGGCCGACAGCCCGGACGGCAAATGTCCGCTGACCGATACCCTGCGTGTCCTGGGCGGTGACGTGGCCCTGAGCAGCAGTTTCCTCGCCAGTTGCCGCTTGGCGGTGTCGTTCGCCCTGTTCGAGCATCACGCGCTGCAGCCCGCGGCGCAGGCGGTCTACGGGCAAGCGGTCACGCGGGTCGATCACCTCGGCAGCTTTGCCTGTCGCAATGTCTACGGTCGCGAGAATGGAAGGCGTAGCCAGCATGCGTCGGCCAATGCCCTGGATATCGCCGGGTTTCGCCTGGCTGAGGGTCGGACCATCAGCGTGCTCAAGGATTGGCCGAAGGATAACCAGGACGCCGCGTTTCTAAGGCAGGTCCGCGATGGTGCTTGTGGCCTGTTCAGTGTGGTGTTGAGCCCGGACTACAACGCCGCCCATCGCAATCACTTTCACGTGGATGTCGGGCCGTGGTGGGTCTGTCGTTGAGGCTCAGGCGGCCAAGCGCAGGTTCTGCAGAACGATCGGACGTGCCCAGCGACTGTCGAAATCGAGCTGCTTCTGTTGCTCCACCAGTTCTTCAGGCGAGAACGGCGGGAAGGGCTTGTCCAGCAGCTCGAGTTCGAACTCGGCAATGGGCAGGTGCAGCGCACGCGGTTGCGGCGCCGGACCTGTTTCTGGCAGCGGCTGGCCGGCGGTGAGGACGATCGGACGCACCCAACCGCTCTCGAAGTCCTGCTGTTTTTGCTGGGCAACGATTTCTTCAGGCGGGAAGGGCGGGAACGGCTTGTCGGCCAGGTCCATTTCGAATTCGGCGATCGGCAGGAACAATGGCTCAGGCGGGCGGACTTCGGTGTCCTTCACATCGCATTCACGCTGGGAAACGATGTGCGCCAGCAAGTCGCTGCCAACGGTGGGCTCAACCGCGCTGTCGAGATCGACCGGGGGAAAATTCAACGACTCAGGCAGCACGGCTTCACCCGACTGTTCGGCCAGCGCACGGGCAAAGAAATCCTGCCAGAGGTGACTGACGCCGCTCAGCGCCTGGGTGTTGCGCAGGTTGTAGTCGCCGTAGGGCGAGATAAAACCTGTGATTGTGGGTTGAATGTCTGACATTTCTCTCGGTCGACGCTCAGCTCTGGCAAAATGCTCGATAGTTTTGTTATCGGCCGTTTTTGCCGATCATTAATTTTTTGAGCGTGTTTTCCGATGATTGATCAACCAGCGGCCTGCCGCATCCATGTCGAGGCGCTGGGCGCGGCCTTCGAGCCCCAGGCCGAGCAATGGGCCGAGCGCCTGGGCCTGCCGCTGCAAGTGGCGGATGGCGAGTTCGCGTTGCAGGTGGGTGACCAGGGTTTGCAGCTGCAACAGCTGGGGCCGGATGCGCCCGGCCCGGTGCGGGTCGATTTCGTCGAGGGTGGCGCGGCGCATCGCCGGTTGTACGGTGGCGGCAGCGGGCAGATGATCGCCAAGGCCGTCGGCATTGCCCAAGGCGTGCGCCCGCGTGTGCTGGATGCCACCGCAGGGCTGGGCAAGGATGCGTTCGTGCTGGCCAGCCTGGGCTGCGAGATGAGCCTGATTGAGCGTCAGCCCTTGATCGGTGCCTTGCTCGAAGATGGCCTGGCCCGGGGCGCGGAAGATTTCGACGTGGCGCCCATCGTGGCGCGCATGCGCTTGCTCAAGGGCAACTCGATCGAGGTGATGCGCAATTGGCAGGGCGAGCCGCCGCAGGTGATCTACCTCGACCCGATGTTCCCCCATCGTGAGAAAACCGCACTGGTGAAGAAGGAAATGCGCCTGTTCCGGCCGCTGGTGGGGGATGATCCGGATGCGCCGGCATTGCTCGACGCGGCACTGGCCCTGGCCACCCACCGGGTTGTGGTCAAGCGCCCGCGCAAGGCACCGTGCATCGAAGGGCCGAAGCCCAGTCATGCGCTGGATGGCAAGTCCAGCCGGTATGACATCTATCCTAAGAAAGCGCTCAAGCCCTAAGACCGAGTCGCCTGCTTCGCGAGCAAGCCCGCTCCCACAGGGATTTGTGTAACGCCTCGAACCCCTGTGGGAGCGGGCTTGCTCGCGAATGCGTCGGTGCAGTCACTGCAAATCCATCAGGCTGACTCAGGCCGATAAGCCCGCATGAACAACCCCACCACTTCCTGCACATGGCTCTCGGCCGCATCGCCGGTCAGCGGCTCACCGCAGCCATAAAGCAGCCGAAAATTCGCCGCGCCCTTGAGCAGGCAGAAGAAGTGTTCCGCCGCGTTGCGCGGTTTATCGATACTCAACACGCCAATTTCGTCGATCCGCGCCAGCAACCGCTCCATGCCATGCAGCATGCGCTGTGGTCCGGCCTCGAAGAAGATCAGCGAGAGTTTCGGGTCCTGGCTGCCCAGGGCCATGATCAACCGGTGCAGGTTCACCGACTCGTCGCTGTTGATCAGCTGGTGAAAGCCGCGGGCGATGTTCAGCAGCACCGTTTGCACGGCCACGCCTTCGGGCAATTCAAAGAACAGCGACGGCAATTGCTCCTCGCACTTGGCCACCACGGCAGCGGAGAACAGCGTCTCCTTGTCGTTGAAGTGGCTGTAGACCGTCAGCTTCGACACCCCGGCCTGCGCTGCAACGGCATCCATGCTGGTGTTGGCGTAGCCCTTGGTCAGAAACAGCGTTTTCGCTGCATCGAGAATTGCCTGGCGCTTGGCCAGATCCTTGGGGCGGCCCGGGCCATTGGGTGCTGAAAGATTGTTCGGCATATTCGCTTTTATTACTGGACTGGTGAGTTTGCTATTAATAACATACTCGTCAGTATAATTATTCCAAGCACCATTGGCGAAAGGTCCTTCACCATGTTCCGCTATGCCTTGCCCCTCGCGTTGCCAGTCAGCCTGGCGTTCTTATTGACCGCGTGTGGTCACGAGGAGGCGCCTGCGGTCAGCGTGCGCCCGGCCATGGTGGTCCAGCCAGAGCCTTCGACCCAGGTGATGGAAAGTTATCCAGGTGAAGTGCGCGCCCGTTTTGAACCGGACCTGGCCTTCCGCATAGGCGGCAAAGTCAGCCGACGACTGGTCGACGAAGGGCAGCGGGTCAAGGCCGATCAACCGCTGGCGGAACTCGACCCCCAGGACGTGCGCCTGCAACTGGAAGCCACCCGCGCCCAGGTCGCGGCCGCCGAGGCCAACCTGAACATGGTGCGCGCCGAACGTGATCGTTACAAAACCCTGATGGAACGTCAGCTGGTCAGCCGCTCGCAGTACGACAATCATGAAAACCTGTACCGCTCCGGTGAAGCGCGCCTTAAACAGATCAAGGCCGAATTCAACGTCTCGACCAATCAGGCCAGTTACGCGGTATTGCGCGCGCCGCAGGATGGCATCGTTGCCAAGCGTGCGGTGGAAGTCGGGCAAGTGGTCGCGGCCGGGCAAACGGTGTTCACCCTGGCCACCGATGGCGAGCGTGAAGTGTTGATCAGCCTGCCGGAGCAAAGCTTCGGCCGCTTCAAGGTCGGCCAGCCGGTGGCGGTGGAGTTGTGGACGCAACCTGATCAACGCTTCGCCGGACACATCCGCGAGCTGTCGCCGGCCGCTGATCCCAAGTCCCGCACCTTCGCTGCACGTATCGCCTTCAATGCCGGCAAGGTGCCGGCCGAACTCGGCCAGAGCGCCCGTGTCTTCGTGCAGACGGCCGAAGCCGTGGCGTTGTCGGTGCCACTGTCAGCGCTGACTGCGGAAAACGGCGTGACCTACGTCTGGGTCGTCAGCGCCAACAACACCTTGAAGAAGACCCCGGTGCGGGTCGGCGCCTTCGGTGAGAAAACCGTTCCGGTGCTCGAAGGCCTCAATGCCAGCGACTGGGTGGTGGCCGCCGGCGTCCATGTGCTTCTCGACGGGCAGGCCGTACGCCCGGTGGATCGCTCCAACCGCGTGGTCAATCTGGCGGACAAGGAGTAATCCCCGATGGGTTTCAATCTTTCCGCCTGGGCACTGCGCAATCGCCAGATCGTCCTGTTCCTGATGCTTTTGCTGGCGATCGTCGGCGCACTGTCCTACACCAAGCTGGGTCAAAGCGAAGACCCTCCATTCACCTTCAAGGCCATGGTCATCCGCACCAACTGGCCGGGAGCGACCGCGCAGGAAGTCTCGCGGCAGGTCACCGAACGCATTGAAAAGAAGCTGATGGAAACCGGCGAGTACGAGCGCATCGTGTCGTTCTCCCGCCCGGGTGAATCCCAGGTGACGTTCATCGCCCGTGACTCCATGCACTCGGTGGAGATCCCGGAACTTTGGTATCAGGTGCGCAAGAAGGTCAGCGACATTCGTCATACTTTGCCGCCGGGCATTCAAGGGCCGTTCTTCAACGATGAATTCGGCACCACCTTCGGCAATATCTACGCGCTGACCGGCGAGGGTTTCGATTACGCCGTGCTCAAGGACTACGCCGACCGCATCCAGATCCAGCTGCAGCGGGTCAAGGACGTGGGCAAGGTCGACCTGCTCGGCTTGCAGGACGAAAAGATCTGGATCGAGTTGTCCAACGTCAAGCTCGCCACCCTCGGGCTGCCCTTGGCGGCGGTGCAACAAGCCCTTGAAGAACAGAATGCGGTGTCCACCGCCGGCTTCTTTGAAACCACCAGCGAGCGATTGCAGCTACGGGTCTCGGGGAATTTTCAGACGGTCGAAGAGATCAAGAACTTCCCGATTCGCGTCGGCGATCGGACGTTCCGCATTTCGGATGTCGCCAACGTGCGTCGCGGCTTCAACGATCCACCGGCACCGCGCATGCGCTTCATGGCTGAAGACGCCATCGGCCTTGCCGTGGCGATGAAGGACGGTGGTGACATCCTGGTGCTGGGCAAGGCCCTGGAAATCGAGTTTGCCCGCATCCAGAAGAATCTCCCGGCCGGCATGCAATTGCGCAAGGTCTCCGACCAACCGGCCGCGGTGAAAACCGGGGTCGGCGAGTTCGTCCAGGTGTTGGTCGAAGCGCTGGCCATCGTGTTGCTGGTGAGCTTCTTCTCCCTCGGTGTGCGCACCGGCATGGTGGTGGCCCTGGCCATTCCGCTGGTGCTGGCGATGACGTTCGCCTGCATGTATTACCTGGGGATTGGCCTGCACAAGATTTCCCTCGGCGCACTGGTGTTGGCGCTGGGCTTGCTGGTGGACGACGCCATCATCGCCGTGGAAATGATGGCGATCAAAATGGAGCAGGGCTTCGACCGGATCAAGGCGGCGAGCTATGCCTGGACCAGTACCGCCTTCCCGATGCTCACCGGCACGCTGATCACCGCCGCCGGTTTCCTGCCGATCGCCACCGCGCAATCGGGCACCGGCGAATACACCCGTTCGATTTTCGAAGTGGTGACCATTGCGCTGCTGGCATCCTGGGTGGCGGCGGTGCTCTTCGTGCCGTACCTGGGGGAAAAACTCCTGCCGGACCTGGCGAAAATTCATGCAGCCAAACACGGAGCCGGCCAACCCGATCCCTACGCTACGCCGTTTTATCAGCGCGTTCGGCACCTGGTGGAATGGTGCGTGCGCTGGCGTAAAACCGTGATCACCGCGACCGTGGTGCTGTTCATTGCCTCCATCGTGCTGTTCCGCTTCGTGCCGCAACAGTTCTTCCCGGCCTCCGGCCGTTTGGAGTTGATGGTCGACCTGAAGCTGGCCGAAGGCGCATCCCTGAGCAATACGGCCGAAGAGGTCAAGCGCCTCGAAGCGTTGCTCAAGGACAAAGCCGGAATCGACAACTACGTGGCCTACGTCGGCACCGGTTCGCCGCGTTTTTACCTGCCGTTGGATCAGCAGCTGCCCGCCGCGAGCTTCGCCCAGTTTGTCGTCCTGGCGAAAACCATCGAGGATCGCGAACCCCTGCGCACCTGGCTGATCACCACCCTCAACGAACAATTCCCGGCCTTGCGCTCGCGGGTCACGCGCCTGGAAAACGGCCCGCCGGTTGGCTATCCGGTGCAATTCCGGGTGACCGGTGAGCACATCGAGGAAGTCCGCGCACTGGCCCGCAAGGTCGCGGCCAAGGTTCGCGAAAATCCCCATGTGGTCAACGTCCACCTGGACTGGGAAGAGCCTAGCAAGGTGGTGTACCTGAACATCGATCAGGACCGTGCGCGGGCACTGGGTGTGAGCACGGCGAACCTGTCTAAGTTCTTGCAGAGCTCGCTGACCGGTTCCAGCGTCAGCCAGTACCGCGAAGACAACGAGTTGATCGAGATCCTGTTGCGCGGCACCTTGCATGAGCGCACCGAGCTGTCGCTGCTGCCAAGCCTGGCGGTGCCGACCGACAATGGTCGCAGCGTGGCCCTGTCGCAGATTGCGACGCTGGAATACGGCTTCGAAGAAGGCGTGATCTGGCACCGCAATCGCCTGCCCAATGTCACTGTACGTGCCGACATCTATGGCAAGGAGCAACCGGCGACTTTGGTGCAGCAGATCATGCCGACACTTGATCCGATCCGCGCTGAACTGCCCGACGGCTACTTGCTGGATGTCGGCGGTACCGTGGAAGACTCTGCACGCGGGCAGAACTCGGTGAAGGCTGGCGTGCCGTTGTTCATCGTTGTGGTGTTGACCTTGCTGATGCTGCAGTTGCGCAGTTTCTCACGCACGGCAATGGTGTTCCTGACGGCGCCCTTGGGCTTGATCGGGGTGACGCTGTTCCTGATGGTGTTCCGCCAGCCGTTCGGCTTCGTGGCCATGCTCGGGACCATCGCGTTGTCGGGGATGATCATGCGTAACTCGGTGATCCTGGTGGATCAGATCGAGCAGGACATCGCTGCCGGGTTGAAGCCCTGGCAGGCAATCATCGAGGCTACGGTGCGGCGGTTCCGGCCGATTGTGTTGACGGCACTGGCGGCTGTTCTGGCCATGATTCCGCTGTCGCGCAGTGTGTTCTTCGGGCCGATGGCGGTGGCGATCATGGGCGGCTTGATTGTGGCGACGGCGTTGACGCTGTTGTTCCTGCCGGCATTGTATGCGGCCTGGTTCCGGATCAAGAAAGAACCGGCCTGACGTGCTGGATCACCTTGACCCGCAGCAATAGACAACGAAATAACCCGCTGACCTTCACAGGTTCAGCGGGCTTTTCTGGTGTAGCCGTCAGCTAAAAATTACAAAGTACCAAACACCTTCTTGGCCAAACTGGTCGCCGCAGCCGCCGGGTTCTGGCGGATGGTTTCTTCCTGTTTGCCGATCATCTCGAACAAGCCGTTCAACGCCTGTTCGGTCACATAGTTTTCGACGTTGGCGTTCTTTGCGTCGATCACGCCCATGGTCGCGGCTTGGCCGGCGAACGAGTTGTATTGTTGGGCCAGGCCAACCTGGTCGGTGGCTTGCTTGACGATTGGCAAGAACTTGGCGCGGATTTGTTCGCGGCTGGTCTTGTTCAGGTATTGGGTGGCTGAGTCATTGCCGCCGCTGAGAATGCCCTTGGCGTCTGCAACGGACATTTTCTTCACTGCGTCGACGAGGATCGGCTGGGCCTGGGTCACGGCGGTTTCCGCCGCTTTGTTCATGCTGGTTTCCAGTTGATCGACTTGATCACCCATGCCGAACTGTTTCATTTTGCTGGCGACTTTGCCCAGTTTGCCCGGCAGTTCGATCTTTACGTCCGGGTTGTTGCTGAAGCCGCCCGGGGTGCCGAGTTGTTTCACGGCCAGTTGCGCGCCTTGGGTCAGGGCGTCCTTGAGTCCGCCGGTGGCGTCTTTCTGCGACAGGTCGCTGAGGGACAGCGCGAAGGCGCTGGCAGAAATCATCAAACCTGCGCACAGGGCGGTAAAACGGAGTTTTTTCATGAGGCGGATCCTTGTCATTGGCGCCTGAAGAAGAGCGGCGCCAACGACAATTTAACGGATTTTGCCAGCAATATCGCCTCGCAAACTGTTTCAGGCACCTGGCATCACGTCAGGCATCCGGTTGCGCAATCGCGGCGATGTTATCGACCCGTATGTCCAGTGGTTGCAGATAGTCGACACCCAACTCTACCGGGAAGTGTTCAGTGTTGATAAAGATCAGCCGTCCTTCGCTTTCGATTTGTGCACTGATTGCATAGGTGTGACCTGCCTGGATATCCGCGGTGCTGTATTCCAGGTTGAAACTCAACCCGGCGGTTTCAGCATTGCGGATAACCTGGGTGGCAAGTTGCTTGGCCGGGGCATCAGCCACAGAGACATCCTGCAGGCTGACTTGAAGTGTGGAGTTCGGTGCCAGCCCGATCTTTCGCAGGTAGTGAACGGTACCGCTGATGCTCTTGGTGTTTTCGTTACTCATCATGATTTCCTTATCCAATGATTCGTCGAAGATGACGAGCGCCAAGCATAGGGGTTGAGGTAGGCAAACTCTTGTAGGTAATTTCTGCAAATCCGCGACGAATCTTCCTGAACATCCGTGTTCAGGGGCCTCAGGGATATCAGGGTGCAGTGGATGGCAGTTGATCCGCCGCATCTTCACTGCGATGCAACGCCACCTGACGGATCGACAAGCGAATCTCCGCCGGCAACACCCGCTTCGCCGCGCCTTCTGCCAATTCGCCGAGCAGCTCGTGATAGCTCAGCTTGCCCGTCTCGTCGCGCTTGAATACTTCAAGGTCGAGCATCGTCTGGATGAAGTGGCGGAACAGGCTCTTGTCGAAGAATTCCGGGGCGTTCAGGCCATGCAGGATCGACAGACGCTGGGCCATGACCGTGCACAGGTCTTCCAGTTCTTCGGCGCTGATGCTGTTCTGGCCGCTGTTGAGCAGCAGGGACACGGTCATGTAGAAGCGCTGCAAGGTCTGGGCGATGCTTTTCGACAATAGCGTCAGCAGCACGAAGTGTCGTGAGCTTGGCGCCGGGCGCAAGTAGACGTCATTTTCGAAGCGCAGCAGGCCTTGCTCGACGAAGGCTTGCAGCCATTGGTCGATCACCGCATCGAGTTCGTCCAGCGACCAGCGAATGAACAACTCCGCTTGCAGGTAGGGGTACAGCGCACGGGTGTAGCGCAGGATCTGTTCGCGGCTCATGCGCGATGCGCTCTGGAAGAAACTCGCCAGCAGCGCCGGCAGCGCAAAGATGTGCAGTACGTTGTTGCGATAGTAGGTCATCAGGACGGCGTTCTGCTCGTCCAGATAGAGAATTTTGCCCAGGGCGTCGCTTTGCTCCGAGAGCAAGTCCATGTCCTTCACATGCTCGATCAACGCTCGACCGTCACCGTCCGGTAGCGTGGTGTGCGGCGAGTACGGAACCTTGCGCAACAACGCCAGGTACAGGTCGAGGACCCGTGCCATGGCGCGGTCGTCCAGGGCCAGGCGGCTGGTGGACAGCAGTGCCAGCGCGACCAGGTTGACCGGGTTGATCGCCGCCGCTTCGTTCAAGTGCTGGGCGACTTTTTCACCGAGGCGGTTGGTGGTTTCATTGAGCCAGGCCGGTTTGAACTGCGGGCCCAGTTCCTGCTTGCGCCAGTCCGGCTGCTCGCTGTCGAGAAATTCCGCGAGTTTGATCGGCTCCCCGAAGTTCACCGCGACTTGACCGAAGCGCTGCTTGAGCGCGCCGATGACTTTGAAGATGTCGAAGATCGATTCTTTCTTCTTGGTCGCGCCACGCAACTCGCCCAGGTAAGTGCGGCCTTCCAGCACGCGCTCGTAGCCGATGTACACCGGCACGAAGACGATGGGCATGCGCGACGAACGCAGGAAGCTGCGCAGGGTGATCGCCAGCATCCCGGTCTTCGGCTGCAGCATGCGCCCGGTGCGCGACCGACCGCCCTCGACGAAGTACTCCACCGGGAAGCCCTTGGTGAACAGGGTGTGCAGGTATTCGTTGAACACCGAGGTGTACAGCGGGTTGCCCTTGAACGTGCGGCGCATGAAGAACGCGCCGCCACGGCGCAGCAGGCTGCCGATCACCGGCATGTTCAGGTTGATGCCGGCGGCGATGTGCGGCGGGGTCAAACCGTTGCGAAACAGCAGGTACGACAGCAACAGGTAGTCGATATGGCTGCGGTGGCAGGGTACGTAGATCACTTCGTGACCCTGGGCGACTTTCTGCACGCCTTCGATGTGGTTGACCTTGATGCCGTCGTAGATCTTGTTCCAGAACCAGCTCAGCACCACTTCCAGGAAACGGATCGCGGTGTAGGTGTAGTCCGAGGCGATCTCGTTGCCGTAGCGTAGGGCCTGGGCCTTGGCTTTCTCCGGCGAGATGTTCTCGCGCTCGGCTTCGTCGAGGATCGCTTGCCTGACCAGGGGCTGATTGACCAGGCCCTTGACCAGGTTGCGGCGGTGGGAAATGTCCGGGCCGATCACTGCGGCTTTGAGGTTGCGGAAATGCACTCGAAGGATGCGCTGGGCCATGCGCACGGTGCGCTCGTGGCCCTTGTTGTGCTCGATCAGTTCGCGCAGGTGAATCGGCGCGGAGAACTGCACGCGGGTCTTGCGTCCCAGCACGATGATGCTGAGCAAGCGACGCAGGCGTCCGGTGACTGCCCAGCTGTCGGCGAACAACAGTTTCCATGGACTGTTTTCGCTGTCCGGCGACTGGCCCCAGAACACGCTGACCGGAATGATCTGCGCGTCTTCGGCGGCGTTCTGGCTCAAGGCGCTGACCAGGCGGGTCAGGGTGGGTGGCGCGCCGCGCTTGTCCTGGCGGCCGAGCCAGTCAGGGTCCGGGGTCAGGTAGAAGAACGCCGCCGGCTCCAGCAGGTTGCCCACCGATACCGGCAACACCGGGCGCGGCAGGCCGGCCTTGGTGCATTCGGTGTCGACCACGGCAAGGTCAGTCAGCGAAGGGTTTTGCAGGACGTAGAACACCGGACGACTGCGGTCGAGGTTGAGGGTGAACGACGACTGGTTGATCGTCTCCGAGCGAACCCAGAGGTACAACAGTCGGCGCAGGGTGCCAAACACAAGACGGCGGAACGGGGAGCGGGTCATACGGCTTCTGCGTGAGTGAATAAAACCGAGCAATTGCTCGGGTGGTCGATAGTGTGCCGGATTCGCTGAAAATCGGCAAAAAAGCAGTCAACCAATCTGTAGTTGAGAGTTTCTGTGCCTGTCATATACTCGGCCGCTCAAAATAAAAACAATGGGGGTACTGAAATGGCTACGCGCGAAACCGGCAGTGTGAAGTGGTTCAACGATGCCAAGGGCTACGGCTTCATTCAACGCGAGGACGGGGTGGACGTGTTCGTGCATTACCGCGCGATTCGCGGCGAAGGGCATCGTTCGCTGACCGAAGGCCAGCAGGTTGAATATGGGGTGGTGACCGGCGAGAAGGGCTTGCAGGCTGAGGATGTGATTGGTTTGTAAACGGACCCTGTAGGAGCTGGCTTGCCAGCGAAGGCGGTGTGCCTGAAAAACCGCGTCGTCTGATTCGCCCGCAAGCCGGCTCCTACAGAACTCAGGGACACCGCGCTTTCCCGTATTCGCGCGTCATCGTTGACGACCTTCGCGAGCAAGCTCGCTCCTACACGTTATGCGGTCTTCCAGGTGATCTCTTCTTCACCATCGGCGCTGATGCGAATCCAGCGATCCGCCGTCTCTTCACCTTCTTCCTCGACCCAGCTACCCGGTGCGCAGCGCACTTCGACGTTCAGCGCGGCGAACGCGGCGCGGGCGCAGGCGATGTCGTCGTCCCACGGCGTCTGATCGCTTTCCAGGTACAGACTGTTCCACTTTCCTACGGCCTTGGGCAACCAGGTCACTGGCACGTTGCCCGCCTTGCACTTGTAGGTCTGGCCTTTCTGTACCCAGTCGGTGCAAGGGCCCAGTGCCGTGCCGAGCCAGGCCGAGATGGCCTTGTGGTCGACGTCGGCGTCTTTGAGGTAAATCTCGATATCGGGTTGGCGCATGGATGTCCTCACTGCGTGTCTGAAAAATCCATTCGCGGATTTAGCCGGCCCCGGGCCGTTGCCCGAGACCAAAAATGTTTGAAGTTATTGAAGTACGAAATAATCGTAGCGCATCGACACGGTGACCTCGAAGGGTTCGACCTGCTCGATGACCGCAGCCCGGCGTTCGGCACTGGCGCGCCAGCCGTGGGGCGTCATGGCCAACAGGTTCGCCCGGTCCTGGCCGCTGGCAAGCGTCAGTTTGAATGTCAGGGTTTCGCTGTGCGCCAGCGCCATGCCTTCGGGCACCAGATCCAGGTGCTTGTCGTCGATGTACTCGCGGACTTCGTCGTACAGCCGCTCGCGCAGTTCCATCAGGTGGCCGCTGGTCGGTCCGACTTTCATCAGGCCGCCGCCGGGGCTGAGCAGGCGCTTGGCTTCGTCCCAATCCAGCGGGCTGAAGACGCTGGCGAGGAACTGACAGCTGCCCGACGCCAGTGGCACGCGGGCCATGCTGGCGATCAACCAGGTGAGCCCGGGGTTGCGTTTGCAGGCACGCTTGACCGCTTCCCGGGAGATGTCCAGGGCGTAGCCGTCGGCGTTGGGCAAGGCGTCGGCGATTTGCGCGGTGTAGTAGCCCTCGCCGCAGCCGATGTCGACCCAGCGCTGTGGCGCGTAACCGGCTGCCAGCTCCGCCAGGCGCTTGGCCACCGGCGCGTAATGGCCGGCGTTGAGGAAGTCACGGCGGGCTTGGACCATTGCCTGGTTATCCCCAGGGTCACGGCTGTTCTTGTGCTGCACCGGCAACAGGTTCAGGTAACCCTGGCGCGCGCGGTCGAAACGATGCCCGGCGGGGCAGGCCACGCCATTGTCCACCGCGCCCAGCGGTTCGCTGCAGATCGGACACGCGAGCATCAGGCGAGCAACTTGATCAGGGTCTGGTAGTAGATCTCGGTTAGCACGTCGAGGTCTGCGGCCAGTACGCGTTCGTTGACCTGGTGGATGGTCGCGTTGACCGGCCCCAGTTCAACCACTTGCGTGCCCATGGTCGCGATGAAGCGGCCATCGGAAGTACCGCCGCTGGTGGACGCCTTGGTTTCCCGACCGGTGATGTCCTTGATGCTCGAAGACACCGCATCGAGCAGCGCGCCCGGTTCGGTGAGGAACGGCAGGCCCGACAATGCCCAGTCGATGTGCCAGTCCAGGCCGTGCTTGTCGAGGATGTCGGCGACGCGCTTTTGCAGGCCTTCGACGGTGGACTCGGTGGAGAAGCGGAAGTTGAACACGGCAACCAGGTCACCCGGGATCACGTTGGTCGCACCGGTGCCGGAGTTGACATTGGAAATCTGGAAACTGGTTGGCGGGAAGAAGTCGTTGCCGTGGTCCCAATGCTCGGCGGCCAGTTCCGCCA
The DNA here is from genome assembly GCF_054600775.1 of Pseudomonas sp. MHK4. NCBI lineage: Bacteria > Pseudomonadati > Pseudomonadota > Gammaproteobacteria > Pseudomonadales > Pseudomonadaceae > Pseudomonas > Pseudomonas sp. MHK4. Next base: position 50,895 of record NZ_BAAIAK010000017.1, on the reverse strand, counting down.
GCGCCGGAGCGGCGAGGTGGATCGGGTTCTTCGCCAGGTGCGGATAGGCCACATGGCCCTGCACACCGCGCACGGTCAGCTTGGCGCCGAGGGAGCCGCGACGACCGTTCTTGACCACGTCACCGACCAGGGTGGTGCTCGACGGTTCCCCGACGATGCACCAGTCCAGGCGCTCCTTGCGCGCAGCCAGGCGTTCAATCACCGCCTTGGTGCCGTGATGCGCCGGGCCTTCTTCATCGCTGGTGATCAGGAAGGCAACCTTGCCCTTGTGATCCGGGTAGTCGGCGACGAAACGCTCGGCGGCCACGGTCATCGACGCCAGGCTGCCTTTCATGTCCGCCGCGCCACGGCCACAGAGCATGCCGTGCTCGTCGATCACCGCGTTGAACGGGTCGATCTGCCAGGCCGTCACCGGGCCGGTCGGTACCACGTCGGTGTGGCCGGCGAAGCACAGCACCGGGCCATCGTGTTTGCCGTGGGTGGCCCAGAAGTTATCCACATCTTCGATGCGCATCGGTTCCAGGGCAAAGCCGGCATCGCCCAGGCGCTGCATCATCTGCTTCTGGCAATCGGCGTCGACCGGGGTCACGGACGGACGGCGGATCAGGTCGATGGCGAGTTGAAGGGTCGGCGAAAGGTCGGCGTGGGCCGTCATGGAAAACTCCGGAAGCTGTAAATGTGTAGGAGCGAGCTTGCTCGCGATGGACGTTAACGATTACGCGTGCGATTTGGATGACCGCGTTGCCCTTACGTTTCTCGCGAGCAGGCTCGCTCCTACAGGTATTGGGCTTGGCCCTTGAACCAGCCCCGCAAAATGGCGGTTATCTTAAAGCAAAACGGCGACCATTGGCCGCCGTTTAGTGCATCCGGGCTGATTTAAACCACGGGTGCCGTTTGCGCCTCGACCGACGGCTTGGGCAGAGACGACAGGAACGCCATTATCAGCGCGGCCAGGTATGGCAGCGACTGCACCAGCAACATGGTCACCCAGAAGCGCATGTCGTTGCTCGGCATGCCGTTCACCAGGTAGATCCCCAGGGCTGCGCCCCACAACAGCAGCATGATGAACAGCTCTTCGCGAGCCTCGGAAATCGCCACCCAGAAGCCGTGGTTATCGGCGTTCTTGGGCGTGCGGAAGAACGGAATGCTGCTGGTGAAGAAACCGTACAGCACCGCCTTGGCGATGGTGTGCGACAACGCCAGCCCGGCCAGCGCCGCGCAGAATGCATCCTTGAGGTTCACGCCCACCGCACGACGGTAGAGGAAGATGATCTTGCCGACCTTGAACACGAACAGCGCCAGGGGCGGGATGGCGAAAATCAGCAGCGGCGGGTCGACCCGTTGTGGCACGATGATCATCGCCGCCGACCACAACAGCGCGCCGACGGTGAAGAAGATGTTCATGCCATCGGCTACCCACGGCAACCAGCCCGCGAGGAAGTGGTAGCGCTGGCCGCGCGTCAGCTCGGTGTCCTTGCCGCGCAGCAGGCTGGCGGTGTGGCGCTTGATGATCTGGATCGCGCCGTAGGCCCAGCGGAAACGCTGTTTCTTGAAGTCGATGAAGGTGTCGGGCATCAAGCCCTTGCCGTAGCTGTCGTGGTAATACGCCGCCGACAGGCCTTTTTCAAACACCCGCAGACCGAGTTCGGCGTCTTCGCAGATGCACCAGTCGGCCCAACCCAGTTCTTCGAGCACCGAGCGGCGGGTCATGGTCATGGTGCCATGCTGGATGATCGCGTCACGGTCGTTGCGGGTGACCATGCCGATGTGGAAGAAACCTTTGTACTCGGCGTAGCAGAGCCTCTTGAAGGTACTTTCGTTCTGGTCGCGGTAGTCCTGCGGCGACTGCACCACGGCGATCTTCGGATCGGCGAAATGCGGCACCATGTGCTTGAGCCAGTTGGGGTGCACGCAGTAGTCGGAGTCGATCACCGCGATCACTTCGGCGTCCTTGGCGGTGTGCGGAATCAGGTAGTTCAGCGCACCGCCCTTGAAACCGGCCAAGGGCGCGACGTGGAAGAACTTGAAGCGCGGGCCGAGGGTTTCGCAGTAATCGCGCACCGGTTCCCAGACCGCAGGGTCCTTGGTGTTGTTGTCGATGATCAGGACTTCGAAGTCGGGATAGTCGAGTTTGGCCAGGGCGTTGAGGGTCTGTTTGACCATCTCCGGCGGTTCGTTGTAGCAAGGCACGTGGATCGACACTTTCGGACGGTAGCTCGAGTCGCCCTCCACCGGCAGGAACTCGCGCCGGCGCTTGTGCACCCACACGGCTTCGGCCAGTTCATGGGCCTCGGTCAGCAACACGATGAACACCCCGAGCGCACCAAGGGCGAGCAGGAACCCCACTGTCAGGCTGAACCAGGTGCTGTATTGCTGGCTGTAGTCATAACCGATCCACACCAGCACCGAACCGCAGAGAAACGCGATGAAGGTCAGGAAGGTCCGGCCGCGTTGACGCAGGGCCGAACCGTCGATCATCAACAGGGTCAGTGACAGCAAGGCCAGCACCACCGAGCCGATGGCCAGCACGCGCCATTGCGGAATGGCGACCACCGGGCCTTCGAAGTTGAATTTCTGTTGGCGCGCGGCGTTGAACACGCCCCAATAAGCACCCACCGAGCCTTCGTCACTGGCCTTCCACGGCTGGTCGAACGCTTCGATCACGAAGTAGTTGAAGCCTTGGCGATTGAGCTTGTTGACCAGGGTTCGCAGGTAGATGGCCTGGTCTGCCGGCGACGCATCGGCGCCCCCGCGCATGCGGCCGTTGCTCGGCCAGCCCACCTCGGAGAGCAGCAGCGGTTTTTTCGGGAACATCTTTTTCAGGTCGCGGGCGCGATCGAGGACAAACTGCCCGGCCTTGTCCATCGGGATGAATTCCCAGTACGGCAGTACGTGGGCGGCGATCAGGTCGACGTGCTTGGCCAGTTCAGGGTGTTCTTCCCAGACGTGCCACTGTTCGGACGTGGTCACCGGTACCTTCACGGCAGCGCGGACGCGGTCGAGCAGGACGCTGAGTTCCTGGGCAGTGATTTCCTTGCGAAAGAGCGCTTCGTTACCGACCACCACGCGAACCACGCTGCGCGAGGAGTTGGCGATGTCGATGGCGCGGGTGATTTCGCGCTCGTTGCGCTCCTGGTCCGGGCTGATCCAGATCCCCAGCGTCACTCGCAGGCCAAACTCTTCCGCCAGCTTGGGAATGTTCTCCAGCGTACCGTCGACCGAGTAAGTACGGATGTTGTCCGTCAACTTGCTCATGATCTCCAGGTCACGACGCATTTGATCGTCGGTCGGGTACTGCTCCTTCTGTGGGAATTGACCCTGCTGGAAAGGTGAGTACGAGAAGCCGGAGATCTGTTCGGGCCAGTTGGGGGCGGTCACCGGGCGGTTGATCAGCGCCCAGAAGCCGGTAAACAAGGCAGCGATGGCGAGCACCACCACCAGGTTGAGTCCAAATTTACGCGATGACATAGCTATTTCGGGTTCCAAAGGCTGTGGAACGAGGGGACATTCGGCGGCCGCGAAAGGGCGCGCTTCCTACACTGGCGGTTCACTGCTCGTACAGCGGACAGGGAAATACCGGACTTTGGGCAATCTGATTCCGTTAAAGTTCTTTCAGTTTTTCATGTAACTGATTTTGTCTTCATATCGCCCTATAATGCGCGCCGGTTTTTGGGGTTATGGTCATGAGTACAGAAGATCCGCGGTTTGCAGGCATCGCCCGATTGTATGGCATCGAAGGCCTTGAGCGCTTGAAAGCTGCGCATGTGGCGATCGTCGGCGTCGGTGGCGTTGGGTCCTGGGCGGCGGAAGCCATGGCCCGTTGCGGGGTCGGCGAGATTTCGTTGTTCGACCTGGACGATATCTGCGTCAGCAACGCCAACCGCCAGTTGCATGCGCTGGACAGTACCGTCGGCAAACCCAAGGTCGAGGTGATGGCCGAGCGCCTGCGCGGGATCAACCCGGATTGCACGGTGCACGCGGTGCCGGATTTCGTCACCCGCGAGACCATGGCTGAGTACATCACGCCGAACATCGACTGCGTGATCGACTGCATCGACAGCGTCAACGCCAAAGCGGCGCTGATCGCCTGGTGCAAGCGGCGCAAGATCCAGATCATCACCACTGGCGGCGCGGGCGGGCAGATCGACCCGACGCTGATCCAGGTCTGCGACCTCAACCGCACGTTCAATGACCCGCTGGCGTCGAAAGTGCGCTCCACCTTGCGCCGCGACTATGGCTTCTCGCGCACGGTGACTCGTCATTACAGCGTGCCGTGCGTGTTCTCCACCGAGCAACTGCGCTATCCGAAACCGGACGGCAGCATTTGTTTGCAGAAGAGTTTTGTCGGTGACGGCGTGAAGCTCGACTGTGCCGGTGGTTTTGGCGCGGTGATGATGGTGACGGCGACCTTCGGCATGGTCGCGGCGACCAAGGCGGTGGACAAGATCGTAGCAGGCGTGCGGCGGCCGGCGGAGCGCATTAAACCTCAAGCCTGAGGTTGTTGCTGATGGCCTCTTCGCGAGCAAGCCCGCTCCCACATTGGAAATGAGCCGAACACAAATCCCCTGTGGGAGCGGGCTTGCTCGCGAAGGCGATTAACCGGCCAGCTCCCGCATCCGCTGAAGCACCGCATTCAAGCCGTTACTACGCGACTGCGACAACTGTCGCCCCAACCCCAACTGATTGAACCAGTCCGGCAAATCAACCTGCCGCAACTCAGCCGCTGACAACCCGTTGACCCGCGCCAGCAGCAACGCCACCAACCCGCGAATCAACCGCGCATCGCTGTTGGCGCTGAACTGCCAGTGACCGCCCTGCAACTCACCCACCAGCCACACCTGGCTTTCACAGCCGTGCACCCGGTTGGCGTCGCACATGTGCGCGTCGCTCAAGGCGGGCAGGCGCTCGCCCCATTGCATCAGCAGGCGCGCGCGTTGTTCCCAGCCAGCGGCAGCCTGAAAGGTTGCGAGTGCGGTTACGGCATCGGCGGGCAAGTTCATCGCAGCAACTCCAGTGCCTGGTCCAGCGCTTCAAAGAACCGTTGCAGATCCTCGGAATCGTTGTACAACGCCAACGACACCCGAATCGCACCGGCCAATTTGTAGCTTTTGAGCAACGGCATGGCGCAGTGATGACCGGCGCGCACGGCGATGCCCTGTTCGGTCAGCAGGTGCGCCAGATCCGAGTTATGCACCCCTTCGACGATAAAACTGGCCAGTGCCACTTGCGGCCTGCCCAGCAACCGAATGCCAGTGCGTGCCCCAAGGCCTTTCAGCAGGCAGGCATGCAACGCCGCCTCATGGGCCGAGACCGCGTCCTGGTCGAGGCCGGCGAGGTAATCCAGGGTTGCGCCCAGCCCGATGACACTGGAAATGGGGGGCGTTCCGGCTTCGAAGCCCAGCGGGGCAGGGCGGAAACGGGCGCTGAGGTAATCCGCGTCCAGCACCATTTCGCCGCCGAACTGCCAATGGCGCAGTTGCGTGAGCGCCTCGTTGCGCCCGAACAGCACGCCCAGGCCATCGGGGCCGTAGAGCTTGTGGCTGGAAAATACATAGAAGTCGCAGCCCAGCGCCTGCACGTCGTGGCGGCCATGGACCACGCCCTGGGCGCCGTCGATCACGGTAAGCGCGTTGTGTGCCTTGGCTAGCGCCAGCAGCGCGGGTAGTGGCTGCCAGGCACCGATGACGTTGGACAACTGGCTGACTGCCAGCAGACGTGTGCGAGGGCCGATCAAGCGTCCGGCGGCTTCAAGGTCGATCACTCCGTCCGCATCCAGCGGCAGAATCACCAGCTTCAGGTCGCGACGGCGCGCCAGTTGTTGCCACGGCAGGAGGTTGGCGTGGTGTTCCAGAGCGCTGATGACAATCTCGTCGCCTGGAATGAAATGATGCTCCAGGCCATAGGCCAGGAGGTTCAGTGCGCTAGTCGCACCGTGGGTAAAGACAATCTGACCGCTGTCGCCGGCATTGAGCCATTGCGCGGCTTTGCGCCGGCTGTCCTCGAACGCCTGGGTGGCGTGGGCGCCGGGCAGGTGTTGCGCGCGATGCACGTTGGCCGCGCCGTTGGCGTAGTAATGCGCCAGGGCATCCAGCAGGGCTTGGGGTTTTTGCGTGGTGGCGGCGTTGTCCAGATACGTCTGGCCTTGCCGTTGCAGGGCGGCGATGGCCGGAAAGTCGGCGCGCCAGGGAGAGAGAATCATCATGCTATCGGGCCCTGGTGAACATGGGCGGGGTGTACGCCAGCCCCCTGTGTAGGAGCGAGCTTGCTCGCGAAGAACGCAAGGATAACGCGGACTGTCTGGTGCCGCGCGTTATCGTTGACGTCCATCGCGAGCAGGCTCGCTCCCACAGGCTTAGTTGTGAGCGTGCAGCGCTTCGTTCAGTTCGATGGCCGATTTGTGGGTTTTGCATTCCACGGCACCGGTCTCCGAATTGCGACGGAACAGCAGGTCGGTCTGGCCGGCCAGTTCACGGGCCTTCACGACCTTGACCAGCTTGTTGTTCTCATCCAACAGCGCGACCTTGGTACCGGCCGTCACGTACAGGCCCGACTCAACGGTGTTGCGGTCGCCCAACGGGATGCCGATACCGGCGTTGGCGCCGATCAGGCAGCCTTCGCCAACCTTGATCACGATGTTGCCGCCGCCCGACAGGGTGCCCATGGTCGAGCAACCGCCGCCCAGGTCCGAACCCTTGCCGACGAATACGCCAGCGGAGACGCGGCCTTCGATCATGCCCGGGCCTTCGGTGCCGGCATTGAAGTTGATGAAGCCTTCGTGCATCACGGTGGTGCCTTCGCCCACGTAGGCGCCCAGGCGCAGACGTGCCGCGTCAGCGATACGCACGCCGGCCGGTACGACGTAGTCGGTCATTTTCGGGAACTTGTCCACCGAGAACACTTCCAGCAGCTCGCCGCGCAGGCGGGCTTCGAGTTGGTGCTCGGCCAGTTCGGCCAGGTCGATGGCGCCCTGGCTGGTCCAGGCTACGTTTGGCAGCAGCGGGAACACGCCAGCCAGGTTCAGGCCGTGGGGCTTGACCAGGCGGTGGGACAGCAGGTGCAGCTTGAGGTAGGCCTCAGGCGTGGAGGTCAGTTGCGCGTCTTCGGCCAGGATGGTGGCAACCAGCGGCTTGTGGCTCTCGGCCAGGCGGGTCAGCAGGGCGGCTTGGGCAGCGTCGACGCCTTTCACGGCTTCAGCCAGTTGCGAGGCTTGCGCGGTGGTGAAGGTGATGGCCTGGTTGCCTTCGCTGTAGCCGAGGATCGGCGCGATGGCAGCGACCAGTTCGGCCGATGGGTTGAGCAGTGGCTGTGCGTAAAATACTTCCAGCCAGGCACCTTGACGATTTTGAGTGCCGACACCAAAGGCCAGGCTGAACGGGGTAGTGGACATGTTGATACCTCTAACAAAATTGAAACGGGCTGCTTACTTGAGTGCGGCCGCGTAGATATCTGGCTTGAAGCCAATCAGGGTTCGGTCACCGAGATCGAGCACCGGGCGCTTGATCATCGAAGGTTGTGCGAGCATCAGTTCGATGGCTTTGCGCTGGTCGAGATCGGCTTTGCGTTCGTCGTCGAGCTTGCGAAAGGTCGTGCCTGCACGGTTCAACACCACTTCCCAGCCGTGCTCGTTGCACCATTGGGTCAGGTGTTCACGGTCGATACCAACCGCTTTGTAATCATGGAAGTCATAGCTGACAGCGTGTTCATCGAGCCAGGTGCGCGCCTTTTTCATGGTGTCGCAGGCCTTGATGCCGAAAAGGTGCAACGTTTTACTTGAAACGGTCAAGGAATCGCCCCCTTTACAGGTGTCGGAAATAAAAGGTGTCGGATTATGCCATGACCGGACGGTTTCGCGGCGCTTGAGGTCGATTTCCCACCGCAAAACCTGTGGGAGCCAGCCTGCTGGCGATAGCGTCGGATCTGCCGGCATCGGTATCGAATTTGGCGCCGCCATCGCCAGCAGGCTGGCTCCCACGAGGGGGGTGCGACATAGGTACAAGGGCATGTGCGCAGTCTAAGCGGCTAATATGGCACTTCAATGCTGTCGATTGTCCGGGAACCCCGTTTTATGCAAACCGCCTACACCGTCCTGATCCTGTTGATGCTGGTGGGCGTTTCGCGCTTGCTCGGCCGGGTGATCCCGCTGCCATTGCCCTTGGTGCAAATTGCCGCGGGCGCCTTGCTGGCCTGGCCGACCCTCGGCCTGCATGTGGCGCTGGACCCTGAACTGTTTCTGTTCCTGTTCCTGCCACCGTTGTTGTTTTCCGACGGTTGGCGTATGCCCAAGCGGGAATTCTGGCACCTGCGTGGCCCGATCCTGACACTGGCCGTGGGTCTGGTGCTGTTTACCGTGGTCGGCGCCGGGTATTTCATTCACTGGTTATTACCGAGCATTCCACTGCCGGTGGCGTTTGCCTTGGCGGCGGTGCTGTCGCCCACGGACGCCGTGGCGGTCTCGGCGATCTCGCAGAATCGCTTGCCGACGCCCTTGATGCACATCCTCCAGGGCGAGGCCTTGATGAACGATGCCTCGGGTCTTGTGACGTTCAAGTTCGCTCTTGTGGCGGCAATCACTGGGGCGTTCTCGCTGGCCAACGCCAGTGTCACGTTCGTACTGGTGGCGGTCGGCGGCCTGGCCATCGGCGTGGCGTTGAGCTGGCTGGTGGGACGGCTGCGCTCGTGGATGATCGCCCGTGGCTGGGATGACCCGGCCACCCACGTCGTCTTCATGTTGTTGCTGCCGTTTGCCGCCTACGTGCTGGCGGAGCGCGTGGGGGCGTCGGGCATCCTGTCGGCGGTCGCGGCGGGGATGATGCAGAGCTGGCTCGATCTGCTGCCGCGCCAGACCAACACGCGGCTGCTCAACCGTAGCGTCTGGTCATTGCTCGAGTTCGCCTTCAATGGCTTGATTTTCCTGCTGCTGGGCTTGCAGTTGCCAGACATCATCAAGGCCGTGGTCAGCCACGAACCGACGTTGTGGCCGACATTGCTGTATCGCTGCCTTGATGTGGTCGCGATTTTCCTCGCGTTGGTGCTCTTGCGTTTTGTCTGGGTGCAGAGCATCTGGCGTTTGTCGGTTTTGCTGCGGCGTTTACGCGGTAAAGGCGACCTGACGCAGGTGCCGACCGCGCGCTCCTGCTGGCTGCTGACCGTCGGTGGCGTGCGCGGGGCGGTGACGCTGGCGGGTGTGATGTCGGTTCCGATGTTGATGGGTGCGGATGAATTTCCCGAGCGCGACCTGCTGATCTTCATTGCCGCCGGGGTGATTCTGCTTTCGCTGATATCGGCATGTGTCGCGTTGCCGTTGCTGCTGCGCGGCATCGAGAAAAGCCCGGACGACAAACGTCGCCAGGAAGTGCGTGACGCCTGGCGCAAAACTGCCGAGGCGGCGATTCACGCATTGGAAACCGAAGAAGTCGCCCCGCAGGATGCGGCGCAAGCGGCGCTGGCGGCGGAACTCAAGGCGCGGATCATGTCCGAATATCGCCATCAGCTCGATGTCTTCAACGACTCCGCCGAAGCCCAGGCGCTGGCGTTCCAGATGGATCTGCTTGAGCGTCGCTTGCGATTGAAGGCGCTGCGGGCGCAGCGCCTGGAGCTTTACAGTCTGAGCCGTCATCACCAGGTCGGCGATGACGTGCTCAGGGAAGTACTGGCAGACCTTGATTTGAGTGAGGCCAAGCTGGGGCAGGTCAAATAGGTACTGCGCGTTAATTGATGGGAGGGTAGATCGCTCTGGCAAAGAGCTGGTCCCCTTCGCTGATCCTCATGTTGATGCCGATCTCGACTTTATTCAGGGTCAGAAAGCCAGGAATCGAGTAATGCATGATGGACAGTTTGTCGTAGGGGAAAAAGAGCGTGTGTTTTTCGCTGTCGAAGGTGAAGAGGTTGGCATCGACCTCCTCTTCGTTCCAGCCAAGGTGGTTGATGTAGTACTCGTACACCGCTTCTTTGTCCCATGGGATTTCAGCATCAGGATGAAGGTGCGCGTGATGAAACCCCAGGGCATGTCCGAATTCGTGCGTCAGTACGTATTCAAAGTAGGGGTTGTCCGGCTCTACACTCACTACCAGGGTTGGCTCGTCGGGATCTAACATTAAAGCATCGGTGCCGACCGCCGAATGATTATCAGCACCGCCGAGAGCGATGCGGATCTGACCTTTTCCATTCTCGACCAGTTCGAATGCCAGGTTGACAAACGGCTCCCAGCGGCGGATGGCAACCTCGATCCGATATGCCACGGAGTCAGGTAATTGCTCCATGAAAGAGAAGGTAATGGTGCTGGCGTTGTCCCAGTACGCGCTGGGTTTGCCAACCGAACGTTTAGTACGGGTAGCGGATCTGTTGCTGTCGTCATTAGTCTTCGGTTCGGTAGTTGTGTTCTGTTTTTGCATTTTTACGAAAGGATAGTTGTGCATTTCCAATGTCCTTATTGGGTGAAACTGTGTAAATCGAACTGGCGGGCTGCCGCTTGGAGGGTTTGTTGGGTGGGGTAAACCTCAACTTCAGGCTAGCTTCTGGCGGGGGGGAGGATAAAGGCGGGAAATAATTGGATATGTAACTCGGCAATTAAGCCGACGCGCCAGATTGCCTGGCGCGGGTACTGGGCTCTTACTTGTGGCGAATAATGAAGTCGCGAATTCGTTCTGCGGCTTCTACGCATTCGGCCAATGGTGCAACCAGTGCCATGCGCACACGGCCGGCTCCCGGATTGACCCCGTCCACATCGCGGGACAGGTAGGAGCCCGGCACCACGGTGACGTGTTCTTCGGCAAACAGATCGCGGCAGAACGCGGCGTCATCACCCTGGACATTTGGCCACAGATAGAAGCTGCCATCCGGACGCTGCACATCCATCACGGGGCTGAGGATTTCCAGTACGGCATCGAATTTCTCGCGATACAGCGCACGGTTGGCGCGCACGTGCACTTCGTCGTTCCACGCGGCGACGCTGGCCAGTTGGGTCTGAACCGGCATCGCGCAGCCGTGGTAGGTGCGATAGAGCAGGAAGCCCTTGAGGATTTCGGCGTCACCGGCCACGAAGCCCGAACGCAGGCCCGGCAGGTTGGAACGTTTGGACAGGCTGTGGAACACCACGCAGCGCTTGAAATCCTTGCGGCCCAGTTCGACGCAGGCAGTGAGCAGGCCCGGTGGCGGAGACTGTTCGTCGAAGTACAGCTCGCTGTAGCACTCGTCGGCGGCGATCACGAAGTCATATTCGTCGGCCAGGGCGATCAGTTTTTTCAGTACATCTACCGGGATCAGTGCGCCGGTCGGGTTACCTGGCGAGCACAGGAACAGGATCTGGCAGCGTTTCCAGATGTCGGGGGAAACGGCATCGAAATCCGGGTTGAAGCCGTTTTCGTCCAGGCACGGCAGGTAGTGCGGCTTGGCCCCGGCGAGGAACGCCGCACCTTCGTAGATCTGGTAGAACGGGTTCGGGCTGACCACCAGGGCGTCGTCGCCACGATTGACCACGGTCTGGGTGAAGGCGAACAGCGCTTCACGGGTACCGTTGACCGGCAGCACGTTGCGCGCCGGGTCGATCCAGCCATTCGGTACGCCGAAACGACGCTCGCACCAGGCGGCGATGGCTTCGCGCAGTGCCGGGATGCCAAGGGTGGTCGGGTACACGGCCATCTTATCCAGGTTGCTGGCCAGGGCCTCGGCGACGAAGCTTGGCGAGCGGTGCTTGGGTTCGCCGATCGACAGCGCGATAGGGCGCTTGTCCGGGTTGGGCGTGACGCTGCCGAGCAGGGCGCGGAGCTTTTCGAACGGGTAGGGCTGGAGCTGGGACAGGGCGTTGTTCATTGATGGATCTCGTTCGGTGTGGCGGCTGGCCGGCCCTTTGTAGGAGCTGGCTTGCCAGCGATGGTCGTTAACGAAAGCGCGTTTTTACAGGGTAAACGCGGCGCCTATTAGTCCATCGCTGGCAAGCCAGCTCCTACAGGGGGCGGTTTTTTGATTCAAATGCTGATGCGCGACAGCTTGATATCAGGCTCCTGGTTGACGCTCAATTGTTCGACGATTGCATCCTGCAAACGACTGCACAGTAACGGGTCGGACAACGGTTGGTTGTTCGCGTCGGTAATGAAGAACACGTCTTCCACGCGCTCGCCGAGGGTGGCGATCTTGGCGTTCTGCAGCGACAGGTCGAACTCCAGAAAGATCGTGCCCACCCGCGCCAGCAGGCCGGGGCGGTCGGGGGCGGTCAGTTCCAGTACGGTCACCGGACGCTGGGCGTCGTTGTGGATCGTCACCTGCGGCGCAAAGGCGAAATGCTTGAGCTGACGCGGCACCCGACGCTGGATGATGGTCGGGTAATCGTCCGGATTGCGCAGGGCTTCGGTCAGACCGTCACGGATCTTCTTGACCCGGGCCGGATTATCGCCGATCGAGTCGCCATCGGTGTCGAGCACAATGTAGGTGTCGAGGGTGAACTGACTGCTGGAGGTGATGACGCGGGCGTCATGGATGTTCAGGTTGAGCTGGTCCATCGCGGCCACGGTCACGGCGAAGAAGTCATGCTGGTCCGGCGCGTAGATGAAGATCTGTGTGCCGCCCTCGAATTCGCGTTGGGTGGTCTCCTTGATCAGCACCAGCGGCCCTCCATCGGCCGGCTGCTGGAGGATCGCATCGCTGTGCCAGGCGACGTCGCCGGCGGTGTGGCGCAGGAAATAGTCATCACCCAACTGCGCCCACAATTGCTCGACGTCGTCCGGGTCGGTGCCACCGCGCACGAGGATGTCCAGCGCGGCGCTCTGGGTCTGGCGGATCTGTTCTTCGCGGTCCACCGGGTTTTCCAGGCCGCGACGCAGGGCGCGCTTGGTTTCGGTGTAGAGCTGGCGCAGCAGGCTGGCCCGCCAGGAATTCCACAGCGTCGGGTTGGTGGCGTTGATGTCGGCGACCGTCAGCACGTACAGGTAGTCGAGGCGGGTTTCATCGCCCACCGCCAGGGCGAAGTCATGGATCACCTGCGGATCGGACAGATCCTTGCGCTGGGCCGTGGTCGACATCACCAGATGGTTTTGCACCAGCCAGACGATCAGGCGGCTATCCCACACCGGTAGTTGATGGCGCTGGCAGAAGGCAGCGGCGTCCACCGCGCCGATTTCCGAGTGATCGCCATGCCGGCCCTTGCCGATGTCGTGGTACAGGCCCGCCATGTAGATCAGTTCTGGCTTGGGCAGCTTGGCCATGAGCTTGGCGGCCAGCGGGAATTTTTCCGAGACCTGGGTGTACTGCAACTTACGCAGGTGCTTGATCAGGTTCAGGGTGTGGGCGTCGACCGTATAGATGTGGAACAGGTCGTGCTGCATCTGGCCGACGATGAAACCAAATTCCGGCAGATAGCGCCCGAGAATGCCGTAACGGTTCATCCGGCGCAGGTTGCGATGGATGCCGATCTTGCATTTGAACAGCTCGATGAACAGGCTGGTGTTGCGAATGTCGTTGCGAAAGTTGTCGTCGATCAAGTGGCGATTTTCGCGCAGCAGACGAATGGTGTCGGCGCGCACTCCCTTGATTTCCGGTTGCTGGGCCATCAGCACGAAGATCTCGAGCATGGCGAACGGCGTGCGCCGGAACACATTGTCGTTGCGCGCCTCGATGTAGCCGTCGTGCAGCTGGAAGCGCGAATTGACCGGCTGTGGCGGTGCGGCATCCTCCGGCGCGAGGATGACTTCCTCGAAATGCTGGATGATCAGGTCGCTGAGCTGGGCAATGCTCATGACCACGCGGAAATACTGCTGCATGAAGTTCTCGACGGCCTGCTTGGCGTCGTCCCCTTCAAAGCCCAGCAGCCCGGCAATGGCGCGCTGGTGATCGAACAGCAGGCGGTCCTCGGCGCGCCCGGCGAGCATGTGCAACGCATAGCGCACTTTCCACAGGAACTCCTGGGAGGAGGCCAGCAAGGCGTTCTCGCTTTCGACCAGGAAACCTTCGCCGGCCAGTGCCCGCAGGTTCAAGGTGCCGTATTCGCGACGGGCCACCCAGAGAATCGTCTGGATATCCCGCAGGCCGCCGGGCGAGCCCTTGACGTTGGGTTCCAGGTTGTACTCGGTGTCGTTGTACTTGTGGTGGCGGGCTTTCTGCTCGGCGCGCTTGGCCAGGAAGAAGTCCTTGCTCGGCCACATGTGCGCGGTGCTGGTGACATCCAGCATGCGCTGGCGCAAGTGCTCCGGGCCGCAGATGGTGCGGCTTTCCATCAGGTTGGTGACCACCGTCAGGTCGGCGCGGGCTTCGATGGCACACTCCTCGACCGAGCGCACGCTCTGGCCGACTTCCAGGCCGATGTCCCACAGCAGGGTCAGGAAACGCTCTATTGAATCGCGGAAAACCTCGTGGTCGGCGCTGTCAAGGAGGATCAACAGGTCGATGTCGGAATAGGGGTGCAGCTCGCCACGACCGTAGCCGCCGACCGCGACCAGCGCGATGTCGGCGTCTTCACTCCAGTCGAACTGCTCCCAGGCCTTTTGCAGCAGGTTATCGACGAACCAGGCACGGTCCTCGATCAATCGGCGAATGTCCCGGCCGCTGCGAAAGCGCCCGTCGAGCACTTCGCGAGCCTGGCGGATTGCCTTCTTGAAGGCCGCGATCGGGCTGGCCTTCAGGGCCAGTTCAGCCTGGAACTGGCCACGATCGAAGAGTTCGGGATCCACCTGCGGCATTGATTGGCTTTCCTTTCTATAGGCTGGGTTCGGTGACGGGATCAGGCCGAAACGCGGGGGATGGTGTCATCGGCGCGCAGGGTGAAGATCTCGTAGCCGGTTTCGGTCACCAGCAGGGTGTGCTCCCACTGTGCCGACAGCTTGCGGTCCTTGGTGATCGCGGTCCAGCCGTCGCCCAACACCTTGGTGTCGGCCTTGCCCTGGTTGATCATCGGCTCGATGGTGAAGGTCATGCCGGCCTTCAGTTCCATGCCGGTGCCGGCACGGCCGTAGTGCAGGATCTGCGGCTCTTCATGGAACACCTTGCCGATGCCGTGGCCGCAGAACTCGCGAACCACCGAGAAGCCGTTTTTCTCGGCGTGCTTCTGGATGATTTCCCCGATGTCGCCCAGGCGGCAGCCAGGCTTGACGATTTCAATCGCCTTGTACATGCATTCCTGGGTCACTTGCGACAGGCGCTCGGCCCAGACCGGCACGGTACCGACGTGGAACATGCGGCTGGTGTCGCCGTGGTAGCCGTCCTTGATGACGGTGACGTCGATGTTCAAGGTGTCGCCATCCTTGAGCGGCTTGTCGTTCGGGATGCCGTGGCAGACCACATGGTTGATCGAGGTGCAGATCGACTTGGGATAACCCTTGTAGTTCAGCGGGGCAGGGATGGCCTTCTGTTCGTTGACGATATAGTCGTGACAGATCTGGTTCAGTTGATCGGTGGTAACGCCCGGTTTGACATGTTCAGCAATCATTTCCAGCACATCGGCGGCCAGTTTGCCGGCGACGCGCATTTTTGCGATGTCCTCGGGGGTTTTGAGGGTGACGGTCATACAGGCTCTCTCTGCGCTCGATGGCGCTTTCTTGACGAAAAGGGCGTTGCGCGATTGTTCTTCGCAGCCCTGAAAAACGCGATTCTATCAGACGATCAGCGCAAATCCGTGGCTCTGTGCATCGCTTCTCCTTATAGAATGGTGCATTCTGGGCGGATTCCAAGGGCGCGCGATGTGCGTTCGCCTCGATTTGAGAATCCGGGTTCCGTTTTTCCCTTCCTTGTGATATAAAATGCGCCGCTTTCCGGGGATGCCCCGAAAAGCCTAAATCCACACACGTGTCGACACGATGACCTGGGTGCCGCAAGCGAAATGCTGGTGGTTGGTCATTGGGATACGTGGAGGCCAAACCCGACTTATTAAGGAACTATCATGTCCCAAGTCAACATGCGCGATATGCTGAAGGCCGGTGTGCACTTCGGTCACCAGACCCGTTACTGGAACCCGAAAATGGGTAAATACATTTTCGGCGCGCGTAACAAGATCCACATCATCAACCTTGAAAAAACCCTGCCAATGTTCAACGAAGCTCTGACTTTCGTAGAGCGTCTGGCCCAGGGCAAAAACAAGATTCTGTTCGTCGGCACCAAGCGTTCCGCTGGCAAGATCGTTGCTGAAGAAGCAGCACGTTGCGGTTCGCCGTACGTCGATCACCGCTGGTTGGGCGGCATGCTGACCAACTTCAAGACCATCCGTGCTTCCATCAAGCGTCTGCGTGACCTTGAAGTTCAAGCCGAAGACGGTACTTTCGCCAAGCTGACCAAGAAAGAAGCGCTGATGCGCTCCCGTGACCTGGAAAAGCTGGATCGTTCCCTGGGTGGTATCAAGGACATGGGCGGTCTGCCAGACGCTCTGTTCGTTATCGACGTTGATCACGAGCGCATCGCGATCACCGAAGCCAACAAGCTGGGCATCCCGGTTATCGGCGTAGTCGATACCAACAGCAGCCCGGAAGGCGTTGACTACATCATCCCAGGCAACGATGACGCAATCCGCGCTATCCAGCTGTACATGGGTTCGATGGCTGACGCTGTGATCCGTGGTCGCAACAACGTTGCCGGCGGCACCGTAGAGTTCGCAGCTGAAGAAACTCAGGCTGCAGCTGAGTAATTGACGCCCTGGCGTTGACTCAGTAAGCAAAAAGGGGGCTTGGCCCCCTTTTTGCCACCTCGAAAACCATTTGTCGGCGCCCACTGCTCTATCTGTAACGTGCGGCAGCTAACAAGGGTGGTTCGGGACGAATTGAACGCCCGTTCGATCGGGTGGAATGGTTGATAACCTATCCAAGAGGAATTTTGAAATGGCAGAGATTACTGCAGCGTTGGTCAAAGAACTGCGCGAGCGTACTGGCGAAGGCATGATGGACTGCAAAAAGGCCTTGACCAAGGCTGGCGGCGACATCGAGAAAGCCATTGATGACATGCGTGCTTCGGGCGCCATCAAGGCTGCCAAGAAAGCGGGCAACGTTGCCGCTGAAGGCGCCATCGCCATCAAGGCTGACGACAAGTGCGCCGTACTGCTGGAAGTGAACTCGCAGACCGACTTCCTGGCCCTGCAAGACGACTTCAAGAACTTCGTTGCTGCCAGCGTAGAAAAAGCCTTTGCTGAAAAACTGACCGATGCAGCTCCGCTGATCGCCGCTCAGGAATCGGCTCGTGAAGCCCTGGTGGCCAAAGTTGGCGAAAACGTCAACATCCGTCGCCTGGTTCGCGTTGAAGGTGACGTGGTCGGTACTTACCTGCACGGTAACAAGATCGGTGTTGCTGTTGTCCTCAAGGGCGGCGATGTTCAGCTGGCCAAAGAGATCGCCATGCACGTGGCGGCAAGCAACCCTGAGTTCCTGCTGCCATCGCAGGTTTCGCCAGAAGCCATCGAGCGTGAAAAGGGCGTTTTCCTGTCCTTGAACGAAGACAAGATGAAAGGCAAGCCAGCTGAAATCGTCGAGAAGATGATTGCTGGCCGTATCACCAAGTTCCTGGCCGAAGCGAGCCTGGTTGAGCAAGCTTTCGTGATGAACCCGGAAGTCACCGTAGGTGCCCTGGCCAAGAAAGCCGGCGCTGAAATCGTTTCCTTCACCTACTTCAAGGTTGGCGAAGGCATCGAGAAGCCAGTAGACAACTTCGCAGAAGAAGTTGCCGCACAACTGGCTGCCGCCAAGCAATAAGACGGTTTTTTTAACTGTCGCCCTGAAGAGGCTGCCCGCTCACGCGCGCAGCCTCTTTTCAGATGGGGTGCCAAATTTTAATTGGCTTCCCTTTGGAACTGGCTTACAAAGCCATGTTCCGATGGCGCTGAAGCAGCGCCACGCTAGAGTGAACGCCAGCTGAAAACAGCTCGCAAAGAATTTTTAAAATACGCCGCAGGAGAGATTCGCAATGGCTCAGCAGGGCAGTGGTTATCAGGCTCGCTATAAACGCATTCTACTCAAGCTTAGCGGCGAAGCCCTGATGGGCTCGGAAGAGTTCGGGATCGACCCGAAGGTTCTGGATCGCATGGCACTGGAAGTCGGCCAACTGGTCGGTATCGGTGTCCAGGTCGGCCTGGTGATCGGCGGCGGCAACCTGTTCCGCGGCGAAGCGCTGAGCAAGGCCGGCATGGATCGGGTCACCGGCGACCACATGGGCATGCTGGCCACTGTGATGAACGCCTTGGCCATGCGCGACGCGCTGGAGCGCGCCAATATCTCGGCCATCGTGATGTCGGCCATTTCCATGGTTGGCGTGACTGATCACTACGATCGCCGCAAGGCCATGCGCCACCTGAACTCCAAGGACGTGGTGATTTTCGCGGCCGGCACCGGCAACCCGTTCTTCACCACGGATTCGGCAGCTTGCCTGCGTGCAATCGAAATCGACGCCGATGTCGTGCTCAAGGCTACCAAGGTCGATGGCGTCTACACCGCTGACCCATTCAAAGACCCGCATGCCGAGAAGTTCGATCATCTGACCTACGATGAAGTACTGGATCGCAAGCTGGGCGTGATGGATCTGACGGCCATTTGCCTGTGCCGCGACCACAAGATGCCGCTGCGCGTATTTAACATGAACAAGCCCGGCGCCCTGCTGAACATCGTGCATGGTGGCGCTGAAGGGACCCTGATCGAGGAAGGCCAACAATGATCAACGAAATCAAGAAAGACGCTCAAGAGCGCATGCAGAAGTCCGTGGAATCGCTGGCGCACAACTTCGGTCGGATCCGTACCGGCCAGGCGCACCCAAGCATCCTGGAAGGTGTGATGGTTCCGTATTACGGTGCCGATACCCCGATCAAGCAGGTGGCGAACATCACCGTCAAGGACGCGCGTACCCTGCAAGTCGTTGCCTTTGAGCGCAACATGCTGGGCGCCGTCGACAAGGCCATCGGCAGTGCGGGCCTGAACCTCAACCCGACCAACCTGGGCGAGTTGCTGCTGATCTCCATGCCGGCCCTGACCGAGGAAACCCGCAAGGGCTTCACCAAGCAGGCTCGTGACGTGGCAGAAGATGCTCGTGTTGCCGTGCGCAACATTCGTCGCGATGCCAACAGCCAACTCAAGGATCTGGTCAAGGAAAAGGAAATCAGCGAAGACGAAGAACGTCGTGCAACCGGCGAAATCGATGATCTGACCAAGAAGTATGTGGCTCAAATCGACGCGAACCTGGCGCAGAAAGAAAAAGACCTGATGGCCGTATAAGGGTCGCGTTTTCATGGAAAAGACCAAGCAGATTGCACCTTCCACGGTGCCGCGCCATGTCGCGATCATCATGGATGGTAATAATCGCTGGGCGAAAAAACGCTTTATGCCGGGTGTCGCCGGGCATAAAGCGGGTGTGGATGCGGTTCGGGCGGTCATCGAGGTGTGTGCTGAAGCCAAGGTGGAAGTGCTGACCCTGTTCGCGTTCTCCAGCGAGAACTGGCAGCGTCCTGCCGATGAAGTCAGTGCCTTGATGGATCTGTTCTTCAGGGCATTGCGTCGAGAGGCCAAGCGCCTCAACGACAACAACATCAGCTTGCGCATCATTGGCGACCGTTCGCGCTTCCATCCGGAGCTTCAGGCTGCCATGCGTGAAGCCGAGGCAATGACAGCTGGCGCCAATCGCTTTGTCCTGCAGATCGCCGCCAACTACGGCGGTCAGTGGGATATCGCACAAGCCGCACAGCGCCTGGCGCGTGAAGTCCAGGCTGGGCATCTGCGTCCGGAAGACATTACTCCGGAACTGCTGCAAACCTGTCTGGCCACCGGCGATCTGCCGTTGCCTGACTTGTGCATCCGTACCGGTGGCGAACATCGCATCAGTAACTTCCTGCTGTGGCAGCTGGCCTACGCCGAGTTGTATTTCTCCGACCTGTTCTGGCCGGACTTCAAACACGATGCCATGCGCAATGCGCTGGCCGATTTCGCATCTCGCCAGCGCCGCTTCGGTAAAACGAGCGAGCAGGTCGAGGCTGGAGCCCGGGTTTAATGCTTAAACAACGAATCATCACCGCGCTGATCCTGCTGCCGATTGCCCTGGGTGGGTTTTTTCTGCTGGAGGGTTCCGCTTTTGCGCTGTTCATCGGCCTGGTCGTGACTCTGGGCGCCTGGGAATGGGCGCGGCTGGCCGGTTTCACTGCGCAAGCGTTTCGTGCCGGCTATGCCGCCGTCGTCGCATTGATGCTGTTCGTCATGTACATCCTGCCTGGCCTTGCGCCCTGGGTGTTGGGGGCTTCGGTGCTCTGGTGGGCGCTGGCGACCTACCTGGTGCTGACCTATCCGCGCTCCAGTGAGCATTGGGCGAGCGCCGCCTGCAAGCTGCTGATCGGCCTGCTGATCCTGTTGCCGGCCTGGCAAGGCCTGGTGCAGATCAAGCAGTACCCACTGGGCAACTGGTTGATCATGGCGGTGATGGTGCTGGTCTGGGGCGCCGATATCGGTGCCTATTTCTCCGGGCGTGCGTTCGGCAAGCGCAAGCTGGCGCCGCAGGTCAGTCCGGGCAAAAGCTGGGAAGGCGTGTACGGCGGCCTGGCCCTGAGCCTGGTAATCACCACCCTGGTTGCGCTGGTGCGCGACTGGACGGTGGCCCAATTGTTCAAGGGTTTGATCGGCGCCGCGCTGATCGTGTTCGTCTCGGTGGTGGGTGACCTCACCGAAAGCATGTTCAAGCGCCAGTCCGGGATCAAGGACAGCAGCAACCTGCTGCCGGGGCATGGCGGCGTGCTGGATCGCATCGACAGTCTGACCGCGGCGATCCCGGTGTTTGCGGTGCTGTTGTGGATGGCTGCACCGTGAGCCGCCCTCAGCAGATTACTGTCCTGGGGGCGACCGGTTCGATCGGATTAAGCACCCTGGATGTCATCGCCCGCCACCCGGAGCGCTATCAGGTCTTCGCCTTGAGCGGTTTCAGTCGCCTGAGCGAGCTGCTGGCGCTGTGCGTGCGTCATACCCCGCGGTTTGCCGTGGTGCCTGAAGCCGCTGCTGCCCGTGGCTTGCAGGATGATCTGCACGCCGCCGGTCTTTCGACCCGCGTGCTGGTGGGGGAGGAGGGGTTGTGCCAGGTGGCTGCCGACCCTGAGGTCGATGCGGTCATGGCGGCCATTGTCGGCGCGGCAGGCTTGCGCCCGACGCTGGCGGCCGTCGAGGCTGGCAAGAAGATCCTCCTGGCCAACAAGGAAGCGCTGGTCATGTCCGGCGCCTTGTTCATGCAGGCCGTGCGCAAAAGCGGCTCGGTATTGCTGCCGATCGACAGTGAGCACAACGCGATTTTCCAGTGCATGCCCCGGGATATTGCCCGAGGCCTGGACGCGGTCGGCGTGCGCCGGATCCTGCTGACCGCCTCTGGCGGTCCGTTCCGGCAGACGCCCATGGCAGAGCTGGCGCATGTTTCGCCCGAGCAGGCCTGTGCCCACCCTAATTGGTCCATGGGGCGCAAGATCTCGGTTGATTCTGCCAGCATGATGAATAAAGGGCTTGAGCTGATCGAGGCTTGCTGGCTGTTCGATGCCAAGCCGTCCCAGGTTGAAGTGGTGATCCACCCGCAAAGCGTGATTCATTCGCTGGTCGACTATATCGATGGCTCGGTGTTGGCCCAGTTGGGTAATCCGGACATGCGCACGCCGATCGCCAACGCGCTGGCCTGGCCCGAGCGAATTGACTCGGGTGTGCCGCCATTGGACCTGTTTGCCGTTGCGCGCCTGGACTTCCAGGCCCCGGACGAAGAACGATTCCCGTGCCTGCGCCTGGCCCGCCAGGCAGCCGAGGCGGGCAACAGCGCTCCGGCGATGTTGAATGCGGCAAATGAAGTCGCTGTCGCGGCCTTTCTCGACGGACGGGTTCGTTACCTGGAAATCGCGAGTATCATCGAGGAAGTACTCAGTCTCGAGCCTGTGGTTGCGGTGAATGATCTTGAGGCGGTGTTCACGGCGGACGCCAAGGCGCGTCTGCTGGCCGAGCAATGGTTGAGTCGTCACGGGCGGTAAGTGTTGCAATGCGCTGGGCCATGCAGCACTGATGCAGCACTGAATAGGAATGCGGAGAAGATAGATGAGCGCGCTCTATATGATTGTCGGCACCCTGGTCGCTTTGGGCGTGCTGGTTACCTTCCACGAGTTCGGCCATTTCTGGGTCGCGCGTCGCTGTGGGGTCAAGGTGCTGCGTTTCTCCGTGGGCTTCGGCATGCCGCTGCTGCGCTGGCACGACAAGAAGGGTACCGAATTCGTGGTGGCTGCCATTCCGCTGGGTGGCTACGTGAAGATGCTCGACGAACGTGAAGGCGAAGTGCCGGCCGATCAGCTCGATCAATCCTTCAACCGCAAATCCGTGCGCCAGCGCATTGCCATCGTGGCGGCGGGGCCGATTGCCAACTTCTTGTTGGCGATGGTGTTTTTCTGGGCGCTGGCGATGCTGGGGACCGAGCAGGTTCGTCCGGTCATCGGTGCTGTCGAGTCCGGCAGCCTGGCTGCCAAGGCTGGCCTGAACGCGGGTCAGGAAATCATTGCCATCGACGGCGAGCCCACTTCCGGTTGGGCTGCGGTCAATTTGCAATTGGTCCGTCGCCTGGGTGAAAGCGGTTCCCTGCAGCTTCTGGTTCGTGAGCAGGGCTCCACTGTGGATTCGCCTCGTGAGCTGGTGCTGGACGAGTGGCTCAAGGGTGCCGATGAGCCGGATCCGATTCATTCCCTGGGTATTCGCCCGTGGCGCCCGGCATTGCCGCCCGTCCTGGCTGAACTGGATTCCAAAGGCCCGGCCCAGGCTGCCGGCCTGAAGACCGGTGACCGGCTGTTGGCGCTCGATGGCAAGGCGCTGGATGACTGGCAGCAGGTTGTCGATACGGTCCGTATGCATCCTGATACCAAAATCATGCTGCGAGTCGAACGAGACGGTGCTCAAATCGATGTCCCGGTGATGTTGGCTGCCCGTGGCGAAAAAAAGGCACCCAGTGGTTACCTGGGGGCGGGGGTAAAAGCAGTCGACTGGCCACCAGAGATGATTCGCGAGGTCAGTTTCGGGCCGTTGGCAGCCGTGGGGGAAGGGGCTCGACGCACCTGGACGATGAGCGTGCTGACCCTCGATTCGCTGAAGAAAATGTTGTTCGGCGAGCTCTCGGTAAAAAACTTGAGTGGACCGATAACCATTGCTAAAGTGGCGGGCGCTTCGGCCCAGTCGGGTGTCGCTGATTTCCTGAATTTCCTTGCTTATCTGAGTATTAGCCTGGGGGTTCTGAATTTGCTGCCCATTCCTGTGCTGGATGGGGGGCATTTGTTGTTTTATCTGATCGAGTGGGCGCGTGGTCGTCCCTTGTCGGATCGGGTGCAAGGTTGGGGGATACAGATCGGCATCAGTTTGGTGATCGGGGTGATGTTGCTTGCTCTGGTTAATGATCTGGGTCGACTGTAACGCTTCGCTGAATTGCGAATCTGCCGCATTTTGCGGCAGTTTTTATTGCCAGTTGGAATAAGAAAGGACTTCATGAAACGTCTGCTGCTAACTGCGGTTCTCACCGTATTGATGATCGCCGAAGTTCACGCCGAGTCCTTCACTATCTCTGATATTCGCGTCAATGGCCTCCAGCGGGTCTCCGCGGGTAGCGTCTTTGGTGCTTTGCCGTTGAACGTCGGTGAACAGGCGGATGATCGACGCCTGGTGGAATCCACTCGTGCGCTGTTCAAAACCGGCTTCTTTCAAGATATCCAGCTGGGCCGCGATGGTAACGTCCTGGTTATCACGGTAGTCGAGCGTCCATCGGTTGCCAGTATCGAGATCGAAGGTAACAAGGCGATCTCCACCGAAGACCTGATGAAGGGCCTCAAGCAATCCGGTCTGGCCGAAGGCGAGATCTTCCAGCGCGCCACCCTTGAAGGCGTGCGTAACGAACTGCAACGCCAGTACGTCGCCCAGGGTCGCTACTCGGCTACCGTCGACACTGAAGTGATCCCGCAGCCGCGCAACCGCGTCGGCTTGAAGGTCAACATCAACGAAGGCACCGTTGCCGCTATCCAGCACATCAACGTGGTGGGCAACACGGTCTTCCCTGATGAAGACCTGATCGACCTGTTCGAACTCAAGACCACCAACTGGCTGTCGTTCTTCAAGAACGATGACAAGTACGCCCGTGAAAAACTCTCCGGTGACCTTGAGCGCCTGCGTTCCTACTACCTGGACCGTGGCTACATCAACATGGACATCGCTTCGACCCAGGTGTCCATTACGCCGGACAAGAAGCACGTCTACATCACCGTCAACATCAACGAAGGTGACAAGTACACCGTTCGCGACGTGAAGCTCAGCGGTGACCTGAAAGTCCCTGAAGACCAGGTCAAGTCCCTGCTGCTGGTCCAGAAAGGCCAGGTGTTCTCGCGCAAGCTGATGACCACCACGTCCGAACTGATCACCCGTCGCCTGGGTAACGAGGGCTACACTTTCGCCAACGTCAACGGCGTGCCTCAGCCCCACGATGACGACCACACGGTAGACATCACCTTCGCCGTCGATCCAGGCAAGCGTGCCTACGTGAACCGTATCAACTTCCGTGGCAACACCAAGTCCGAAGACGAAGTGCTGCGTCGTGAAATGCGTCAGATGGAAGGTGGCTGGGCTTCGACCTACCTGATCGACCAGTCCAAGACCCGTCTGGAACGTCTGGGCTTCTTCAAGGAAGTCAACGTTGAAACCCCGGCCGTACCGGGTGTCGATGACCAGGTCGACGTCAACTACAGCGTCGAAGAACAAGCATCCGGTTCGATTACCGCCAGCGTCGGTTTCGCCCAGAGCGCGGGCCTGATCCTCGGTGGTTCGATCACCCAGAACAACTTCCTCGGTACCGGTAACAAGGTCAGCATCGGCTTGACCCGCAGCGAATACCAGAGCCGCTACAACTTTGGTTACGTCGACCCCTACTGGACTGCCGATGGCGTGAGCCTGGGCTACAACGCGTTCTACCGTACAACTGACTACGATGACCTCGACGTCGACGTAGCCAGCTATGCCGTGGACAGCCTGGGCGCCGGCGTGAGTGTCGGTTATCCGATCAGCGAGACTTCGCGCCTGACCTTCGGCCTGACGGCCCAGCAGGACGAGATCAAGACCGGCGTGTATACCGTCGACGAGATCTTCGACTTCGTTAACAAGGAAGGCGACAAGTACCTGAACTTCAAGGCTTCGGCCGGTTGGTCCGAGTCCACCCTGAACAAGGGCGTACTGGCGACTCGTGGTCATTCCCAGAGCCTCGTGCTGGAGTCCACGGTTCCAGGCAGCGACCTGTCGTTCTTCAAGCTCGACTACCGTGGCCAGTTGTTCCAGCCGTTGAGCGACAACTACACCATGCGCCTGCATACCGAATTGGGTTATGGCGATGGTTACGGTTCGACCGATGGCTTGCCATTCTATGAAAACTACTATGCTGGTGGTTTCAACTCGGTTCGTGGCTTCAAGGACAGCACCCTGGGTCCTCGCAGTACGCCAAGTACCGGCAATAACCCCGGCACTGCGCGTGATCCGGACCAGGATCCGCTGCCGTTCGGTGGTAACGTGCTGATCCAGGGTGGTGTGGAAGTCCTGTTCCCTCTGCCGTTCGTCAAGGACCAGCGTTCCCTGCGCACTTCGGTATTCTGGGATGTGGGTAACGTATTCGATTCATCGTGCTCCGATACTGTGAACGCCGATGGCACGAAGTCCAACACCAAGTGCAATGACATCAGTCTGAGCAATATGGCCAGTTCCGTCGGTGTGGGTGTGACCTGGGTCACCGCACTGGGTCCTCTGAGTTTCGCGCTGGCCATGCCAGTCAAGAAACCGGATGACGCTGAAACTCAAGTGTTCCAATTCTCCCTCGGCCAGACGTTCTAAGCGTCTGACCCAAGATAACGACAATGGATTTTGTAGGAGTGCATCGTGCGTAAGTTGACTCAATTGGTTCTCCTGGCTTCCGTACTGGTTGCAGGTCCGGCATTTGCCGACATGAAAATCGCCGTCCTGAACTATCAGATGGCCCTGCTGGAATCCGATGCGGCCAAGAAATACGCCGTGGACGCCGAGAAGAAATTCGGTCCTCAACTGACCAAGCTCAAGACGCTGGAAAGCAGCGCCAAGGGCATCCAGGATCGCCTGATGGCCGGTGGCGACAAAATGCAGCAAGGCGAGCGTGAACGTCTGGAGCTTGAATTCAAGCAAAAGGCTCGTGACTTCCAGTTCCAGTCCAAGGAGCTGAACGAAGCCAAAGCCGTTGCCGACCGTGAAATGCTGAAGCAGCTCAAGCCGAAACTGGACAGCGCTGTGGAAGAAGTCATCAAGAAAGGTGCTTTTGACCTGGTCTTCGAGCGTGGTGCAGTGATTGATGTCAAGCCTCAGTACGACATCACGCGCCAGGTTATCGAGCGCATGAATCAGCTGAAGTAATCCATGACAGTGACCATTAAGCTCGGCCAGTTGGCCGAGTTCCTCGGCGCCACGCTACGTGGTGACCCGGAGAAAGCAATTACTGGGCTAGCCACCTTGCAGGAGGCTGGCCCAGCTCAGTTGAGCTTTCTCGCAAACCCCCAATACCGCAAATACCTGGCAGGCAGTCAGGCGGCAGCGTTGTTGCTAAAAGCCGCTGACGCCGAAGGTTTTGCCGGGGATTGCCTGGTGGTGCCTGATCCGTACGCCGCGTACGCGCGTATTTCCCACCTGTTCGACCCCAAGCCCAAGGCGGCAGCCGGTGTTCATCCGACGGCAGTGATTGCCGCGGATGCGGTGGTCGATCCGGCGGCGAGTATCGGTGCATTTGCGGTCATCGAAAGTGGGGCGCATATTGCTGGCGGTACGACCATTGGCGCGCATTGCTTCATCGGCGCCCGTAGCGTCGTGGGCGAAGGTGGCTGGCTGGCACCGCGCGTCACGCTGTATCACGACGTGCGCGTCGGCAAGCGGGTGGTGATTCAGTCCGGTGCGGTGCTCGGTGGTGAAGGCTTCGGCTTTGCCAACGAGAAAGGCGTCTGGCAGAAGATCGCCCAGATCGGTGGTGTCCTGGTCGGCGACGACGTGGAAATCGGCGTGAATACGGCCATTGACCGTGGCGCGCTGGCCGATACCGTGATTGGTAATGGTGTGAAGCTCGACAACCAGATCCAGATCGCCCACAACGTCCAGGTCGGTGATCACACCGCCATGGCGGCCTGCGTGGGCATCTCCGGCAGCACCAAAATCGGCAAGCATTGCATGCTCGCCGGTGGCGTAGGGCTGGTGGGGCATATCGATATTTGCGACAACGTTTTCATCACCGGGATGACCATGGTGACCCACTCGATCACCGAGCCGGGTGCCTATTCTTCCGGTACGGCGATGCAGCCAGCCGCCGAGTGGCGCAAAAGCGCGGCCCGTATTCGTCAGCTCGATGACATCGCGCGGCGTCTGCGACAGCTGGAAAAGCAAGCAGGGGAAGTGACCCCTGGCGGTAATGCTTCATCAGATGGCTGATACCATTTCCATATCAAGTGTGCACAGCCGCTAGACTGCGTCCTTGATTTGCTAGAGGAGTGTGCATCAGTCGCGCGCTCCCAATCTTTACATAGGCTTCCCCCCGAAATGATGGACATCAACGAGATTCGCGAATACCTGCCTCACCGTTACCCGTTCCTGCTGGTGGATCGGGTCGTGGATCTGGATGTGGAAGGCAAGCGCATTCGCGCCTACAAGAATGTCAGCATCAACGAACCGTTCTTCAATGGTCACTTTCCTGCGCATCCAATCATGCCGGGCGTACTGATCATCGAAGCGATGGCTCAGGCTGCAGGGATCCTTGGTTTCAAAATGCTCGACGTGAAACCCGCCGATGGCACTCTTTATTACTTCGTCGGCTCCGACAAGCTGCGCTTCCGCCAGCCTGTACTGCCGGGCGACCAGCTGATCCTGGAAGCCAAGTTCATCAGCTGCAAGCGTCAGATCTGGAAGTTCGAGTGCCAGGCTTCGGTCGATGGCAAGCCGGTCTGCTCCGCTGAAATCATCTGCGCGGAACGCAAACTATGAGTTTGATCGACCCTCGCGCAATCATCGATCCGACGGCCGTCCTGGCTGACGGTGTCGAGGTCGGCCCGTGGTCGATCATCGGCGCAGGTGTGGAAATCGGCGAGGGGACCGTGATCGGGCCGCATGTGATTCTCAAGGGGCCAACCCGAATCGGTAAGCACAACCGTATCTACCAGTTTTCTTCGGTAGGTGAGGACACGCCCGATCTGAAATACAAAGGCGAGGAAACCCGCCTGGTGATGGGCGACCACAACGTCATCCGTGAAGGCGTGACGATTCACCGTGGGACCATTCAGGACCGTTCGGAAACCACCCTGGGCGATCACAACCTGATCATGGCCTACGCCCACATCGGTCACGACAGTGTCATTGGCAACCACTGCATCCTGGTCAACAACACGGCATTGGCTGGCCATGTGCATGTGGAAGACTGGGCGATCCTGTCCGGTTTTACCCTGGTTCACCAGTATTGCCACATCGGTGCCCACAGCTTTTCCGGCATGGGTACGGCGATTGGCAAGGACGTACCAGCGTATGTCACGGTGTTCGGCAACCCGGCCGAAGCCCGCAGCATGAACTTCGAAGGCATGCGCCGTCGCGGTTTCAGCGAAGACGCGATCCATGCCCTGCGTCGTGCCTACAAGGTGGTCTATCGCCAGGGCCTGACGGTTGAGCAGGCGCTTGCCGAGCTGGCCGAATCCTCTGCCCAGTTCCCGGAAGTGGCGGTGTTCCGCGACTCCATACAGTCCTCGACCCGCGGCATCACCCGCTAATCATGGCCAATTTGCGTATTGCGCTGGTGGCGGGCGAGGCTTCCGGCGACATTCTGGGCGCGGGTCTGATGCGCGCGCTCAAGGCTCGCCATCCGGCGGTCGAGTTCATCGGAGTCGGCGGCCCCTTGATGCAGGCAGAAGGCCTGACGTCCTACTTTCCCATGGAACGGCTGTCGGTCATGGGCCTGGTGGAAGTGCTGGGACGTTTGCGGGAATTACTGGCGCGCCGCAAAAAGCTGGTGGCCGACCTGATCGCCGAGAAGCCGGACGTGTTCATCGGTATCGATGCCCCGGACTTCAACCTCAACATCGAACTCAAGCTGCGTCAGGCCGGGATCAAGACCGTGCATTACGTAAGCCCGTCGGTCTGGGCCTGGCGGCAGAAGCGGGTGCTGAAGATTCGCGAAGGTTGCGACCTGATGCTTACGCTGTTCCCGTTCGAAGCGAAATTCTACGAAGAGAAGGGTGTGCCGGTGCGGTTTGTCGGACACACCCTGGCCGATGCCATTCCGCTCGAAGCCGACCGCGCAGCAGCGCGGGCCGAACTGGGATTGCCTGACGGGCCGTTGGTGGCACTGATGCCCGGCAGTCGTGGCGGCGAAGTCGGCCGTCTGGGCGCCTTGTTTCTCGATACCGCCCAACGCCTGCGGGCCCTGCGCCCCGGTGTGCGGTTTGTCGTGCCTTGTGCCAACCCACAGCGCCGGGCACAGCTTGAAGAGCTGTTGGCCGGTCGCGATTTGCCGCTGACCTTGCTCGACGGCAAGTCTCATCTGGCCTTGGCGGCCTGTAATGCCGTGCTGATCGCCTCCGGTACGGCGACACTTGAAGCCCTGTTGTACAAGCGGCCGATGGTGGTTGCCTATCGCCTGGCACCGCTGACGTTCTGGATTCTCAAGCGCATGGTGAAAAGTCCTTACGTCTCCTTGCCGAACCTGCTGGCCCAGCGCCTGTTGGTGCCTGAATTGTTGCAAGACGATGCCACGGTCGAAGCCCTGGCCCAGACCTTGTCGCCTCTGATCGAAGGTGGCCAGGAGCAAACCCGCGGTTTTGATGAAATTCACCGGACCCTTCGTCTGGATGCCTCCAACCAGGCTGCGGATGCAGTGCTGAACCTGATCGGCCAAGTAAAATGAGTAAGACAAGCATGCAGATGGGGCTGGATTTCACCTTGGTCGCTGAAGTGGAAGAATTGGTTGCCGGTGTCGATGAAGTCGGTCGCGGCCCGCTATGCGGCGCCGTGGTGACAGCGGCTGTGATTCTTGATCCGAACCGTCCGATCCTCGGCCTGAACGACTCGAAGAAACTCACCGAGGCCCGTCGCGAAAAGCTCTACGACGAAATCTGCGAAAAAGCCCTGAGCTGGTGCATAGCCCGGGCGGAAGTCGAAGAGATCGATGAACTGAACATCCTCCACGCCACCATGCTGGCCATGCAACGCGCCGTCGCCGGGCTGCACATCCAGCCGAAACTGGCGATGATCGACGGCAACCGTTGCCCGAAGCTGTCGATGCGTGCCGAAGCGGTGGTGCAGGGCGATGGCAAGGTCCCGGCGATCGCCGCGGCATCGATTCTGGCCAAGGTCAGTCGCGACCGTGAAATGGCTGCTTTCGAATTGATCTACCCAGGTTACGGGATCGGTGGGCACAAGGGCTACCCGACGCCCGTTCATCTGGAAGCGCTGGCACGCCTGGGGCCGACCCCGATTCACCGGCGCTCGTTTGCCCCGGTGCGCCTGGCCTATGAGGCTCGGGAGAGTCTCATCGAGAGTTAGTTTCAAGGCTGATTTTTTTTACCAAGGCCCGGTACAATCCGGGCCTTGTTGTTTTCATGACTCAACGCAGGATCACTATGCCGGCTTCATTCGTTCACCTACGCCTGCACACTGAATACTCCCTGGTCGACGGTCTGGTGCGGATCAAGCCGCTGGTCAAGACCCTGGTTGGCATGAACATGCCTGCCGTCGCGGTCACTGACCAGAACAACATGTGTTCCCTGGTCAAATTCTACAAAAACGCCATGGGTGCCGGGATCAAGCCGATCTGCGGCGCCGACCTGTGGCTGTCGAACAAGGATCCGGACAACCCCCTGAGCCGGATCAGCCTGCTGGTGATGAATGCCGCGGGTTATCGCAACCTCACCGAATTGATCTCCCGCGGTTTCATCGATGGTCAGCGCAATGGCTCGATCATCATCGAGCGCGAATGGGTGGCCGAAGCCAGCGACGGCCTGATCATGCTGTCGGCGGCCAAAGAGGGCGAGATCGGCCAGGCCATGCTCAGCGGCAACCCCGACGAAGCGGAAAACCTGGCGCGTGAGTGGATGGCGGTGTTCCCGGATCGTTTCTACCTGGAAATCCAGCGCACCAACCGCCCCAACGATGAAGAGCAACTGCACGGCGCCGTGGCGCTGGCCGAGAAAATCGGCGCACCGCTGGTCGCGACCAACGACGTGCGCTTCATCAAGCAGGAAGATTTCGCCGCCCACGAAACTCGCGTGTGCATCGGCGAGGGCCGGGCCCTCGATGACCCGCGGCGTTCGAAGAACTACAGCGATCAGCAGTACCTCAAAAGCGCCGAGGAAATGGCCGAGCTGTTCAGCGACATTCCCGAGGCGCTGGAAAACACCGTCGAGATCGCCAAGCGCTGCAACATCGAAGTCAAGCTGGGCACGCACTTCCTGCCCAACTTCCCGATCCCTGATGGCATGACCATCGACGAGTACTTCCGCAAAGTGTCCTTCGATGGCCTGGAAGAACGGCTGTCCGTGCTGCTGCCCAAGGACACCACCGAAGACTATGAAGCCAAGCGCCAGGTTTACGTTGATCGTTTGAATTTCGAGCTGGATATCATCATCCAGATGGGGTTCCCCGGTTACTTCCTGATCGTGATGGACTTTATCCAGTGGGCCAAGAGCAACGGCGTGCCGGTAGGTCCTGGCCGGGGGTCGGGTGCCGGGTCGCTGGTGGCCTATGTGCAGAAGATCACCGACCTCGACCCACTGGAATATGACCTGCTGTTCGAACGTTTCCTCAACCCGGAACGGGTCTCCATGCCCGACTTCGACGTTGACTTCTGCATGGACGGTCGTGACCGGGTGATCGACTATGTGGCCGAGAAATACGGCCGCAACGCGGTAAGCCAGATCATCACTTTCGGTTCCATGGCCGCCAAGGCGGTGGTCCGTGACGTGGCACGGGTGCAGGGCAAGTCCTACGGCCTGGCGGATCGCCTGTCGAAGATGATTCCGTTCGAAGTCGGCATGACCCTGGAAAAGGCCTACGAGCAGGAAGAAATCCTGCGTGACTTCATCAAGGTCGATGAAGAAGCCGCGGAAATCTGGGAGATGGCCCGCAAGCTCGAGGGCGTTGTGCGTAACGTCGGCAAGCACGCCGGTGGCGTGGTAATCGCGCCGACCAAACTGACTGACTTCTCGCCCATCTATTGCGACGAAGCAGGCGATGGCCTGGTAACCCAGTTCGACAAGGACGACGTTGAAGCGGCCGGCCTGGTGAAGTTCGACTTCCTGGGCCTGCGGACCCTGACGATCATCGACTGGGCGCTGAAAACCATCAACCGCGACCGCGCCAAGGTCAACGAGCCGCCGCTGGACATCGCGTTCATCCCGCTGGATGACAAGCCGACCTATTCGCTGCTGCAAAAAGCCGAAACCACGGCCGTGTTCCAGCTTGAATCACGCGGCATGAAAGAGCTGATCAAGAAGCTCAAGCCCGACTGCCTGGAAGACTTGATCGCACTGGTAGCACTGTTCCGTCCCGGCCCGCTGCAATCGGGCATGGTGGATGACTTCATCAACCGTAAGCACGGTCGCGCCGAACTGGCGTATCCGCACTCGGACTACCAGTACGAAGGCCTCAAGCCAGTATTGGCCCCAACCTACGGCATCATCCTGTATCAAGAACAGGTGATGCAGATCGCCCAGGTCATGGCCGGCTATACCCTCGGCGGTGCGGACATGCTGCGTCGGGCCATGGGTAAGAAAAAACCCGAGGAAATGGCCAAGCAGCGCGGCGGTTTCATCGAAGGTTGTGCGACCAACAACATCGATGCG
The DNA here is from genome assembly GCF_054600775.1 of Pseudomonas sp. MHK4. Lineage (NCBI taxonomy): Bacteria > Pseudomonadati > Pseudomonadota > Gammaproteobacteria > Pseudomonadales > Pseudomonadaceae > Pseudomonas > Pseudomonas sp. MHK4. The sequence continues at coordinate 18,107 of NZ_BAAIAK010000017.1, read as the reverse complement.
GACCTGGCCGGTAACATCTTCGACCTGGTGGAAAAATTCGCCGGTTACGGCTTCAACAAATCCCACTCCGCCGCCTATGGCCTGGTGTCGTACCAGACCGCGTGGCTGAAAGCGCACTACCCGGCACCGTTCATGGCCGCGGTACTCTCGGCGGACATGCACAACACCGACAAGGTCGTGACCTTGATCGAAGAAGTGCGCACGATGAAGCTGCGTCTCGATGCGCCGGACGTGAACACTTCCGAGTTCAAGTTCACGGTGAACGACGAAGGCCGGATCATTTATGGCCTGGGCGCGATCAAGGGCGTGGGCGAGGGCCCAGTGGAAGCGATTACCGAGGCGCGTCTGGCCGGTCCGTTCAAGGACTTGTTCGATTTCTGCGCCCGGGTCGACCTCAAGCGCATCAACAAGCGCACCCTCGACGGCTTGATCCGCAGCGGTGCGCTGGATCGCCTGGGCCCGTATTTCCACGACGAAGCCAAGGCCTATCAGGCCAATATCGACCGCAATCGCGCAGTCCTGCTGACCGCGATGGAGGAGGCGATCAAGGCTGCCGAGCAAACCGCCCGGACCCACGACAGCGGCCATGCCGACCTGTTTGGCGGGCTGTTCGTCGAAGAAGACGCCGACGTCTACGCCAACCATCGCAAGGCCAAGGAACTGACCCTCAAGGAACGGCTCAAGGGCGAGAAGGACACCCTGGGCCTCTACCTGACCGGTCACCCGATCGACGAATACGAAGGTGAGATCCGCCGTTTCGCCCGTCAGCGCATCATCGACCTGAAACCGGCGCGTGACACCCAGACCGTTGCCGGCATGATCATCGCCCTGCGGGTGATGAAGAACAAAAAGGGCGACAAGATGGGCTTCATCACTCTCGACGACCGTTCGGGGCGAATCGAAGCATCGCTGTTCGCCGATGCGTTCCATTCCGCGCAATCGCTGTTGCAGACCGATGCGATGGTGGTGGTCGAAGGCGAAGTCAGCAACGACGACTTCTCCGGCGGCCTGCGCTTGCGGGTCAAGCGGGTGATGAGCATGGAAGATGCGCGCACCAACCTGGCCGAAAGCCTGCGCCTGAAGTTGCATGCCAAGGATCTCAAGGGCGATCAGCTACGCTGGCTGGGTGAGCTGTTGAAGCGTCACCGCGGTGCGTGCCCGATCACCATGGACTACACCAGTCCCGATGCGAAAGCCTTGCTGCAGTTCGGCGAAGGCTGGCGAATCGACCCGGCGGATGCGTTGATTCAAGCCCTGCGTGACCAGTTCGGGCGAGACAACGTCTTCCTCCAATACCGTTAACGGTCAGGGTTCTGCTTTTTAACTTGAGCAGGACCCTGAGCTTGACCAGAATTTAATCTCGACCTGAACGCGCCTGTCCCTTAAGGTAGGGCGCGAATAGACAACCGGCCGGCCCAAGCTCTCTTGGACGTCGACCCAAGACGGACGCCTATGAACCCGAATTTTCTAGATTTCGAACAGCCGATCGCCGACCTGCAAGCCAAGATCGAAGAGTTGCGCTTGGTCGGTAATGACAATTCGCTGAATATCGGCGATGAGATTTCCCGCCTGCAGGACAAGAGCAGCACGCTGACCGAGGACATCTTCGGCAAGCTGACCAGCTGGCAGATCGCGCGCCTGGCGCGTCACCCGAAGCGTCCGTATACCCTGGACTACATCGAACACATCTTCACCGAGTTCGATGAGCTGCATGGTGACCGTCACTTCTCCGACGACGCCGCCATCGTCGGCGGTATTGCCCGTCTGGACGATGCGCCAGTGATGGTCATCGGTCACCAGAAAGGCCGCGAAGTGCGCGAAAAGGTTCGCCGCAACTTCGGCATGCCGCGTCCGGAAGGCTACCGCAAGGCCTGTCGCTTGATGGAGATGGCCGAGCGTTTCAAGATGCCGATCCTGACCTTCATCGACACCCCGGGCGCTTACCCTGGCATCGACGCTGAAGAGCGCAACCAGAGCGAAGCGATTGCCTGGAACCTGCGCGTCATGGCTCGCCTGAAAACCCCAATCATCGCCACCGTGATCGGTGAGGGTGGTTCCGGTGGTGCACTGGCCATCGGTGTTTGCGATCAGCTGAACATGCTGCAGTACTCGACCTACGCGGTGATCTCGCCGGAAGGTTGCGCTTCGATCCTGTGGAAAACCGCCGAGAAAGCACCGGACGCCGCTGAAGCCATGGGCATCACCGCCGAGCGCCTCAAAGGTCTGGGCATCGTGGACAAGGTGATCGGCGAACCTCTGGGCGGCGCGCACCGTGATCCAGCGGCTGCTGCCGCGTCGATCCGTGCCGAGCTGAGCACGCAGCTGGCGATGCTGAAGAAGCTCGACCACAAGGCGCTGCTGGATCGTCGTTACGAGCGTCTGATGAGCTACGGTCTCTAACCGACCTCGCGGTAACCATGTGGGAGCGGGCTTGCTCGCGAAAGCGGTATGACAATCGACAAATTTGTTGGATGTTAAGCCGCCTTCGAGCAAGCCCGCTCCCACATTTGATTTGCGCTAGGTGATCGATATGAGTCATCCCATGATGAATCTTCCTGGCAGGCTGTTGCTCAATCTTCAGCCCTGGCGCAACGCCACAGCCTGGCACATCGCTTTCTCCGGTGGCCTCGACTCCACCGTCCTCCTGCACCTTCTCGCAACGCTCGCTAAATCCCAGTCCCTGCCAGCGCTGAGCGCCATCCATGTACATCACGGCCTCCAGGCTGCGGCTGACACGTGGCCGGATCACTGTCAGTCGATCTGTAGTGTGTTGGGAGTACCGCTGCAAGTCGTTCGCGTTCAGGTGCAACCCGGCGCCAGTCTCGAGCGGGCCGCCCGCGATGCGCGCTACGCGGCGTTCATCGAGGCCACTCAAGCCAATGAAGTCCTGCTGACCGCCCAGCACCGTGACGATCAGGCGGAAACCTTGCTGTTTCGCCTGTTGCGTGGGGCGGGCGTAAGAGGGTTGTCAGGGATGCCACGCCAGCGCCCGCTGGGCAAGGGATACCTGCTGCGGCCCTTGCTCGATGTTACCCGGGCCGAGCTTGAGGCGTATGCGGCGGAGCATCAATTGAAGTGGATCGAGGACCCTTCCAACCAGGATCGGCAATTCTCACGCAATTACCTGCGTCACCAGGTGTTCCCGACATTGACCCAACGCTGGCCGCAGGCGATGGCGACCATGGCTCGCAGTGCCGCGCACTTGAGCGAGGCGCAGGGGCTGCTCGATGAGCTGGCGCAAATTGACTTGAGCCAGGCCAGCGCCGCCAGCGAATTCGATTGGCTGAAATTGCCATCTCTGAAATTGGCATCGCTGGAAAAACTCTCCGATGCTCGCCAGCGCAATGCCCTCAGCCACTGGCTCGAACCCCTGACTCGACTGCCAGACAGCGACCATTGGTCGGGTTGGCTCGATTTACGCGATGCCACCGGCGACGCCCGGCCGATCTGGTGCCTGGCTGACGGCGAACTGCACCGGGCGGGCGGGCGTATCTGGTGGTTATCCGCTAGCTGGCTGCGCGCAGCGCCAGTAGTGGGTGCATGGCTGGAACCCGCGCAGCCGCTGGCGTTACCCGACAACGGCGTGCTCACGCTCAGTGGGCAAATCCCCGATGGCCCCTTGCAGATCCGCTATCGTGAAGGGGGAGAAGTGATGGAACTACCGGGCCGCGGCCATCGCGACCTCAAGCGTTTGCTCAACGAACGGGAGGTGCCGCTGTTCGTGCGCGGCAGATTGCCGCTGCTGTACAAGGGCGAGCATTTGCTGGCAGTGGCTAACCTAGCGGGGCTGGATGGCGAAGCGGCGGGAGGCTGGAAATTACATTGGCATCCGCCAGGCGAAGATCAAGGTTTGAGCTGAAAGGGGCTTTCCGGTAGACTACGCTCCCTTCTTGATACAACTTCTGTGGATTCGCCTGAATTGCAGGAGTTGCCGATTACCAAGCAGTCTTTGCTGGGCGATTCCAAAAAATGTGTAGCGAGCAACGAACCGGTGTTTCATCTCCCGGTCTGTCCCAACGCGGCGGTTTTTTTGAAAGGTGCACTGTGATTAATGCAGGTGATCGGGGGCTTCGGCCTTCCTTCGCTTTCCCCGGCGGCTCGGACCGCTTTAACGCAGACTTCTAGGGTTTTTCATGACGCGCTACATATTCGTCACGGGCGGTGTTGTTTCTTCATTGGGGAAAGGCATTGCATCGGCATCATTGGCGGCCATCCTGGAGGCGCGGGGACTTAAGGTCACCATGCTGAAGCTGGACCCGTACATCAACGTCGACCCGGGCACCATGAGCCCGTTCCAGCACGGTGAGGTGTTCGTCACCCACGACGGCGCCGAGACCGACCTGGACCTGGGCCACTACGAGCGGTTCATCCGCACGACCATGACCCAGAACAACAACTTCACCACCGGCCGTGTCTATGAACATGTGCTGCGCAAAGAGCGCCGTGGTGACTACCTGGGTGCAACCATCCAGGTGATTCCGCACATCACCGATGAAATCAAGCGCCGCATCATCAAGGGCGCCGGCGATGCCGACGTGGCGATGGTCGAGATCGGTGGCACCGTGGGTGACATCGAATCGCAACCGTTCCTCGAGGCCATCCGCCAGCTGCGTTTCGAAGTCGGCGCCAAGCGCGCGATGCTGATGCACCTGACACTGGTGCCGTACATCGCCACTGCCGGCGAAACCAAGACCAAGCCAACCCAGCACTCGGTCAAGGAATTGCGTTCCATCGGCCTGCAGCCGGACGTGCTGGTCTGCCGCTCCGACCACCCGATCGATGTGTCCTCGCGTCGCAAGATCGCGCAGTTCACCAACGTTGAAGAACGTGCGGTAATTGCGCTGGAAGATGCCGACACCATCTACAAGATCCCGGGCATCCTGCACTCCCAGGGTCTGGACGATTTCGTCGTCGAGCGTTTCGGCCTGCAATGCGGCGGTGCCGACCTGTCTGAATGGGAAGCCGTGGTCGATGCCAAGCTCAACCCTGAGCACGAAGTCACCATCGCCATGGTCGGCAAGTACATGGAGCTGCTGGACGCCTACAAGTCGCTGATCGAAGCAATGAGTCACGCCGGCATCAGCAACCGTACCAAGGTCAACCTGCGCTACATCGATTCCGAAGACATCGAAAACCAGGGTACCGCGCTGCTGGAAGGTGTCGACGCTATCCTGGTGCCGGGCGGCTTCGGTCTGCGAGGCGTGGAAGGCAAGATCACCGCCGTTCAATACGCTCGCGAAAACAAGGTTCCATACCTGGGCATCTGCCTGGGCATGCAAGTGGCCGTGATCGAGTTTGCGCGTAACGTGCTGGGCTGGAAAGACGCCAACTCCACCGAGTTCGATCGTGCCAGCGGTCACCCGGTCGTGGGCCTGATCACCGAGTGGGAAGATGCCACCGGCGCCGTCGAAACCCGTACCGAAGCGTCCGACCTGGGCGGCACCATGCGCCTCGGCGCGCAGGATTGCCTGCTGGAGCCGGGTTCCCTGGTTCACGACTGCTACGGCAAGGACGTGATCGTTGAACGTCACCGTCATCGTTACGAAGTGAACAACAACCTGCTGCCGCAAATCATCGAAGCCGGCCTGAAAATCTCCGGTCGTTCCGGTGATGGCGCGCTGGTTGAAGTGGTAGAAGCACCGGATCATCCTTGGTTCGTCGCTTGCCAGTTCCACCCTGAATTCACCTCGACGCCTCGCGACGGTCACCCGTTGTTCAGCGGTTTCGTCAAGGCCGCTTTGGCTCAACACCAGAAGAAGGCTTGAACCTCATGGCGCAGAAGATCATCCGCGTAGGCGATATCGAGATTGCCAACGACAAGCCAATGGTGCTGTTCGGTGGCATGAACGTGCTGGAAAGCCGCGACATGGCGATGCAGGTCTGCGAAGAGTACGTGAAGGTTACCCAGAAACTGGGTATCCCTTACGTGTTCAAGGCCAGCTTCGACAAAGCCAACCGCTCTTCCGTGACCTCTTACCGTGGCCCCGGCCTGGAAGAGGGCATGCGGATTTTCCAGGACATCAAGCAAGCCTTCGGCGTGCCGATCATCACCGACGTCCACGAGCCTGAGCAGGCCGCGGTCGTCGCTGAAGTCTGCGACATCATCCAGCTGCCGGCCTTCCTGTCGCGCCAGACCGACCTCGTTGTCGCGATGGCCAAGACCGGTGCGGTGATCAACATCAAGAAAGCCCAGTTCCTCGCCCCTCAGGAAATGAAACACATCCTGAACAAATGCGTGGAAGCGGGTAACGACCAGTTGATTCTCTGCGAGCGCGGTTCGAGCTTCGGCTACAACAACCTGGTCGTCGACATGCTGGGCTTCGGCATCATGAAGCAGTTCGAATACCCGGTGTTCTTCGACGTGACCCATGCGCTGCAAATGCCTGGCGGTCGCGCCGATTCCGCCGGCGGCCGTCGTGCCCAAGTCCTCGACCTGGCTAAAGCCGGCATGAGCCAGTCCCTGGCGGGCCTGTTCCTGGAAGCCCACCCGGATCCGGACAACGCCAAATGCGACGGCCCTTGCGCCTTGCGTCTGGACAAACTGGAGCCATTCCTGGCCCAGCTCAAAGCCCTGGACGAACTGGTGAAGAGTTTTCCTGCCATAGAAACCGCGTAATATCGGCAACCCCGACCTGTGTAGGAGCTGGCTTGCCAGCGAATAGGCCCGAAAGGACGCCATCGCCAGCAAGCCGGCTCCCACAAATGTGACCTGTAGGAGCTGGCTTGCCAGCGAAGGGGCCCGAAAGGACGCCATCGCCAGCAAGCCGGCTCCCACAAAGTAATGCGAAAGTTATAAATCGAGCGGTACAGCGTTTTCGTCAACTTTGGAGTGTTTACAACAATGGCTAAAATCGTCGACATCAAAGGTCGTGAAGTTCTCGACTCCCGTGGCAATCCCACCGTGGAAGCGGACGTGCTTCTCGACAACGGCATCATCGGCAGCGCTTGCGCGCCGTCCGGTGCTTCCACTGGCTCGCGTGAAGCGCTCGAGCTGCGTGATGGCGACAAGAGCCGTTACCTGGGCAAGGGCGTTCTGAAAGCCGTCGCCAACATCAACGGTCCGATCCGCGACCTGTTGAAAGGCATGGACCCAAGCGACCAGAAAGCGCTGGATCACGCGATGATCAAGCTCGACGGTACCGAAAACAAGGCAACCCTGGGCGCCAACGCGATCCTCGCTGTTTCCCTGGCCGCGGCCAAGGCAGCAGCACAGGACCAGGACCTGCCGCTGTACGCTCACATCGCCAACTTGAACGGCACCCCGGGTGTCTACTCGATGCCGGTTCCGATGATGAACATCATCAACGGTGGCGAGCACGCCGATAACAACGTCGACATCCAGGAATTCATGGTGCAGCCGGTTGGCGCCAAGTCTTTCTCGGAAGGCCTGCGCATGGGCACCGAAATATTCCATCACCTCAAAGCTGTGCTGAAGGCTCGTGGCCTGAGCACTGCTGTCGGTGACGAAGGTGGTTTCGCGCCGAACCTGGCTTCCAACGAAGATGCTTTGAAAGTGATCTCCGAAGCGGTGGCCAACGCCGGTTACAAGCTGGGCACCGACGTGACCCTGGCCCTGGACTGCGCAGCCAGCGAATTCTACGAAGACGGCAAGTACAACCTGTCCGGCGAAGGCCAGGTGTTCACCGCTGAAGGTTTCGCTGACTACCTGAAAGGCCTGACCGAGCGCTACCCGATCATCTCCATCGAAGATGGCCTGGACGAATCCGACTGGGCTGGCTGGAAAATCCTCACTGACAAGATCGGCGAGAAGACCCAGCTGGTAGGCGACGACCTGTTCGTGACCAACACCAAGATCCTGAAAGAAGGCATCGATAAAAAGATCGCCAACTCGATCCTGATCAAGTTCAACCAGATCGGCACCCTGACCGAAACCCTGGAAGCCATCCAGATGGCCAAGGCCGCTGGTTACACCGCCGTGATCTCGCACCGCTCCGGGGAAACCGAAGATTCGACCATTGCCGACCTGGCGGTGGGCACTGCGGCTGGCCAGATCAAGACTGGCTCGCTGTGCCGTTCCGATCGCGTTTCCAAGTACAACCAACTGCTGCGTATCGAAGAGCAGTTGAATGGCAAGGCCAAGTACAACGGTCGCGGCGAATTCCGCGGTTGAGCAATTGCTGGTAAAAAGACACCGGATTGTGTCGGAAAAATCGCTACAGCGACGTTTTTGCCACTAATCTGATGCCTTACAAGCACAAGCCTGGTTCTTCCAGGCTTCGTGCTATCAGTAGCTTCATGTTTTGGTGTGGCTGTCTTTTTTCACTGGATACCTGATATTCGATGCGCAGTCCCAATTGGTTGTTCCTCGTCTTGCTCCTGCTGCTGGCTGGCCTGCAGTACCGCCTGTGGGTGGGAAATGGCAGTCTGGCGCAAGTGGCCGAGCTGACTCAGCAGATTGCCGATCAGCAAGCCGAGAACCAGACGTTGCTGGAGCGCAATCGGGTGATGGACGCTGAAGTCAGTGAGTTGAAAAAGGGCATGGAGACCGTTGAAGAGCGGGCTCGCCATGAATTGGGCATGGTCAAGGACGGTGAAACCCTTTACCAGTTGGCACAATGAACCTGTCTCTGCCGGCCTTCTGGGCCGTGATTCCTGCCGCGGGCGTCGGTGCCCGTATGGCCGCGGACCGTCCCAAGCAATACCTGCAATTGGGCGGGCGCACTATTCTCGAACACAGCCTCGGCTGTTTCCTCGATCATCCTTGCCTGAAGGGCCTGGTGGTCAGTCTTGCTGTTGATGATCCTTATTGGCCGAGCCTGGTGTGTGCTGGCGATAAACGCATTCAACGCGTTGACGGCGGCGCCGAGCGTTCCGGATCGGTGCTCAATGCGTTGCTGCACTTGCATGCGTTGGGCGCGGACGATGAGGATTGGGTGCTGGTACACGATGCCGCCCGGCCCAACCTGAGTCGCGATGACCTGGACAAGTTGTTGGGCGAACTGGCGGATGACCCGGTGGGCGGGCTGTTGGCGGTTCCGGCGCGGGATACGCTTAAACGGGTCGACAAACAGGGTCGTGTCGTTGAGACCGTGGATCGCAGTGTGATCTGGCAGGCCTACACACCACAGATGTTTCGCCTCGGTGCACTGCATCGGGCGTTGGCGGACAGCCTGGTCGCAGACGCTGTCATCACCGATGAAGCATCGGCCATGGAATGGTCCGGGATCGCGCCGCGCCTGATTGAAGGGCGGGCGGATAATCTCAAGGTTACGCGCCCCGAAGACCTTGAATGGTTGCGCCTGCGCTGGGCCAACCGCCGCTGACTGCTGCGCTGACTGTCAGATTGCTGTCGCGAGCAAGCCCGCTCCCACAGGGGATCTGCGATACATATCAAATCGGTGTGCGCCGCTGACCAAGTGTGTGCGGGCTTGCTCGCGAATGCGGTGGCCCAGGCAGCCGACATTTTGCTGACACTCCTGCGATCTTCTAGCTTCGGTATTCAGGCCACTCGGCCAACCCCTCCTTCAAATAATCCACCAGCTTGCGCACCTTGGGCGACAAATGCCGCTGCTGCGGATACAACGCCCAAACCGCCGTATTGGGCGGTTGATGCGCCTCCAGCAGCGAAATCAGCGCGCCACTTTTCAGATGCTCCAGCACGTAATAATCCGGCAGCTGACACAACCCCACGCCCTGTAGCGCCGCATCCAGCACCGCTTGCCCGCTGTTGCAGCGCCAATTTCCCTGCACCCGCTGGGAAAATTCCCGCCCGTTCTGTTCCAGTTGCCAAAGGTCCGAACTGCCAACGAGACAATTGTGCTGGCTCAATTCCGACAAGCTGTGTGGCCGACCATACCGCTCCAGGTAGGAAGGCGACGCGCACAGGTACATGCGCCGAGGCGCCAGGCGCGTGGCCACCAGCCGTGAGTCCTGCAGGCGACCCAGGCGGATCGCCAGGTCCAGGCCTTCGTGCACCAGGTCGAGTTGGCGGTTGCTCAGTTCGATGTCGATCCGCAGTTGTGGATAAAGCCCCATGTAGCGAGTCACCAGGGGTACTATGAAACGTTCGCCGTACGCCACGGCACAGGTCATGCGCAGCATGCCCTTGGGTTCGCTGGTCAAGTCGCCGACCGCCCGCAGCGCCTCTTCGCGGCCATCCTGCAAGCGCTGGCAATGTTGCAGGAAAGTTTGCCCGGCCTCGGTCAGCGTGACCCGGCGAGTACTGCGATAGAGCAGGCGGGTTTGCAGGCGCTCTTCCAGGCGTACGATTTGTCGACTGATATGTGAGGACGAAACCCCAAGGCGTTCAGCGGCAGCGGTGAACTGGCTGCACTCGGCGACGGCAACGAATTCGTCGATCCCTTCCCAGCGATTTTCAGACATGAAGGATTATCCCTGTACAGCAATAATATTTTGCATTTGCCTCGATTATTCATCGTTGAGGCATGTATTACACTCCTTGACTCGTTTTTATTCACTGGAGAACCACCATGATCAAGTCGCGCGCCGCCGTTGCCTTCGAGGCCAAGAAACCGCTTGAGATCGTTGAAGTCGATGTCGCCATGCCCAAGGCCGGTGAAGTGTTGCTGCGCGTGGTGGCTTCCGGTGTCTGCCATACCGATGCCTACACCCTGTCGGGCGCTGACCCGGAAGGTATTTTCCCGTCGATCCTCGGGCACGAGGGTGGCGCGATCGTTGAAGCCATCGGCGAAGGTGTGACCTCGGTGGCGGTGGGCGATCATGTGATCCCGCTGTACACCCCGGAATGCCGTCAGTGCAAATTCTGCCTTTCGGGCAAAACCAACCTCTGCCAGGCGATTCGTGCGACCCAGGGCAAAGGCCTGATGCCGGATGGCACTTCGCGTTTTTCCTACAAGGGTCAGCCGATTTTCCACTACATGGGTACCTCCACTTTTTCGGAGTACACCGTGCTGCCGGAAATCTCCGTGGCCAAGATCGCCAAAGAGGCGCCACTGGAAAAAGTCTGCCTGCTCGGTTGTGGTGTCACCACCGGCATCGGTGCGGTGCTCAATACCGCCAAGGTGAAACCTGGTGATACCGTGGCCATTTTCGGCCTCGGCGGCATCGGTCTGTCGGCGATCATCGGTGCGGTCAAAGCCAAGGCTGGTCGTATCATTGCCATCGACATCAACCCGGCCAAATTCGAGATCGCCAAGCAGCTGGGTGCAACCGATTGCGTCAACCCGAAAGATTTCGATCGCCCGATCCAGGAAGTCATCATCGACATGACCGATGGCGGCGTCGACTTCTCCTTCGAATGCATCGGCAACGTGCAATTGATGCGTGCTGCCCTTGAGTGCTGCCACAAGGGTTGGGGCGAGTCGGTGATCATCGGCGTCGCCGGGGCTGGCCAGGAAATCTCCACCCGTCCGTTCCAGCTGGTCACCGGTCGCGTCTGGCGCGGTTCGGCGTTCGGTGGCGTGCGTGGCCGTACCGAATTGCCAAGCTATGTGGAAATGGCCGAGACCGGCGAAATCCCACTGGATACCTTCATCACCCACACCATGGGCCTGGAAGATATCAACAAGGCGTTCGACCTGATGCATGAAGGAAAAAGCATCCGTTCCGTCATTCATTTCTGAGGTCCGCCATGAGCCTGGAAAACATCTCCTGCCAGAAAAGCTTCGGCGGCTGGCACAAGCGTTATCGCCATCGCTCGCAAACGCTCGGCTGCGACATGGTGTTCGCGGTGTACCTGCCGCCGCAAGCGGAGCAGGGCGGCAAGTTGCCGGTGCTGTACTGGTTGTCCGGCCTGACCTGCACTGACGAGAACTTCATGCAGAAGGCCGGCGCCATGCGCATGGCCGCCGAACTTGGATTGATCATCGTCGCGCCGGACACCAGCCCCCGTGGTCCCGACGTGCCGGGCGATCCAGACGGTGCCTGGGACTTCGGCCTTGGCGCCGGGTTTTACCTGAACGCCACCCAGGAACCCTGGTCGCGGCACTATCGGATGCATGATTATGTCGTGCAGGAATTGCCGGCATTGGTCGAAGCGCATTTCCCGGCGTCGGACAAGCGCGGCATCAGCGGTCACTCCATGGGTGGCCACGGCGCGCTGGTCTGTGCCTTGCGCAATCCGGGGCGATATCGGTCGGTGTCGGCGTTCTCGCCGATCAACAATCCGATGGACTGCCCGTGGGGCCAGAAAGCGTTCTCCCGCTACTTGGGAGAGGACCGCTCGAAATGGCGCGAATGGGATGCCTGCGCGTTGATTGCCGAGGCTGACGAAAAGCTGCCGCTGCTGGTCGACCAAGGCGATCGTGACGATTTCCTCGCCACCCAGCTCAAGCCTGAAGCCTTGCAACAGGCGACCAAACTGGCCGGTCATCCGCTGACGTTGCGCCTGCAACCGGGTTACGACCACAGCTATTTCTTCATCGCCAGTTTCATCGAAGACCACTTGCGGCATCACGCGCATGCTCTAGATGCCTAATGCAGGTAGAATCACGCCCTGACAAAATTCGGGGCGTTTTTTTATGCGTATTGGCCACGGCTATGATGTGCACCGTTTCGCTGAAGGCGATTTCATCACTCTGGGCGGCGTGCGCATTGCACACGGCTTCGGGCTGCTCGCTCACTCCGACGGTGACGTCCTGCTGCACGCCTTGAGCGATGCCTTGCTCGGCGCTGCCGCGCTGGGTGACATCGGCAAGCATTTCCCGGACACCGACCCGCAATTCAAGGGCGCCGACAGCCGTATGCTGTTGCGTCATGTCGTCGCATTAATCCATGCCAAAGGCTGGAAAGTCGGTAACGTCGACAACACTATCGTTGCCCAGGCACCGAAAATGGCGCCGCATATCGAATCGATGCGCGCGCTGATCGCCGCGGATCTTCAAGTTGAGTTGGATCAAGTGAACGTGAAAGCTACCACCACCGAAAAGCTAGGCTTTGTCGGTCGAGAAGAGGGCATCGCCGTGCATTCCGTTGCCTTGTTGCTGCGCGCATGAACGAACTGCAATTGCTCGGCCCGCGGGCCTATGGTGAAGCACTCGGCACCGCTGTACTGAAAGCCATCGCCGAAGATTTCCAGGTCGACGAGGTCCTGGATATTCCCTTGAGCGGTGACGGCGAACACCTGTGGATCTGGGTGGAAAAACGCGGTCTGAATACTGAAGAGGCAGCACGCCGGATCGCCAAGGCGGCGGGCGTGTCATTGCGTACTGTCAGCTATGCCGGGCTCAAGGATCGTCAGGCGCTGACGCGCCAGTGGTTCAGCGTGCAGCTGCCGGGCAAGGCCGATCCGGATCTGTCGGCGGCAGAAAACGATACGCTGAAAATCCTCAAGACCAGCCGGCACAAACGCAAGCTGCAACGCGGTGCGCATTCGGCCAATGGCTTCACATTGCGCCTGACGCAATTCGCTGGCGACAAGGCGGCGATCGAAGAGCGCCTGCAGCTGATCGCCATACAAGGCATCCCCAACTATTTCGGCGCCCAGCGTTTCGGACATGACGGCGGCAACGTCGTCGACGCCCGTGCCTGGGCCGCGCGCAAGGCCTTGCCGGAGCAGCGCAACGTGCGTTCGCGCCTACTCTCGACCGCTCGCAGTTTCCTGTTCAACCAGGTGTTGGCCGCGCGTGTCGCCGACGGTTCCTGGCAGCACGCACTGGTCGGCGATCTGCTGGCGTTCACCGATAGCCGCAGCTTCTTTCCGGCCGGAGAGGCCGAATGCAGCGACCCGCGACTGGCGATTCTCGATCTGCACCCGACCGGTCCGCAGTGGGGCGAAGGTGACTCGCCGGCCACGGGCGCTGTCCATGAACTGGAGCAGGCGATCGCCGCACGCGAAGCCGACCTTCGCGATTGGTTGATCAACGCCGGAATGAGCCACGAACGTCGCATCCTGCGGCTGCCCATTGCCGGGTTGACGTGGCATTATCCCGAGCCTGACATTCTGCAACTGGAATTCGTCCTGCCGGCCGGATGCTTCGCCACCGTATTGGTGCGCGAGCTTGTTGATCTGGTGCCGGTGGGGCAGACGGACAGCCCATGCGTATTCTGATTTCTAACGACGACGGGGTAACCGCACCCGGACTTGCCGCGCTTTATGCTGCGCTGGCGGATTACACCGAGTGCGTGGTGATTGCCCCGGACCAGGACAAAAGCGGCGCGAGCAGTTCGCTCACGCTCGACCGTCCGTTACATCCGCACACGCTTGCCAACGGCTTTATCAGCGTCAATGGTACGCCGACCGATTGCGTGCACCTGGGCCTCAACGGCCTGCTGGAACGTGAGGCGGACATGGTGGTGTCCGGCATCAACCTGGGCGCCAACCTGGGGGACGACGTGCTGTACTCGGGTACCGTGGCGGCGGCACTCGAAGGTCGGTTCCTGGCGCGTCCCGCGTTTGCCTTTTCGCTGGTCTCGCGACAGGTCGACAACCTGGCCACGGCAGCCTACTTTGCGCGCAAACTGGTCGAGGCCCATGCGGATCTCGAACTGCCACCGCGTACGGTACTGAACGTGAACATTCCCAATTTGCCGCTGGAGCACATCCGCGGCATCCAGTTGACCCGCCTCGGGCATCGTGCCCGCGCCGCAGCACCGGTGAAAGTGGTCGACCCGCGAGGCCGGTCCGGGTACTGGATCGCGGCGGCGGGAGACGCTGAGGATGGCGGACCCGGTACCGATTTCCATGCGGTGATGCAGGGCTATGTTTCCATCACCCCGTTGCAACTGGATCGCACCTTCAATGATGCCTTCAGAAGCCTCGACGGCTGGCTGGAGGGGTTGCACCCATGACCCGTGGACAAGACGACATGTTGCATCGAGGCATCGGCATGACCTCGCAGCGGACCCGCGAGCGGTTGATTCAGCGTCTGTACGAAGAGGGGATTTCCAACGCCAAGGTGCTGGAAGTCATTCGTCGAACACCGCGTCACCTGTTCGTCGACGAGGCGCTGGCGCACCGTGCGTACGAAGACACGGCGCTGCCCATCGGCCATAACCAGACCATCTCCCAGCCTTATATGGTGGCTCGCATGAGCGAGTTGCTGCTCGAAGCCGGGCCGCTGGACAAGGTCATGGAAATAGGCACGGGCTCGGGCTATCAGACGGCGGTGCTGTCGCAACTGGTCGAGCGGGTTTTTTCCGTGGAGCGTATCAAGGTACTGCAAGATCGGGCCAAGGAGCGCCTGGTCGAGCTGAACCTGCGCAACGTGGTATTTCGCTGGGGCGATGGCTGGGAGGGATGGCCAGCACTGGCGCCCTACAACGGCATTATCGTGACGGCAGTGGCAACCGACGTACCCCAGGCGCTGCTCGATCAACTGGCCCCAGGAGGGCGTCTGGTGATCCCGGTGGGCTCCGGCGAAGTGCAACAACTGATGCTGATCATCCGTGAAGAACATGGCTTTTCCAGGCGCGTCCTGGGGTCGGTGCGTTTCGTTCCGTTACTCAATGGTCCACTGGCCTGAGCATTTGTTTTAAACCGCTGAATTCTCTTCGATTGCCTCTGTCTTACAGCGGCGTCGATTGAATAAACGGGAAGTTTTGTCAGACAGCAAACGTGTGCGCCAAGCCATTTCGCTTCATTAAGGGTAAAGCCGGCACGGCCCGTTATACTTGCGACACTTCGTGCCGAAACACGGCAAATCACATTTTCAGCCACCACAAAGGGAGCGGCGGGTGAGTCTCACAGTCATAGCGCAGCGTATGGGTACAACGAGCTTTCAGCGCCTGGTGACTGGCCTTGTCATGAGCACCTTGCTGGTTGGTTGCTCCAGTAACAAATCCAGCGATGTCCGCGTTGTCGATCGTAACAATGCAGCCGCCCAGCGTCCGGCCGTGACCACGGGGCAGTACGTCGTTCGACCCAAAGACACCCTGTTCTCCATCGCCTTTCGCTATGGCTGGGACTACAAGGCGCTGGCGGCGCGCAACAACATTGCGCCGCCGTACACCATCCATCCAGGTCAGACGATTCGCTTCGATGGACGCAGCGGTTCAACGCCGACCGCAGTGGTCAGCTCGTCCAGTTCCTCGCCTTCATCCTCGAGTAAAACCACGGTCATCCGTCGCTCTGCGGACGGTACGACCACGACCACACCGGTGGTTGTACCGTCCGTCGCCAACAAGCCGGCACCCGCTCCACTGCCTCCACCGGGCCCAGCCCCGACCGGCTGGGGGTGGCCATCTAATGGCATTTTAATTGGCAAATTCTCATCAAACGGTAGTTTGAATAAAGGAATTGATATCGCAGGGGATTTGGGACAGCCTGTTTTAGCTGCGTCTGATGGGACGGTGGTATACGCCGGGAGTGGCTTAAGGGGCTACGGCGAATTAGTCATCATCAAGCACAGTGAAACCTACGTCAGTGCCTACGGACATAACCGCAGGCTGTTGGTTCGGGAGGGGCAGCAGGTCAAGGTCGGACAGACAATTGCCGAAATGGGGTCAACGGGTACAGACCGGGTGAAACTGCATTTTGAGATTCGCCGCCAAGGTAAACCTGTAGATCCACTGCAATTCCTGCCACGTCGTTGATCGCTTCCAGCCTGTTCCGTCACGTAGAGGGGACAGGCTCCAGCGTTGCCAAGGATAAGGGCGCCGCTTGAGCTTGAGGTCGAACTCACCAAAGGACTATAACAATGGCTCTCAGTAAAGAAGTGCCGGAGTTTGACATCGACGATGAGGTTCTCCTGATGGAGACCGGCATCGGCACGGATTCGATGTCGAATGATGAAGGGGCGGCTCCACCTTCCGTTCGTGCCAAATCCAAACACTCCGCGACATTGAAGCAACACAAGTACATCGATTACACGCGGGCACTTGATGCCACGCAGCTGTACCTCAATGAAATCGGCTTTTCCCCTCTACTGTCCCCCGAAGAAGAAGTCCATTTCGCGCGCCTGTCGCAAAGTGGTGATCCGGCCGGGCGCAAACGCATGATTGAAAGTAACCTGCGGCTGGTCGTGAAAATCGCCCGGCGTTACGTCAATCGGGGTCTTTCGCTGCTCGATCTGATCGAAGAGGGCAACCTCGGCTTGATCCGGGCGGTGGAGAAGTTCGACCCTGAACGTGGCTTCCGCTTCTCGACCTACGCAACCTGGTGGATCCGTCAGACCATCGAGCGCGCGATCATGAATCAGACCCGGACCATCCGGTTGCCGATCCATGTGGTCAAGGAGCTCAACGTGTACCTTCGGGCTGCACGGGAGCTGACGCAAAAACTCGATCATGAACCCTCCCCCGAAGAGATCGCCAACCTGCTGGAAAAACCGGTAGCGGAGGTCAAGCGCATGCTCGGCCTCAACGAGCGGGTTTCTTCGGTCGACGTCTCGCTGGGTCCGGATTCGGATAAAACCCTGCTGGACACCCTGACCGACGATCGCCCAACCGATCCATGCGAGCTGCTGCAGGATGATGACCTGTCTCAAAGCATCGACCAGTGGCTCTCGGAGTTGACCGACAAGCAGCGCGAGGTGGTTGTACGCCGCTTCGGCCTGCGCGGCCACGAGAGCAGCACCCTGGAAGATGTAGGCCTGGAAATTGGCCTGACCCGCGAGCGAGTCAGACAGATTCAGGTTGAAGGTCTGAAACGCCTGCGGGAGATCCTGGAGAAAAATGGGCTGTCCAGCGAGTCGCTGTTCCAATAAGCCATTCGTTAGCGCTCACTGAAAAGCCCCGACTGGTTCGGGGCTTTTCGTTTTTGGGCGATAGCGCAGCTTTGTAGCTTCACGGTGTAAGTCATCGCTTACTCTTTTCGTAAGTGTTCACTATTTTTACAGGTTGGCAGTCGTCCATATTCGTCAGAGGTTAAATCTATCTATCTGAATAGCTGGCGGATTTTTCTATATGAAGAGGATGTGACAAGCCATTTGGTGCCAGACGAGCGATTGCTCCTGACGGTAAACACTCTAGTATCGAGGTTGTGTCTACGGACTGACACGCCCTTCACGGACGAGGGGGAAGGAACATCGCAGGAAGCGATTCATCAGGATGATGAAAAGGGAATACAGGGAATAGGGAAAAAAGTGGGCGGGTCGAACCGCCCCTTTTTTTTGGTTCATCACGGAATCCTGGGAAACACAGAAACAAGAACGCCGATTTGATTGATGATGTTCGTGCGAGCAAACACATCTAACAAACCGGCGTTCTTATGCGCGATATTAATACTT
>NZ_BAAIAK010000016.1:0-136276 GCF_054600775.1 Pseudomonas sp. MHK4 | reverse complement strand
GCGCCCCGGGCAAGTTCGGCGGCGACGTGTCGCACCTGAACCTGCACAAGACCTTCTGCATCCCCCACGGCGGTGGCGGCCCGGGCGTCGGCCCGATTGGCGTGAAATCGCACCTGACCCCGTTCCTCCCGGGCCACGCGCACATGGCACGCAAGGAAGGCGCGGTCTGCGCCGCACCGTTCGGCAGCGCGAGCATTTTGCCGATCACCTGGATGTACATTCGCATGATGGGTGGCGCCGGTCTCAAGCGCGCTTCGCAGCTGGCGATCCTCAACGCCAACTACATTTCCCGTCGCCTGGAAGAGCACTATCCAGTGCTGTACACCGGCAGCAACGGCCTGGTGGCGCACGAGTGCATCCTCGACCTGCGTCCGCTCAAAGACAGCAGCGGCATCAGCGTCGATGACGTCGCCAAGCGCCTGATCGACTTCGGTTTCCACGCCCCGACCATGTCCTTCCCGGTGGCCGGCACCTTGATGATCGAGCCGACCGAGAGCGAATCCAGGGAAGAGCTGGACCGCTTCTGCGACGCCATGATCCGCATCCGCGAAGAAATCCGCGCGGTGGAAAACGGCACGCTGGACAAGGACGACAACCCGCTGAAGAACGCTCCGCATACCGCGGCGGAATTGGTCGGTGAGTGGACTCACCCGTACAGCCGCGAGCAAGCCGTTTATCCGGTAGCGTCGCTGATCGAAGGCAAATACTGGCCGCCGGTCGGTCGTGTCGACAACGTCTTCGGCGATCGCAACCTGGTCTGCGCCTGCCCGTCGATCGAAAGCTACGCTTAAACGAATAGGGGGCGGGTTCGCCTGCCCCCACTTTCCAGAACACCGCACCCCTGTAGGAGCTGGCTTGCCAGCGATTGCGCAGGATCAGCCGACACACATGTTGCCTGACACACCGTCATCGCTGGCAAGCCAGCTCCTACAGGACCGCATTCCGTCAAAAGATTCTCGCCAATTCCTATAACAAGAAACCGGAGAACAACCATGTCGTTAAGCGTGTTCGACCTGTTCAAGATTGGCATCGGCCCCTCCAGCTCCCACACCGTCGGCCCGATGCGCGCGGCTGCGCGTTTCGCCGAAGGATTGCGCCGTGAAGGGCTGCTGCAAGCCACCTCCTGCGTCAAGGTCGAGCTGTACGGCTCACTCGGCGCCACCGGCAAGGGCCACGGCAGCGACAAGGCTGTGCTGCTCGGCCTGGAAGGCGAACACCCGGACACCGTGGACACCGAAACCGTCGCCGCCCGTCTGCAAGCGATTCGCGGCAATGGTCGCCTGAACCTGCTCGGCGAACACAGCATTGCGTTCAATGAGAAAGAAAATCTGGCGATGATTCGCAAGCCCTTGGCCTATCACCCCAACGGCATGATCTTTCGCGCGTTCGACGCGGCAGGTCTGCAAATCCGCAGCCGCGAGTATTATTCGGTGGGCGGTGGTTTTGTGGTCGATGAAGACGCCGCCGGCGCCGACCGTATCGTCGAAGACGCCACCCCCCTGACCTTCCCGTTCAAAAGCGCCAAGGACCTGCTCAGCCACTGCACCACCTATGGCCTGTCCATCAGCCAGGTGATGCTGACCAACGAAAGTGCCTGGCGCCCGGAAGCGGAAACCCGCGCCGGCCTGCTGAAAATCTGGCAGGTGATGCAGGACTGCGTCGCCGCCGGCTGCCGCAACGAAGGCATCCTGCCCGGTGGCCTGAAGGTCAAGCGTCGGGCAGCCGCGCTGCATCGGCAGCTGTGTAAAAACCCCGAATCGTCACTGCGCGACCCCCTGTCGGTACTGGACTGGGTCAACCTGTACGCCCTGGCGGTCAACGAAGAAAACGCCAACGGCGGGCGCGTGGTGACAGCCCCGACCAACGGCGCGGCCGGGATCATCCCGGCGGTGCTGCATTACTACATGCGCTTCATCCCCGGCGCGAACGATGACGGGGTGGTGCGCTTCCTGCTGACCGCCGCGGCCATCGGCATCCTGTACAAGGAAAACGCCTCGATCTCCGGCGCCGAAGTCGGCTGCCAGGGCGAAGTCGGCGTGGCCTGCTCCATGGCCGCGGGCGCCCTGTGCGAAGTGCTGGGCGGCACCGTGCAGCAAGTGGAAAACGCCGCGGAAATCGGCATGGAACACAACCTTGGCCTGACCTGCGACCCGATTGGCGGGCTGGTGCAAGTCCCTTGCATCGAACGCAACGCAATGGGTTCGGTCAAGGCCATCAATGCCGTGCGCATGGCCATGCGGGGCGACGGGCAGCACTTCGTGTCCCTCGACAAGGTCATCCGCACCATGCGCCAGACCGGCGCCGACATGAAAAGCAAATACAAGGAAACCGCCCGTGGCGGTTTGGCGGTCAACATTATCGAGTGCTGATGCGCGCTCATCTGCACACTTCTCCAGGAGTTGAATATGTCCACCGAACAACTGTTGAAAACCCCGTTGCACGCCCTGCACATCGAACTGGGCGCGCGCATGGTGCCGTTCGCCGGCTATGACATGCCGGTGCAATACCCGCTGGGCGTGATGAAAGAACACCAGCACACCCGCGAGCAGGCCGGCCTGTTCGATGTCTCGCACATGGGCCAGATCCGCCTGACCGGCACCAATGCCGCCAAGGCCCTGGAAACCCTGGTACCGGTGGACATCATCGACCTGCCAGTGGGCATGCAGCGCTACGCGATGTTCACCAACGAGAGCGGTGGGATCCTCGACGACCTGATGGTCGCCAACCTGGGTAACGACGAACTGTTCCTGGTGGTCAACGCCGCGTGCAAGGACCAGGACCTGGCCCACCTGCGCAAGCACATTGGCGACCAGTGCAGCATCGAGCCGCTGTTCGAAGAACGCGCCCTGCTCGCCCTGCAAGGTCCGGCCGCCGTGACCGTGCTGGCGCGTCTGGCACCAGAAGTGGCGAAGATGACCTTCATGCAGTTCGCCCGCGTGCAACTGCTGGGTGTGGACTGCTTTGTCAGCCGCTCGGGTTACACCGGTGAAGACGGTTACGAAATCTCGGTACCGGCCGCCAGCGCCGAAGCCCTGGCGCGGGCCCTGCTGGCCGAGCCTGAAGTGGCGGCCATCGGCCTCGGCGCGCGCGACTCCCTGCGCCTGGAAGCCGGTCTGTGCCTGTACGGCCATGACATGAACACCGACACCACCCCGATCGAAGCCAGCCTCCTGTGGGCCATCTCCAAGCCGCGTCGTGCCGACGGCGCGCGTGCCGGCGGCTTCCCGGGTGCGGAAAACGTATTCGCCCAACAACAGGGCGGTGTTACCCGCAAGCGTGTCGGCCTGCTACCGCAGGAACGTACCCCGGTGCGCGAAGGCGCCGAAATCGTCAACGAGGCCGGCGAGATCATCGGCAGCGTGTGCAGCGGCGGCTTCGGACCGACCCTGGGCGGCCCTCTGGCCATGGGTTACCTCGACAGCGCGTACATCGCCCTAGACACGCCGGTATGGGCCATCGTCCGTGGGAAAAAGGTGGCTTTGCTTGTAAGCAAAATGCCATTTGTTCCACAACGCTACTATCGCGGCTGATTGACTGTTCCTATAAGTAACGCGGTTGCGCTTACACTGCACTAATGTGTAACGCAACCGCCATAAAATAGTGCATCGTTTGGCTCTAAGCTTCGATTATGAACTTTGCTTATAACGATCGAAAACATTTGAACACCGTCAGTGCATAAGCCCAGGCTAGTTGTCAGGGGTGCCAGCAACCTGAGCAAATCCGGGCCTTCCAGAGGGCTTGTTTTTTCTCCCGTAGTTGGCGTAGAGTTTGTTCACTGTGTTTGCATGGGTCGCTTGGAATCGTGACCTGGGCAGTAGCCTACAAGTTAGCTACATCCCGTTCGACGTCTTCTTACTCTCCTGCAACCAGCCCCAGTACTCTTTCATGAGAAAGAGACTGTCATTAATTTTTTGCGTCAAAGGAAATAAGAAATGTCCCAACGTCAGAGCGGTACCGTCAAGTGGTTTAACGACGAGAAAGGTTTTGGTTTTATCACGCCTGAAAGCGGTCCGGATCTGTTCGTGCATTTCCGCGCCATCCAGGGCAACGGCTTCAAGAGCCTGAAAGAAGGCCAGAAAGTGACTTTCATCGCCGTGCAGGGCCAGAAAGGCATGCAGGCTGACGAAGTACAAGCAGAAGCTTAATCTTCTGTAACGAAAAAGCCCCTGATGCTGACATCAGGGGCTTTTTTGTGCGCGTAAATCCGTAAAATGGCTTCTTTTTGAGCCCAGAGGCTGCCATGTCGAAACACCTGCTCAAACCCCAGGGCGACTTCCCCGCCGTCGGCCTGGGTCGTCGCCTGGCAGCGATGTTCTATGACTTCCTGCTGTGCACCGCCCTGCTGATCGTCACCAGCGGCGTCTACAAGATGATCCAGATGGCGATCATCGGCGAAGAGAAAATGCGCACCCTCACCGAAGCCGGCGCGTTGGACGGCGATCCGTTGCTGTCGACGGTGCTGCTGTTCGTGCTGTTTGGCTTCTTCGCCAAGTTCTGGACCTACTCCGGCCAGACCCTGGGCATGCAGGTGTGGGGCGTGCGCGTTCAGAATGCCGATGGCTCGTCCATCAGCCTGTGGCAGGCGCTGCTGCGCTTTGTGGTGTCGATCGCGTCGCTGCTGTGCGTGGGCCTGGGGTTCTTCTGGTCGCTGTTCGACAAGCAGAAACGCAGCTGGCATGACATGTATTCCAATACCCAGCTGGTGCGGATCCCGAAGAAAACCAAATAATTGAGCCAAGCCCGCCCACAGTTTTAAGCGACCTGCCTGATAGATCTCAGGCGTTCCCGGCCAGCTTCATCCGCGCCGCCTGGGTAAAGTCGAGCATCCGCTTCAACGGCCGAATAGCCTGCGGAATCAACGCCGGATCAACAAAGATCTCGTTCGCCCCCTCCTTCAAGCTCTTGAGCGTGCGCTCAAGGGTGTTCATCGCCATCCAGGGGCAATGCGCGCAACTGCGGCATGCCGCGCCGTTACCGGCCGTTGGCGCTTCGATAAAGACCTTGTCCGGGCACAACTGCTGCATCTTGTAGAAGATACCGCGGTCGGTGGCGACAATCAGGGTCTTGTTCGGCAGGCTCTGCGCCGCCGCGATCAACTGACTGGTGGAGCCGACGGCATCCGCCAGCTCGATCACCGAGGTTGGCGACTCCGGGTGCACCAGGATCGCCGCATCCGGATACAGCGCCTTCATGTCTTCGAGCTGCTTGGACTTGAACTCTTCGTGAACGATGCAGGCACCGTCCCACAGCAGCATGTCGGCACCGGTCTGACGCTGAATGTAGGTGCCCAGGTGTTTGTCGGGGCCCCAGATGATGGTTTCGCCGTTATCCATCAGGCTTTCGACAATTTCCAGCGCGCAGCTGGACGTCACCACCCAGTCCGCCCGGGCTTTGACTGCTGCCGAGGTGTTGGCGTAAACCACCACCGTACGCTCTGGATGCTGGTCGCAGAACGCTGAGAACTCATCCACCGGGCAACCGAGGTCCAGCGAGCAGGTCGCTTCCAGGGTCGGCATCAGGATGCGTTTTTCGGGGTTGAGGATCTTGGCCGTCTCGCCCATGAACTTAACCCCGGCGACCACCACGGTCTTGGCCGGATGGGCATTGCCGAAGCGAGCCATCTCCAGCGAATCGGAGACACAGCCTCCGGTTTCTTCGGCCAGGGCCTGAATAACCGGGTCGCAATAGAAGTGAGCCACCAGCACCGCGTCCTGAGCCTTGAGCTCGGCGGCGATGGCGGCACGGTAGTAAGCCTCCTCGTCGGCGGTCAGCGGCTTGGGCTGTTTGGCGTCGAGGTGGGCTTGAACCAGAAGGCGTTCGGAAATCTGCGTCATGTTCGCAAGACCTGCAGGCGCTTAAGCGCGAAAGTCGAGTATACACCCGGCTCCGGACCCATCAGGGTACCGCCGGGAAAGTGAGTATTGATCAGGCACGGACAGCGTTGAAGCTGCGCAAGGCTACAGAATATCCGGTGGATGCAAAAGATGATTCTGACCGCCCTGCAGGGCAGCCCAGGAATAGGGCTGAGTTAAATCGCAGGCAACAAAATATGGAAACCCTCACTTGCGTGGGCTCTTCCAGACTTTAAAACCGCTTCGAATCATATCCAACACAGCAGACCAGGATGTGTCTCTGGTCACTTCAAACGACATCAGTGATCAGCTGAAGAGTCTGCCCTGCACCTTCCGACGGATGGTTGTACCTGCCTACGTGATGCCGGCCTACAAAGATCGGCAGACGCACAAATAATCGAACAATCGGTGTGCGAAAGACTTCAGAACACGATGAATCAACCGTTCTAAACTGCATCACTCCGGCGGTTGTGGTGTTTCGTAACGCCGCATCCTTGGGCATACCTGCCACCGGTTGGAGTACCAACAGCCGTCCAATCGAAAGCCCCCTGCTGCCCTTGCCATCATCCGTCATCTTTCCATGAGCTCTTCCCGAAGCGGGTGCGCGTAGGTCGAACAGTCGCAGCAAAAAGCGAGCGCCGCCATACAACCACTGCTTTAGATTATCAAAAGGATACTCCACAGTGGATCTTCGGTTGACCATCATTTCAGAATGAATCTGCATTCGCTCGAAAGCCTCTTCGTGACGGTAGACATATCGGCGCCCAGCCTCGGTACCTAGCGCTTTTAGCGGACAGTCGGCGTGCCCTTGATTTTTTCCGCCTCAGCACTGGTTGTACCAGCCGAATCCTGACGGCCCCTTCAACAATACCAAGGTGTTAAATTCTTTGACGAAACAGTAGCAGATCACAAAAGCCTCTACGCAATTCGTCTACATGTCATACCTTGGGAAACCCCCTACAAAACAAACATTTCTTTCCTACAAATATAATAATGACACACTGATTAGAACTGGCTAGCCTCTACTTGAACAGAACACTCAGTCGCACTAACGTGCACCAATACTATCGGATATGGATTTGACATACATGTCTGCCCTAACGACCTCTCTTGGCACTCGCTATGAAACCGTTGGTGATGGTGTAGAGTCCAGTAATGCCTCGTGGAGTTTCGGAGGTACGACACCTGAGCACTTTGACTCCCACGTATCGAAATCCGTACCCAGATACAAGGATGGGCACGATATCGTGCTGTCGCTCAGCGACTTTTTTGTAAAAAACGATAGCACCTGCTACGAACTTGGCAGTTCCACCGGCACCCTAACTCGGCAACTTGCACAGCGCCATAGCGCATCGACGAAGTGGGTGGGCATTGATGTGGAAGAAGCCATGACCCGCAAGGCGAATGAGCTTTTGGGCGCATCGCCGCAGCATAACGTCAGTTTCATTACCGATGACATTCTGAGTTTCCCCTATGAAAAAAGCGATCTGATAGTTGCGTATTACACTATCCAATTTGTGCACCCATGTATTCGCCAAGCCTTGTTCGATCGGATCTATGAGTCCTTGAACTGGGGTGGTACTTTTATCATGTTTGAAAAAGTACGTGGCCCAGACGCACGCTTTCAAGACATCATTAGCAGTCTGTATGTAGATTATAAGCGGGACCAAGGCTATAGCGCCGATGAAATTCTGGCGAAAACCAGAAGCTTGAAAGGTGTACTTGAGCCTTTTTCCACGGCCGGCAATATAGACATGTTATCTCGTGCCGGCTTCAAGGATATAACCAGTATTTTCAAATATATTTGCTTTGAAGGATTTTTCTGCATCAAGTAACTAGGACGTGATCGTGAGCACAACTATAGAACAACAATACTTACAACTTTTGCAGATCCCAGACACGTTTCGCGCGCAGAAAATGAATTGTGAGTTGTGCAATTCCAAAGACCATTGGGTTTTGCTGGAAAGTGTCCAGGGGCCCGGTGACCAAACCGTGGCATTGCCGGTGCTCGGTTGCCAGGACTGCGGCCATATTTTCCAGCAATACCGGTTCGATCAAGCTTTCTACGACGCTTACTACGACAAATACTACCGCCTGAATCTGTTCGGTAATACGGGACCTGAGCGCGCGTTCTTTTTGGACCAAGTACACCGCGGCGAACACCTATACCGGTACTTGCAAGATGTGCTTCCCGCCAAAGGCAAAATGCTTGACGTCGGCTGTTCCGCCGGCGGCCTGATGATTCCCTTCGCGAAACGGGGCTGGATAGTAAGAGGCAATGATCCCGATCGGGCCTACGTGGAATACGGCAAAAACATCGGCCTGGGCATCGACCTGGTGGGTGCCGAACGTATGAGCTCCAGTGGTGATTACAACCTGATCATCATCAATGGTTCGTTGGAACATGTTCATGATGTCAACCGAGTCATGCAACTTTGCCGACTGGCGAGTGCTGAAGATGGGTTGCTGTTGATTGAAGGTCGCGCGCTGGGTTACGGCATTGAACAAGGGTTTCTAACCCATAACCATCGCCGTTACTTGAGTGCCAGCAGCATTGAGTACTTGATGCGCGTGCATGGTTGGGAACCGATCCGGACCACCCATGAGCCCGTGTGCGGGCCTACTCGGCCAGGAGCGGTGTTCGTGCTAGGGCGAGTCTGTGCTCAACCTGTCACCGAACACCTCGAAAATACTAAGGCCCAGGGTCGCAAGGCACTTCAGGAGTCTTATATGCCCAGCCTGCACGCGTTGCGAGCCCGCGCATGAGTGCCTCGGCCTGGGCCCTCGAAAAATCGAGGGTGAAAACCCACTCATGCTTCAGGGATGACTTGATCGTGACCCCGCCCCCAGCCGATTCGGTTATGCGGCGCCACAACCTCTACGACCCCCGCAATGATATGGGCTTTGAACTGGGCATGGCCGAGTACTCACTTGCTTTGCTCTTCGATGGCCAGCGAAGCCTGAACGATATTGCCGACGCCGCCCTTGCGCAGCATCGAATCAAGGTCAACCCTGAGAAGCTTGCGCAATTTGAGCGCAGATTGCTCAACCTGAAACTGCTGAGCAGCGAGCAAACCGCGCATAAAAAGGACCTCCGCGACCCCGCCACAGGCATCACCTACGGCCCGCTGAAAGAGCATCTGCTGATTAACCTGGTGAAAACCAACCCGCAGCCACTGCTCGATCATATTTACCGGTTGGCGCCCTGGTGCTGCCGCGCGGCATTCATTTTGCCGGTGCTGGCGCTGGCCCTGGCGAGCTTCGTGTACCTGGGCGCGCACTTCGGCACGTTCATGACCGATGCTGGCGACACATATATCCAAAGTTACCGCTGGTTGCTCTGGCACTTCCCGGTCATTTTGACTTCCATCGCCCTTCACGAACTGGGGCACGCGATGGCCTGTCGTCACTATGGGGTCAAGGTCAACGATTTCGGAATCGGCATTTACTTGTTGCTGGCTACCGGGTGGGTACATCCGGTGCAGGCGCAGTGGTCGCGGCTGCCGCTGAACCAACGAGTGATCACCATTCTGGCCGGCCCCTTGGTCAGTCTTCTGTATGCAGGTGTGGGCATTGTCCTGTGGGCAATGTTCCGTGACTCCCAAGGGGGTTTGCCTGCTCTTTTTGTAGTGATGATCGTGGCTTCGTTAGTTTCCCTCGTACCGACGCTGCTGCCCATTTTTAATGGTGACACGTACCTGGCGATTACAGAAGCTCTCGGACAACCGCGCCTGCGCCAGCGTGCATTCAACTATGTAAAGCGGCATTGGCGCACCGCGCCGCTGGAAACGGTTTCCCCTGCATTGCGCAAGCTCTACTGGAGCACATTCCTGTTGACCTGCCTGGGCTGGATAATCGCCTGGTATTTCACCTCGGCCACCCTGATTCGCCTTTTCAACCACCCGTAAGGACAGTGTCATGACTCAATCTACAATGACCCCAGCTATCGCCAACACCGATGAACTCACCACCGAATCCGCTAGCAGCGTCGCGCCGCAAGCCCTCAACGATACGCCGTTCGAGGAATTCGACCTCGACGATATCGAAATCATCGAAAGCAAAGTTTTCGCCTGATCGTTCCGCGCTTCCTCGGCTTTACGCCGAGGGAGCCGCCATCTTCCTCTGACTGGGCAACCACATGGCTCATTTCGTTAAGCCCGAACCGATTGGTGTGGGTATCCAGTACAACCCCGAGATCCTCGACTGGTTTCCATTTGAGGAAATCGAAGTCGATGTGCTAGAAATACTGCTCGACAACATCATGGCCCCCATGGATGGCCCGCAGATTATCAGGCCCGCGGCCCAGGCGATGATCAACCGGCTGGCTCAGAAATTCACGCTGCTGGCGCATTCCAATTACGGTTGCGACTTTGGTTTCAGCTCTCTTGAAGAAACCGCCGCCGTGCAACGCCACGTACCCCTAGCCAAGATGTTGAACAGCCCATGGGTCGCCAACCATTGTTTTTACGGCGACAACTCCTGGCTGGATATCTGGAGCAGCCCGCTGCAGTTTTCCAATGCCGAGGTGCTGCGCTGCGCCGAACGCGCGAAAACGTTGCAGGCACATTACGGGACACCGCTGGCCCATGAGAACGCCGCCTATTATCTGCAATGTCCGGGCGCGGAAATGCGTGAAGCCGAGTTTCTGGCCCGGCTCGTGCAGAAGTCCGGCACCTTTTTGCACCTGGATTTGCACAACATCTACACCAATCACCTGAACCTGAAAAGCTTCGACTTACGCGACTACCTCGACACCTTGCCATTGGACAAGGTGATCTCGGTGCATCTGGCCGGCGGCAGTTGGCACGAGGGGCTTTACCACGACTGGCATGACGCGTGTGTACCCGAACCTGTTTGGGATCTGTACCAGGAACTCATGTCACGTACCCAACCCTCGGCGATCATCCTGGAATACCAGGGACAGGCTCACCACGCACTGACACGAGTGATGGACGCCAATGACGAACACATGATCGTCACCGATGTGCGGCGCGCACAGAAAATCTGGAACCACTACACAAAACCGGTACAGGAGCTGATGCATGGATGCTGAGCTGGTCTGGAAGCTATGGCGACGCCTGCTACGCGATGAAACACTGCAGAAGCAGTTGTATGAGGCTCAGGGCGCGACTCAATGGCTGCAACACTTTCCCAATGACGAGCGGGTGATTCTGCACGCCTATGCCAGTCAGTTTGAAAGGGTGAAATGGTTCGTCGAAAACTATCAGTTCCGCTTGTCCAATTCCTTTATCAATGCGCTGGAAACCGGCGCCCCATTGACTTTGCGAGCACTGCTCAACATCGGCCTGGATCTACCGACATTGTCCACGGCATTCCTGCGTCAACAAGAGTGGTTCGACTACGGGCCAAGGGTTTATGGCTATTGCGATTCGGCGCTGGGCTTTTTGCTCGAACGCCAGGAACTCGCTGACTATCCGCAGATTCGCGACCTGATGGGGCTTGAGCGCGAATGTGTGCGCCTCTACACCGGACTGGTAGAAACTAGCGACGTAATGCCGGGATATTATCAGCGCACTGACGGTGCACGCATTTACCAGAGCCGTTATGCGCTGTCGCACTGGTTGCGTGATAAAAGCCTGCTGGGGCGTAGCAGCCCTGAGGAAACGAGCCAACACATCCTGGTGTATTTGCCCAACCGTGAGGCCCGCCACAAATTTACGCTGATAGGCCCGCGTGCGGCGCAGCTCTACCGATGCCTGGAGCAACCGCAGTCACAAGTCACCTTAATGCAAATGCTGAGCTCCACAGCCGCCGCGCAACCCAGCGGCGAAGACCTAGCACTGCTCGGTAAACTGCATCAACTCAACGCAATCAGGATGCCGGTCTAGAACATGGAAAGCTCACAGTACTTTTGGCTGCGATCGACCGGTTTCCCCATTCATCACTTGACGAGTTTGGGCCGATTCGCTGAGCTGCCATCGTGCCGCGCCTTTGAACAAGACTTCCGCTCATTGCAGGCTCAGAAAGCAACGTTACTTGAAGAGGTCAACTCGCATTCACCCCAGGCCTGCCGAAAATTCATCCGCAAACTCAACGAGGACCAAGTCCTGCAGTCCTCCGACCTGCCGGAAGTGTTGCGCGAATGCTTGGCCGAGGCTTTGCAGCGCTGGAACGGTTTGTTGGAGCGAACTTCGGCGTGTGAAGAGGCCGCACAGGAATACGACGCCTATCTGGAGAGCGCCCGCCAAGGGCTGATCGACTTCCTGGATGATGAAGCGGTGGCCGAGGCCTTGTTCATATCCAACCCGTCGGCGATGGCACGCATCCGTGAACTGGTCAGGGACCGGCACAACAGAAACGACACCCGCAAAAAGCAGAAGCTGCGTTTAGGCTGGAGCTACGCGCAACGTTTCTGCGCCAAGAACGATACCTCAAGTTTTTTCGGACCTTTGGCCTGGGGCCGGTTCGATGACCGCCAGACGGACCATATACGGCTAACTCAGGGCGACACGGCGTGGATCAAGGATCGCCGCATCTTCTTCGAAAATTGGGTGGTACAGCGGCTGGTAGAACAGATCAACCTGCAGTGTCCAGACACCGACCGCATGCCCTTGCAGCTCAATACCGGTTGTTACCTGAACGAACAGACCCTGTTCATGCCGATTGGCAAAAGCCAGCACCTCAACCCGCAAACCGCACAGGTACTGCACTACATTAGTGACCAACAGGGTCGAGAACCAACGTTTGCCGGGGTGTTGAGCGCCTGCTCGGAGGTCGCGGCCAGCACATTGCACGATCTACTGGAACACCTTGTGAGCAAACGGATCGTGCACCGAGGCTGGCAAATGTCCCCTCGTGAGCGTAATCCAATCGTGCGACTACAACACTGCCTGGCCAACGCAGGGGCATCCGAAAGGTTCAGCCAGGTCTGGCAATCGCGCCTTGAAGCACTGGAAGGTTTGCGCCGTGACTACGCCCACGGCGACCTGCTGCGCCGGGCCGAATGCCTGGAGGGCTTGAACCAGCTGCTAGCCGAGGCTGGGGTCGACCTCAGCCGAGAACCCGGCGCCATGTATGTCGGCCGTTACCCGGTGTACGAGGATTGTTCGAGAAACATGGACATCAGCCTCGGCCAAGCCGTGCTCAGTCAAGTCAACGAAGAGCTGGCGCCGCTGATGCGCATCAATCAGTGGCTGATCAAAGCCATCGCGCATCAACTCAATGAGGCTTTCATCGAGGTCTGGGAACAGCGCCATGCTGATAATCCCGGGCAGCCGGTCGATTTTCTCGACCTGATCAGCACGCTTGCTCCTCTGTTTCCGGCACTGGAAGCGCGCATCATCCTCGACCTCGATCAGCGCCTGGAAACGGCCTGGACGCATCTACTGCAGGACTTCCCAGCGCATCCTGAGGTGCATCTTTGTGCGGCGGACATAGAACGCCTGATCGCCCTGTTGAACGCCGATCTGGAGGTCGCCGGCTTTGAGGTCTTTGGCAGTGACTATCACTCTCCGGATATCCTGCTTTCCAGCGCGTCGGTGGCGGCGTTCAATCGTGGCGATTACGAAATCATCGTGGGTGAAGTGCATCCGGCAGTCCATACGCTGAGCCAGCCCGTTGCCGCGCCGTTCGGACCGTTCAATACGCAGATAAACCAACAGGTAGAGGCGATTTTCCAGCGCCCTCGCCTGATACTGGCGGACTCGCCCGACAGTTATCAACGCTCGCACATAGACTGGCCGCTGCAGCCCTCTTACTTGCAACTGGTACTGCCTTCTGGTGGCGGTTGTGTCGCGGCGAACCAGCAGTTTGCCGCCGGTAGGGCAAAAGTGCTGCGAGTGAATGGTCGCCTGCAAGTGGTCGACGCCCTGGGGGAGTTCAGCGAAGACTTGCTGTGTGTGTATTCCACCGCTATGCATCGGCTGGGCTTCGCCCTGGCCGGTAGTGCCGTGGCCAAACACGAGCACCGACGTATCTGGTTGGGTCGTACCCTCTACAAGCGCGCTTCCTGGCTATTCACCAGAGATCGCCTGCCAGAGCCGAAGGGCTCGGTCGACGAGCTTGAACACACTCTGCAATGGCGTGCCTGGGCCGCCGATCATGGCTTGCCCCGTTATGCCTTCATCAAGATCGATACCGAACCCAAACCGCTGTTCCTCGACTTCGATAACCCGTTGTCCTTCGACGGCATCAGCAACGCCCTGAAGAACGCGGGTCACGCAAAGTTCTCGGAAATGCGACCGTGCCCCGATGAGCTTTGGCTTGAAGAAGAGCGGGGTCGTTTCTGCTGTGAAATACGCACATCCTTTTCCACATGCGAGACGCCTGCGACATGAGCAATGAGAACATAGACTCTTGCACCAAAGCCGATCAGGAAGCCAAACACTCGTTTTTGTACTTGTTTTTGACCATATTCATCCCATTTGGCCTCGGGCATTTTGTTTCGTATCTGTTTCGCACGGTCAACGCCTTGATCTACGTGGATCTGGAACGGGAACTGCACCTGCCCGCCAGTAGCCTCGGCTTGTTGACCGGCGTGTACTTTCTGACTTTCGCCGCGGCGCAAATTCCGCTGGGTGTCATGCTCGACCGCTACGGACCACGTAGCGTGCAGGCTCCCATGTTGCTGTTCGCCGTGTTGGGCTCGCTGATTTTCAGCTTCTCCCAGACCGAGCTGGGCCTGATCATTGGTCGCGGCCTGATTGGTCTAGGTGTTGCCGGTTCGCTGATGAGTGCGATCAAGGCGTGCGCCATCTGGCTGCCTGCCGAACGCTTGCCACTGAGTACAGCATGCCTGTTATCGGTGGGCGGCTTGGGCGCAATGGCGTCCACCACGCCGCTGCATGAACTGCTCAAGTGGATCACATGGCGTGAAGCGTTCTTGATTCTGGCGCTGCTGACTTTTTTCGTCTGCGTAGTCATTCATCGGAGCGTGCCGCGCACCTACAATCCCAAACACACCACTCTCGGCGATATGTCCAAGGCAGTGGGGAAGCTTTATTCCTCATGGGTTTTCTGGCGACTGGCGTTGTACTCGGTATTTGCCCATGCGATTTACATGTCAGTGCTGTCGCTATGGATGGGGCCTTGGCTACGCGATGTTGCCCAGCTGAACGAGTCCGGCATGGCCAATACCTTGCTCTGGGGTACCGTGGCGATGGTGGCAGGCTCGCTGGCCTTCGGCTGGATCACCGACTACCTGCGGCGCTTTGGTGTGCAGCCGATAATGGTGTGCGGTGTCGGGGTTTCAATCTTCATCGTATTTCAATCACTGATGATCAGCGGACTACCCGTATCGCCGCTATTGATTGCTATGGGGTTCAGCTTCTTCGGCACTTCCACCACCATGAACTACGCGATCGTGGCTCAGTCGGTATCCCCTGAACTGGCCGGACGGGTCAGTTCGTCGTTCAACCTGGTGGTGTTCGTGTTGGCTTTTGTCTTGCAATGGTTGATGGGAGAAATTCTGAACCTGTGGCCTGCATCCGGGAAAGGGCATCCGGTGGAGGCTTATCAATGGTCGCTGGGGGTGATGATTGCGTTGCAGGTACCGGGGGTGATGTTGTGGCTGAGTTTTAAACCGTGGGAATTGAAAACCGCGGCGACACGGTAAAACCCAGGCAGCTATTTTCACCTTAGCGAAAGCCTACCCTCCAGACCCGCCAGCACAAATCGCAGGCAAAAAAAAACCCGGAAATCCTCACTTGCGTGGGCCTTCCGGATTTTCTAAACCGCCAAAAATGGTGGGTCGTGTGGGATTCGAACCTACGACCAATTGGTTAAAAGCCAACTGCTCTACCAACTGAGCTAACGACCCGCTGTGTGGTGGCGCGTATAATACTGATTTTTAAGGACTATTCAACACCTATTTTGAAAAAAATCAAAAATAAGGTGTTGGGTCGCTGATTCCGGCCGCCGCAAAGCCTTCTGCGCGCAGGCGGCAGCTGTCGCACTTGCCGCAGGCACGGCCGTTATCGTCGGCCTGGTAGCAGGAAACGGTCAGGCCGTAATTCACACCCAGCTTCACGCCAGCCTGGACAATCTGCGCCTTGCTGAGGTTTTGCAGTGGAGCTTGAATGCGGAAGCCATTGCCTTCTACGCCGGCCTTGGTCGCCAGATTGGCCATGCGCTCGAAAGACTCGATGAACTCGGGTCGGCAGTCCGGGTAACCGGAGTAATCCACCGCGTTGACGCCGATGAAGATGTCTCGCGCGCCGAGCACTTCTGCCCAGCCCAGCGCCAGGGACAGGAACACCGTGTTACGCGCAGGCACGTAGGTCACCGGAATGCCCTCGCCCAGCTCTTCCGGGATATCGATGCTGCTATCAGTCAGCGCCGAGCCGCCCATGCCGTTCAGGTTCAGACCGATGACCTTGTGCTCGACCACACCCAGGTCGCGTGCGACACGCTCTGCAGCGTATAGCTCAGCGTGGGAACGCTGGCCGTAGTCGAAGCTCATGGTGAAGCAGCTGTAGCCTTCGGCGCGGGCCATGGCCACGACGGTTGCCGAGTCCAGGCCACCGGACAACAGGATGACCGCACGTTTTCCAGCAGTGTTGAGTGGTTCAGTCATTTCAGCGCCCCGGCTCGTCATTCCAAAGATATTTATGCAACTGCAATTGCAGACGCACTGGCAGGTTGTCCGCCACCACCCAGTCCGCCAGGTCTCGTGCATTGAGATCATGGTGGCTTGGCGAGAACAGGACTTCACCGGCGCGCTTGTCCAGACCGTACTGGATCAGCTTGGACACGGACCAGTCATAGTCTTCCCGCGAGCAGATGACAAACTTCACCTGATCGTTGGGCGTCAGCAGTTCGATGTTTTCGTAGCGGTTGCGATGCGCTTCCTTCGAGCCTGGAGTCTTCAGGTCGACAACGCGACTGACCCGGGAATCTACCGCCGAGATATCAATCGAGCCACTGGTTTCCAGTGACACTTCATAACCGGCGTCGCACAGGCGCTTGAGCAGTGGAATGGCATTGGGCTGGGCCAGGGGCTCGCCGCCCGTGACGCAGACGTAGCGCGGACGAAAGCCGGCGACCTGCTCGAGGATATCGTCGAGGGTACGGATGGTCCCGCCAGTGAAGGCGTAGGCGCTGTCGCAGTACTGGCAACGCAGGGGGCAACCGGTCAGGCGCACAAAAACAGTGGGCAGGCCAGCAGTCCGCGTTTCACCCTGCAACGAGTAGAAAACTTCGGTAATTCTCAATGTGTCTTGCATAGTCGCCACGGGCGTAACAGCTAAACAGGCTGTCCGCCTCCGTCAGGCACTTCAAGGAGCCCCGGCAATGCGCAGGCCCCAAAAAGCGTGTTTCATAAAAAGGGCGTGAATTCTAACGAAAAAACCCGCGACAAGCGCGGGTTTCTTCGAAAGGGTCAAGCGGCCCTTACATTTTCTGCAGATCACGCTGGGCCAACTGAGCGGCGGAAGTGCCCGGATACTGGGACACAACTTGCTGCAGAATGCCTTTTACCTTGTCGGGATGACCCAGGCGGCGCTCTACGTCAGCGAGCTTGTACAGCGAGTCAGGCACTTTGGCGTGCTTGGGATACAGCTGCGAAACCTTGGCAAAGGCCTGACCTGCACCTTGCAGGTCGCCTTTGGCCAGGTTCACTTCGCCCAACCAGTACTGGGCATTGCCTGCGTACTGGCTGTTCGGGTATTTGCGCAGGAATGCGGCAAAAGCCTGGCTGGCCTTGTCGAAATCCTTGGCTTTGATCAGGTCGAAGGCCGCATCGTAATAGAGCTTTTCCTTCGCCGGATCCGCAGGCTCGCTACCCGCGGCGGGTGCTTGAGCGGCTGCCGCTCCTGCACCTGCAGCTGCGCCAGCTGCTGCACCGGGGGCGTTCAAGTCGCCACCGGTGGAAGAATTTTCAGGAGTCGCGGCTGGTGCAACGCCGGTCCCTATACGCCGATCAAGATCCTGGTATCGCTCCAGGCTTTCCTGCTTCATGCGCGATACATCATTTTGCAGTTCTTCAATCACACCCTGTTGGCGCGAGATCTGCTCCTGCATTTGTTGCAGTTGGTTGAACAGCTGGCCCTGTGCCGAGACAGGGGTCGAAACCCCTCCCCCGGCATAGGCGCCGTTCGTACCGTAACCTGCAGGCGGATTACTGATCCCGCTATTGTTATAGCCGGAGTCGTTTTCGACCACAGGAACCGCAGCCCACGCCGCAAGCGGCGCGAGACTGAGAGCCAGAACAGTTACAGCACGACGGCACGTTCGCATGACGAATTACTTACGCAGTTCGACGCGACGGTTTTGAGCCCAGGACTGCTCGTCGTTGCCGGTAGCAACTGGACGCTCTTCGCCGTAGGAAACCAGTTCCAGCTGAGCTGGGGAAACACCTTGCAGTACCAGGTAGCGCTGAACGGCTTTCGCACGACGCTCGCCCAGTGCCATGTTGTACTCACGAGTACCACGTTCGTCGGTGTTGCCTTCCAGAACAACGCGAGCGCCGTTTGCTTTCAGGTCTTTGGCGTGAACGTCCAGAGCGCGCATGGCTTCTGGCTTCAGGTCCGAACTGTCGTATTCGAAGTAGAAAGTAGTGATAGCGCGCAGTGCAGCTTCTTCGCTCAGGGAGCCGTCAACTGCACCAGTGTTTGCGCCATAACCAGCGTTTGGATCTACCGCGCCTTCACCGGCATTGTCGCCGCCTTTGGACGAGCAACCTACAGCTACAGCCATGGCCAGTGCCAGCGCAGCAAATTTACCAAACTTCAGCATTTCCATCGTGAAACTCCTAATGAACCCCAGTGTGTTAAGTAAAACGTATAGCGCCGCGTCAGTTCAGGTAAGGGGACCAGGAAGGTTCTCTGACTTCGCCTTGAGCGGTAGGAAGCGGGAGCCTTACGCGTCCATTGATAGACACGAGCATCAAGACTCCCCGGCCCTGCTGGCGGGTGGCGTAGATTACCATGGTGCCGTTGGGCGCGACAGTGGGCGACTCGTCCAGAGTGCTATCAGTGAGGATTTTTACGCTACCGCGTTGCAAATCCTGGGCCGCCACCTTGAAATTGGTGAAGCCATCCTGACGGTGAATCATGACAAGCGTCTTTTCATCAGCCGACAGTTTAGGGTTGGCGTTGTAGTTACCGACGAAAGTCACTCGTTCGGCACCGCCGCCGCCCACACTGGTCTTGTAGATCTGCGGCTTGCCGCCACGATCGGAAGTGAAGTAGATGGTCGAGCCATCCTTGCCCCAGAACGGTTCGGTGTTGATGCCAGGACCGTTGGTGACGCGACTGATCTGACGCGAGCCCAGGTTCATCACATAGATGTCCGGGTTGCCGTCTTTCGACAGTACGAACGCCAGGCGATTGCCATCCGGCGACCAGGCTGGCGCGCCGTTCAGGCCTTCGAAGTTGGTGATCTGCTCACGGCGACCGGTGTCGATGTTCTGCATGAAAATGCGCGGACGCTTCTGCTCGAACGAGACGTAGGCGATACGCTTGCCATCGGGTGCGAAGCGCGGCGACAGGATCGGCTCGCGCGATTGCAGCAGGGTCACGGCACGGGCGCCGTCATAGTCCGAACGCTGCAGCGTGTAACGGGTGTTCTTTTCGGAGAAGCGCT
This sequence comes from Pseudomonas sp. MHK4, assembly GCF_054600775.1. NCBI lineage: Bacteria > Pseudomonadati > Pseudomonadota > Gammaproteobacteria > Pseudomonadales > Pseudomonadaceae > Pseudomonas > Pseudomonas sp. MHK4. The sequence goes on along the minus strand of NZ_BAAIAK010000016.1, from coordinate 116,882 downwards.
CGGCCGTCACGTACAGCAGGCGAGTCGAGAACGCACCCTTGATACCGGTGAGCTTTTCGAACGACTGGTCGGCGATGTAGTGCGACATGTCGCGCAACTGATCGACGCTGCCCGACACGCTGCCGGTCAGCACTTGCTGCTCGGTGGCGACGTTGAACAGGGCGTATTGAACCTGCAGGCGACCGCCCGCTGGCGCAATGCTGCCGACCATCACGTACTGTGCGCCCAGCGCCTTGAAGTCACGGAAGATGATTTCGCTGGCCTGGCTAGGCTGGCTGATCATGTTCTGCTTTGGAATCGGCGAGTAGTAACCCGAGTTACGCAGGTCGTTACCGATGATTTCCGCCATGTCGTCCGGCAGCACGCTGCCGCCCTGGTTGCCAAACGGCACGACCGCGATCGGGGTGGCCCGATCGCTGCCGCTGGTGACCAGAATGTTTTTCTCATCTGCCATCGCGATCCCTGCCATGCAGCAGATCACGACGAGCATTCCTCGAAGGAGGTTTCTCACGGGGCTAGATCCTCAGGTGTGAATGTCATCTTGAATGAACGATACGGAGCAAAATCGCTCGGCTTCATTCCCTGCATTTCTGTCAAACGTCCAATATTCTTCACTGCCGCTACGGCTGAAGCGTCAAACGGACCGTCGCCACTGGACTTGAGCACCTTGACCGAAGTCACCGTACCGTCCGGCAACATGCCGATTTGCAGCTGAACCGTCATGCCTTTGCGGGCCGAAGGTGGACGAGCCCAGCCTTCCGCTGCACGCACTCGAATCAGGTCGTCGAAACTGCCGGCGACTTCGTCACCCTGCTCATCGGCCAAGGCCTGCTGACGCTGCGGCGTATCGGAAAGCAAATCTGCCAGGGCCTGGGCCTTTTTGTCTTCGGCGGATTTACGCGCCGCATCCTGCGATTTCTTCTTCGCAGCATCGGCAGCAGCTTTCTTCTTCGCTTCTTCGGCGACTTTCTTCTTCGCCTCTTCAGCTTCAGCTTTCTTCTTGGCGTCTTCGGCGGCTTTCTTTTTCGCGTCTTCGACGATCTTTTTCTTCGCTTCTTCAGCGGCCGCTTTCTTGGCCTCTTCTTCAGCAGCCTTCTTGGCTTCTTCTTCCGCTTTCTTCTTGGCTATATCAGCCAATTGTTTCTCTTCTGCCTTCTTGGCTTCGGCGGTCTTCTTCGCTTCATCGGCTTTCTTGGCTTCATCAGCCTTCTTGGCCTCATCAGCCTTTTTCGCCTCTTCCGCTTTCTTCGACTCGTCGGCCTTCTTGGCTTCCTCGGCCTTTTGAGCCGCGTCTTCTTTCTTTTGTTCCGCAGCCTTTATCGCTTCCTGCTCGACCTTCTTCTGTTCCAACTGCTCGACTTCGGTCTGGCGCGCGGCGGATTTCTTCGCCTCACCCGCAATCTTCTGATTGGTCTGGGTGGTTGCCTGACTTTTCGATTTCAGCTGGTACAGGGTCGCCTGGACAATCGGCTTGGCCGGCGGCAGCTCCGGGGTGAAGGCAAAACTGACAAACAGCATGCCGAACACCAGCACGTGCAAGCCAATCGCCCAGACACTAGGCCAGAAGTAGCTTTCCGAGGCGGACGGCTCTCGCTGTTGCTGCATCAGGGCGCCTCGGTAATCAAGCCAACATTACCGACGCCGGCTTTCTGCAACCCGCCCATGGCGCCCATGACGGAGCCGTAGTCGACACTCTTGTCACCGCGGATGAACACCTGGGTGCGCTTGCCGCCTTCGTTGCCCACGCGAATGATCTTGGTCACCGCATCAGTCATTTGCGGCAGGGTCATGGCCCTGTCCTGCTGCTTCTCGGTGTCGACTTCGCTGCCAAGGTTCCAGTAATAGGTCTTGTCGGATTTGATCGAAATGGTCAGGACCTGGGTGTTGTTGTCCTGCGGCAAGGCCTCACTGGAAACCTTGGGCAGATCAACTTTCACGCCCTGATTGAGCATTGGCGCGGTCACCATGAAGATGACCAGCAGCACCAACATCACGTCGATGTAGGGCACCACGTTCATCTCGGCGACCGGCTTGCGCTTTTTGCGAGCTCGAGCGATTAAAGCCATCGGGAAATTACCTGCTTATTCTTCGCTGGTGTGCACTTTGCGGTGCAGGATCGCCTGGAATTCATCGGCGAAGGTGTAGTAACGGCCCAGCAAGGTTTCGCTGCGAGCAGCAAAACGGTTGTAAGCGATAACGGCTGGAATGGCCGCGAACAGGCCGATCGCGGTGGCGATCAAGGCTTCAGCGATACCCGGAGCCACGGTGGCCAGGGTCGCTTGCTGGGCAGTTGCCAGGCCACGGAAGGAGTTCATGATGCCCCAGACCGTACCGAACAGACCGATATACGGGCTCACGGAACCGACAGTGGCGAGGAACGGCAGGCTCTGCTCAAGCTTCTCTTCTTCACGGGAGATGGCTACGCGCATGGCACGGGCCACACCTTCCATGACCGCCTCGGGATCGACCCCAGGCTGCTGGCGCAGACGGGAGAATTCCTTGAAGCCGGCGCGGAAGATCTGCTCGACACCCGAGTCCGGGTCCGGGTTGCTACCCGCCTGACGGTAGAGTTTGGACAGGTCGATACCCGACCAGAAGCGCTCCTCGAAGCTCTCCAGGGCGCGTCGACCGGCACGCAGCAGGTTGCTGCGCTGAAAGATCATGATCCATGAGGTCACCGATGCGGCTACCAGGGTCAGCATTACCAGTTGCACCACGATACTGGCATTGCTGACCAGGCTCCACATGGAGGAATGGTCGACGACGTTAGCTTCCACGCTTTATCTCCTGCTTTGAGTGTGTACCCGCGCCGCTCACGGCGGCAAAGGCCGCTCGTAGAGCTTCGGGAATGGCCCGGGGTTTCAAACTGTCAGTGCGCACACAGGCCACCAAAAACTGCCCTTCGCAGAGCAGCGCATCATCCGTAGCCCGCCTGACCTGCTGTTTGAAGCGCAGGCTGGCACGGTTCAATTCGATTACTTCAGCGCTTACCAGCAGCTCGTCATCCAGTCGCGCCGGCGCGTGGTAGCGCGCTTCGCTGGAATGCACGACGAACAACAGGTCCTCCCCGGCAAGCGTAGATTGGGCAAAGCCCAACTCTCGTAGCCGCTCGGTTCGAGCCCGTTCCATAAACTTGAGGTAATTGACGTAATACACGATGCCGCCCGCATCGGTGTCCTCGTAATAAACGCGACAACGATGTGCGAAAGGCTCAAGCCCGTTTTGCGCGCGCATACTCTAGTGCTTACTCCTCGGGTTGCCAATCCGGCCAGGCAACTGTTTTTCAATGTTCTGCGGCTTTCGCGCAAAAGTACGGTCCTGGGACCACACATTGCCCGAAAAAATCAGCTCGCAACGTTAATTAATCGTCCACGGCATCAAGGAACTCGTCTACCACGGGCATTTCGCCCAATCGTGACGGAATGTTTAAACCAAAATGCAGGTACGCGTGCCGTGTCACGACCCGGCCGCGCGGCGTGCGCATGATGTAGCCCTGCTGGATCAGGTACGGCTCCAGCACATCTTCAATGGTGTGACGTTCTTCGCTGATCGCCGCGGCCAGGCTGTCTACCCCCACCGGCCCACCATCGAACTTCTCGATCATGGTCAGCAACAGACGTCGGTCCTGATGATCGAAGCCACGCTCGTCGACATCCAGCAGGTTCAGGGCCAGGTCGGCAATCGGCTTGGTGATGTGGCCTTTGGCGCGCACTTCGGCGAAATCCCGAACCCGGCGCAGCAAGCGGTTGGCGATTCGCGGAGTGCCGCGGGCACGCCGAGCGATTTCGAAGGCGCCTTCCGGGTCCAGCGGCAGGCCGAGGATGTTCGCCGAACGACTGACAATCGTCGACAGGTCGGCTGTGCTGTAGAACTCCAGGCGCTGGACGATGCCGAAACGGTCACGCAACGGGTTGGTCAGCATCCCCGCCCGCGTGGTCGCACCGACCAGGGTGAACGGCGGCAGATCGAGCTTGATCGACCGCGCGGCCGGCCCTTCACCGATCATGATGTCGAGCTGGAAATCCTCCATGGCCGGATACAGCACTTCCTCGACAATCGGCGACAAGCGATGGATTTCATCGATGAACAGCACGTCGTGGGGTTCAAGGTTGGTCAGGAGCGCCGCCAGGTCGCCAGGACGCTCAAGGACCGGCCCCGAAGTGCTCTTGATCGACACACCCATTTCCTGGGCGATGATATTGGCAAGGGTGGTCTTGCCCAAGCCCGGCGGGCCGAAGATCAACGTATGGTCCAGGGACTCGTTTCGCCCGCGGGCAGCCTGGATGAACAGCTCCATCTGCTCGCGAACGGTCGGCTGGCCAATGTACTCGGCCAGGCTGACGGGGCGTATCGCCCGGTCCTGGACTTCCTCGCGATCACGGGGCGCGCCCGTGGCGGCGATCAGACGGTCAGCTTCAATCACTTAGATCATTCCCTTCAGGGCACGACGAATCAGGTCTTCGCTGCTCAAGCCTTTCTCCTTGATCGCGGAAATCGCCTTGCTGGCTTCCTGCGGCTTGTAGCCCAGGGAGATCAGCGCGCTAACCGCGTCGTTTTCGGCGCTATTGACCGGCGCTGGCCCGTCCGGCTGGTTCGGCACCAGGGCAAACATGGCCGGCACGGTTTCCCAGGCCTTGAAGCGATCCTTGAGTTCCACCAACAGGCGTTCAGCGGTTTTCTTGCCCACGCCAGGCACCTTGGTCAGCGCCGAGGTATCCTGGGACTGCACGCAACGCACCAGCTCGTCGACTTCCAGGCTCGACATCAAGGCCAGGGCCAGTTTCGGCCCTACACCATTGAGACGGATCAGTTCGCGAAAAAAGTCTCGCTCACGCTTGCCGACAAAGCCATAGAGTAACTGCGCGTCTTCGCGTACGACCAGATGGGTGTGCAGCGTCAGCGGTTCACCGACCGACGGCAAGCGATAAAGCGTGGTCATGGGCACTTCAAGCTCATACCCCAGGCCATTTACATCCAGAATCAGGTGCGGCGGCTGTTTCTCAGCCAGAGTGCCGCGCAAGCGTCCAATCACGTTACAGATCCTTGAGCGTTGGCCAGCCCTGGGCCAGCGACTGACAGAGCAAGGGTTTTGCGCCGACAACCCAGGCGCATGACCCTCATTCCAGAAAAATGATTGCTGATGCTATCAGAGACGCAGGCGCCCGCCACGACTGCGTGCGGCGCCCAGGCCATGGGGCAACAGGCTGGAGCGGGTGTGCGCATGGCAAATGGCAATGGCCAGTGCGTCGGAGGCATCGATTTGCGGTTTACTGGTCAGCTTCAGCATATGCATGACCATCATCTGTACTTGCTCTTTATTGGCCGCGCCGGTGCCGACGACCGCCTGCTTTACCTGGGTCGCCGTGTATTCGGCGATCTCCAGGCTTTCCTCGGCACCTGCCACGATGGCTGCGCCACGGGCCTGCCCCAGCTTCAAGGCGGAGTCGGCGTTACGGGCCATGAACACTTTCTCGATGCCCATGGTTACCGGATGGTAGGTCTGAATGATTTCCCGCACGCCGCGATAGACTATCTGCAGCCGCTCATGCAGCTCGCCGGCACCGGTACGAATGCAACCGGAGGCCACGTACTCGCAGCCACGACCGGTATCGCGTACCACGCCATAACCGGTAATGCGCGAACCGGGGTCGATACCAAGAATTAAAGTCATAACGCCTGCGGGTTAAATATGTAGGAGCGAGCTTGCTCGCGATGGACGTTAACGAAAACGCGGTTCACCTGACTAAGCGCGTCGCTTTCAGGTTTATCGCGAGCAAGCTCGCTCCTACAGACAGCAGATCAACCGAGTTGTGCGGCGACCGACTCTGGAATATCGGCATTGGAGTAGACGTTCTGCACGTCATCCAGGTCTTCGAGCATATCGATCAGCTTGAGGATTTTCTCCGCCCCTTCCAGGTCCAGCTCGGCGCTGGTGGTCGGCAGCATGACGATTTCCGCATCATCACCCTTGAAACCGGCTGCTTCCAGCGCGTTGCGCACCGCATAGAATCCGGTGAATGAGGTGAACACATCGATAGAGCCGTCTTCGTTGCTGACAACGTCATCGGCATCGGCTTCCAGCGCTGCTTCGGTCAAGGCATCTTCATCGACGCCTGGCGCAAAGCTGATTTGCCCCTTGCGCTCGAAAAGATAGGCCACCGAACCGTCGGTGCCGAGGTTGCCGCCGCACTTGCTGAACGCATGGCGAACAGCCGCTGCGGTCCGGTTTCGGTTGTCGGTCATGCACTCGACCATCACAGCCACGCCGCCGGGACCGTAACCTTCGTAGGTCAGCTCTTCGACGTTGTCGGCTTCGGTCGCACCAGCACCACGGGCAATGGCGCGATCGATGATGTCGCGGCTCATGTTCGCCCCAAGGGCCTTGTCCAGCGCCAGGCGCAGGCGCGGATTCGAGCCAGGCTCGCCACCACCCTGACGGGCCGCGACGGTCAGTTCACGAATCCACTTGGTGAAGATCTTGCCTCTCTTGGCATCCTGACGTTCTTTGCGGTGCTTGATGTTCGCCCACTTGGAATGACCTGCCATATCTCGCTCCGAATTCTCTTTGAAACATTGCCCGCCACGCTGCATCGCGCCGGCCGGCAAACAAAAATCTTGAACTGCTGTATGTATAAAGAAAGGGCGCATCCGCGGATGCGCCCTCCTGAGCCTTACTCAGCCTTGGGCGTTTCGCGCAGACGAATGTGCAGTTCGCGCAATGCCTTGGCATCGACCTGGCCCGGCGCCTGAGTCATGACGTCCGCCGCGCTCTGGGTTTTCGGGAAGGCGATCACTTCACGGATAGACTGGGCGCCAGTCATCAGCATCACCAGACGGTCCAGGCCGAAGGCCAGGCCACCGTGCGGCGGCGCGCCGTATTTCAGGGCGTCGAGCAGGAAGCCGAATTTCTCTTCCTGTTCAGCTTCATTAATGCCCAGCAGGCGGAACACCGACTGTTGCATCTCTTTACGGTGGATACGGATCGAACCGCCACCCAGCTCGGTACCGTTCAATACCATGTCGTAGGCACGGGACAGAGCGCCAGCCGGGTTGGCTTCCAGCTCTGCCGGGGTGCACTTCGGCGCAGTGAACGGGTGGTGCAAGGCGGTGAAGCTGCCATCGTCGTTCTCTTCGAACATCGGGAAGTCGACGACCCACATTGGCGCCCACTTGCAGGTCAGCAGGTCCAGGTCATGGCCGAGCTTGATCCGCAGCGCGCCCAGGGCTTCGCTGACGATCTTCGCTTTGTCGGCGCCGAAGAACACGATATCGCCGTCGACCGCACCAACGCGATCGAGGATCACGTTGAGGTTGGCTTCAGGAATGTTCTTCACGATTGGCGACTGCAGGCCTTCGACGCCTTTGGCGCGCTCGTTGACCTTGATGTACGCCAGGCCCTTGGCACCGTAGATGCCGACGAACTTGGTGTAGTCGTCGATCTGCTTGCGCGGCATGCTTGCCCCGCCTGGAACGCGCAGGGCGGCAATGCGGCATTTAGGGTCGTTGGCCGGGCCGCTGAACACCTTGAAGTCGACTTCCTTGAGCTGGTCGGCAACGTCAACCAGTTCCAGCGGGTTACGCAGGTCTGGCTTGTCGGAACCGTAGCGACGCATGGCTTCTTCGAAAGTCATGTGCGGGAATTCACCGAATTCCAGACCCAACACTTCCTTGAACAGGTTGCGGATCATTTGCTCGGTCAGGCCCATGATCTCTTTTTCATCGAGGAAACTGGTCTCGATGTCGATCTGGGTGAATTCCGGCTGGCGGTCGGCGCGCAGGTCTTCGTCGCGAAAGCACTTGGCGATCTGGTAGTAACGATCGAAGCCCGCGACCATCAGCAGTTGCTTGAACAGCTGCGGTGATTGCGGAAGGGCGAAGAACGAACCGGCATGGGTACGGCTGGGCACCAGGTAATCGCGCGCACCTTCAGGGGTAGCACGGGTCAGGATCGGCGTCTCGACGTCGAGGAAGCCGTTCTCGTCGAGGAAGCGACGGATGCTGGTGGTCATGCGCGAACGCAGGCGCAGCTTCTCGGCCATCTCCGGACGACGCAGGTCCAGGAAGCGATAGCGCAGGCGGGTTTCTTCGCCGACGTCGGAGAACTCGTTCAACGGGAACGGCGGGGTTTCCGACTCGTTCAGCACTTCCAGCTCATAGCCCAGGACTTCGATCATGCCCGACGCCATGTTGGCGTTGGTGGCACCGGCCGGACGCAGGCGAACCTTGCCGGTGATCTTCACGACGTACTCGCTGCGCACGCGATCGGCAGCGGCGAAGGATTCAGCGCGGTCCGGATCGAACACCACCTGGGCCAGACCGTCACGATCACGGATATCGAGGAAAATCACCCCACCGTGGTCACGACGACGGTGGACCCATCCGCAAAGGGTAATTTCCTGGCCTTCCAGGCTTTCGTTCAGTTGGCCGCAATAATGGCTGCGCATCATGGTAGTGGTTTCGCTTCTCGTAATTCGACATTCAGTTGGAGGGCTCGCGTCGATCCGCTGACGGATGACGCAAGAACTCGCGCGTGTGGTTCAACTCAGGTCCAGAAACCTAGTCAGCTTTGTCGCCGCCGGCCAGGTTCTTCTTGGAACCGGTCTTGAAATCGGTCTCGTACCAGCCCGTGCCGCTGAGGCGAAAGCCTGGCATGGACAGCAGTTTCTTAAGCTCTGGCGCCTGGCACGCAGGGCAGTCGACCAACGGTGCATCGCTGATCTTTTGAATGGCTTCCAACTGATGACCACAGGAAGCACATTGGTAATCGTACATCGGCATGGGGGTTGTCTCGGCGATCAGATTGCTACCGCGCACGCTGGGTTTTGCGGCAAAGAGCGGGATTATATCCATTAAATGCAGCCTGTGCAGCCGTAAGACTGCACAGATCGACACGTTGCTCCTTGATTCATCAGGTTCAAGCCATTACCGGGCAATGCCCTTCCTTGCGGCTGTGGACAACACAGACCACCCGCACCAGCCCGCTGAAATTCCTCACCCCGCCATGACGCAAATGCACTTGGCGATCGACATGGGACAGCAACGCGCTGACCGAACAGCAATTGACCCTGGCCATGTCGCCCAAAATATCCCAATACACCTGTTCAAGCCGCAAACAGGTGGCAAAGCCATTCAATCGCACCGACCGGGATAGTGGCTGGGCCAGCCCCATATCGAACTCACTGACAAATGGATCGACCTTTATGTCCCTGGCCGAACTGATCCGCCCCTCGTCTCTCCTGCCTTCATATTCCATATCGCTGACACTCCTTTGCCATTTGCGGTTTCTATAAAAGCAATTTGCATGCTTATAAAAACGTGAGGACAAAGTTATAGCCAGATGACTTTATGACCATCCGCGTAGGATAAGCCAACAACTGAAGGCAGATCAGGGAGAGCGTCCTAGTCCAACACTTTTCCTACAGCAACAGACGAAGAATCGCTCACTCGCCAGGGCGCCCTTCCGAGGAAAAGCGGCGCGCGAACAACAGTGCCATTCACGCGCCGGCGCATCATTGATCCAGCAGCGCGCGGAGCATCCACGCGGTTTTCTCGTGGACCTGCATGCGCTGGGTCAGCAGGTCAGCCGTCGGTTCGTCGCTGACCTTGTCGAGCAGCGGGAAGATCCCACGGGCCGTACGCGTGACAGCCTCCTGTCCCGCCACCAGTTGCCTGATCATGTCTTCGGCAGCTGGCACCCCCTCTTCTTCCTTGATGGAAGACAGGCGCGCATAAACGGAATAGGCGCCCGGCGCCGGAAATCCGAGCGCGCGAATACGCTCGGCAATCGAGTCGACCGCCAACGCCAACTCGTTATATTGCTCCTCGAACATCAAATGCAGGGTGCGGAACATGGGACCCGTAACGTTCCAATGGAAGTTATGGGTTTTCAGGTAAAGCACATAGGTGTCCGACAGCAGACGCGAAAGTCCGTCGACTATGGACTTGCGGTCCTCTTCACTGATACCGATATCGATTGCCATGTTTTTCCCCTAAAGGTGATGAAGTTCATCCAACAGGTGCAAGACCACTCTAGCAAGCCTGTCGCCAGGCTGCAGCTCGGATGCCCCGCCAGGCCGCAAAGCCACCCGATGCACCGCTGGACTCCTTGATTTGAGTAGGCTGCAGCTTTGCTGTTAAATAGGCAGCGTGTCGTCAGCGCCTATTTTTTCGGGCGCGACGCATAGGCTGATACCGGGTACGTGTCCAACGCCTCTCATTTATTCCGAAGCGAACCGTGCGCCATCAGCTCTTCCTTGTGAGCTGTCTTAACGTGAGTTAATCAAAATGTTGAAAATCGTCCACCTGCTGATAGGCGCAGCGGCCTTGCTGCTGTCCTTCATCCCTAGCCTGCGATCCGAGGCTTTACCGTACCTGCAACAACCCGAGGCGCTGTACCTGGCCTTTTTCGGCCTCCTCAACCTGACACTTGCCCCGGTTATCCCTTACTGGAACAAAGGCCCGCGCCATCAACTGCAGAACCTCGTCAGCATCCTGCTGGTGCTGGCTGTCGCCCTGCAAACCGTGACCCTGATCGCGGAGATGCCGGTCATTGCCGGCCAGCCTGCCGTGCTGTTCAGCCTGGTTGCAGCCTTTATCGCTGTTGCCCTGCATCTGGCCATAAGCTTCTACAAATCGTCCCCGGCCGCCGCTTCACCAAGCTATGACATGAGCAACCGCGATACCGGGACCGTCAAGTGGTTCAACACCTCCAAAGGCTTCGGCTTTATTTCCCGCGACTCCGGCGACGATATTTTCGTGCACTTCCGGGCCATTCGCGGTGAAGGCCATCGCGTTCTGGTCGAAGGCCAGCGCGTCGAGTTCTCCGTCATGAATCGTGACAAAGGCCTGCAAGCCGAAGACGTCATCGCCGCTTTGCCGCGACGCTGATCAAAGGCAAAAAAAAACCGCGAACATGTTCGCGGTTTTTTATTGCCTGCATTCTTAATGAAGGAGCCGCGGCGCTTAATAATGAGGCGGCGGCGCATCTTCTTCGAAAGACTCGAACTGGCCGACCATTTCCTCCTGCCGTTTGAGCAGCGCGGCCATTTGCAGCTGCAGGCGCTCGACCACCCGCTGCTGCGCCACCAGGACATCATTCAATGCCTGGATGGTGTCATCCTGAAACGCCAGTCGGCTTTCAAGGTCGGTTACACGCTCTTCGAGGCTCATGGTTCAATCCTCCACAAACGTGAAATCATCGGTCAACACCAGGCGCAGCCGTTCGCGAATCGCCGCGACCTGCTCTGCACCGTAGGGCCTGGCCGGATGCTTGCCCCAGATCGGAGACGGCCAGGCCGCGTCATCACGCTTGCGCACGATCACATGCATGTGCAACTGGCTGACCACGTTGCCCAGGGCTGCGACATTGAGCTTATCCGCATCGAACGAGTCCTTGAGCAACTCTGACAACGCGGTCGTTTCCTGCCACAGTTGCTGCTGATCGGCGACACTCAACTGAAATATCTCGCTGATATCGTCCCTGCGTGGCACCAGGATGAACCAGGGGTAGCTCGAATCATTGGACAACAGCAACCGACAGAGCGGGAAATCACCGATCGGTAGTGTGTCTTGTTGAAGTCGTGGATCTAAAGCGAACACTGCGTTTACTCCCGCCAGGTCATCATTTTTCAGCTTAGCGCCCTTCCAGAGAGATCGTACGCCAGGCCACCGGACGGCAGCATACCCTGCTGGCTTCACGGCGAACCACTGCCTGTGCCACTCGAGGTTGTATAAAGGGCTCTAGCCCGCCCCGAGATGAGACATTTTCTGCGAAAACGCACCAACACCGAACTCGCTTGCGGGTAAAAAACGCCGAAATGACCAGAGAACCAAGGACTGCTCACGCCACGCAAAAGGCCCGACTGTTTGAATTCAGCACAGTCATAAAAATTTTTTGCACCAAAACCGCACAGTGCGTCTACGCTGAGTGCTTCGCATATCCGCCAATTACTCACTGGCGGGGTGAACCGGTAACGCTTTTGCATGTCACGCGACCTAACAGGAGGCTGAGACACGATGCCGAGCATGGCGTCAAGCCCGAAGTAAAGAAGCATGAACCCCCCGGTTTCATGAGGTTTTTACCGCATCAGGCAGCCAGTCAGAAAAAAACATCGGTGGAGTTCTGATTTGTGCACGCTTGTTGCATTGTTACCCACATCGTCTATAAGGCACCGCGGGAAGCGGGCAGCCTTAAGACCCAAAAAAACAGTGGCAGGGTAGCCCGATGGAGATTCAAACGTTTCACCAGGGACTCTTTTTATCGATGCGCCAACCCAGAAAAACAGCATTGAAGTTGTCAGTTCGGTTGCATCGGGGCTGTAAATTTGCGACATCTGGCTAGCCGTTTACGACAGGGTCGTAAAGAAGCTGAAAGGTTAGATGCGCAAGTATCGCCAACATTGTCGGCGTGATATAAGTTTGCGCCGACACAAAAAGAAAGAGCCGCCCAGATAATAAAACAGGTGGAGCGGCAGTACTCTTCTAAAAACCAAAGGAGCAAATCACGATGCGCGTGATGAAGTGGAGCATGATCGCACTGGCTGTTGCAGCAGGCACCTCGCAGTTCGCAATGGCGTCTTCCCAGGACGAGTCCAAGGGTTTTCTCGAAGATTCGAGCCTGAAACTCAAAACCCGTTTTGAGTACATGAACCGCGACTTCAAGAACGGTGCAGGCAACAGTACTTCCGGTACTGCCGGCTATCGTCAGGATTCCGGTCTGAGCCAATTGCTCACCTACGAGTCGGGCTTCACTCAAGGTCTGTTTGGTTTCGGCGCCGACGCCATGGCAATGGGCTCGGTAAAACTGGACGGCGGTTCGGGCCACCGTGGTAACGGCCTGTTCGCCAACGACAGCGATGGCAACCCGGAAAAATCCCAAGGCAAGGTAGGCGGTGCAGTGAAAATGCGCCTGTCCGACACCGTTCTGAAATACGGTCAGCAATTCGTTGCCAGCCCTGTATTCGCAACCGACGACAGCCGTCTGCTGCCAGAAGTCGCTACCGGTACCCTGCTGACTTCCAAGGAAATCAAAGGCCTGGAACTGAGCGCTGGTCGCTTCACCGCGCTGAGCAAGCAAACCGGTATGGCCCGTGACAGCATCGGCGGCATTGAAAATGATGATGGTCTTCACGCCAAAGGCCTGAGCGGCGGCATCAACATCTTCGGCGCCAGCTACGCCTTCACCGACAACTTCACCGGCGCCCTGGCTGCATCGGATGCCGAAGAGTACTTCAAGAAGTACTACGTCAACCTGAACTGGACCCTGCCGATCAACGACGAACAGTCGCTGAACTTCGACCTCAACGGTTACAAGACCAAAGGCGACAAGCGCGGCGACACCGTTGACGCGATTGGCGACGGCACCCTGGGTGTGGACAACAACCTGTGGTCCCTGGCAGCTGCCTACAGCCTGGGCGCTCACAAGTTTACCCTGGCCTACCAGCAGTCGAGCGGCGACAACGCTTACTACTACGGCATTGACGGCGGCAGCGCCATCTTCGTATCCAACTCCATTCAGATCTCCGACTTCGTGGGCCGCGAGGAGAAATCCTACCAAGCTCGCTACGACCTGAACATGGCGACCTACGGCGTACCTGGCCTGAGCTTCATGACCCGTTACGTAATGGGTGACAACATCAAGACCAACGGTCTGGGTGAAGGTAAGGAAAACGAGTGGAACCTGGAGTCCAAGTACGTAGTACAGGAAGGTCCGGCAAAAGACCTGTCGTTCCGTGCACGTTTCGCCAACTACCGTTCGAACGGTGCGTACAGCGGCTACTCGTCTGACAACTACGACACCCGTCTGATCATCGAGTACCCGCTGAGCATCCTGTAATCAGGGTGTAAAACCGGAACTCTGTAGATCAAAAACCGCCCACCTCTTCAGGTGGGCGGTTTTTTTATGCCTGCCACATAACAAACACTGCGGCAAGCAACTTGCGCGCATAACGTTAATACTTTTTTCAATGAACTGATCAATAGTCACAAAAAAACCCAAGAGACTATTAGCCTCTTGGGTTTTTTGCAGTAACAAACAGGCTTACTGTACTGATGCTTCCTGAACCACGCGAACTACACGCTGAGGAAATGGAATGTCAATACCCGCCGTTTTCAATCGGTCACGGGACTGTTCGTTAAACATGAACATCACGTCCCAGTAATCCGCTGTTTTCACCCAGACACGCAGGGAAACAGTGATCGAACTGTCGCCCAGGGTCGAAATGACTGCCTGCGGCGCCGGATCGGCCAACACCCGCGGATCCTTGGCCAGCTCCAGCAACACTTCACGGGCCTTTTGCAGGTCCGCTTCGTAATCAACGCCCACATCGAACACCACCTTGCGAGTCGGTTGACGATTGGTGTTGGTAATGATGCCGTTCGACAGGTTGCCGTTAGGCACGATGATGGTCTTGTTATCGCCGGTGCGCAGTACGGTGTGGAAGATCTGGATGCTGTCGACGGTGCCGGCAACCCCCTGGGCTTCGATCCAGTCACCGATACGGAACGGACGGAACAGCAGAATCAGCACGCCGCCGGCGAAGTTCGCCAGGCTGCCCTGCAACGCCAAGCCGATGGCCAGGCCCGCCGCACCGATGGCCGCCACGAACGACGTGGTTTCCACACCGATCATCGACGCCACGCTGACGACCAGGAGGATCTTGAGAATGATGTTCGCCAGGCTGCTGATAAATCCTTGCAGCGCAAGGTCGGCGTTACGCAGGGCGATCAGGCCACCAAGTTTTTGCGTAACCTTGTTGATCAACCACCAGCCGATAGCCAGGGTGATCACCGCCAACAGTACACGGCTGCCGTATTCCATGATCATCGGGATCCAGGACTGGGACACCCTGACCAGGTTGTCTACTTCAGCATTCAAATCCATCTTGGTTCTCCTGATTTGCGGCTACGCGGCACACGAAAAATAAAGCGGCAGAAAGACCGAACCCTATCCGGATCAATCGTTTCTGCCGCTGCTTGGGCCTCGGACGCCGAAAACGCCGAGAGGTTCCCGACCAAAGTCAGTCGCGGAAGTTGTTGAACTGCAGCGGCATGCCGAATTCCTTGGCTCGCAGCACTGCAATGGCTTCCTGCAGGTCGTCACGCTTCTTGCCGGTGATGCGCACTTGCTCGCCCTGGATGGCCGCCTGGACCTTGAGCTTGGCGTCCTTGACGTGAGCGACGATTTTCTTCGCCAACTCTTTGTCGATGCCTTCCTTGAGGACAGCGTCCTGCTTCATCAGCTTGCCCGAGGCGAATGCATCCTTGACCTCAAGGCACTGCACATCGATCTTGCGCTTGACCAGGGCCAGCTTGAGGATCTCAATCATCGCTTCGAGCTGGAAATCCGCCTCAGCGGTCAGATTGACGGTCAGGTCCTTTTCCTTGAACTCGAAGCTGCCTTTGCCTTTCAGGTCATAACGACGATCGAGTTCCTTGACGGCGTTCTCGACCGCGTTGGTGACTTCGTGTTTGTCCAGTTCGGATACCACGTCGAACGACGGCATGTAATCTCTCCAATAAATAGGGCACGCTCAATCAAGAGGGAGCACGCCTGGCTTGCGGTTAAAATCCGCGCTGATTATAACGGGTCTTTCCCATCATTCACTGCGAGCCTCCCATGCGCGCCTCAAACAGAGCAAAAAGCTGATGTCCACCACCTGGCATGTTCTCGGCGCAGGGAGCCTCGGCACCTTGTGGGCCGCCCGCCTGGCGCGGGCCGCCGTACCGGTGCGGCTGATCCTGCGTGACGCGGCTCGGTTGCAGGCGTACGAAGCGGCAGGCGGCTTGACCCTGGTCGAACAGGGCCAGGCACAGTGTTATGCGGTGAGCGCCGAAACGGCCGACAGCCTCACCCCTATCAATCGCCTGCTGGTTGCCTGCAAGGCCTACGACGCGGAACAGGCGGTGGCACAACTGGCACCGCGCCTGGCGCCCGGCGCCGAGCTGATCCTGTTGCAGAATGGCCTGGGCAGCCAGGATGCCGTGGCGGCGCAAGTACCGCAGGCGCGTTGCATTTACGCGTCCAGCACCGAAGGTGCCTTTCGCGACGGTGACTGGCGTGTGGTCTTCGCCGGGCACGGGTTCACCTGGCTGGGCGATGCCGGCCATCCTGTCGCTCCGATCTGGCTGGACGACCTCGACGCCGCCGGCATTCCCCATGAGTGGAGCACCGAAATCCTCACCCGCTTGTGGCGCAAACTGGCACTCAACTGCGCGATCAATCCGTTGACGGTGCTGCACGATTGCCGCAATGGCGGGTTGCAGGAGCATCACTGTGAGGTTGCCACCTTGTGCGGCGAACTGATTGAGTTGCTCGAGCGTTGCGGCCAGCCGGCAGCCGCCGAAAACCTGCAGCAGGAGGTTGAACGGGTGATTCACGCGACCGCCGCCAACTACTCCTCGATGTACCAGGACGTCAGCAATGGGCGACGCACCGAAATCAGCTACCTGCTGGGTCATGCCTGTAAAGTCGCCGCACGGCATCAACTGAACCTGCCGCACCTCAATCAGCTCGAGGCGAGGCTGATCGCACGCCTGCACAGCCTTGGATTGCCCAGCGACTGAGCAGCGGCTACGCTGGCCCCTTGTTCCTTTGCAGCGATAAACCTGATGCCATTGCGCCAGCGTCTTGAAAACCTCCCTGTCGGCCAGAAACTTCTGGCCGCCCTGTTGGTGCTGTTGACCACTGTCCTGCTTGTCGCCAACCTGACCTTTATCAGCGCCGCGTACTACATCTCCCAGGAAAGCATGGCGCCCCAGGCCCTGCAGACCATTGGCCGGCTGGTCTCCAACCCGAGCCTGGTGTCCGAAGCCTTGCAGTCGCCGCAAAGCGCGCAACGCCTGCTCGATGAGCTCGACAGTTACTCGCCGCTGCGGGCCGCGGCCCTGTATGACGGCAAGGGCGAGCGCCTGGCGCAGTTGCAGCATGGCGATCATCTGAGCCTGCCCAAACGTTTCCGGCACATCGAATCCTGGCAGGTCACCGAATTTCGCAGCAACCAGGTCATCACCCTGCCCCGCCCCGGCACCGCACCCGGTCACCTGCTGCTGGTGGCCAGCAGCGAGCTGCCCATGGCGTTCTATACCGGCACCCTCACCGCCAGCCTGGGCATCCTGATTTTCAGCGTGCTGCTGTGGCTGATCATCGCGCGGCAGATCAAACGCCTGATTACCCAGCCGATTCATCAGCTTGAGGAGTTGTCACGGCAAGTGACTCGGGAAGAGAACTACGCCCTGCGCGCCTCGCGGGGCAACCACGATGAAATCGGCAGCCTGGCCGAAGCGTTCAACACCATGCTCTCGCGGATCGAGGCGCGGGAGCAGCAACTCAAGCGCGCCCGTGATGACTCCCAGGCCGCGTATGACCAGGCCCAGGGCCTGGCCGAAGAAACCCGCCACACCAATCGCAAACTGGAGCTGGAAGTCCAGGTGCGGAGCAAGATCGAGAAAAAACTCACGGGGTTCCAGAATTATCTCAACAGCATCATCGACTCCATGCCTTCGGCGCTGATCGCCCTCGACGAACAGCTCTACGTGACGCAGTGGAACCAGGAAGCCAGCGCCCTTTCCGGTACGCGCCTGGATGAAGCCTTGAACCAGCCGATCTTCCTCGCCTTCGAACCGCTCAAGCCCTTTCTGCCGCAGCTCAAGCAGACCGTCGAGCAGCACACGGTGGCGAAGATCGAGCGCGTGACCTGGGTCAAGGACGATGAACCGCGCCACTACGCCCTGACCTTTTATCCACTGATGGGCGGCGCCGGGCGAGGCGTGGTGATCCGCATCGACGACATCACCCAGCGCCTGTCCCTGGAAGAAATGATGGTGCAGTCGGAGAAAATGCTTTCCGTCGGCGGACTCGCCGCCGGCATGGCCCACGAAATCAACAACCCGCTCGGCGCAATCCTGCACAACGTGCAGAATATCCGCCGTCGCCTGTCCCCCGAACTGCCGAAGAACCTGGAGCAGGCCGAGCAGGTCGGCATCGAGCTGTCGACCGTCAACCAATACCTGCAGGCGCGGGAAGTGCCGCAGCTGCTCGACGGCATCCAGCAGGCGGGCGCCCGGGCGGCGAAGATCGTCACGCACATGCTCAGTTTCAGTCGCCGCAGCACCCGACAAATGGCCCCATGCGATCTGCCGGCGCTGATCGATCAGGCCGTGGAAATCGCCGGAAACGACTTCGACCTGGCGATTGGCTTCGACTTCAAGGGCCAGGCGATCATTCGCCAGTTCGACCCGGCGCTGGGGCCGGTACCCGGCACCGCCAACGAGCTGGAACAGGTGTTGCTCAACCTGCTGAAAAACGCCGCACAGGCCATTCATTTGCGTGAAGACGACCGGGAACCCGGCCGCATCATCCTGCGCACCCGGCTCAATCCACCCTGGGCGGAAATCCAGGTCGAGGACAACGGCATCGGTATGAGCGAAAGCGTGCGCAAGCGCACCTTCGAACCGTTTTTCACCACCAAGGAAATCGGTCAGGGCACCGGCCTTGGCCTGTCGGTCTCGTACTTCATCATCACCAACAATCACAAGGGCCAGATGGAGGTGCAATCGACCTTGGGCCAAGGCACCTGCTTTACCCTGCGCCTGCCATTGGTGAGCACCCCGCTCGTCTCTCAAGAACTCAACCTGCTATCGAGGTAACCATGGGCTTTCGCCTGTCGAAAATTTACACGCGCACCGGCGACAAAGGCGAAACCGGCCTGGGCGACGGTCGCCGCGTCCCCAAGGACCACCCACGGATCGAGGCCATTGGCGAGGTGGATACGTTGAACAGTCAGGTCGGTGTATTACTGGCTGGACTGGCGGCAGACAGTGCCCGGTATCCGGGGTTGCAGGAAGTGATCGAGGTCTTGGCGCCTTGTCAGCACAGGTTGTTTGACCTGGGCGGTGAGCTGGCGATGCCGGAGTATCAGGCATTGAATGCCGTGGAAATCGAGCGCCTGGAGGCGGCGATTGATGTGTGGAATGAGGAGTTGGGGCCGCTGGAGAATTTCATCTTGCCCGGCGGTTCGATGCTGATTGCTCAAGCCCATGTCTGTCGGAGCCTGGCGCGCAGTGCCGAGCGTCGCTGTCAGCATTTGAATGCGATTGAGCCGTTGGCCGGGGTTGGATTGGCGTATATCAATCGGTTGTCGGATTTGTTGTTTGTGGTGGCGCGGGTGATTGCCCGGCGTCAGCGGGTTGCGGAGATTCTTTGGCAGCCTGCGGCGAAACCTGAAGTTTAGTCGGCGCTTGTGAGGCCCTCATCGCCAGCAGGCTAGCTCCCACAGTGGATTTGTGGTGCACACAAAACCTGTGGGAGCCAGCCTGCTGGCGATGAGGCCAACTGCATCACTGGAAAATCAGGCCTCAGGCCAGAACGCCCGAATCCCCGCCACACCCTGGGCACCGGCAGCCCATGCCTTCTGAACTTGCGCAGGGCCAACACCACCCAGCAGAAACACCGGCTTGCTGAATCCCTCGATCAAGCTCGTAGCCTGTTCCCAACCCAGCGGCTGCGCCCCTGGATGCGTCAGGGTCGGCTGCACCGGCGACAAGGTCACGAAGTCCACGCCCATCTCTTCGGCCAACGCCAATTCCTCGGCGTTATGGCAGGACGCCGCCAACCAGCGCGATGCCGGCAGCGGCCGACCAGCGGCGGCATACTTGCGCAACTGCGCCGACGTGATGTGCCATCCAGCGGAAGGAAAATCCCCCAGCCACTCGAACGGCCCCTTGATCATCAGCTGCGCCTTACCGGCACACAGCCCTGCCGCATCTACGGCCAGATCGCGGTATTTCGGATCATAACCGTTGGGTGCACGCAGCTGGATCAGCTTGATGCCGCCGGCGATGGCTTTCTGAATACCCCGCAGCAGGGCTGGGGTTTCCAGGTCATCAGGCGTGATCAGGTATTGCTCGGGCAAACGTGCAGCCGCGACGATTGGCCGGTTGGCCTCGGGGAACTCGTAACCCGACAGTTCACGCGCCGACACCCAGGCCAATGGCTGGCCCTCGGCGCCGTGCGGCTCGCCGGTGAATGCCGAGACTTCCCAGACATCCAGCAACACCTGTTTGTCCGGGTAATCATGGCAGACCTTGATCAGCGGGCGAGCCGCGCCGACCACGATGCCCAGCTCTTCGTGCAGCTCACGGGCCAGGGCGCTTTCGACCGACTCGTCGGCCTCGACCTTGCCACCGGGAAACTCCCACAGGCCGCCCTGGTGTTGCGTGTCGGCACGGCGGGCGATGAGGATCTTGCCACTGTCATCACGGATGACGGCGGCCGCTACGTGTACTCGTTTCACCGCTCGATTTCCTCCAGTCCGGCCTTCTGCCAGGCCTTGAAGGCTGGCCATTGGTAGATGGATTGAACGTAGGCTTCGTCAGCCTCCGGCAGCGTCACCTGATAAGTGCGCAGGCGCACGGCAATCGGGGCGAAGAATGCATCGGCCAGGGTTGCCCGGCCAAACAGGTACGGACCACTTTCGGTTGCGGCGGCGCGGCACTCGGCCCACAGGGCGGACATGCGCTCGATGTCAGCCTGGACATCGGCCGGTGTCGGTGTCAGCGGGGCATCATGGCTCAGGTCGAACGGCATGTTGCCGCGCATGGCGAAGAAGCCGCTGTGCATCTGCGCACACGCCGAACGCGCCTGGGCGCGAGCGCCAACGTCCTTGGGCCAGAGCCCAGCGTCCGGAAACTGTTCCGCCAGGTATTCGGCAATCGCCAGGGAGTCGGCGACGGTGCCGTGTTCGGTCTTCAACAGTGGGACTTTGCCGGTCGGCGAGTGTTTAAGCAGGCGTTCGCGAGTGTCCGGCTGGTTCAGCTTGATCAGCTCTTCGGTGTAGGGGGCGCCGGCCAGTTCAAGGGCCAAGGCACCGCGCAGGGACCAGGAGGAAAGCAGTTTGTCGCCGATGATCAGGTGCAGGCTCATGTTAAAGCGTCCTTAAGCATAAAGAGAGACCTGTAGGAGCTGCGGTGCGGCGATCCGACTTGCCAGCGACAACGGTAGCAGCCTCAACACATGTTTCGCGGCAGAGGACGCCTTCGCCGGCAAGCCGGCTCCTACAGTTTATGCAGCGTTACGTACGGTACTCGGCATTGATTTTCACGTATTCGTGGGACAGGTCGGTGGTCCAGATGGTTTCGCTGCAATCGCCGCGACCCAGTTCGATACGGATGGTGATCTCCGCCTGTTGCATCACCGCCGCACCCTGGGCTTCGGTGTAGGTTGCAGCGCGGGCGCCACGGCTGGCAATGCACACTTCACCGAGGAACACATCGATCTTGCTCACGTCCAGGTTCGGCACGCCGGCACGACCAACAGCCGCGAGGATGCGACCCCAGTTCGGGTCGGAAGCGAACAGTGCGGTCTTGATCAATGGCGAGTGGGCCACGGTGTAGCCGACGTCCAGGCACTCCTGGTGATTGCCGCCGCCATTGACTTCAACGGTAACGAATTTGGTCGCGCCTTCGCCATCGCGAACGATCGCCTGGGCCACTTCCATGCACACTTCGAACACCGCTTGCTTGAGCTTGGCGAACAACTCGCCTTCGGCACGGGTGATTTCTGGCAGTGCCGCCTGACCGGTAGCGATCAGCATGCAGCAGTCGTTGGTCGAGGTGTCGCCGTCGATGGTGATGCGGTTGAACGACTTGTTGGCACCGTCCAGCATCAGGTTCTGCAACACATCGCGGGCGACCTTGGCGTCGGTGGCAATGTAGCCGAGCATGGTCGCCATGTTCGGACGGATCATACCCGCGCCCTTGCTGATGCCGGTGACGGTGATGGTCACGCCGTCATGCTGGAACTGACGGCTGGCGCCCTTTGGCAGGGTGTCGGTGGTCATGATGCCGGTGGCGGCAGCTTCCCAGTTGTTCTCCGACAGATCGTCGAGAGCGGCTTGCAGTGCGCCTTCGATTTTTTCGACCGGCAGTGGCTCGCCGATCACCCCGGTGGAATACGGCAGTACCAGGCTGGCATCGACACCGGTCAACTCGGCCAGTTTGGCGCAAGTACGCTCAGCCGCGGCCAGGCCAGGCTCACCGGTACCCGCGTTGGCATTGCCGGTATTGGTCAACAGGTAGCGTACCGGGCCTTGCACGCGCTGCTTGGCCAGGATCACCGGGGCTGCGCAAAAAGCGTTCAAGGTGAACACGCCCGCCACCGTGGAGCCTTCGGCACAACGCATGACCACAACATCCTTGCGCCCCGGGCGCTTGATACCGGCCGAGGCGATACCGAGTTCAAAACCGGCAACCGGGTGCAACGTTGGCAAAGGACCAAGACCAACAGCCATGAATGCGCTCCTTTATAGATGATGTCTGCACCGCTTCAGCAAAAGCGGGGGGTTGAAATGGCAAAACGCCGCGACGGCATGAGCCGGTCGCGGCGCGGGTATTTCAGCGTATGAAACGGGGGTTACTGGATCTGCCCGTGGCAATGCTTGAATTTCTTGCCCGAACCGCAGTAGCACAGCTCGTTACGGCCCAGCTTCTGCTCGTTGCGAACCGGGGCGGTGGCGAGGGCCACATCGACCTCTTCACCCAACGGCTCCGGCTGCTCCAGGCCTGGGGCCTCTTCATGCAGGAACTGCATGCGAGCGGCCAGTGCTTCGGCTTCCTGACGCAGGCGCTGCTCTTCTTCGATCGGATCTTCGCGGCGAACCTGAACGTGCGACAACACACGGATCGAGTCGCGCTTGATCGAATCCAGCAGCTCGGAGAACAGCGTGAACGACTCGCGCTTGTACTCCTGTTTCGGGTTCTTCTGCGCATAACCACGCAGGTGGATGCCGTGACGCAGGTGATCCATGGTCGACAGGTGGTCTTTCCACAAGTCGTCCAATACACGCAGGACGATTTGCTTCTCGAAGGTGCGCAGCGCTTCGGCGCCCGCCTGGTCTTCTTTCTCGTTGTACGCGGCAATCAGCTCCTGCATCAGTTTCTCGCGCAGGGTTTCCTCGTACAGGTGATCGTCTTCGTCGAGCCACTGCTGGATCGGCAGTTTCACGCCGAAATCGCTTTCCAGTGCCGCTTCCAGGCCCGCAACGTCCCACTGCTCTGGCAGCGATTGCGGAGGAATGTGCGCGCTGACGGTAGCGTTGAGCACGTCCTGACGGAAGTCGGCAATGGTTTCACCGATGTTGTCAGCGGCCAGCAACGTGTTGCGCATGTGATAGATCACTTTACGCTGTTCGTTGTTGACGTCGTCGAACTCGAGCAGTTGCTTGCGAATGTCGAAGTTGCGGCCTTCGACCTTGCGCTGGGCCTTTTCGATGGCGTTGGTCACCATGCGGTGCTCGATCGCTTCGCCAGGCTGCATGCCCAGGGCTTTCATGAAGTTCTTCACCCGGTCGGAGGCGAAGATGCGCATCAGGCTGTCTTCCAGGGACAGGTAGAAACGGCTGGAACCGGCGTCGCCCTGACGACCGGCACGACCACGCAACTGGTTGTCGATACGGCGCGATTCGTGACGCTCGGACGCGATCACCTGCAAACCACCCGATTCGAGCACCTGCTGGTGACGCTTCTGCCAGTCAGCCTTGATCTGGGCAATCTGCTCAGGGGTCGGGTTTTCCAGCGAAGCGACTTCCACTTCCCAGTTGCCGCCCAACAGGATGTCGGTACCGCGACCGGCCATGTTGGTGGCGATGGTCAGCGCACCCGGGCGACCGGCCTGGGCGATGATCTCGGCTTCCTTTTCGTGGAACTTGGCGTTCAGGACCTTGTGTTCGATGCCTTCCTTGTTGAGCAGGTCGGACATGCGCTCGGACGTTTCGATGGTCGCGGTACCCACCAGCACCGGACGGCCCGCGGCCATGCTTTCCTTGATGTCCGTGACGATGGCCGCGTATTTCTCGTCGGCGGTCAGGAACACCAGGTCGTTGTAGTCTTTACGCGCCAGCGGCTTGTTCGTCGGGATGACGATGACCTGCAGGCCATAGATCTGATGGAATTCGAACGCTTCGGTGTCGGCCGTACCGGTCATGCCGGACAGTTTGTTGTACAGACGGAAGTAGTTCTGGAACGTGGTCGATGCCAGGGTCTGGCTTTCGGCCTGGATGTTCAGGTTTTCCTTGGCCTCGATGGCCTGGTGCAGGCCTTCGGACAAACGACGGCCCGGCATGGTACGACCGGTGTGTTCGTCGACCAGTACCACCTGGCCGTCCTGCACGATGTATTCGACGTTGCGATGGAACAGCTTGTGCGCGCGCAGACCGGCATACACGTGAGTCAGCAGGCTCAGGTTGTGCGCCGAGTACAGGCTCTCGCCTTCGGCCAGCAGGCCGATGCGGGTCAGGGTTTCCTCGACGAACTGGTGACCGGCTTCGTTGAGTTCGACCTGTCGGGTCTTCTCGTCAACGGTGTAGTGGCCAGCCTTGGTGACTTCGCCTTCGACTTCTTCGACGTGCAGTTCCAGCTGCGGGATCAGTTTGTTGATCTCGATGTACAGCTTGGAGCTGTCCTCGGCCTGACCGGAAATGATCAGCGGGGTACGGGCTTCGTCGATAAGGATGGAGTCGACTTCGTCGATCACGGCAAAATTGAGTTCGCGCTGGAATTTTTCTTCCACGCTGAACGCCATGTTGTCGCGCAGGTAATCGAAACCGAATTCGTTGTTGGTGCCGTAGGTGATGTCGGCGGCATAGGCCAGGCGCTTTTCTTCCGGCGGCTGGAATGGCGTGACCACGCCGACTGTCAGGCCGAGGAATTCGTAGAGCGGACGCATCCAGTTGGCGTCACGACGGGCCAGGTAGTCGTTCACCGTCACAACGTGCACGCCCTTGCCGGACAATGCGTTGAGGTAAACGCCCAGTGTTGCCACCAGGGTCTTGCCTTCACCGGTACGCATCTCGGCGATCTTGCCTTCATGCAAGGTCATGCCGCCGATCAGCTGGACATCGAAGTGGCGCATGCCCATGACACGCTTGCCGGCTTCACGGGCGACCGCGAAGGCTTCCGGCAGCAGCTTGTCGAGGGATTCCCCTTTGGCGAAGCGGGCCTTGAACTCATCTGTCTTGGCACGCAATTGATCGTCCGAAAGGGCCACCATTTGCTCTTCGAAGGCATTGACGAATTGCACCGTCTTGAGCATGCGTTTGACTTCGCGCTCGTTCTTGCTTCCAAAAAGTTTCTTTAACAAAGGCGCAAACATATCGGCAGGATCTTCCACACTAAAGGGATGGAGGGCGGCCCCGTGAGTCGCCCGAGCAGCCCTCATGGCCGCATGCGAACGAGCATTCTACCCGGAAACGGTGGTGAGGAAAGTGGCGTTATTCCACGATGCTGGCACAGCGTTGTAACGGGGCTCACTTAAAATAAGGGCAAATCGCTGAACTTCAAGCCATTCACGGCAGAAGTTACTTGTTGATTTAATGGGTAAAGCGCTCGCAAAGCAATGGGTCGGGCGCATCCGCTGCTTTCTGCTACCATGGCGGCTCTGTTACTTCAGGTGTCTGATCATGGCATTTCGCCCTCTTACGGCCAGAGCACCCGCCGTTCTGCTTCGCGAAGCCAAGCCGCTCAAGGCCATTCTCGGCCACGCTCAACGCCTGGGTCATTTGCAACGCTTGCTCGAAAGCCAGCTGCAACCCGCCGCGCGCGCCCATTGCCACGTGGCGTCCTGGCGCGAAGGCAGTTTGTTGCTGATTGTCACCGATGGTCATTGGGCCACTCGCCTGCGTTACCAGCAAAAGCGCCTGCAACGGCAACTGCAGATGTTCGACGAGTTCACCCATCTCACGCGAATCCTGTTCAAGGTCCAGCCGCCCACCGTTCAGCAGGGTGCGGCCGGACATACCATGGACTTATCCAACGATGCGGCGGCGACCATCCAGGCCACGGCTGACGGGATCAGCGATCCGAATCTGCGGGCGGCGCTGGAGCGCCTGGCGGCGCACGCCAAGTCCAAGGAATGACATAGAACATATGTGGGATCGGGCTTGCTCGCGAATGCGGTGTGTCATTCGACGAAAATGTTGACTGGTGCACCGTATTCGCGAGCAAGCCCGCTCCCACATTGATCGTGCCCACTTAAGATGGATTTATCGGCTTTTTTTGCCACCTAATAATGAACCCATCAGTCCGCGCACCAATTGCCGGCCCAACTGGTTGGCCGCCTGGCGCATCGCCGATTTCAGTGCCTGCCCCGCCGCCGTGCCGAGGAACTCTCCGGCCTGTTCGGTGAAGCTCGGTTCCTCAGCCGCCGGTTTAGCCTGTGCCGCCTCAGGTTCCGGGGCCAGGCCCTTGCGCCCCATCAGCACTTCATAAGCCGACTCGCGATCGATCGGTTTGTCATATCTTCCCTTGAACGGTGAGCCGCCTATCAGCACGGTACGCTCGGTGTCACTCAATGGCCCGATCCGCGACTGCGGTGGCGCCACCAAGACACGCTGGACCATTTCCGGCGTGCCCTTGTCCTGCAAAGTACCCACCAGCGCTTCGCCGATGCCCAGCTCAGTCAGCACCGACAGGGCGTCGAACGCTGGATTCGGTCGGAAGCCGTCGGCCACCGCCCGCAGGGATTTCTGCTCTTTGGCGGTGAACGCGCGCAAGCCGTGCTGGATGCGCAGGCCCAGCTGTGCCAGCACGTCGTCCGGCAAGTCACCCGGCGACTGGGTGACGAAATACACGCCCACGCCTTTGGAACGAATCAGCCGCACCACTTGCTCCAGACGATCCTGCAACGCCTTGGGCGTGCCGGCGAACAACAGGTGCGCCTCGTCGAAAAACAGCGCCAGCAGCGGTTTGTCCGCATCGCCGCGTTCCGGCAGTTGCTCGAACAGCTCGGCCAGCAGCCACAGCAGGAACGTCGCGTAGACCTTTGGCGCTTCATGCACCAGGCGACTGGCATCGAGCAAGTGAATGCGTCCGCGCCCATCGGCGGTCGGTTGCAGGATGTCCTCAAGTTGCAGCGCCGGCTCACCGAACAGCGCTTCAGCGCCCTGCTGTTCCAGCGTTGCCAGGCGCCGTAGCAGGGCCTGGCTGGAGCCGGTGGTCATCAGTGCCGCGTCGTCTCCCAGCAGTTCGGGGTTGTCCTTGAGGTGATTGAGCAGCGCCTTGAGGTCCTTCAGGTCCAGCAGCAACAGGCCTTCGCGGTCGGCAACCTTGAACGCGGCATACAGCGCCGACTGCTGGCTGTCGGTCAATTCCAACAGGCTGCCCAAGAGTAGCGGCCCCATTTCGCTCAATGTCGTGCGCAACGGATGACCGGACTGACCGTGAATGTCCCACAAGGTCACCGGATACGCCGCAGGCTTGTGGTTCAGCCATGGCATGCCGGCAATCCGCTCGGCGATCTTGCCCTGGGGGTTGCCGGCAGCGCCCAGGCCACACAGGTCACCCTTGATGTCGGCGGCAAACACCGCCACGCCGGCATCGCTGAAGGCTTCGGCCATGCGTTGCAAGGTGACGGTCTTGCCGGTTCCGGTCGCGCCCGCGATCAAACCGTGGCGGTTCGCCAGGCGCATGGACTGGGCGATCGGCTGTCCCGCGAGGTCGGCGCCGATAACAAGTTGCAATGAATCAGGCATTTGGTCACCCATGGTTAATCTTTGGTCCTACACGGCCGATAGAAATAACGACAAAGCAGACGGACACAAATCTGTCGGACATTTCCCTTAAGGAGCGACGGAAATCTCACTTGCTTTCAACATTGCCCATCGTGCGTTCCTTTATAAAAGCACGCGCAGGACATTAAGACCTTAGCGGAACCCCAAGCCATGAACAAAAATCTACGCTTCAGCCATAAGATCCTGCTTGCCGCCGCCCTCATCGTCATTGCCACTTTCGCTTCATTCACCCTGTATAACGACTATTTACAGCGCAATGCCATCCGCGAAAACCTGGACAACTATCTCAACGAGATGGGCGACGTCACCGCCAACAATATCCAGACCTGGCTGACCGGTCGAATCCTGCTGATCGAGAACCTCGCGCAAAACATTGCCATCAACCCGGAACAAGCCAACGTCGCCACCCTGCTGGAACAGAAAGCACTGACGTCGACGTTCATGGCGTCCTACCTGGGTGACGCTACCGGGCACTTCACCATCCGTCCGGACGCGAAGATGCCTGACGGTTTCGATCCTCGGGTTCGCCCTTGGTACAAGGGTGCGCAAAACAGCAGCACACCAACCCTGACCGAACCCTATGTCGACGCGGCGACCGGTCAGACCATCATTTCCCTGGCCATGCCCTCGACAAAAGCCGGGCAAGGCGTCGGTGTGGTAGGCGGCGACCTGAGCCTGCAAACCTTGATCGATACCCTCAGCGCCCGGGATTTCGATGGCATGGGCTACGCCTTCCTGGTCAGCGCTGACGGCAAGATCCTGGTCCACCCGGACAAGGCCCTGGTCATGAAATCCCTGGGCGAGGCGTATCCGCAAAACACCCCGCGCATCAGCCGCGACTTCAGTGAAATCGTGGTCAACGGC
The DNA here is from genome assembly GCF_054600775.1 of Pseudomonas sp. MHK4. NCBI lineage: Bacteria > Pseudomonadati > Pseudomonadota > Gammaproteobacteria > Pseudomonadales > Pseudomonadaceae > Pseudomonas > Pseudomonas sp. MHK4. The sequence goes on along the minus strand of NZ_BAAIAK010000016.1, from coordinate 88,458 downwards.
AAGACCCGCATCGTCACCTTTACCCCGATCAAGGGCCTGCCGTCGGTCAATTGGTACATCGGCCTGTCGGTGGACAAGGACAAGGCTTTCTCGATGCTCAGCGAGTTCCGCGCCTCGGCGGTGGTTGCCACGGTGATCGCCGTCGCCATCATCATCGCCCTGCTGGGCATGCTGATCCGCCTGCTGATCCAGCCGTTGCACGTGATGACCCGGGCCATGGCCGACATCGCCGACGGTGAAGGCGACCTGACCAAGCGACTGGTGATCCAGAACAACGACGAGTTCGGTAGCCTCGGCACGGCATTCAACCGTTTTGTGGAACGTATCCACGGTTCGATCCGCGAAGTGTCCTCGGCCACGGGCCAGGTCAACGAAGTGGCATTGCGCGTGGTCGCCGCCTCGAACTCGTCGATGTACAACTCCGACCAGCAAGCCTCGCGCACCAGCAGCGTGGCCGCGGCGATCAACCAACTCGGTGCCGCCACCCAGGAGATCGCCCGCAATGCCGCGCACGCATCGAGCCAGGCCAGCGATGCCCGTAACCTGGCCGAAGACGGCCAGCAAGTGGTGGACCGTAGCATTGCCGCGATGAATCAACTGTCGAACATGCTCAGCGCCTCGAGTAGCAACATCGAATCGCTCAACAGCAAAACCGTGAACATCGGACAGATTCTCGAAGTGATCACCAGCATTTCCCAGCAGACCAACCTGCTGGCGCTCAACGCCGCCATCGAAGCGGCGCGGGCCGGTGAAGCCGGGCGTGGATTTGCCGTGGTGGCCGATGAGGTGCGTAACCTGGCGCATCGCACCCAGGAATCGGCGCAGCAGGTGCAGACCATGATCGAAGAACTGCAGGTCGGCGCCCGCGAGTCGGTCAGCACCATGAGCGACAGCCAGCGCCACAGTCAGGACAGCGTGGAGATCGCCAATCTGGCCGGCGAGCGCCTGAGCAGCGTGACGCAACGCATCGGCGAGATCGATGGCATGAACCAGTCGGTCGCAACCGCCACCGAGGAACAGACCGCGGTGGTCGAGTCGATCAACGTGGACATCACCGAAATCAACACGCTGAACCAGGAAGGCGTGGAAAACCTGCAATCGACCTTGCGCGCCTGTTCGGACCTTGAGCAACAGGCGGCGCGGTTGAAGCAGCTGGTGGGCAGCTTCCGTATCTAGCGTTTGATACGGCCACTTCGCGGGCGGCAATCCGACTTGCCCGCGAAGAAGCTCTGCCCAGGCGCCCCACCCTCCAAACCCCAACCGAACATCTATTCTTCATAAAGGTCAACCAAGGGAGAACAACGGACCGGAGGGATGTTCATCGTGCATATCGCTGACATAACCATGTTCTACGCCCCTGCCAGCGGTGGCGTGCGCACTTATCTGGATGCCAAGCATCATCGCCTGTGCACCAGGCCAGGTATTCGCCACAGCGTGCTGATACCGGGGGCCGTTCTCAGCGAACAGGATGGCATCTACACGGTTCCGGCGCCCGCCCTGCCGTTCGGCAAGGGTTATCGTTTCCCTCTGCGTCTCGCGCCCTGGCGCAATGTCCTGCAGGATCTGCAACCCGAACTGATAGAAGTCGGCGATCCTTACCTCACCGCCTGGGCGGCCCTGGACGCCCGTCGCCAACTCGACGTGCCGGTGATCGGCTTTTATCACTCTGACCTGCCGTTGCTGGCCAGCAATCGAATGGGCAACTGGGTCACCCCCAACGTCGAGGCCTATGTCAGCAGGCTCTACGGCAACTTCGACCGGGTACTGGCGCCGAGCCGGGTCATGGCCAACAAGCTGACCGGGCTGGGGGTGAAGAACGTTTTCGTGCAGCCCCTGGGGGTCGATCTCCAGATGTTTCATCCCGATGCACGGGATACCGACCTTCGGGCCGAGCTGGGCCTCGACGAAAACACCCATCTATTGATCTTCGCCGGGCGTGGTTCCAAGGAAAAGAATCTTCCGGTGCTGCTCGAATGCATGAAGCGCCTGGGCCACCGTTACCACTTGCTGCTGGTCGGTTCGTCGATGCCGACCACTGTGCCGGATAACGTCACAGTCATCGACCAATTCTGCCCGGCCCCGCAAGTCGCCCGCCTGATGGCCAGCGCCGATGCACTGCTGCATGCCGGCGACCAGGAAACCTTTGGCCTGGTGATCCTCGAAGCCATGGCCTGCGGCATCCCGGTGGTGGCAGTGGCCGCCGGTGCGTTCGAGGAAATCATCACCGATCAATGTGGCCTGTTGTGTGCCCCCAACGATTCGTTGGCCATGGCCAACGCGGTGCGCGAATTGTTCAGCCAGGGCAGCGCAGTCCTCGGCCAGCAGGCCCGACGCCATGTCGAGCGGCATTACGCCTGGGACGCCGTGGTCAACAGTTTGCTCGGCCACTATCACGCCGTCCGCGGCAGCCAATGGCCGCGAGCCGCCAATGCCTGAACCCACGGATGCACCCGGCCTGCTGTTGGTACTGCACGATGTCGCGCCACAGACCTGGGGCGATTACCAACCCTTTGTCGAAGCCGTCGACGCGCTGGGCAACGTGCCGATCACCTGGCTGGTGGTGCCCGATTTCCACAAACACAACGACCTGCAAGCCCACCCGGCGTTTCGTCGTCAGCTTGAGACACGACTGGTGCGCGGCGATGAACTGGTGCTGCACGGTTATTTCCACTGCGATGACGGTCCGCGGGCTCGCAATCCCCGCGACTGGTTCATGCGCCGGATCTACACCCACGAAGGCGAGTTCTACAGCTTGTCTCGCGAGGCCGCCCTCACCCGCCTGCACGCTGGCATTGAAATGTTCCAGCGATACGATTGGCCACTGCACGGCTTTGTCGCGCCTGCCTGGTTGATGAGCGAAGGCACGCGCCAGGCCTTGAGCCAATTACCGCTGAATTACACCAGCGACGCCCGGCACCTGTATCGCTTGCCCGAATTCGCCGCGATCGATGCCCCCGGGCTGGTCTGGAGTGCGCGCAGTGTCTGGCGTCGTGGCTTATCGAAAGTGGTCAGCCAGCAACTCGAACACCGCTGGCGAAGCGCGCCGGTGATTCGCCTGGGCCTGCACCCGGTGGACATGCGTCATGAGTTCTCGCGCACATACTGGTTGCAAACCCTCAAGCGCCTGCTCGATGAGGGCCGCGTGCCCATGACCAAGGCCCGCTGGCTGACCTTGCACGGCGGGCGCATGGGGCGTGCGGCATGAGTCGCGCGATTCTGTTGTGCATCGGCCTGCTCGCCGCCGTGCTGATTCCCTGGCTGCTGGGCGGCAGCGGAACCTGGTCGCGGCTCAATGACTTTCCGCTGAGCAGCTTGCTGGTCATGTTCGGCATGATCCTGCTGTGCTGGGTCGTCAATACGATGCGCTTGCGCCTGTTGCTGGGGGATCAGCGCCACAAGGTCAGCCCGCTCAGGAGCCTGGGCGTGGTGATGGCCGCCGAGTTTGCCTATTGCGCCACGCCGGGTGGCAGCGGCGGGCCACTCACCATCATGGCGTTGCTGGCGCGCAACGGCGTGCGACCGGCTCGGGGCAGCGCCGTATTTGCCATGGACCAACTGAGCGATCTGTTGTTTTTCCTCTGCGCATTGATCGGAATTCTGATTTACGCACTGTTCCAGCATCTCAGCCAGCACATGGCGTGGTTGCTGATTGTCAGTGCCCTGTCGATGTTCGGTGGATTGGTCAGTTGCGTGCTGGTGGCGCGTTATCATCGCGTGCTGATTCGTATGGGAGGCCGACTGCTGGCGCGCCTCAACGTCGAGCCCTCGACCCGAATGCGTTGGGCACGAAAACTCCTGCACTTTCTGGCGGCGTTCACCGACACCCTGAAGCTGCCTGCGCAGACGCTGATCACTGTATTTGGCTTGACGTGCGTGCATTGGATCTTGCGTTACAGCGTGATGTACCTGGCGCTGCGCGGGCTCGGCGCGGACATGCAGTGGGCCTGGAGCTTTCTGATCCAGATGGTTTCATTGAGTGCGGGGCAGTTCAGCCTGTTACCAGGCGGTGCCGGGGCGGCTGAATTGACCTCGGCGGCACTGTTGGCGCCCATGGTCGGCAAATCCACGGCGGCAGCGGCCATTCTGATCTGGCGGGCGGTGACGTATTACTTTTACTTGCTGGTGGGTGGGCCGGTGTTTTTATTGATGCTGGGGCGGCCGTTGCTCAAGAAGCTCATGAAAAGCGTGTATCTGTAGGAGCCGGCTTGCCGGCGAAGGCGTCCTCAAGCATTGCGTTGGTCTTTCTGCCGCCTTCGCTGCGATGCGGCGACCCGACAAGCCAGCTCCTACAGCCCCCCGGAAAATCGGTGCCATCTTCAGGGCTCATCTCATCGGGGTCGTAACGGCTCAAGCAACCCTCGCCCAAGGTGGCGGGTGCCTTGGAAGTGGCTTTGTCCAGCGGATCGGCCATGTTCAAATCCTCAGTGCAGAAACGACGAAGGGCCTGCGGCGATTGAACGCCCAGGCCCTTCGAATTTCAACCGTGCCGTGCGGTTATCAGAACACCACGGTTTTGTTGCCGTGTACCAGCACCCGGTCTTCCAGGTGGTAGCGCAGGCCACGGGCCAGCACCATTTTCTCGACATCACGACCGAAACGCACCATGTCTTCAATGCTGTCGCTGTGGCTGACGCGCACCACGTCCTGCTCGATGATGGGGCCGGCGTCCAGTTCTTCGGTCACATAGTGGCAGGTAGCACCGATCAGCTTCACCCCGCGCAGGGAAGCCTGGTGGTATGGCTTGGCGCCGACGAACGACGGCAGGAAGCTGTGGTGGATGTTGATGACTTTGTGCGCATATTCACGGCACAGCTCAGGCGGCAGGATCTGCATGTAGCGGGCCAGTACGACCACTTCGGCATCATGCTGCTTGACCAGGCGCGAGACCTCGGCGAATGCCGGCTCCTTGTCCTGGGGATTGACCGGTACGTGGTAGTACGGAATGCCGTGCCATTCGACCATGCTGCGCAGGTCGTCGTGGTTGGAAATCACGCAGGCGATTTCACAATCCAGTTCATCGCTGTGCCAGCGATGCAGCAAATCGGCGAGGCAGTGAGATTCGCGGCTGGCCATCAGTACCACGCGCTTCTTCTGCTCGGTATCGGTGATACGCCAGTCCATCGAGAACTCTTCGGCAATCGGCGCAAAGGCTTCGCGCAAAGCCTCGATACCGAAAGGCAGCGAGTCGGCACGAATTTCGTGACGCATGAAGAACCAGCCACTCAGATTGTCCGAGTGGTGGCTCGCTTCAGTGATCCAGCCGTTGTGTGACGCCAGAAAGTTACTGACTTTGGCAACGATGCCGACGCGGTCCGGGCAAGAAATCACCAGCCGAAAAGTGCGCATGAGGGGGAAACTCCAGAACTTCGCAAAGTCGGCCATTCTAACGATTGCGCAGCAAATCTGCAGTATTGATCACGTGCTGCCTGGTCGATGGCCTGCGCCAAGGTCCCCGCGCCACCAGGTTGACGCCGCCACAGTGTACTTGGCCCATCGACCAGCAGCGCTTTGTAAATATCTGTAGCACAAGCATCAAACTATAAACTGAGTATCCAATGCGTGCTGAATTCACTGGAATTTAATTAAATAAACTCAGGTTTAATGTTTACTTGATGATACACCCTGACTATTATTGCCGCACTGTCACCTGCCATCCAGCGCCCTACATAAGGTAGTAATCATGTCCTTGATCAACGAATACCGTGCCACCGAAGAAGCTATCAAAGAACTGCAAGCCCGTTTGAAGAACCTGTCCCAAGACGACAAACTGCAGACCGAACTGGAATTCGAAGGCAAACTGCGCACCCTGATGGGCGAGTATTCCAAGTCCCTGCGTGACATCATCGCGCTGCTGGATCCAGAAGCCAAAACCAAAGCTCCACGTGGCGGCGCAGTAAAAACTACCGGCACCAAGCGTGCTCGCAAAGTTAAACAATACAAAAACCCGCACAACGGCGAAGTCATCGAAACCAAAGGTGGCAACCACAAGACTCTGAAAGAGTGGAAAGCCAAGTGGGGCGGTGACGTGGTTGAAGGCTGGGCTACCCTGCTGGGCTAAGCCTGCGCGCGTGTCGCTGATCGATTGCGACAAAAAAACGCCAGCACACGCTGGCGTTTTTTTATGCCACAAGTTCAGCCTCGGGACATTTTCGATTTCAAAGATTCAAACGTTTGCGTAAACCCTGAACATAATCCTGCCAATCATTGAGCACCGCCAGCTGCATCGATGTCGCTGTAACGGTCAATTGGGCCGCGGCCTCTACGAAACTATCCAGCGTATTTGGCGCGCCCCATTCAGGCACTGACAAACGTTTCTGACAGAATACTCGCCAGCGTTCTTGCTCGTCGAGACTCAAGGTGTCGGGAAAGTTACGTGCGCGATATCGAAACAATAGCTCTGGCAAACGTTCATCATCGAAAGGCCATTGCTGTTGTGCCAATTGCAGCGGGTCGACTGTTCTGACTTGCTCGCATAGACGCCGATCACGGTCCCCGATAAATCCGTCGTATAACTGTTGTTCAGGGTCCTCGCTCGAGGAAAAATCTTCACGGGCATAAATCGCCAGAACTTTGGCCTGCCACTCTTGCTGCGCGTCACTTAGCCGCAGTGCTCGTTGCTTATAAAGCGCAACATCCACTCCCAGGCGCTGCTGATCTTCAGGACGAAGAACCGATAACGGCGCCACCACGGGGCATTTATTGATGTGGATAAGCTTGAGCGGTACTGGCAATTCGCCTTCTGCCAGGTCTTCGCGACGGGTATACAAGCGCTGACGCAAGGTTTGGGCATCGAGATCGAGCAAGCCCTGCGGATCGAGGTGCAGGTCGCAGACGATCAGTGCGTTCTTGTTGCGCGGATGCCAGGCCAGGGGTAAAACCACGCCCAAATAGTTGCGCGCCGCGGAAAAGCGCCCCGACACGTGGACCATGGGCTGCAGCAGGCGTATCTGGTCCAGCACCTTTTGCTTGCTACGAAGCTGAAACAACCAGTCATACAATTTCGGCTGTTTCTCCCGGATCAGGCGCGCGAGGGCGATCGTGGCGCGAACGTCCGACAGCGCTTCGTGGGCATTGCCATGATCGATGCCGTTGGCGGCAGTCAGGCGTTCGAGCTTGAGCGTCACCCGCCCCTCATCGTCCGTCGGCCAGTCAAGGCCATCGGGGCGCAAGGCATAGGCCGCCCGCACGACATCGATCAGGTCCCAGCGACTGTTACCGCCCTGCCATTCCCGTGCATAAGGGTCGAAAAAATTGCGGTACAGGCTGTAGCGGGTCATCTCATCGTCGAAGCGCAACGTGTTGTAGCCCGCGCCGCACGTCCCTGGCGCTGCCAGTTGGGCATGGACGCGGGTCATGAAGTCGGCCTCGCTCAACCCGTGCTCAGCCAGTTGGGCGGGCGTGATGCCGGTGATTGCGCAAGCAGCGGGATGCGGCAGGATGTCGTCGCTGGGACGGCAAAAGAGGTTGACCGGCTCGTCGATTTCATTGAGGGCGAAGTCAGTACGCAGCCCCGCCATTTGCAGCGGTCGGTCGCAACGGGGGTTGATGCCCGTCGTTTCGTAGTCGTACCAGAAGATGGAGGTCACGGGCTATTCCTGAACTGAAGATTGGCGAAGTCTAGGCGTTCCCGTCCCGCTCCGGCCAGTAATCCTGCCATTCAATCATCCCCGGCCACGCAATGTGCAATACATAGTTATGTCGTTTTCCCCAGCGAGGCTGCTAGCATCCTTTGAAGAGACAAACCGATCAGGCCACACCATCAGGTTGCCCATGCTCGACGCCACAGCACTGCCACGGAAAGCAACGCTGTCCCCGCCACTGGACACGCAGTATCAGGTCGAAACGCCCGAAGGCATCGACTTGCCACTGCGCCCGGCCGGGTTGATGGTGCGTGCACTGGCGTTTGCCATCGACCTGGCGTTGCGCGGGTTGATCCTGGGCCTGTTGTTCATTGCCCTCGCGATGCTCGGAAAACTCGGTGCGGGCCTGGGTTCGATCCTGCTGTTCGGCGTGAGCTGGTGGTACATGGTGCTGTTCGAAGTCCTCAACCAGGGCTGTTCACCGGGCAAACAATGGATGGGCCTGCGTGTCGTCCAGGACGATGGCACGCCTGTTGGCTGGTCCGCGTCACTGTTGCGCAACCTGCTGCGATTCGTTGACATGCTGCCATTCGGCTACTTCCTCGGTGCCATCAGTTGCCTGCAACACCCCAACTTCAAGCGTCTCGGAGACCTGGCCGCCGGCACGCTGGTGGTCTACCGCGAACAGCCGCTCACCCGCCCGCAACTGCCACCCTCTCAACCCCGTCGCCCACCTTTTGCCCTGACACTGACCGAGCAACGCGCCATCCTCGGGTTCGCCGAACGCCAGGCAGGACTGTCCGACGCCAGGGTCAACGAGCTGGCCGCGATCCTCGCGCGCCCCTTGCAGGTTGCGCCACCGCGCGCCGTGGCCGAACTCAACGGCATCGCCCACGGCTTGTTGGGTCCGGCATGAAACAAAGCCTTTTCGAACATCGGCACATGGCCGAATGGGAGCAGTTTTCCCTCATGCTGGACAGGCTGGAGCGGAACAGGAAAGCCAATGGGGTCGATCAGTTCCCAGCCGATTATCGGCGCATGTGCCAACACCTTGCGCTGGCCCGCGAGCGTGGTTACAGCAGTTTCCTGATCGACTCGTTGCAGCAACAGGTGTTGCGCGGGCATCAGCAACTGTATCGGCATCGCAGTCAGCTGGGGGCCAATGCGCTGGGTTTCATCCTGGCCGGCTTCCCCCGGCTGGTACGCGAACAATGGCCCTTTGTGCTCGCCGCCAGCCTGATGTTTTTCGGCAGTCTGATCGCGATGGCTGGGCTGGTGTATCTGTTTCCGGACCTGGTCTATAACCTGATCCCGGCCGATCAGGTCAGCGACATGCAAAGCATGTACGACCCCGATGCCGGTCACCTCGGGCGCTCGATGGAGCGGGCGGCCAGTGAAGACTGGGCGATGTTCGGCTACTACATCATGCACAACATCGGGATCGCCTTTCAGACGTTTGCCAGCGGCTTGCTGTTTGGCCTGGGCAGCGCGTTTTTCCTGGTCTTCAACGGTTTGATGATCGGCGCGGTAGCCGGACACTTGACGCATATTGGCTATGGACAAACATTCTGGTCATTCGTGGTGGGACACGGAGCCTTTGAACTGACGGCCATCGCCCTGGCGGGTGCCGCCGGCCTGCAACTGGGTTGGGCATTGATCGCCCCGGGACGCCTGCCCCGTGGCGAAGCCTTGCGCCTGACAGCCCGCAAGAGCGTGCTGCTGATTTGCGGAGTCATGTTGTTTCTGCTGATTGCGGCATTTATCGAAGCCTACTGGTCGTCGATGACGGCCCCGGCGCCCCTGACCAAATACCTGGTCGGTGCGGTCCTCTGGGTACTGGTGGCGGTTTACCTGCTATTCGCCGGACGGGCCCGCCATGCGCCTGAGTGACACCACTGTGGTCATTCGCCCGCGACCGACCTTCGAGGCCATGGACCTCGGCGTGCTGCTGAGTCAGCGCCACCGTCGCCTGCTGATGACCAGCTGGGCGATTGTCACCTTGCCGGTTTTCGCATTGCTCACCTGGTTACTGTGGGATTCGCCGACCCTCGCCGTGTTCATCTTCTGGTGGCTGAAGCCGGCCTTCGAGCGCTTGCCGTTGTACATCCTTTCCAAAGCCATCTTTGCTGAAACGCCCACCCTCAAACAGGCACTTTACCAATGGCCACGGTTGCTCAAGCCGCAACTGCTGGCCAGCCTGACCTGGCGACGCCTGGGCCTGAGCCGCAGCTTCCTGCTGCCCGTGCTGCAACTCGAAGGCTTGAGCGGTGAGGCGCGCCATCAGCGATTGCAGGTGTTGTTGCAGCGTGACGCCGGCGCGGCGCGCTGGCTGACCGTGATCGGGGCGCTCCTGGAAAGCGCGCTCTGGATCGGCTTGATGGTGCTGTTTTACCTGCTGTTGCCACAACAGGTCGCACTCGACTGGAGCTGGCAGTCGCTGATCAGCGCCGCGACGCAGGATTGGCACTGGCTGGAACATCTCTCCAACGGGTTCTACGCCCTGGTGCTGGTGGTTTGGGAACCGGTCTACGTGGCCGCAGGCTTCAGCCTGTATCTGAACCGGCGCACCGCGCTCGAAGCCTGGGATATCGAGCTGGTGTTTCGCCGACTGTCCCAGCGCTTGAGTGGCACCACCCTTGCCCTGTTGCTGGGGGCGATCTTGCTGATGCCGGTCGCGCCCACTGTACGGGCGGCCGAATCGGCCCCGGCGACGCCCGACAGCCCGCGCTTGCTGGAGCAATCACTGACCAGCCAGGCGTCCCGGGACAGCATCAAGGCAATCCTCGATCAACCACCGTTCATGAACAGGGAAACCGTCACCCGCTATCGCTTCGGCGAAAAACCGGCCGGCGACGAAAGCGCGGATAGCGACGAGACGCCTCAATGGCTAAAGGCACTGCTCCAACGGTTTGACAACCAGCACTTCGGCGCCTTGGCCACGCTGATCGAAATCACACTGTGGGCAGCCGTGATCAGCGCCATCGGAGTATTGATCTGGTACTACCGTGACTGGTTGCAGGCGTTCGTCAGCCGTCGCCCACGCCCCGCCGAAAAAGCTCCGCGCCCACTTCCTGCGCAGGCCTTCGACCTGGATCTCGACCGCGAAACCCTGCCCCCCGACATTGCTGCAAGTGCCGAAAACCTCTGGCAAAGCAACCCCCGCGCAGCGCTCGGCTTGCTCTATCGCGCATTGCTCAGCCGCTTGTTGCACGACTTCGACATCCCGCTCAAAGCCGCCGACACCGAAGGCCAGGTTCTGGAACGAGTCGAGCAACTGCAGCAACCGGCCTTGTTGGCCTTCAGCAAAGACCTGACCGCGCACTGGCAAAACATGGCCTACGGGAACCAACCGCCGCCCGCTCATGCGCAACGCGAACTGTGTGACGGCTGGCGTAATGTATTTGGCCCGAGAACCGCCCGGTGAACCGGCGCACCTGGCCGATCGTCAGCGCGGTGGCTGCTTTGCTGCTGGGCGCGCTGATGATTTATCTGTACCTGAAGGCAACGCCCTACCCGGCCGAAATCGACCACGGCCCGGCGCCGGAAGCCCAGGCGAATCCCTACCTTGCCGCCGAGTATTTTTTGCGCAAACAGGGCTTGAGTGTCAGCCATGCCAACAGCCTCGACATCCTGCCCAGCCTCGCGCCAAAGCATCACAGCCTGTTGTTGCTCGGCGACCGCTACAACATGACGCCCAGGCAGATCGATCAAGTGCTGGACTGGACCCGGGCTGGGGGGCGCCTGCTGTTCGTTGCTCAGTCACTGTGGGATGAACAGACCGGGCAAAGCAATGACCGCTTGCTCGATCGGGTGCAACTGCAGCAATCGCTGAGCAAAGACCTCAAGGACCCGCCGCCCGATACTCATGGCGACCCCTACCCGCAACTGACCAAGCTCTATCTGGAAAATGAACCCGCACCGGCCTACGCCGGCTTCGATACCGCATTCCATCTCGAGGACCCGAAAAACCTCGCCCACGCCTGGGCCAACAGTGGCAAGGCCACCCATATGATGCAACTGAACCACGGGCTCGGTTCGATCATTGTGGTGACTGACGCCGACCTGTGGAAAACCCCATCCATCGATCAATACGACAACGCCTGGCTGCTCTGGTACCTGACCGCCGATACCGGCGTGACCCTGCTGTTCAACACCGAGCACGACAGCCTGCTGACATTGCTGTTGCGCAATTTCCCCCAGGCGCTGGTCGCCTTGATCGCCCTGATCGGGCTGGCGTTCTGGCACTTTGGCATGCGCCATGGCCCACTCCAGCAACCGCAGCCCAAAGCTCGGCAGCAATGGCAGGAGCATCTGCGCGCCGGCGCCGATTTCATCTTGCGACACAATGGCCAGGACAGCCTGCTGCAAGCCTTGCGGCAAGACATACTGCGCCGTGTCAGACATCGTCATCCTGGCTATGAGCAACTCGATGTCGCCGAACAATGGCGCGTACTCGCGCGCCTGAGCGGCCAACCCGAGAGCGCGGTCAGCCAAGCCATGGGACCGCGGCCGAAGCAGCGGCTTTCCAGCGCTGAATTCAGCCGCCGGGTCGCCCGTCTGCAAACTTTGAGGAATGCGTTATGAGCCAACCGACCGAGCCCGATGCAATCGATAATGCCACTGCGCAACGCCAGCGCGCCTGCCAGTTGGCCCAGGCGGTGCGCCATGAATTGCAAAAAGCCGTGATCGGGCAGGACACTGTCATCGATGACGTGCTGACAGCCCTGCTTGCCGGCGGCCACGTGTTGCTCGAAGGCGTGCCGGGTCTGGGCAAGACGTTGCTGGTCAGGGCACTGGCTCGCTGTTTCGGCGGTGAGTTCGCGCGTATCCAGTTCACCCCGGACCTGATGCCCAGCGATGTCACCGGGCATGCGGTGTACGACTTGCAGACCGAGCAATTCAAACTGCGCAAAGGTCCCTTGTTCACCAACCTGTTGCTGGCCGATGAGATCAACCGCGCCCCGGCAAAAACCCAGGCAGCACTGCTCGAAGCCATGCAGGAACGCCAGGTCACCCTCGAAGGCCGCGCCCTGCCTATCGCCCAGCCGTTCATGGTGCTCGCCACGCAAAACCCCATCGAACAGGAAGGCACTTACCCGCTGCCGGAAGCCGAACTCGATCGTTTCATGCTCAAGGTGCGCATGGATTATCCCGACGCCGGGCAGGAGTTGGACATGGTGCGTCAGGTCAGCCGCTCGACCCGCGCCGACATGCTCGATGTGCAACCGCTGCGCACCGTGCTGCAAGCCAAGGACGTGCTGGCCCTGCAACGCATTGCCAGTCAATTGCCGCTGGATGAGCAAGCCCTCGATTACGCCGTGCGCCTCGCCCGCACCACCCGCAGTTGGCCCGGCCTGACGCTCGGCGCCGGGCCTCGTGCGTCCATTGCGCTGGTGCGCTGCGCGCGGGCACGAGCCTTGTTGCGCGGCGGCGAGTTCGTGATTCCAGACGACATAAAAGGCTGTGCCCTGGCCGTGCTGCGCCATCGCGTGCGCATCGCGCCGGAGCTGGATATCGAAGGCCTGGACGTCGATCAGGTGCTACAGCAACTGCTCGATCAAGTACCGGCACCTCGGCTTTGAAACCTTCGCGCCTGCTGCTGATCTGGCTCACGATCCTGCTGGTCATCGGCGTCGTGCTGGGCATATTGCGGGCGCTGGGCATGGGAATGCCATCCAGCCTGTTGTCGATCAACTGGGGCTTGCTGCTGGCGCTATTGGTCCTGGCAATACTCGACGCCATCCGACTCGAACGCCTGCCCTCCCCCCGCGTACAAAGACAAATGCCCGGCAGCCTGGCCCTCGGCCGCTGGAGCGAAGTGCGACTGGAAGTCGAGCACGACTTTGCCCTGCCACTGAACATACAGATTCATGACCACGTGCCCGATGGCCTGAGTTTCGAGAACCTGCCCCTGTCGGTCGAACTGCAACCCGGCCAGTACAGCCACGTCGGCTATCGCCTGCGTCCGCTCAAACGCGGTCACTTCAGCTTCGATCACTGCGAAATCAATCTGCCGAGCCCATTGGGCCTATGGTCCGGCAAGCGCCTGCTCAGCGTGAGCGACAACACCCGGGTCTACCCGGACTTCGCTCGACTCTACGGCGGCCAACTGCTGGCGGTGGACAATTGGCTCAGCCAACTCGGCGTACGTCAGCGCCAACGGCGTGGCCTTGGCCTGGAATTTCATCAGCTGCGGGAATTTCGCGAGGGTGACAGCCTGCGGCAGATCGACTGGAAGGCCACCGCGCGCCAACGCACACCGATTGCCCGGGAATACCAGGACGAGCGTGACCAACAGATAATCTTCATGCTCGACTGCGGTCGACGCATGCGCAGCCAGGATGACGAACTGGCGCACTTCGATCACGCGCTCAACGCCTGCCTGTTGCTCAGTTACGTCGCCCTGCGCCAAGGGGATGCTGTGGGCCTGAGCACCTTTGCCAGCGAACACCCGCGCTACCTCGCACCGGTGAAAGGCACTGGCCAGCTCAACGTTTTGCTGAACACGGTCTATGACCTGAACAGCACCCAACGCAGCGCCGATTATCAAGCGGCTACCACTGAGCTACTGGCTCGGCAGAAACGCCGGGCGCTGGTGCTGCTGATGACCAACCTGCGCGATGAAGACGATGAAGAACTGCTGACGGCCGTCAAGCGATTGAGCAAACAGCATCAGGTGCTGGTCGCAAGCTTGCGGGAAAATGTCCTCGATACTACGCGCCTATTGCCGGTGCAAACCTTGTCGGAGGCGCTGAGCTATTGCGGGACCGTTGAATACCTGAATTCACGCGCAGCACTCCATGAGCGCTTGAACGCCCATGGAGTACAGGTAGTGGACAGGCAACCTGAGGCGCTGGGGCCAGCATTGGTCACGCGTTACCTGAACTGGAAAAAAGCGGGAACAATTTAAAAGATCGCAGCCTGTATCAGGCAGAAGCCGGCAACGGCTGAAAGCTGAAGTACTGCTTCAATGCCTGCACCAACTGCCCATACTCCGGCGGTGCCCGTTGCAGGCTGAAGCCGGCGTCGTAATGGTGGGGGGTTTGGTCCTCGTGGCACCACAGGCAACAGGCCTGCAGATCGATGATCTGTATCCCCCCGTCGGTCGCAGGGATTTTCAGGCGCAAACCGAAATCGGCGCCGATCATCATCGGCAACTGACTGACGAGCATCAGCCCGTCTGCAGAGACGTTGCCCAGAAAGCCGATCGGCTTGTCGGTGATGCTGTTGAAGACTTTCAGAAAATACGGCAGTTGATGCCGCTCGATACGGCGGTCAGTGAACATGCGCAATTCGCCCAGCAAGGCCCTTAAGCAGGGCCGCACTAATGCTTCGGAACGGGCCGGCCTGCTGTTTAATCAGGCATGGGCGCGCTCTCCCCGATCCTGGTGCGACAGTCCATGAGCCGCTGTCGCTTACTCCTGCCGATCACGGGTGTTACGTCGGTTTGGAGGCGAGGCTCCAAACCGCTTTATTCGACTATAGCTCACCGTCGCCGGTGAGCCAGTCCTGAATGCGAAACGTTATCAGAAGCGGGTCGGACGCACCGCCGCCGCGCTGCGCAGCGGGTAGTGACCCAGCGCCTGCAAGGTTTCCAGGCGCGCCTGGGCGCGGTAGGCGTATTCGCTTTGTGGGTACGACGCGATGATGAACTGGTAGGTTTGCGCCGCATCGACAAACAGTTTCTGCCGTTCCAGGCACAGACCGCGCAGCATCGACACTTCCGGCCACACATAAGGCCGCGCGCGGCTGGCGCGTTCGACCTTGGACAGCTCGAGCGTCACCTGCTCGCAATTGCCACGGTCATAGGCGCTGTAGGCGAGGTTCAAATGGTGGTTCATCGACCAACGGGTGCAGCCCACGACACTGAGGGCAAGGACGGCTATGAGCACGAATCGCATGGGAGTTCTCCTGACTTGAGCTCTGTATCGACCCATTGGCAAAAATCTTCAGGCGGCCGCTCACCAAAAGTGTTCGGTTCAATAAACAAACGAATAAGTAGTGCACATGAACAATGACTACACCCCAAGAGCATAGTAGCCTCACTCAGCGCTTGAACTCAGGAGTCTTTGCATGTCCGTCCGTCGTACCAAAATCGTCGCCACCCTTGGCCCGGCCAGTAACTCGCCGGAAGTCCTCGAACAACTGATCCTGGCTGGCCTGGACGTCGCCCGCCTGAACTTCTCCCACGGCACCCCCGACGAGCACAAGGCTCGCGCGAAGCTGGTGCGTGACCTGGCGGCCAAGCATGGCCGCTTCGTTGCCCTGCTGGGCGACCTGCAAGGCCCGAAAATCCGTATCGCCAAATTCGCCAACAAGAAGATCGAGCTGAAGATCGGTGATCAATTCACCTTCTCCACCAGCCATCCTCTGACCGAAGGCAACCAGCAAGTGGTCGGTATCGACTACCCGGACCTGGTCAAGGACTGCGGCGTGGGCGACGAACTGCTGCTCGACGACGGTCGCGTGGTCATGCGCGTCGACACCGCCACCGCTACCGAACTGAACTGCACCGTAACCATTGGCGGCCCGCTGTCCGACCACAAGGGTATCAACCGTCGCGGTGGTGGCCTGACCGCTCCGGCCCTGACCGAAAAAGACAAGGCCGACATCAAGCTCGCCGCGGAAATGGAAGTCGACTACCTCGCGGTCTCCTTCCCGCGTGACGCCGCGGACATGGAATACGCCCGTCAACTGCGCGACGAAGCCGGCGGCACCGCCTGGCTGGTGGCAAAGATCGAACGCGCCGAAGCCGTGGCCGACGACGAAACCCTCGACGGCCTGATCAAGGCATCCGACGCCGTGATGGTGGCCCGTGGCGACCTCGGTGTGGAAATCGGCGACGCCGAGCTGGTGGGCATCCAGAAAAAGATCATTCTGCACGCACGCCGCCACAACAAGGCGGTGATCGTTGCGACCCAGATGATGGAGTCGATGATCCAGAACCCGATGCCGACCCGCGCCGAAGTGTCCGACGTAGCCAACGCGGTGCTCGACTACACCGACGCCGTGATGCTCTCGGCCGAAAGTGCTGCCGGTCTATACCCGCTGGAGGCCGTTCAGGCGATGGCGCGCATTTGTGTCGGCGCTGAGAAGCACCCGACCAGCAAGACCTCCAGCCACCGTATCGGCAAAGAGTTCGAGCGCTGCGACGAGAGCATTGCGCTGGCGACCATGTACACCGCCAACCACTTCCCGGGCGTCAAAGCGATCATCGCCCTGACCGAAAGTGGCTACACCCCGCTGATCATGTCGCGCATCCGTTCCTCGGTGCCGATCTACGCATTCACGCCACACCGCGAAGCCCAGGCGCGCGCCGCGATGTTCCGTGGCGTGTACACCATCCCGTTCGATCCGGCTTCGCTGGCGCCGAACGAAGTCAGCCAGAAGGCGATCGACGAGCTGGTCAAGCGCGGCGTCGTACAGAAAGGCGACTGGGTCATCCTGACCAAGGGCGACAGCTACCACACCACCGGCGGCACCAATGGCATGAAGATCCTGCACGTTGGCGATCCGATGGTCTGAATGACCGTTTGCTGAAAAACAAAGGCCCCGCCATGAGAATGGCGGGGCCTTTTTCGTTTGGTTTTTTGTGTTCCTGGAGTCTGCGCCTCAGCTACCGGACATTGGCAACCTGTCACATTTGACAGTATAAAAAATCCTCCCCCTTAGGCTAAATGACCCTGTTCTCGCCTTACGGCGCAAACATCTCATTTATCTCAATGGAGAACATCATGCTGCCTCCTCCCCCCAAGAAAGTGAATCAACCCGGTGAGATTGATCTGAGCTTCGGCACCAATGGATCAACTAGCGTCGAAGGCGGCCCCCTGGTAGACATCGCTGTCGTTACGAGTGATGGACCACATCAAGGTAAAATTGTCGGCCTTGTGGCTGATAACAACATGTTCAAACTTTTCCGCCTTCATAAAGACGGACAACTTGACATGGAATTTGGCACAGATTTGCACGAAGGTAAGCGCACCGGATACACCACTCAAGGCTTCGGAAACGAAGGCAGCAAATCAACGCCCAATAAACTGACCTTGATGGGTGACAAAAAAATTCTCGTCACAGGTCAAGTTGACGACAAGGACATTCCATTTACAGCCTACCCCGCAGCCGCACTCTTTAATTTCAGCGGCTCCAGCAATCCTGTTTTTGCAAAGAACGGGGTGTTCATCCTCAAGGAGCAACCACCAAAAGACGAAAGCCCCCAAGCTTGCTCCCCTGAAATGACTGATTTGCCCCCTGCCTCGAGGGGCAATAAGAACTCAGACACTATCCTGTTTTATTCGCGCAGCAGCCCAGCACGTACAGGATGGGGAGTGTTGATTCGACTGACGCCCAACGGCGAGTTGGACACGACGTTCAACCGTTCTGGCTATGTATTTTTTCGACACCCTGGCGGTGCGTCCGCCGTTCATTCAGTCGTGACTCAACGCGACGGTACGATCATTGTCGCTGGAGTTACGCAGACAGAAGGATTTTTAGCCGCGTTCCATCCTGACGGCAGCATCAAATTAGACTTCGGTACTGACGGATTTATTACTCTAAAGTCAGAAGAAGGCTCTATGGAACCCCGCCAACTTTTACTGCGTCAATCAGACGATGCGCTGATTGTCGTTGGCTGGATCGACCAAAACCAGCGCAATGCCTGCATTATCAGAACGCTTGCCAAGGGTATGCCTGACCCTGCTTTCAATCACGGAAAACCGGTTGTAACCGACGGCAAATTCTTGGGTTCACTATGGCAAGGAGGTGCCCTGGACTCTCAGGGATCCATTGTTGCTGCCGGTGAAATCAACTACCTCCGACACGGTCTCGTAGGACGCATTACCGAGAATGGAACAGAAGACCCGACTTTCGGCACGGACGGCTACTCAGATCCGTATGCCGTCTACATGCCTACGGCGGCAACATGCATTGCAGTCCAAACTGATACCACTTTAGTTATCGGCGCGCGACAATGGTCTTCGCGCTTTTCAGTGAGCCGTATTCATACCTGAATCGTCGGTGTTTCTGGCTTTTTGACCGGTATCGCGTCTTGATTGCTCAACCGCGCGGCAGAAACACATCGGCCAGCAGCTGATTGCGCGGCAACCCCGCCAGGTACAGGCGTCGGGCAAAGGCGTCAACACTGTCGGGAGCACCACAGACCAAAGCCAGGGTTTGCCGGGAAACAAGGCGCAGTTGCGCCAGGACCGCGGGTAACTCGGCTGGGGTCCAGAGTTCGACCGTGAGGTTCGGACGACTGGCTGCCATGGCGTGCAGCGGCTTGGCCAGATAATGCTCGTTGGCATCATGGGCCAGGTGAATGACGCGAATAACGCCCCGATGATCCTGGCGCAAGGCTTCCCGCAACACGCCAAACAATGGTCCCAACCCGGTGCCGGCCGCCATCAGCCACAGCGGTCGGTCGTGCCAGTCCGGGTCGTATTGCAAGGCCCCGCCGCGCAACTCGCCGAGACGGATCGGGTCACCGATGTTCAGTTGACGGGCTGCATCGCAAAATTCCCCCGACTGGCGACAATCGAGGTGAAACTCCAGAAAGCGGTCCTCTTCCGGCAGGCTGGCGAGGGAATACGGTCGCGCCACATTGCCCGCCCATAACACCAGATGCTGGCCGGCGCAGTAGCGCAATGGCCGCTGTGTCGTCAGGCGCAAGCGCAATACGTTGGGGCTCAACCAATCGGCGGCGGCGACCTCGGCCGGACGACCGTCCTGTTGCGGGTCGAAGGTGTGAACTTGCAAATCCTCGACCACCTGGCACTGGCAGGCCAGGCGCCAGCCTTGCTGACGCTGCTCTGCGCTCAGGGCATCGGGACGGCTGTCGCTCGGCAATCCTTGCACGCACTGCACCAGGCAGGCATGACAACTGCCGGCGCGGCAACTGTAGGGGACCGCAACGCCGTTCTGATTCAGGGTATCGAGCAGATTTGCGCCGGTTGCCACCGACCATTGGCGATCGCCCACGCGTAATTCAGGCATCGACGTTTTCCCACGCCGCTGCGCAACGATTGCGGCCGTCACGCTTGGCGCGATAAAGCGCCTGGTCAGCCCGCTGCAAGGCCTCGTCAAGATCATCGCCCATGTCCAGCAGGGTCATGCCGGCGGACAGGCTGAGACTGCCCACTTTCAAGCCGATCAACTGGACATCGGTGAAGGCGATGCGCAGCCGCTCGCAACAGGCCGTCAACCGTTCAGCATCGCAATCAGGCAGCAACACCACGAACTCTTCTCCGCCGTAGCGTGCCAGGACATCGCCGTCGCGCAGGCAGGCCGACGCCACGCCGGCAAAAGCCTGCAGCACCTGATCTCCAGCCGCATGGCCATGAATGTCGTTGATGCGCTTGAAGTGATCGAGGTCGATCAGCGCCAGACCATGCACGACACCAGCGTCCATGGCTTTGAGTTCGCGCGAAGCCAGGCGCAGGAAATGCCGACGATTGAACAAACCGGTCAACTCGTCGGTGGCAACCAGGTCCTCGAGCTGGCGCATCATTGCGCGCAACGTGTCCTGGTGCGCCTGCAAGGCGAAGCGGCGCTGACGCATGCGCAAGTGCGAGGCCTGGACGTAACGGGCGTACAGCTCCAGCCAGACCAGAACAATGAACAGTACGCACACCTGCAACACCGCCAGCGCCGGATCGGCCAGCTGGAAGTGGTAGCCTTCCCACAGCGTGATCGCGCTGAAACTGAAAAACACCAGCAGCGCGCACCGCGCAAACGCACGGCGCGACAGATGAAATAGCCCGAACAGCAGAATCAGCACGTAAAACACCAGAAACGCGCCGCGAGCCTCATCCAGATTGGCAATCAGCCAGGTTTGCCAGCCCAGCCCCAGCAATACCTGCGCCTCGGTCAGGCTGGGGTCGGAGAAACGCAGGTTGCACCCGCTATAGAAAACCACGAACAACGCCGCCTGGCTGATGACCACGAGTGCGCTGCCAACGGCGACATCGGCCAGCGATTCATCGTAATGGCCAGTAAAAAATGCCAGCCACAGCAGCAGCAAAGCCAGGGCATAAGTGCCGGCCGCGAGGGCAAACCGTTTGAGCAACATGCGCTGGATGGCGTTATGGGTCAATCGTTGACTCACCCTATGAAAGGAGACTGACAGAGCGTCCTACTCTACAGACCGAATGTCACTTTAGTGGCGTGGCCGATAAATGACCATTCAATTTTCGGGCTGACCCGATACAGGGACCGATCGCGACAATGAGACCAAGGTTTGACCACCGGCGGGTGTGTACCGAACCGAGGCGCGTTATACTGCCGCGCCTTTTTAGCGTCGCGCCAGCTTGCCCGGCGTGCCTTGAAAGGTGCTTGCAACCGACCGATGCACCCAAGCTGCAAGCACCTTATTGAATGTTCCCGTCTTTTAGAGGAGCGCGACTCATGACCGTGATCAAGCAAGACGACCTGATTCAGAGCGTTGCCGACGCCCTGCAGTTCATTTCCTATTACCACCCCGTGGATTTCATCCAGGCGATGCACGAAGCCTACCTGCGCGAAGAATCGCCAGCGGCCCGTGATTCGATGGCACAAATCCTGATCAACTCGCGCATGTGCGCCACCGGCCACCGCCCGATCTGCCAGGACACCGGCATCGTGACCGTGTTTGTCCGCGTGGGCATGGACGTGCGTTGGGATGGCGCCACCATGGGCCTGGACGACATGATCAACGAAGGCGTTCGTCGCGCCTACAACCTGCCGGAAAACGTCTTGCGTGCTTCGATCCTCGCCGACCCGGCGGGCGCTCGAAAGAACACCAAGGACAACACCCCGGCCGTAATCCACTACTCCATTGTTCCCGGTAACACCGTGGAAGTGGACGTGGCGGCCAAGGGCGGCGGTTCCGAGAACAAGTCGAAAATGGCCATGCTCAACCCGTCCGACTCGATCGTCGACTGGGTTCTGAAGACCGTCCCAACCATGGGCGCCGGCTGGTGCCCACCGGGCATGCTCGGCATCGGTATCGGCGGCACCGCCGAGAAAGCCGCTGTCATGGCGAAAGAAGTGTTGATGGAGTCCATCGACATCCACGAGCTGAAGGCCCGCGGCCCGCAGAACCGCATCGAAGAAATGCGCCTGGAGCTGTTCGAGAAGGTCAACCAGTTGGGCATCGGCGCCCAGGGCCTCGGTGGCCTGACCACCGTGCTCGACGTGAAGATCATGGATTACCCGACCCACGCCGCCTCGTTGCCGGTGTGCATGATCCCGAACTGCGCCGCCACCCGTCACGCGCACTTCGTGCTAGACGGTTCCGGCCCGGCCTCGCTTGAAGCGCCACCGCTGGACGCCTACCCGGAAATCGTCTGGGAAGCCGGCCCGTCTGCCCGTCGCGTCAACCTCGACACCCTGACCCCGGAAGAAGTGCAGAGCTGGAAGCCGGGCGAAACCGTCCTGCTCAACGGCAAGATGCTCACTGGACGCGACGCGGCGCACAAGCGCATGGTCGAGATGCTGAACAAGGGTGAAACCCTGCCGGTGGACCTCAAGGGTCGCTTCATCTATTACGTCGGCCCGGTCGATCCGGTGCGCGAAGAAGTGGTTGGCCCTGCCGGCCCGACTACTGCCACGCGGATGGACAAGTTCACCCGCCAGATCCTCGAGCAGACTGGCCTGCTGGGCATGATCGGCAAATCCGAGCGCGGCCCGACCGCCATCGACGCGATCAAGGACCACAAGGCCGTTTACCTGATGGCAGTGGGCGGCGCGGCTTACCTGGTGGCGCAAGCGATCAAGAAATCCCGCGTTGTCGCTTTCGCCGAACTGGGCATGGAAGCGATCTACGAGTTCGACGTCAAGGACATGCCGGTGACCGTTGCGGTCGACAGCAAGGGCGAGTCCGTACACATCACCGGTCCTGCCATCTGGCAGCAAAAGATCAGTGAAAGCCTGGCGGTAGAAGTGCAGTAAGCGCTTCGACTGGCACGACAAAAGGCGACAGGAGAATGCTCTTGTCGCCTTTTTTATTGCCTCATTTTGCAAGAGCCGCTTTTATGGGATGACAGCGAAGCCCCATGTTATGGTGCGCCCCCCGTACACCTGTGTAATGCCCAGCATGTTTGAGTCCTCTCGCCCTTTGCGCCTGGCGCTTTATACCTTGTTGATTGTCGCCGGCGCCGCCCTCGTCGCGACCCTGGCCGTTCGTCAAACCGTGCGCCAGTCACTGGTCGATGACGCCGCCCGTGCCAATCAGCAACTGGCGCTTTACGCCACCTCGCTGCACACCCTGATCGAACGCTACCGCGCCCTGCCCTCGGTGCTGGCACTCGACCCGCAGTTGCGCGACGCACTCAAAGGCCCGGTGAGCCCCGAGCAACAGGAGCTGCTGAACCGCAAACTGGAAAAGATCAACGGCGCCGCCGAATCCTCGACCCTGGAACTGCTCGATCGCACGGGCCTGGCCGTGGCGGCGAGCAATTGGCGCTTGCCCAGCAGCTACGTCGGCCACAACTACGGCTTTCGACCCTACTTCAACCAGACCCGCACCCAGGGCACCGGGCGCTTTTATGCCGTGGGGGTGACCAGCGGAATTCCAGGCTACTTCTTGTCCAGTGCGGTGACGAACGACGATGGCCAGTTTCTCGGCGCGATGGTGGTGAAACTGGAATTTCCCGAGCTGGAACGCGAATGGCGCCAGGGTAGCGACACCTTGCTGGTCAGTGACGCCCGCGCAATCATCTTCATCGCCAACCAGCCAGGCTGGCGCTATCGGCACCTGAAACCGCTGAGCGACAGCGATCACGCCGAACTCAAGGTCACCCGCCAATACGACAAGCAGCCGCTGACACCGCTTGAATACCGATCGTTGCGCCGCTTCGACGAGACCAGTGACCTGGCACGGGTCGATGGCCCCGACGGCCCTGCCGATTATCTTTGGGAATCCCTGCCGCTGGCCGCCGAAGGCTGGACCCTGCACCTGCTGCGCCGCCCGCAGGTGGCCTTCGAAGACAGCCGCAACGCCGCGCTCGCCGCAGCCGGCCTTTGGCTGACGCTGGTGTTTCTGCTGCTGTTCCTCAATCAGCGCTGGCGTCTGGCGAAAATGCGCCAGCGCAGTCGCGAAGAGCTTGAACAGCTGGTACAGGAGCGTACCCGCGACCTGCGCACCGCTCAGGACGGTCTGGTGCAATCGGCCAAACTCGCGGCCCTCGGCCAGATGTCGGCGGCGCTGGCCCATGAAATCAATCAACCGCTGACCGCCCAACGCATGCAGTTGGCGACCTTGCGCCTGTTACTGGATCACGGTCGCGTCGACGACGCCTACAAGGCGCTCAAACCGGTGGATGACATGCTCACGCGCATGGCCGCCCTCACCGGGCACCTGAAGACCTTCGCCCGTAAAAGCCCCAGTGGCTTGCGCGAACGTCTGGACCTGGCGTCGGTGGTGGACCAATCGCTTGAGCTGCTCGACACGCGCCTGCGCGATGAACAGGTCAGCACCGTGCTGCACCTGACGCGCCCGGCCTGGGTGCGGGGCGATGCGATTCGCCTGGAGCAGGTGCTGATCAACTTGCTGCGCAATGCGCTGGATGCGATGCAGGATAAACCCTGCAAACGCCTGGAAATCCGCCTCGAAGCTGACGAACAACTGTGGCGCCTGAGCGTCATCGACAACGGCAGTGGCATTGCCGAGGAAAACCTGGCGAAAGTGTTCGACCCGTTTTTCACCACCAAACCGGTGGGCGATGGCCTGGGCATCGGTCTGGCCGTATCCTTCGCCATCGTTCACGAATCGGGCGGACGCCTGAGCGCCGATAATCACGACAACGGCGCGGTGTTCACACTCACTTTGCCCATCGACTCGGAGGCTCATGAGCCATGCTGAATTCAGTGATGGTGGTCGACGACGAAATCAGCATTCGCAGCGCCGTCGAGCAATGGCTGAGCCTGTCGGGTTTCGAGGTGCAACTGTTCAGCCGCGCCGACGAGTGCCTGGCGCAGTTGCCCAGGCATTTTCCCGGGGTGATTCTCTGCGACGTGCGCATGCCCGGCATGAGCGGTCTGGATCTGCTGGCCGAAATACAGCGCCGCGATGCCGATCTGCCGGTGATTCTGCTGACGGGCCACGGCGACGTCCCCATGGCTGTCGACGCGATGCGTGATGGCGCCTACGACTTCCTGGAAAAACCCTTCAGTCCCGAATCCTTGCTTGGCAGCTTACGGCGGGCACTGGACAAGCGCCGGCTGGTCCTGGAAAACCGTGCCCTGCACGTACAGGCGGACAACCGCGCCAAACTGGACGCCACCTTGCTCGGCGTTTCCCGTGGCTTGCAGACCCTGCGTCGGCAGGTGCTCGATCTGGCGGCGCTACCGGTCAACGTGTTGATCCGCGGCGAAACCGGCAGCGGCAAGGAGCTGGTTGCACGTTGCCTGCACGACTTCGGCCCACGCGCCGATAAACCCTTCGTCGCCTTGAACTGCGCGGCCATCCCCGAACAACTGTTTGAGGCCGAGTTGTTCGGCCACGAAAGCGGCGCGTTCACCGGCGCCCAGGGCAAGCGCATCGGCAAGCTCGAATACGCCGATGGCGGCACGCTGTTTCTCGATGAAATCGAAAGCATGCCCCTGGCCCAGCAGGTGAAATTGTTGCGGGTGCTGCAGGAGCAAAAACTCGAGCGATTGGGTTCGAACCAGAGTATCCGCGTGGATCTGCGGATCATTGCCGCGACCAAACCGGACTTGCTCGAGGAAGCACGGGCCGGACGTTTTCGCGAGGATCTGGCTTACCGTCTGAATGTCGCCGAGTTGCGCCTGCCGCCGCTGCGCGATCGCCGCGAAGACATCCCGTTGTTGTACGAAGCCTTTGCCCAGAGTGCCGCCGAGCGCCTGGGTCGCACCTTTGCGCCGTTGAGCGGGCCGCAGTTGAGCCATCTGTTGAGCCACGACTGGCCGGGCAATGTGCGCGAGCTGGCGAACGTGGCCGAGCGTCAGGTGTTGGGGCTTGGCGAGTCGGTGCCAGCGGGTATCGAACCCGGGCAGTCACTGGCGGCGCAGCAGGAAGCCTTTGAAGCGCAGTGCCTGCGCGCGGCATTGACCCGGCACAAGGGCGATGTGAAAGCGGTGCTTGAAGAGCTGCAACTGCCGCGCCGCACTTTCAATGAAAAGATGCAGCGGCATGGGTTGAACCGGGAGATGTTTTTGTAGCGTCTGTGCCGGCCTCTTCGCGGGCAAGCCCGCTCCTACATGGACCGAGTTGACCACAGATTGTGAGCACGACACTCATCCACTGTGGGAGTGAGCCTGCTCGCGATGAGGCCGGCACAGGTACCCCACACCCAAATCCAAATAAGCAATTTTCCGCTCACAGCCATTCCAGAATAAGCGGATTTCCGCTCACCCAAGCGTCAACACCCCTCTAAACCGCCCCTCTCCCCGTTGGCACAGCTCCTGCTATAGCCCCCGCAGGCTGCGTTAACGCGCGCTCCACAAAAAATAATTAAAGGATCCTTCAATGGATAATTCCAATACCCTGCCCCGTGGGTCGGCCGTCGCGCCGACAAAAGAACGTACTACCTCCAGCCGTATCAAATCGATCTTCAGCGGTTCCGTCGGCAACATGGTCGAGTGGTATGACTGGTACGTCTATGCCGCTTTCTCCCTGTACTTCGCCAAGACCTTTTTCCCCAAAGGCGACACCACCGCACAACTGCTGAACACCGCTGCGATTTTCGCCGTGGGCTTCCTGATGCGTCCGATCGGGGGCTGGCTGATGGGCCTGTACGCCGACAAAGTCGGGCGCAAAAAGGCGCTGATGGCCTCGGTATACCTGATGTGCTTCGGCTCGCTGCTGATCGCGCTGAGCCCGGGCTATGAAATCATCGGCATCGGCGCGCCGATCCTGTTGGTGTTCGCCCGTCTGCTGCAAGGCCTGTCGGTCGGTGGCGAGTACGGCACCTCCGCCACCTACCTCAGCGAGATGGCGACCAAGGAGCGTCGCGGTTTCTACTCCAGCTTCCAGTACGTGACCCTGATCTCCGGCCAGCTCATAGCCTTGGCCGTACTGATCATCCTGCAAAACGTACTGACCACCGAAGAGCTCTATGCCTGGGGCTGGCGTATCCCATTCGCCATCGGTGCGCTGTGTGCCGTGGTCGCGCTGTACCTGCGTCGCGGCATGGAAGAAACCGAGTCGTTCACCAAGAAAGAAAAAGCCAAGGAAAGCGCGATGCGCACCTTGATGCGCCACCCGAAGGAACTGATGACCGTGGTCGGCCTGACCATGGGCGGTACGCTGGCGTTCTACACCTACACCACCTACATGCAGAAATACCTGGTGAACACCGTCGGCATGAGCATCTCCGACTCCACCACCATTTCCGCCGCCACGCTGTTCCTGTTCATGTGCCTACAGCCGATCGTCGGCGGATTGTCGGATAAAATCGGTCGCCGGCCGATCCTGATTGCCTTCGGCATTCTTGGGACGCTGTTCACCGTGCCGATCCTCACCACTTTGCACACCGTCACGACTTGGTGGGGCGCGTTCTTCCTGATCATGGCGGCGCTGATCATCGTCAGCGGCTACACCTCGATCAACGCGGTGGTGAAGGCCGAACTGTTCCCAACCGAAATCCGCGCCCTGGGCGTGGGCCTACCGTATGCCCTGACCGTATCGATCTTCGGCGGTACCGCTGAATACATCGCGCTGTGGTTCAAGAGCATCGGCATGGAAACCGGTTACTACTGGTATGTCACCGCGTGCATCGCCGTGTCGTTGCTGGTGTACATCACCATGAAGGACACCCGCAAGCATTCGCGGATCCTCACCGACTAAGTCCAGGCGCGTCATGAAAAAAGGGGGCAGACCGTCGGGGTCTGCCCCTTTTTTGTTTGTGCTGAGCGCCAAATGAAAATCCGTCATGCACAAAGTCAGACAGATTAATCACGAGTTAATGCTCATTTTCCATCCTGAGCCTGCCTGATCGATTGACTGCGATTCGCTCATTCAGCCCCTGAAAGCGAAAAAGCGGGACGGCGTTAACATCTAGTTAATCGATTGTTTCTAGCATATTTTTGCGCTTTTTAATCAGTTTAATTGGCGTAGCATGAAACCCATACCCAAGACAGAAAACGCCAAAGAACCTGGAGAAATGAAGATGAAAACCAAACTGTTCCTCGCCATCGCCCTGTCCGTACTGGCCGCCAACACCTTCGCCGCCGACGGTTATGACCGCACAGGCTCCGCGGTTGCCGCCGATGGTTATGACCGCACTGGCTCCGCTACTGTTGCCGCAGATGGCTACGACCACACTGGCGGCGCCACTGTTGCCGAAGATGGTTATGACCGTACGGGCGGCGCTACCGTCAGCTGATTCATTCACGCGGCATCACAGCCCGGCTTCGGCCGGGCTTAGTCATTTTTCAGGCACCAGAAATGTCCAGACTGATCAAGAAAACCTGTGGGAGCGGGCTTGCCCGCGATGGCGGCTCAACAGTTGACAGTGATGCTGAATGTAATGCCCTCATCGCGGGCAAGCCCGCTCCCACAGGGTTCTTCGTCTGACTGGTAATCGGCGGCTTGGCCTTGCACTATTGTCGATACTCGAAAGCAGCCCACAGGTACAAGCTCCATGCCCGACGACATCCACTATTACGAACCCGCCAACGGCCACGGCCTGCCCCACGATCCGTTCAATGCGATCGTCGGCCCGCGCCCCATCGGCTGGATTTCTTCACAGGATGCCGAAGGCCGCTTGAACCTGGCGCCCTACAGCTTTTTCAATGCCTTCAACTACATTCCGCCGATCATTGGTTTTTCCAGCGTCGGGCGCAAAGACAGCCTGAACAACATCGAACAGACCGGCGAATTCGCCTGGAACCTGGCCACCCGGCCATTGGCCGAGCGGATGAACCAAAGCAGCGCCATGGTCGAGCCCCAGGTCAACGAATTCGAAATGGCGGGCCTTAGCACCGTCGCCTCGAAAGTCATTCAGGTGCCACGGGTCGCCGAAAGCCCGGTGTCTTTCGAGTGCAAGGTCACGCAGATCATTCAGCTGCAGCGGGCGGACGGCAATGTGGTACCGAGCTGGCTGATTCTCGGCGAAGTGGTCGCCGTGCATATCGCCAAGTGGCTGTTGAAGGATGGGGTGTACGACACCGCCGCCGCAGAACCGATTCTGCGCGGCGGCGGGCCGGCGGATTATTTCCAGTTGGGGCCTGAGGCGTTGTTCAAGATGTACCGCCCGGGGGCGGTGAAGTAATCACCAGAGCAGGTCGGTGTCTTCCTTGACATCTTTCAAGCGGGTCAGCTCCTTGGCGGCCGCCAGATCAGCCTCATTGGCTGTCTTGAAAGTCTGGCCTTCCAGCACTTTGTGAAAACGCGGGGCGCCGGAACCACCCAGCGCTTTGACGGCGATAGCGGCGTGGTAACCACCCTCGCCCGGTACTACGGCGGAAACAGCTTCGAAGTGTTCAAAGGCTTTACGTGCCATGTCGCGAATCCTGGCTGGTTGAGAATGCCGCCATTAAACCCTCAACCGGCCAGTTTGTGTATATCTGCCCCGGACTGACGCAAGGCCTGCGCCGCCGACACATCCTTGAAGGTGTGAAAATCCAGGCTGTTGACCACCAGTTCCTGCACCAACTCGGCAAAAACCTCCATCGCCGGGGTGCTGAAATACGCGGTCATGGCCTGCTGGTTGACCCAGAAGCCGGACACCAGCCACAACTCGGGGTCGCATAACGAATGCTGCAAGGCAAAGTTCAGGCAACCAGGTGCCGCGCGGGACGGCTCGATCAGCGCGCTCAGGCGCATACCCAGCTCTTGGGAACGTCCGGCGCGCGCTCGGACAAAGGCCATATGACTGACGGGGATCTGCTTGGACATGTTCAACCCTCCCGGGGAGTCGCGTGGCAGCCAGGGGGACGGGCTGCGACAGGATCAAAGGTTAAAGGTCACAGCGCCTGGATGGTTAGTCGAATCCTGCCGGCGTGTTGCACAATCCTGCGAACGTGCAGAGGCCGCCTGTAACAATGTGTAAAACACTGCCCGGGTTGTGCCTTACGAGTTTCAAGCAAGTTTTCCCGTCTGCGTCCTGCCTTGTCCGTGCAGGGCAATTACCCCGTGCAGAATCAGGCAAGCATCAGGCAGGATGTGTCTACCGCTGCTGCTTGCACAAACTTATGCTCTGCCCATCACCCATGCCTTGCCGAGGATGCCTTGCATGTCGTCGTTCGATCACTTTCAAGCCCCGCTTGACACCGACATGGAAAAGCAACGCGCGGAACTGGCGGCGATCATCCGTCGCAACACCGCCGAAGATGGCAGTTATGCCACTGCCATTGGCTCACTGTTCATGTCGCGCCACAGCCAGTCCCACGAGTTCGCCCCGGTGCTCGCGCAACCGGCGCTGTGCATCATGGCCCAAGGGCGCAAGGAAGTTCAGCTGGCCAACGAGTACTTCAACTACGACCCGCTGAACTACCTGGTGGTCTCGGTCTCGATGCCGCTGAGCGGGCGGGTGGTCGATGTCTCGGCCGAGGAGCCGATCCTGGCCTTGCGGCTGGACATCGACCCGACGGAAATCACCGCGTTGATCGCCGACGCCGGGCCCCTCGGCGTCCCCACCCGGCCAACCGGGCGCGGGTTGTATGTCGAACAGCTCGACAGCGCCATGCTCGACGCCGTGCTGCGCCTGGCGCGATTGCTCGACACACCGAAAGACATCGCCATGCTCGCGCCGCTGATTCGCCGGGAAATTCTCTATCGGTTGTTACGCAGCAAGCAAGGGCACCGGCTGTATGAAATCGCCATTGCCAACAGTCAGAGTCATCGCATCAGCCAGGCGATCAAGTGGCTCAACGGTAACTATGAGCAGCCGTTGCGCATTGATGATCTGGCCAAGGAAGTGAACCTGAGCGTGTCGACCTTGCATCACCGCTTCAAGGCGATGACGGCGATGA
The DNA here is from genome assembly GCF_054600775.1 of Pseudomonas sp. MHK4. Classification (NCBI taxonomy): domain Bacteria; kingdom Pseudomonadati; phylum Pseudomonadota; class Gammaproteobacteria; order Pseudomonadales; family Pseudomonadaceae; genus Pseudomonas; species Pseudomonas sp. MHK4. The sequence continues at coordinate 57,970 of NZ_BAAIAK010000016.1, read as the reverse complement.
GTCCGTTGCAGTATCAGAAGCAGTTGCGCTTGCAGGAAGCTCGCCGGCTGATGCTGGCGGAAGGATTGGAGGCTTCGGCGGCGGGTTATCGGGTGGGTTATGAAAGCCCTTCGCAGTTCAGCCGGGAGTACAGCCGGTTGTTCGGGGCGCCGCCGTTGCGGGATCTGGCGCGGTTGCGGTTGTCGGTTTGATCCAGCTTTCTCTGTGTGGCTGATGGCCTCATCGCTGGCAAGCCAGCTCCCACGGTGATCTGTGGCGTTCACAAAACCTGTAGGAGCTGGCTTGCCAGCGATGGGGCCGGCAAAGCCAACATCAAACACGAATCACGCGCCGAGCACCCGGCAAGCCTCTGCCGGAAGGGTCACCGACACCGGATGCCCAACGCTCAAGCCAAAGCCCTGACACGGCGTACTCAACGCCGTAAACGACACTCCGGAACACTCCACCGTCGTCTCGATGGTCGCGCCGATATCCCGCACGAACGTCACCTTGCCCAGCAAGCGGTTACCCGCCGTGGCCTGGGGCGCCGACAGTTGCAGGTCTTCGGGGCGAATCAGCATCTTCACTTTTTCCCCCACCACGATGCTGCTGCAGATCGGCACTTGCAGCGCATCGCCGCCCGGCAGGCTGACCTTGCCGTTGCCCAGCGCCGTGGCCGGGAAGATGTTGCCCGAGCCGATGAAGTCCGCGACGAACTCGTTGGCCGGGTGACGGTAGATCTCGATCGGCGTACCCACCTGCTGCACCTTGTGCTCACCCAACACGACGACGATATCAGCCATGGTCATGGCTTCGCGCTGGTCGTGGGTGACCATGATGGTGGTGATGTTCAGGCGCTGTTGCAGCTGGCGTATTTCCACTTGCATCGACTCGCGCAACTTGGCGTCCAGCGCCGACAGCGGTTCGTCGAGCAAGAGGATTTTCGGGTGATTGGCAATCGCCCGGGCAATCGCCACGCGCTGGCGCTGGCCGCCGGACAGTTTCGCCACCGGCCGATCAATCATCGGTTGCAGCTGGATCAGTTCCAGCAACTCCACCACCCGCGCCTGCTGATCAACCTTGCTGACCCCGCGCAGCTTCAGTGGATACGCAATGTTTTCGCCCACGGTCATGTGCGGGAACAGCGCCAGGGACTGGAACACCATGCCGAAGTTACGCAGGTGCGCCGGGGTATGGCCGATGTCCTCGCCGTCCAGGCGAATCTCGCCACCGCTCAGGGTTTCCAGCCCGGCGATCATCCGCAGCAAAGTGGTTTTGCCGCACCCCGAGGGGCCGAGGAAACACACCAGTTTGCCCTCGGGCAAATGCAGGTTTACATCCTTTACCGCGCAGGCCGAGCCGTAATGTTTCTCGACGTTTTCCAGAATCAGACCAGACATAAATCACCTCAAGAAATCAGAACGAAACGCCACCTTCACCGACCAGCTTCTCCAGCGCCCAGATCAGGACGAAGTCGATCAGCACGATCAGCACGGCAAACGAAAATACGGTGGGGTCGAGCGAAGACACGGTGCGGCTGTACATCCAGATCGGCACGGTCATCACATCGATGGTGTAGAGGAAATAGGTCACGGTGAACTCGTTGAACGAGACGATGAACGCCAGCAGCATGCCCGCCAGGATCCCCGACTTCATCAACGGCACCACCACATCGACAATCGCCCGCAGTGGTGAAGCGCCGAGCATTTGCGCGGCCTCCTCGACTTCGCTGCCGATCGAGAGCATGGCCGCCGTGCAGTTCTTCACCACGAACGGCAAGGCCAGGATCACGTGGGCAATCACCAGGCGCGAGGTGGTCATCTGGAACGGCAGGCTGTCGAACACCAGCAGCAACGCCAGCCCCAACACCACCATCGGGAACACCAGGGGCAGCGACATCAGTTGCAGGGCCACGCCCTTGCCACGGAACTCGCAACGGGTCAGCGCATAGGCCGCCGGCACCGCAATCAGCGTGGCAAAGACCATGGTCAGGCACGACACCATCAGGCTGGTGGTCATGGCCTTGCCCAGGCTCAGTACATCGCTTGCATCCGGCGACACGAACGTGTGCCAGGCGGCCTTGTACCATTGCAGGCTGTAGCTGCTCGGCGGGAAATCGAGGTTCGACGCGCCGCTGAACGACATCACGATCATGGTCAGGATCGGCAACACCGCCAGCAGCAGGATGAAGCCCGAGAGGATGCCGGCGAACTTGCCGGTCTCGCCGGGCAACAGCCCATAGCGCTTCTTGGTCAGGGTGCTCATTGGGAAGCCTCCAGCATCCGGCGACGGCGGCCAGTGATGTATTCGGACAGGGTCATGATCGCGAGGGTGGTGACGATCAGCACCACGCCGGCGGCGGACGCGGCGGGCCAGTTCATCAGCGGAGCGATCTGGTCATGCACCATCACCGCCAGCATCGGCACGCGGCGACCACCGAGCAGCAACGGCACCACGAAGCTGCTGGCGTTGTAGGCAAACACCAGGGTCGCACCGGTGATGATCCCCGGCATGCTCATCGGCAACACCACCTGACGGAACACTTGGAAGCGACTCGCCCCCAGGGTCGCGGCGGCTTCTTCGTAACTGCGGGCGACGCCGCGCATGGCACTGGCGATCGGCAGCACGGCCAGCGGGAAGGCGGTTTGTACCAGGCCCATCAGCACGCCGTTCTGGTTGTACAACAGCATGATCGGGCGCTTGATCAGGCCCAGGCCCATCAGTGCCTGGTTGAGCATGCCGCCGGGGCCGAGGATGACCAGCCAGCCGTAGCTTTGCAGCAGCAGGTTGACCAGCAACGGCAACAGCACCGCGGCGAGGAAGATCCGGCGCACGAAGGGCGAGGTCAGCCGGGACATGGTATAGGCCACCGGAATCGCCAGCACCACCGCGATCACCGCGCTGATCAGCGCCAGGCGCAGGGTCAGCATCAGGGATTTGAGGTAGTAGGGTTCGAGCAATTGGGCGTAACTGGCCAGGCTGAACCCGGACCATTCCGCGCCCTTGGTGCCCACGCTCATGCGCAGCACCAGCAGGCTGGCGGCAATCAGCACACCGAGGAACAGCATCGACGGCGTGAGGAAAAACCAGGCGCGGGCCGTCGGCGAAACACCGAGGCGTGGGCGCGACTCAGCGGCGCTGACCGAATGGGTCAAAGGTTGGTGTTCCATAGCAAAGGTCTCGTCAATGGAAGATCAATGGCACACGGATGCGGGGTGTCAACCCGATCCCCTGTAGGAGCGAGCTTGCTCGCGAAGGACATGAGGGCGCCGATTTCATCCAGGCAGTCCCCGTTATCGTTAACGTCCATCGCGAGCAAGCTCGCTCCTACAGATCAGGAAGAAAAGATTTCCGTGTAACGACGAATCCATTGGTCATGCACGGTGGCCAGGAAGGCGTTGTCGTGCATGATCGCCTTCTCGGCAATCTGCTCCGGCGTGAGAATGAACGGGCTCTTGCGCGCTTCGGCGGAGATGATCGCCTTGGCGTTGACCGGGCCGTTGTAGATGTCTTCAGCCATCTTGCCCTGCACCAGCGGGTCCAGGGAGTGGTTGATGAATGCGTAGGTCAGGTCGGTATCGCCCGGACGATTCTTCGGCATCACCGAGAGCATCAGGTCGGTGTAGAAGCCTTCCTTCATGCCGAAGGTGGCGCCCAGGCCGTAGGCCGGATCGCGAATCTGTTTCGGGAAAAACGCCGGGGCGTACAGGCCGCCCATGTCCAGGGAACCGGTGCGGAACAGCTCGGCGATCTGGTTCGGGTTTTCGCCCAACGTCACTACGCGGTCTTTCAGCTCGGCGAGTTTCTTGAAGCCCGGCTCGATGTTGTGTTCGTCACCACCGGCCAGTTTGGCGGCGATGATGATCAGGTCCATGGCTTCGGTCCAGTTCGGCGGCGGCAGGAAGATGTTCGGCGACAGGTCGGCGTCCCACAGGGCGGCATAGCTGTCCGGCGCTTGCTGGATGGTGCGGGTGCTGTAGACCAGGCTGTTGCACCAGAGCAGGTAACCGATGCCGTGGCCATTGGCGCCGGTGCGGTATTTTTCCGGTACGTCGACCAGGTTGGGAATACGGTTGAGGTCGGGTTTTTCCAGCAGGTTGGCGGCGGCCAGGCCTTCGGCGCCGACGCCGGCCAGGGTGATGATGTCGTACTGCGGACGATCACCGCCGGCCTTGAGTTTGGCGACCATTTCCGAGGTACTGCCGGTGCGGTCGGCGATGACCTTGCAGCCGTACTTGTCTTCGAAGGTCGCGGCGATATTGCGCAGTGCGGCCAGGCCGGTGTCGTCGGACCAGGTCAGCAGGCGCAGGGTCTTGCCTTGAAAGCGGGTGTCGCTGGCATTGGCCTTGACGAACGGCAGGCTCATGGCCGCCGCGGCAACCGAGGCTACGCCCACGGTCTTGATGAATTGACGTCTGTTCAGATCATGCTCGCCCATTACGGACTCCCTTTGTTTTTGTAGGTATAAGGCAGGTCGAAACTGTTGCATCCGCGCGGCCGGACCAGCGTTCCCCCCCGTATTTTCGGGGGTTTTACTGAGCCAGCGAGGTCATCCTGAGGTTGTGTAAAACAGCTGACTATCGATAAAAACTCATCGAAGCCATGACGCCGACGCATGCCTCATCACATGGCATGCGCCGACCGTTTTCGTGCCGTCAGACGGCGCGAATCACGTGCTTGATTTCCTGGAAAGCCTGCAAGCCCCACGGCCCCAATTCGCGGCCGATGCTGCTCTGTTTGTAGCCACCCCAGGCGGTCTGCGGGAAGATCACTTGCGGCGCGTTGATCCACACCAGCCCCGCCTGCAAAGCATTGGCGACGCGGTCTGCGGTCTCGGTATTGCGCGTAACCACGCTGGCGACCAGGCCGAACTGGCTGTCGTTGGCCAAGGCAATCGCTTCAGCTTCAGAGGCGAAACGGCGCACGCAGATCACCGGGCCGAAAATCTCTTCACACCACAGCGCACTGTCCAGGGGCACGTCGGTGAAAACCGTCGGCTGCAAAAAATATCCGCGCGGCAGGTCTGCCGGACGATTGCCGCCGCACACCAGCCTGGCCCCCGCACTCAAGCCGCGGTCGATGTGGCCGAGCACGCGTTGGTATTGCGCCTGGTTGACCAGCGCGCCCATTTCCACGTTCGGGTCGAACGGATCGGCCACACGAATGGCTTCGGCGCGAGCCTTCACCCGGGCGAGGAATTCATCGGCCAGTTCATCGGCAACGAGCACGCGGCTGGTGGCGGAACACATCTGCCCGGCGTTGAAGAAACCACCACCGCAGGCCACGTCAACCGCCAGGTCGAGATCGGCATCGGCCAGCACCAGCAAGGAGGATTTGCCGCCCAGTTCCAGGCTCACGCCCTTGACAGTTTCCGCGGCACGCTGCATGACCTGCACGCCGACCGCGTTGCTGCCGGTGAACGACACCTTGGCGATCCGCGGGTCTGCCGACAACGGTGCGCCAACGGCCAGGCCGGTGCCGCACACCAGGTTGAACACACCGGCAGGCAAGCCGGCCTGGGCAATGATCGTCGCCAGTTCCAGCTCCGGCAGCGGCGTCACTTCCGACGGCTTGAGCACCACGCAGCAACCGGCGGCGAGAGCCGGGGCGAGCTTCCACGCGGTGGTGACCATCGGGAAGTTCCACGGCACGATCAGGCCGACCACACCGCAAGGTTCACGGCGCAGGCGAGCGCTGAAATCTTCGCTCGGTAACTCAATGGCGCTATCTTGTTTCGCGTCCAGCCCTTCAGCCAGACCTGCGTAATACTCGAACGTGGCGATCACGTCATCGACGTCGATGGCCGCTTCGAACAATGGCTTGCCGTTGTTGCTCGACTGCAAGTGCATGAGTTTTTCGCGACCGGCCTGCACGCCCGCCGCAATCGCGCGCAGGATCGCGCCGCGCTCGGCGCCGCTGGTTTGCGACCAGGCGGCGAAGGCCTTGGTTGCCGCGTCCACCGCCAGAGTGACGGCGTGTTCGTCACCGCCGTTGACCGTGGTCAACAGCGCTTCGGTTGCCGGGTTGATCACGCGCAAATGTTCGTCGCCCGCCGACCATTGGCCGTTGATGTACAGGCCATCCAGAGTGGTTGGAAAACTCATTTCGACACCGCCTTGGTCCACTCGGCCTGATCGATTTCAATCAGGGTCGGCCCCTGGCGATCGGTGGCGACCCGCAATGCCGTACGCAGTTGTTCAACGCCATTGACCGCCTCGGCCGCGCAGCCCAGGGCCTTGGCCACAGCGATGAAGTCCGGGGTGTAGATGTCCACGCCGACCGGTTCGATGGCACGGTTGACCATGTACTTCTTGATCTCTTCGTAGCCCTGGTTATTCCACAGCAGCACGATCACCGGGGTGCGTGCTTCAACGGCGCTCGCCAGTTCCGGAAGGGTGAATTGCAGGCCGCCGTCGCCGATCAGGCACACCACCGGCGGACGCGCGCCGCCTTCGACGGTGCCACCCAACCAGGCGCCAATCGCCGCGGGCAAGGCGTAACCCAGGGTGCCGTAACCGGTGGACGAGTTGAACCAGCGACGCGGGCGCTCGGGGTTGAACGTCAGGTTGCCGGTGTACACCGGTTGGGTCGAATCGCCGACGAATACCGCGTTCGGCAGTTCGTGCAGGACGGTTTCCAGGAAGCGGGTCTGGGCCAGGGTCGGCGCATCCCAGTTGGCAGCCAGCTCTTCACGCAGGCGGGCGGCGCGCACCTGGCCCCAATCGTTGCGGCGTTCGGCCAGCGGCTTGTGCGACAGGGCGCTGAGCAAGGCCTGGGCGGCGTTGCGCGAGTCGGCCACCAGGGCCACGTGTGGCGGGTAGTTGCGTACGGTCTGGTCCGGATCGATGTCGATGCGCAGCAGCTTGCCGGGAATCTCGAAACCACCAGCGAATGTGACGTCGTAGTCGGTCTCGGCCAGTTCGGTACCGATTGCCAGGACCACATCAGCCTCGGCCACCAGTGCGCGAGTGGCGACCAGGCTCTGGGTCGAACCGATCAGCAGCGGGTGAGCGCAGGGCAGCATGCCCTTGGCATTGATGGTCAGCGCGACGGGCGCGTCGAGCAACTCAGCCAGTTCGGTCAGCTCGGCAGCGGCATCGATGGCGCCGCCACCGGCGAGGATCAACGGTCGCTTGGCGCCCGCCAACAGATCGGTCATGCGCGAAATGGCGGACGGCGAAGCGCCGGCGCGGTCGATGTTCACCGGCACGCTGGCGAGCAGGTCGCCGGCTTCTTCAACCAGCACGTCCAACGGAATTTCGATGTGCACCGGACGCGGACGACCGGCCTGGAACAGCGCGAAGGCACGGGCCAGAACACCCGGCAACTCGGACGCCGACATCAGGGTATGGGAGAACGCCGCCACACCACCGACCAGCGCGCTCTGGTTCGGCAGCTCGTGGAGCTTGCCGCGACCGCCGCCCAGCTGGTTGCGGGTCTGTACGCTAGAAATCACCAGCATCGGGATCGAGTCGGCATAGGCCTGGCCCATCGCCGTGGTGATGTTGGTCATGCCGGGACCTGTGATGATGAAGCACACACCCGGCTTGCCACTGGTGCGGGCATAGCCGTCAGCCATGAAGCCGGCGCCCTGTTCGTGACGCGGGGTGACGTGGTTGATGCTCGAACGGGCCAGCCCGCGATACAGCTCCACGGTGTGCACCCCGGGAATGCCGAACACCTGCTCGACCCCGTAGCCTTCGAGTAACTTGACCAATACTTCGCCGCACGTCGCCATGTGATTGCCCTTCTTGTTCGTTTGAGACGCCGGGCCTGCGCAGTGTTTATGATGGATTCGCAGGTCCAGGGATGGCCTCATTGGAACGGGCGACACGTAGCCGCAACAATGGATAAAAAGTCATACTAGCCATGTCCTCACGTCATACCTTGGATCCCAATGAAACGATTGCCTCCCCTGCCGGCGCTTCATACTTTTCTGATTACCGCGCAGTGCTGCAACTTCACCCGGGCCGCCGAGCAACTGCACATCACCCAGGGCGCCGTGAGCCGGCAGATCGCCGGGCTGGAAGATCACCTGGGTTATGAGCTGTTCATTCGCCAGGCCCGAGGCCTGGACCTGACCGCCGAGGGACGCGAGTGGTTACCACGGGTCCAGCAGGTTTTCGGCCTGATCGACGAAGCCGTCGAACAGATCGGCGAGAAGCGCGAGACCCTGCAACTCAAGGCCCCGACCTGTGTCATGCGCTGGCTGTTGCCACGGCTGCTGCAGTGGCAAAAAGAACGCCCGGACGTGCCGGTCGAGCTGACCACCACGGTCAAGCACGGGGTGGATTTTCACCTCGAACAATTCGATGCGGCGGTGATGTATGGCGCATCACCGGACGACTCGCTGGTGGCGCAAAAACTCTTCGATGAGCAACTGACGCCGGTGTGTTCCAGACCCATGCTCGAAGGCCCAATGACCCTGCGGACACCCGCCGATTTGCAACAACACCTGCTGTTGCACCCCACCCGCGATGAACGGGACTGGAAGGCCTGGTTGAAAGCCGCGGATGTGCAGCTGAGCAATGTCGGCAAGGGCCAGCATTTCGAAACCCTGGACCTGGCGATGTCGATGGCGTCCCAGGGAACCGGCGTGGCGATCGGTGACTGGTCGCTGATCGGCGACGACCTGAATGCAGGGCGGCTGGTCATGCCTTTCGAATTGAAGGTGAAAACCGGGCTGGCGTATTACCTGGTGTTCCCCGAAAAACCCGGACCTTCAGCGAAGTTGCGTGAGTTGATGGGGTGGTTGGTGGAGCAGGCGCAGAGTCGCTGAGACACAAAAGCTGTTACCACTTCATCTCGCCCTTGGCGACCTTCGCGCTCAGCTCCAGCGAGCTTTCTTCACCCAGTGTCGGGTAGCGCTTTTTCATCGCCGCGATCAGTGCCGCCGAATCCTTGGCCCTGGCGGTTTCTTCGTCGAAGGCCTTGATGTAGTCGGCGGTGAACTGCACCGCGGCCAGGGACCGGGGGCTGTCGCCAAGGTAGTGGCCCGGCACGATGGTTTTTGGCTTCAGGCTTTCGATCGAGTGCAGCGTCGCCAGCCAATCAGCGTGGGACTGCGGGGTCTGGGTGTCGGCCATCCACACGTGAATGTTCTCTGCCACGACCACGCCACCGACCACGGCCTTGATCGACGGAATCCACACGAAGCTGCGATCCGGTTGTTTACCCTCAAGGCCGACCACCTGCAGTTTCTGCCCTTCGAGCATCAGGCTATCGCCCTTGAGCACTTGCGGCACGATGGTTCTGGCCGGAATATCCGCGCCCATCTTCGGGCCCCAGAACGCCATTTTGCCGTCGACGGTCTCCTTGATGTGATCAACGGTCGGCTGCGAGGCGAACACCTTGGCCTTTGGGAATGCAGCGGTCAGGGTATCGAGGCCGAAGTAGTAGTCCGGGTCGCCGTGGCTGATGTAGATGGTGGTCAGTTGCTTGCCGCTGGCGCGGATTTTTTCTACCACCTGTTCGGCCTGTGACTTGCCGAACTGGGCGTCCACCAGGATCGCTTCTTTCTCGCCGCTGACCAGCACCGAAGACACCGGGAATATCGCTTTTTCGCCGGGGTTGTACACATCCAGCGTCAATGTCGACGCGGTTGCGTGTGCGGCGAAACCGAAGGCGGTAGCCGCCAGCAAAACGCGCTTGAGGGTAGTGAATCCGGTCATCTGTTGCTCCGTTGTTTGGTGGCCAGGGCTGGCCGATACAGGAACAGAGCTTAGTTGCCTGGTTCAGTACAAAAAATGCGATGCTGGAACATAGTTTGTTTCTGAAATCGGGCAAATCATGGATCGTCTCCAAGCAATGCGGGTGTTCGTCACGGTGGTTGATCTCGGCAGCCAGTCGGCCGCCGCCGATCATCTGGAGCTGTCAAGGCCGGTGGTTTCGCGCTATCTGGCGGAATTGGAAGATTGGGTCGGCGCGCGCCTGATGCACCGCACCACCCGCAAGTTGAGCCTGACCGCCGCCGGCAGCGAAATACTGCCGCGCTGCCGGCAGATGCTCGACTTGTCCACGGACATGCAGGCCGCCGTCAGCGTGCCGGACGCTGCACCCCGTGGCCTGCTGCGCATCAGTGTCAGCACCTCGTTCGGCCAGGCGCAACTGGCCGATGCCATGGCGGCCTACGTCAAGCGCTACCCGGGTGTGAGCATCGACATGCAGATGCTCGACCGCACGGTGAACCTGGTGGATGAGCGCATCGACCTGGCCATTCGCACCAGCAATGACCTGGACCCGAACCTGATCGCCCGTCGGTTGACGGTGTGTCGCTCGGTGATCTGCGCCGCCCCCGCCTACCTGCGCGAACACCCGGCACCCCAGCGGGTCGAGGACCTGAGCCAGCACAATTGCCTGACCCACTCGTACTTCGGCAAAAGCCTGTGGCATTTCGAAAAAGACGGCGAACAGGTTTCGGTGCCCGTGCAAGGCAACATCAGCGCCAACGAAGCCAGCACCCTGCTGCGAGCGACCCTGGCCGGCGCCGGCGTGGCGATGCTCCCCACTTATCAGGCCGGTGTGCATATCCACAGCGGTGAGCTGGTCCGCCTGCTGCCCCAGGCCGAACCACGGCAAATGAACGTGTACGCGGTGTATGCCTCCCGCAAGCACATGCCGGCGGCGCTGCGCAGCTTGCTGGATTTTCTGGTGGCGAGGTTTCCCGAAGAACCGGCGTGGGACATCGGCCTTTAACACCGCCCCCCCTGTGTAGGAGCGAGCTTGCTCGCGATGGTCGCCAACGATGACGCTGGGAACCTGATACCCCACGGCGTTCTCAGGCTCATCGCGAGCAAGCTCGCTCCTACAAGGGTCATCAGCGTGTTGAATACCGCGTTACAAGCGAAGCCCGTGTGACTGGCAACTCCCCACCCCTGACCTATGCTCAAGGTAATACCCAAGGGTATTCGTTCAGAGGTCTACGCCATGAACATCAAAACAAGAAGATACCTCGCCATCTTCATCACCTGCGCCGTCACGCTCGGGCTGTATGGCGCTGCCGCCTGGCGCGTCGAGCAGCTGCGCAACCTGCCCCGGGAGTATGCCAGCTGCAATTTCGAGCGCTGCATTCCCCACAACGCGACCCTTAACGCCCTGCGGTAATCAGGCGGGTCAGTCCTGGTTGTCCTGATCGGCCTTCAAACGGTCGCGGAACGCCTTTGGCGAGATTCCCACCCGGCGTCGGAACAGGCGCGTGAAGTTGGTCGGGTCAGAGAACCCCAACACGTCGGACATTTCATAGATGGTCATGCTGGTGTAGGTCAGCAGGCGCTTGGCCTCCAGCAATTGCCGCTCGTGCATGATCTGCAACGCCGGTTGCCCCGCCAGCTCACGGCAAGTGCCATTGAGGTGCGAGACCGAAATCCCCAGGCGATGGGCCAGGTCCTCGACCTTGACGTGCTGGCGATAGGTCTCTTCCACCAGCTGGATGTAGCCATTGAGGTATTCGCGCGCCCGCTGCGGTCGTTGACTGGCCGACCGGCGCTGGATCACCTGGCGACTGACCCACACCATGATCACGCTGACCAGCGAATGCATGAGCATTTCCCGCGCCGGTTGATGGCTGGTGTATTCGGCCTGCAACGCGCAGAACAGACTGTGCAGGTACTCGGCGTCCTGGCCCGCCGGGTAGCTCTCGGCCTGGGCCAGGGCATTCACCGAATGCCCCAGTTGCCCCTGAAGGTGCGTGATCAGCGGCGCCGCGAGGGTGACCACGAACCCTTCGACATCTTCGCTGAAGCGGAAACCATGCACCGACAACGGCGGCAGGATCTGGATCGCCGCTTCAGTCAGTTGTGTACGTTTGCCTTCGATTTCAAGCTCTGCCTGACCTTTGAACACGAAGAGCAACTGACATAAATCAGCATGGCGGTGGGGCTTGATTTCCCATTGATGTTCGCGACTGCGTTTGGAAATGGTTTCACAGTGCAGCAAGTCCGGAGTCGGCCAGTCCAGGCTTTCCCCGTAGAGCTTGAACACCGGAATCGAAGGCAGGTCAGGCTTGTTCATCACTTCAATCCAGGTTTCGAAATGGACGACGGGCGATAATCGCACCGATTGGCAGAATGTACAGCTATCCGCTCAGTTTTCACCTTCAATTGACAGACCCGCAAGTGAAAAATGCAAGCACTCGATCCATAAAAATCATTCACCGACCCCCGTCGCGTGTAGCTTGCGAGTCATAAAAACAATGAAAACACTGAAAACCCAAGTTGCCATTATCGGTGCCGGTCCGTCCGGTTTGCTCCTCGGCCAGTTGTTGCACAACGCAGGCATCGACACCGTCATTGTCGAGCGCCAGGCGCCGGACTACGTGCTCGGGCGAATCCGTGCCGGCGTACTCGAACAAGGCATGGTAGAGCTGTTGCGCCAGGCCGGCGTGAGTCAGCGCATGGACGCCGAAGGGTTGGTCCACGGTGGCTTCGAACTGGCGCTGGATGGCCGTCAGGTACATATCGATCTGCACGCCCTGACCGGTGGCAAAACGGTGATGATCTATGGTCAGACCGAAGTCACCCGCGACTTGATGGCCGCTCGTCAGGTCGCCGGCGCACAGACGATTTACCAGGCCGCCAATGTCGTTCCCCACGGCATGAAAACCGATGAAACGTTCGTGACATTCGAAAAGGACGGCGAAACCTGGCGACTCGACTGTGACTACATTGCCGGTTGCGACGGCTTCCATGGCGTTGCGCGCCAATCTATTCCCGCCGAATGCCTGAAGGTCTTCGAACGGGTCTATCCGTTCGGCTGGCTGGGGATCCTCGCCGATACCCCGCCTGTCCACGAAGAGCTGGTCTACGCCCGCCACGCGCGCGGTTTTGCCTTGTGCAGCATGCGTTCGGCAACGCGCACCCGCTATTACCTGCAGGTGCCGGCGGATGAAAAGGTCGAGGACTGGTCCGACCAACGCTTCTGGGATGAACTCAAGACCCGCCTGCCGTCAGCCTTGGCGGACACGCTGGTAACCGGTCCGTCCATCGAAAAGAGCATCGCGCCGTTGCGCAGTTTCGTGGTCGAACCGATGCAGTATGGGCGGATGTTCCTGGTCGGCGACGCGGCGCACATTGTGCCGCCTACCGGCGCCAAGGGTTTGAATCTGGCAGCCAGCGATGTGAGCACGCTGTTCAATATCCTGCTCAAGGTTTATCGCGAAGGTCGTGTCGATCTGCTGGAGAAATACTCCGAGGTCTGCCTGCGCCGGGTGTGGAAAGCCGAGCGGTTTTCCTGGTGGATGACCTCGATGCTGCACCGCTTCGACGATCACGACGCCTTTAGCCAGCGCATTGCCGAATCGGAGCTGGACTACTTCGTCGACTCCGAAGCAGGCCGCAAGACTATTGCGGAAAATTACGTCGGCCTTCCATATGAGGCTATCGAATAGCTCCCTACCGACTTACACTGGCGAGCATCCCGCTCGCCTTGCCTCTGGCGGGTCAATCACTGCCGCAGGTTTACCCGTGACCAATCTCCACCAGCCTGAAGTGCCCAAGCCAGCCATCCGCAGCGTGCTGATCGCGCTGATGCTGGCGATTTTCCTCGGCGCGCTGGACCAGACCATCGTTGCCGTATCGATGCCGGCCATTTCCGCGCAGTTCAAGGACGTCAGCCTGCTGGCCTGGGTGATTTCCGGCTACATGGTGGCCATGACGGTGGCGGTGCCGATCTACGGCAAATTGGGCGACCTGTATGGCCGGCGCAAACTGATGCTGTTCGGCATGGGCCTGTTCACCCTGGCGTCAGTGTTCTGTGGCATGGCCCAGAGCATGGAGCAGCTGGTGCTGGCGCGCATTCTCCAGGGCATCGGTGCCGGTGGCATGATCTCGGTCAGCCAGGCGATCATCGGCGACATCGTGCCGCCCCGCGAGCGCGGCCGTTATCAGGGCTACTTCAGCAGCATGTATGCGGTAGCCAGCGTCGCCGGTCCGGTGCTGGGCGGGTACATGACCGAATACCTGTCCTGGCGCTGGGTCTTCCTGATCAATCTGCCGCTGGGTCTGGGCGCGTGGCTGGTGGCCAATCGCACGCTGGTGGGCTTGCCGATTCCGCAACGCAAGCCGGTGATCGATTACCTCGGCACACTATTGATGATCATCGGGCTGACGGCATTGTTGCTGGGCATTACCCAGTTCGGCCAGGGCCATTCCTGGCGCAGTGCCGAAGTCTTGGGTTTGCTGGCTTGCGCGGCGGCTGTGCTGGGCCTGTTCGTGCTGCATGAACGACGGACGGCGGAGCCACTGCTGCCGATGCACCTGTTCGCCAACCGCAATGCCATCCTGTGCTGGTGCACGATTTTCTTTACCAGCTTCCAGGCGATCTCGATGATTGTGCTGATGCCACTGCGTTTCCAGAGCGTCACCGGTGCCGGTGCAGACGCCGCCGCCCTGCACCTGCTGCCACTGGCCATAGGCTTGCCGATTGGTGCGTATTTCGCCGGCCGCCGTACTTCCATTACCGGGCGCTACAAGCCGATGATCCTGGGCGGTGCCCTGCTCATGCCGCTGTCGATCCTGGGCATGGCGTTCAGCCCGCCCCAAGCCGTTTGGCTGAGCAGCCTGTTCATGTTGCTCTGCGGGATCGCCTCGGGCATGCAGTTTCCGACTTCCCTGGTCGGCACGCAGAACTCGGTGCAACAGCGTGACATCGGCGTCGCCACCAGCACCACCAACCTGTTCCGCTCATTGGGCGGTGCGGTGGGCGTGGCATTGATGTCGGCGCTGTTGCTGGCGTTGTTGCAGGATTCGAGCTTCGCCCACCTGGCTGGTGCTTCGCTGCTGGGCGAGGGTCACTCGGGGAATGTCCTGCTGGACGGGCTGAACGCCGCGCCGGGGGATGCTCAAGATGCCTTGCGCGCGGAACTGTTGCTGACGTTCCGGCATTTGCTGATGATCAGCGCGGCGGTGTCGCTGCTGGGACTGGCGGCGGCGTTTGCCATGCCGAACATGTTGTTGCGTGGGCGCGAAGACAAGGTCCTGTAGGAGCCCGGCTTGCCGGCGAAGAACGATTACGCGGTACATCGGATACACCGCGTGAATGGTTCGCGGGCAAGCCACGCTCCTACACCATCAGGGACTGTAATACCCCACAGCCACCAGGAAATGCCCGACCTTCTTCAGGTAGGCATGCTTGTTCTCGACCTTCCCGGTCACCGGGTTTTTCCAGCGGTACTCATACTCGCCGTAATCCTGTTTCGCGATCAGCGCCAGCATCGGTTCACCCACAGGTTTGCCATCCGGGTCCTTGATCATGCTGAAATCAGTGTTGATCAATCGCAGGTTGGTGCCATGGGCCACGTAGCGCCCGGTATTGATGTCGACGACAAATACATACAGGTCATCCTGCAGATATCCGCCCTTGAGGGAGTTGATCGCTGCCAGGGTGCCCTTCTCGTCCTTCGCCAGGTCGGTCGCCGCTTTGTTCAGCAAGGCCATGGCCTGTTCCGCCGAAGCCCGTGGCAGGTAGTAGCCGACCGCGAGAATTCGCTGGCCGACACGCTGATAGTAGACATGCTTGAGCTCGACCTTGCCGTCGGACCAGTTCTGCCAGCGGTACTCCGCTTGCTGGATGCCATTGCCCTCGGGCACTTTCAGCGCCTCCTTGAAGGCTTTCTGCAAATCCGGGCCGAGCACATCCGACACATCCCGGCCAATCAGCGCCGCCGAGGGTCCGCCGCTGGCAAGCATCACGCCGTTGGTATCGACCACGAAGACATAGCGGTCCTGGTCGACGAACTCACCCTGGCGGCTGAACGCGGCGAAGGCCTTGTCGCCATTATCGTGGTAGTAGGCCAGGGCTTTTTCCAGCAAGGCGATGGCGGCCTGGCTGTCAGCCTTTTCCGTTCCGGCCGCTTGAACCTGGCCCAGGCACATCAGCAGCATGCTGAACAGCCAGGCCAACTTGTGCACAACTCCCATGGTGCGTCCCTCGTTCTTTTAGATGTTTCAAGAGCGTAGACGGCAATGGCGTGGGTGCGGGAGGGATTCATTCCCGGCGAACCGGGAATGAATGAGTGCTTACTGGCGAGCGCGCAGCTGCTGTTGCAGGTTCTGGATCTGCGCTTGCAGGGAATTGATGGTACGTGTGACCTGACTGCGGAACGCATCGAACTCTGCCGTGTTGGCGCCTTGAGGGGCGCTCGGACGGTTGTCCTGCTGGCTTTTGAGGACAACGATATCCTGCTCCAGACGGTCGATGGCAGCGCTCGGATTCCCCTGTTTCTTCAGCGCCGTGATGTCGGCACCGAGACTTTTCAGCTGTGCATCGAATTTTTCGGTGTCCGCCGGGGTGTTTTTCAGGGTGGTCAGTTCACTGCCCAAGGCTTTGACCTGCGCCTGCAGTTGCGTATTGGCATTCTGCTGCTCGGTGTACTGGGCAGTCATCTGTGTCAGGCGCTTGTCCAGATCGCTGGTCTGCGCGGTCATCTGCGCCAGACGCTTGTCCAGGTCCGAGGCCTGGCCGGCGACGCCCTGTTGTTGCTTGCCCTGATCCTGCAACTGGTTTTCCAGTTGTTTGATTTGCAGCTTCAGCGCTTCGCTGTCGCTGGTGACATTGGTCTGGCTGGCAACCACCTTGCCGGAAATATCCTGCAGGCGCCCCGCCGCTTCTTCACTGATTCGCGCGAAGCTTTCCTGCGTCGCCACCAGCTGTTGCTCCATCAGCGAAATCTGCTGGAAGCTCCACCAGGCAAGGCCCGCGAAGGCAAAGAGCAAGGCGCCGACCAGGGCCCACAACGGCCCGGTGCTCGCCGCCTTGACCCTGACCACGGGCGGTGTGCGCGAATGCACGGTGGTGCGGGTGGTCTTGGGGAAATCATCGTCATCGAGGATGTCTGCACGCAGGCTCGGTACATCGTCGAAGTCATCGTGGGCATCGTTACGCATGGACATTGAGTCAACCTTTGTGAAACGCGGTGATGGCTTGATGCGGCGCAGTATAACCCCCCATCGCCGCATCCATTGACCCCGGTCCCGAACCTCGGTTCAGTGCGGCAGGATTCAGCGAAGGTCCTGAGCCTTCCACCAGGCGCAGAATTCATCGAGCGCCGTCCAGAGACTGACCTTGGGGTCGTAGTCCAGATAATGCCGGGCGCGGCTGATATCCAGGGTGAAATTTTTCTTCATGACCTGCATGCCCAGGCGCGACAGGGTCGGCTCGGGACGTCCCGGCCACAGCTTGCAGAACCCTTCGTTGAGCGCCGCGACGCTATAGCCCAGGCCGTAGGAACGGTAGCGCGTCACTTGTGGGACTTCCATTCTGCGCATCACGTAATTAACCACGTCCCACAACGGGATCGGTGTTCCGTTGCTGATGTTGTACACCTTGCCCAGGGCTGAACCGCTGGCCAGCAAACTGCTGAGCAAGGCTTCATTGAGGTTTTGCACACTGGTGAAATCGACCTTGTTCAAGCCGTTGCCGATGATCGCCAGGCGCCCCTTGCGCTGCATGTTGAGCAATCGCGGGAAGATGCTCATGTCCCCCGCTCCGGTGACGAAACGTGGGCGCAGCGCCAGGGTTTCGAGGCCAAACTCCTGGGCACCGAAGACTTTCTGCTCAGCCAGGTACTTGGTCGCGGCGTAGGGGTGCTTGAAGCGTTTGGGCACTTGCTCTTCGGTCAGGCCCAGGTGATCGCGGCCATCGAAATAGATCGACGGCGACGACAGATGCACCAGACGCCGCACCCGCTGCTTCAGGCAGGCTTCGACCACGTTTTCGGTGACCTGGACGTTGCCCAGGTGAAAGTCCTGATAACGCCCCCACAGGCCAACGGCACCGGCGCAATGCACCACCGCCTCAACCTCGGAACACAGGTCGTGGGCCAGGATCGGATCGCTCAAGTCGCCCTGGATGAACTCGGCGCCACGGCGTACCAGATGCTCGACACTTTCGGCCCGGCGACCGTTGACCCGCACGTCCAGGCCCTGCTCCAGGGCGAAACGCGCAAAGCGCCCGCCTATGAAGCCGCTTGCGCCGGTGACCAGAATCTTCATGTATTGCTCCGAATATTGCGTTTTGCGTTTTGCGTGAGGTCTTGACGCTGCCCGTCAGTCCAACGGCACCAACCATTGCTTCGACGCCTGCACCAATTGTTCGGTCAGCAACCCCAGCAACTGACCGCCATTGCGCCAATGATGCCAGTACAGCGGCACGTCGATCGGTTTATCTGGCAACAACTCCAGCAAAATGCCGCGTTCCAGCTGCTCGCGCACCTGCAGCTCCGGCACCAGGCCCCAGCCAAGCCCGGCTTCGGTGAGGCGGATGAATCCTTCGGACGAGGGGCACAGATGGTGTTCGAAACCGCCATCGACGCCGAGGGACGCCAGGTAGCGATGCTGCAGGAAGTCGTCCGGGCCGAACACCAGCGCCGGGGTTCGGGCCAACTGGTCGGCGCGCACGCCTTGAGGAAAGTGCCGTGCAATGAAGGCCGGACTGGCCAGGGCGCGGTAGCGCATGGCGCCAAGCAATACGCTGCGCGCACCGGCCACCGGACGCTCGCTGGCGCACAGGCACGCCGCGACTTCGCCTGCGCGCATGCGTTTGAGGCCGACGGTCTGGTCCTCGACCACCAGATCCATCAGCACCTGTTGTTCTGCGCAAAACCCCCCCACCGCCTGGGCCCACCAGGTCGCCAGGCTGTCGGCATTCAGGGCGATTCGAAGGCGTTCCGGCAGGCCCTCTTCGTCCAGCGCCGGCACCAGCGTCTGCAAATCCCGCTCAAGCAGACGCACCTGCTGTACGTGGTTGAGCAAGCGCCGGCCGATTTCGGTCGGCGACGGCGGCGTGCCTCGCACCAATACCGGCTGGCCGACCCGTGCTTCCAGCAATTTGATGCGCTGGGAAATGGCCGATTGCGACAACCCGAGCACCTGGGCTGCCCGTTCGAAACCGGCCTGCTCGACCACAGCGGCCAAGGCAGAAAGCAATTTATAGTCGAACATCAGTTTTCCTAATGAGCGATCAGCAATATTGGTTTTTCTTATACAGGCTCGTACGGGAGAATAGCCAGCAAGAACTCTCCAACAAGGACACCGATATGGCTGGCGAAACTTCATTGGCAACGCTGCTGCGCAGCATGAGCCCGCAACTCAATGCCGGCGACTACGTGTTCTGCACCCTGGTCGACGGCCAGTTGCCTGCGGGCGTGGAAGTCATCGGCAGCTTTCGCGAGCAGGAAGGCCTGACCGTGATTCTCGAGCGCTCCTGCGCTGAACAGGCGGGCTTGAGCTACGACTACGTCGCCGCGTGGATCACCCTGAACGTGCATTCGGCCCTCGAAGCCGTGGGCCTCACTGCTGCGTTCGCCACGGCCCTGGGCCAGGCCGGGATCAGCTGCAACGTGATCGCCGGTTATTACCACGACCATTTGTTCGTCGGCCAGGTCGATGCCGAGCGCGCCATGCAAGTGTTGCGCGACCTGGCAGCCAACGGGGAGTAAAAAGCCATGTGGCAAAGTTATGTGAACGGCCTGTTGGTGGCCTTCGGACTGATCATGGCGATCGGCACGCAGAATGCGTTTGTGCTGGCGCAAAGCCTGCGCCGTGAACATCACCTGCCGGTGGCGGCGCTCTGCGTGGCCTGCGACGCCCTGCTGGTTGCCGCTGGAGTATTTGGCCTGGCGACGGTACTGGCACAGAACCCGACCTTGTTGGCCATCGCCCGTTGGGGTGGAGCGGCGTTTCTGCTGTGGTACGGCAGTCAGGCGTTGCGTCGGGCTTTTTCCAGACAGAGCCTGCAACAAGGTGAAAACCAGACCGTTCGCTCACTGCGCGCGGTAATGCTCAGTGCCCTGGCGGTGACGCTGCTCAATCCGCATGTTTACCTGGACACTGTTTTGCTGATCGGCTCCCTCGGCGCCCAGCAAACAGAACCCGGGGCTTACGTGGTGGGCGCGGCGAGTGCTTCATTGTTGTGGTTTTTCACCCTGGCGCTCGGCGCGGCATGGCTGGCGCCGTGGCTGGCACGGCCGAGCACCTGGCGTATTCTTGACCTGTTGGTGGCCGTGATGATGTTCGCCGTAGCATTGCAACTGATCAGTGCCGGCTGATTTATTCCAAAAGGCTCTGGAACCTCTATTCCACACAGTTGTTGCGTGGTTATGCCGCACCCCCGGTGCTATGATCCGATCCCTGCGCCGCAAAGAGTACAAACTCCCCGGCGCTTGTTTGGCCGCCCGTGATCGGCCTTGCGCTCACCGCAACAGACCTGATTAGGAGAATCATCATGGCTTTCGAATTGCCGCCACTGCCGTACGCACACGATGCCCTGCAGCCGCACATCTCCAAGGAAACCCTGGAGTTTCACCACGACAAGCACCACAACACCTACGTCGTGAACCTGAACAACCTGGTGCCAGGCACCGAGTTCGAAGGCAAGACCCTGGAAGAAATCGTCAAGACTTCCTCGGGCGGTATCTTCAACAACGCCGCTCAAGTGTGGAACCACACTTTCTACTGGAACTGCCTGGCGCCAAACGCTGGCGGTCAACCAACCGGCGCGCTGGCGGAAGCCATCAACGCAGCCTTCGGTTCGTTCGACAAGTTCAAGGAAGAGTTCAGCAAGACTTCCATCGGCACCTTCGGTTCCGGTTGGGGCTGGCTGGTGAAGAAAGCTGACGGTTCCCTGGGCCTGGCTAGCACCATCGGTGCCGGCAACCCGCTGACCAACGGCGACACCCCACTGCTGACCTGCGACGTCTGGGAGCACGCCTACTACATCGACTACCGCAACCTGCGTCCAAAGTACGTTGAAGCGTTCTGGAACCTGGTCAACTGGAAATTCGTGGCTGAGCAGTTCGAAGGCAAAACCTTCACCGCTTAAGCTCGACGCTCCTGAAAAACCCGGCTTTGATGCCGGGTTTTTTTGCGCCCGAAAAAACTGCGGGCAATAAAAAACCCGCTGACGAATCAGCGGGTTTTTTATTGCGACGATCAAAGGATCAGAAATCCTCCAGCCGCCACACTTCATAAGCCGGCGTCTCGTAGGGGTGACTCTGTTTCAGAGCCGCCACCACCGAGCCGATCAACTCATCGGCCACCACAAGTTCGACCTTCCATTCCTCGACCCGTTCGACCTGCCCCGCCTCGCCAATGAACGGCTGACTGCCGTCCAGTGGACGAAACTGGCCCTGGCCCAACACCTGCCAGGCGCAGTGGTCGTAAGCGCCGATCCGCCCGCCACCGGCGGCGAATACGGCGCTCTTCACGTCTTCGACGTGACTGATAGGTACAAAAAAGCTGAGCTTGTACACGACGCTTGGTTCACCCGCTCTTAGTTCACCCAAACACGCGCATTACGGAACATACGCATCCAAGGTGCGTCTTCGTTCCAGTCTTCCGAACGCCACGAGTTCTGCACGGCACGGAACACACGCTCCGGGTGCGGCATCATGATGGTCACGCGACCGTCGCGGCTGGTCAAACCGGTGATCCCGCGCGGCGAGCCGTTCGGGTTGGCCGGGTAGCTTTCGGTGACCTTGCCGTGGTTGTCGACGAAACGCACCGCCACGCAACCTGACAGATCGGCTTCCAGCAACGCTTCTTCGCTGGCGAATTCGGCATGGCCTTCACCGTGGGCGATGGCGATCGGCATGCGCGAACCGGCCATGCCCTGCAGGAAGATCGAGTTCGACTCCTGGATCTGCACCATGGCCACGCGCGCTTCGAACTGCTCAGAACGGTTACGCACGAAGTGCGGCCAGAACTCGCTGCCCGGGATCAGCTCGTGCAGGTTGGACATCATCTGGCATCCGTTGCACACGCCGAGGGTGAAGCTGTCGTTACGCTCGAAGAAGCCCTGGAACGCATCGCGGGCACGGCTGTTGAACAGTGCCGACTTGGCCCAGCCTTCACCGGCACCCAGTACGTCGCCGTAAGAGAAACCGCCGCACGCCACCAGGCCCTTGAACTCGTTCAGGTCGACACGACCGGCAAGGATGTCGCTCATGTGCACGTCGATCGCGTTGAAACCGGCGCGGTCGAACGCGGCGGCCATTTCCACTTGACCGTTGACGCCCTGCTCACGCAGCACGGCAACTTGTGGGCGGATGCCTTTCTTGATGTAAGGCGCGGCGATGTCCTGGTTGACGTCATAGCTCAGCTTGACGCTCAGGCCCGGGTTGTCTTCTTCCAGCAGCACGTCGAACTCTTGATCGGCGCAGTCGGCGTTGTCACGCAGACGCTGGATCTGGTAGCTGGTCTCGGCCCACTGGCGTTGTAGCAGACGACGCTGGCCTTCGAACACGGTGTCACCGTTGAAGGTGATGTTGATCTGGCCATTGTTGATCGGCTGACCGATCACCGACACGCACTCGCCCAGGCCGGCAGCGCTGAACTGCGCAAGGATGTCAGCGGTAGCGTCCTGGCGAACCTGGATCACGGCGCCGAGTTCTTCGTTGAACAGGATCGCGGCGATGTCGGCGGAAGTTTCCGCCAGGCCATCGAGGTTCAGGCTCAGGCCGCAATGACCGGCGAACGCCATTTCCACCACGCTGGTCAGCAGACCACCGTCGGAACGGTCGTGGTAGGCCAGCAGGTGACCGTCGGCGTTGAGGCCCTGGATCACCGCGAAGAAGGCCTTCAGGTCTTCTGCGTCGTCGACGTCCGGTGCCTGCTTGCCGAGCTTGCCGTGAACCTGCGCGAGGATCGAGGCGCCCATGCGGTTCTGGCCACGGCCCAGGTCGATCAGGATCAGGTCGGTGGTGCCCTTGTCCATGCGCAGTTGCGGGGTCAGGGTCTGACGGATGTCAGTCACTGGCGCGAAACCGGTCACGATCAGGGACATCGGCGAAGTGACGGACTTGTCCACGCCTTCATCGTTCCAGCGCGTGGCCATGGACATCGAGTCCTTGCCCACCGGAATGGTGATGCCCAACTCTGGGCACAGCTCCATGCCGACCGCTTTCACAGTGTCGTACAAACGTGCGTCTTCGCCCGGGTGACCGGCGGCGGACATCCAATTCGCCGACAGCTTGATGTCGGAGATCTTGCCGATGCGCGAAGCGGCGATGTTGGTCAGGGTTTCGCCGATGGCCATGCGGCCCGACGCCGGAGCGTCCAGCAGTGCCAGCGGAGTGCGCTCGCCCATCGCCATGGCTTCACCGGTGTAGACGTCGAAGCTGGTGGCGGTGACGGCAACGTCGGCCACTGGAACCTGCCACGGGCCGACCATCTGGTCACGGGCCACGAGGCCGGTGATGGTGCGGTCGCCGATGGTGATCAGGAAGCTCTTGCTGGCCACGGCCGGGTGATGCAGGACGCGCTCGACGCATTCGCCGATGTCCAGGGTCGACGGATCGAAATCGTCGCCCAGCTCGTTTTCACGAACAACCGAACGGTGCATGCGTGGAGCCTTGCCCAGCAGCACTTCCAGTGGCATGTCCACCGGACTGTTGCCGAAGTGGCTGTCAGTCACAGTGAGTTGTGGCTCGGCGGTCGCTTCACCGACTACAGCGAACGGGCAACGCTCGCGTTCGCAGATTGCCTTGAAGCGTTCGAAGTCGGCCGGGCCGACGGCCAGCACGTAACGTTCCTGGGATTCGTTACTCCAGATTTCGTGCGGGGCCATGCCCGGCTCGTCGTTTGGAATGTTGCGCAGTTCGAAACGGCCACCACGGTCGCCGTCGTTGACCAGTTCCGGGAAGGCGTTGGACAGACCACCCGCACCCACGTCGTGGATGAAGCTGATCGGGTTCTTGTCGCCCAGCTGCCAGCAACGGTCGATGACTTCCTGGCAACGACGCTCCATCTCAGGGTTTTCACGCTGTACGGAAGCGAAGTCCAGGTCCGCCGAGCTGGTGCCGGTGGCCATCGAGGAAGCGGCGCCGCCGCCCAGGCCGATCAGCATCGCCGGGCCGCCGAGCACGATCAGCTTGGAGCCAACGACGATCTCGCCTTTCTTGACGTGTTCTTCGCGGATGTTGCCCATGCCGCCGGCCAACATGATCGGCTTGTGGTAACCGCGCACTTCGTCGCCGTGCGGGGTGCTGATCGACTGTTCGAAGGTACGGAAGTAGCCGGTCAGGGCCGGACGACCGAATTCGTTGTTGAACGCAGCGCCGCCCAGCGGGCCTTCGATCATGATGTCCAGCGCGGTAACGATGCGCTCGGGCTTGCCGTATGGCACTTCCCACGGCTGTTCGAAGCCAGGGATCTGCAGGTTGGACACGGTGAAGCCGGTCAGGCCAGCCTTCGGCTTGGCGCCACGACCGGTCGCGCCTTCGTCGCGGATCTCGCCACCGGAGCCGGTAGACGCGCCCGGGAACGGGGCAATCGCGGTCGGGTGGTTGTGCGTCTCGACTTTCATCAGGATGTGCACCGGCTCCTGCACCGCGCCGTACTGGCGGGTTTCAGGGTCCGGGAAGAAACGCCCGGCCACGGAGCCGACGATCACCGAAGCGTTGTCCTTGTAAGCCGACAGAACGCCTTCGCTGTGCATCACGTAGGTGTTCTTGATCATGCCGAACAGGCTTTTTTCCTGGCTCTCGCCGTCGATGTCCCAACTGGCGTTGAAGATCTTGTGACGGCAGTGCTCGGAGTTCGCCTGGGCGAACATCATCAGTTCGATGTCGTGCGGGTTGCGCTTCAAGCCGACGAAGGCGTTGACCAGATAGTCGATCTCGTCTTCGGCCAGGGCCAGGCCCAGCTCGGTGTTGGCTTTTTCCAGCGCGGCGCGGCCGCCACCCAACACGTCGATCGCGGTCAGGGGCTTGGGTTCGGCGTGGCTGAACAGGCCGGCGGCCTGTTCCAGGTTGCCCAGGACGATCTGGGTCATGCGGTCGTGCAGTGCATCGGCGATCAGCTGGGCGTCAGCATCGCTGAACTGGCCGGCCACGTAGAAGGCAATGCCGCGCTCCAGGCGCTGGATCTTGCTCAGGCCGCAGTTGCGAGCGATGTCGCTGGCCTTGCTCGACCAGGGCGAGATGGTGCCGAAACGCGGCAACACCAGGAACAGACGACCGGTCGGTTCCTGGACCGGAACACTTGGACCGTACTTCAGAAGGCGCGCCAGCACCTGCTGTTCGTCGCCGGTCAGGACGCCGGTAACTTCGGCGAAGTGAGCGAATTCAGCATACAAGCCACTGACAGCCGGAACCTTCTGGCTCAGTTGCTCAAGGAGTTTGCTGTGGCGAAAGGCAGAAAGGGCAGGAGCGCCGCGCAGGATCAACATCTTCGGGACAGCCTCGGGAAGGGGTGTGCTTTGAGGCCGTGCATTCTAGCCTAAACAGCCCGCGACGGCACCCGAAACGCTACGTGCGGTTGCACTGGAGTGCCGATCTGTGTTTCTGCCCCGAGAGTCAGGTTAACCGAGCGTGTAACCACAGCTTATTTTTACTGTATCAAAACGCAGAAAAGGCCCATTCCTGCGGGGTTTCGCCCGGTTTTTTGCTCACTAGCAGATAGGCCCTTCGCTGTCGAGATATGGCGCCCGTGGTCCTTTGCGTATACTGCGCAGATGTTTTCCCCAACGGCTTTGCGTCCGCGGTACGCCAAATGGCTGATCGCAACCGGACTCTTCCTGATGCTCAGTGGCTGTGTTGATAAACCCAACACACTGGAGCGCGTAAAGGAGGACGGTGTGCTGCGGGTGGTTACCCGTAACAGCCCCGCCACCTACTTTCAGGATCGCAACGGTGAAACCGGCTTCGAATACGAGCTGGTGAAGCGCTTCGCCGACGATCTGGGGGTCGAGCTCAAGATCGAGACGGCCGACAACCTCGACGACCTGTTCGACCAGGTGGGCAAGCCCAATGGCCCTGTACTGGCGGCCGCGGGCCTGGTCAGCAGCGAAGCGCGTAAAAAGCAGGTGCGGTTTTCCCACTCCTACCTGGAAGTCACGCCGCAGATCATCTACCGCAACGGCCAGTCGCGCCCTACCGACGGGAAGGATCTGGTCGGCAAGAAGATCATGGTGCTCAAGGGCAGCACCCACGCCGAACAGCTCGCACAACTGAAACAGAAATTTCCCGGCATCGAATACGAAGAATCCGACGCGGTTGAGGTCGTTGATCTCCTGCGCATGGTCGACGAAGGTCAGATCGACCTGACACTGGTCGACTCCAATGAAGTTGCAATGAACCAGGTGTACTTCACCAACATCCGGGTCGCCTTCGACCTGGGGGATGCCAGCAACCAGAGTTGGGCCGTGGCGCCGGGCGACGACAACAGCCTGCTCAACGAGATCAACGACTACCTCGACAAGGTCAAGAAAAACGGCACCCTGCAACGTCTCAAGGATCGTTATTACGGGCATGTCGATGTACTCGGCTACATGGGCGCCACCACGTTCGCCCAGCACCTGCAGCAACGCTTGCCCAAGTACGAACAGCACTTCAAGGCGTACGCCAAGAAAGAGAAAGTCGACTGGCGCCTGCTGGCGGCCATCGGCTATCAGGAGTCCCTGTGGCAACCGGCTGTCACGTCCAAGACCGGCGTGCGTGGCCTGATGATGCTGACCCAGAACACCGCGCAGGCCATGGGCGTGTCCAACCGTCTTGACCCCAAGCAGAGCATCATGGGCGGCGCCAAGTACCTGGCCTACATGAAAGACCAGCTCGACGATTCGATCCAGGAACCGGATCGCACCTGGTTCGCCCTGGCCGCCTATAACGTCGGCAGCGGTCACCTCGACGACGCCCGCAAGCTGGCGGCCAAGGAAGGGTTGAATCCGGACAAATGGCTGGACGTGAAAAAAATCCTGCCGCGCCTGTCCGAGAAGAAGTGGTACAGCAAGACCCGTTACGGCTACGCCCGTGGCGGCGAGCCGGTGCATTTCGTGGCGAACATCCGTCGTTACTACGACATCCTGACCTGGGTCACGCAGCCGCAGCTTGAAGGCGACCAGGTGGCCGAGGGAAACCTGCATGTGCCCGGCATCGACAAATCAAAACCGACCCAAGAGCCAGCCCCGCTCTGACAGACGCCATCATCCAAATGTGGGAGCCAGCCTGCTGGCGATAGCGGTTCATCATTCAACATCTTTGTTGACTGACACTCCACTATCGCCAGCAGGCTAGCTCCCACATTGGTTTTGTGTTGTTGCTCAGGCCTTGGCAGCAGCCAGGATCAAGGCTTTCATTTCGGACACGGCGGACTTGAATCCCACAAACAGCGCATGGGCCACCAGCGCATGGCCGATGTTCAGTTCGTGGATGCCCTTGATCGCCGCCACTGCCTCGACGTTGTGGTAATGCAGGCCGTGGCCGGCATTGACGATCAGGCCTTGAGTCAGGCCGAACGCTACGCCATCGGCGACGCGCTTGAGCTCTTCCGCCACTTCGGTCGGCGTCTGCGCATCGGCATACCGCCCGGTGTGCAGTTCGATGGCGGGCGCACCGACGCGACGCGAAGCCTCGATCTGCCGTTCGTCGGCATCGATGAACAGCGACACTTCCGAGCCGATCTTCGACAGGCGCTCCACAGCGGCCTTGATCCGCGCTTCCTGCCCCGCCACGTCCAGACCGCCTTCGGTCGTCAGCTCCTGACGGGTTTCCGGCACCAGGCAAATGTGCGCCGGGCGGATGCGCTCGGCGAACTGCATCATTTCTTCGGTGACGCCCATTTCGAAGTTCATGCGGGTTTGCAGCACGTCCTTGAGCAGCAGCACGTCGCGTTCCTGGATGTGCCGGCGGTCTTCGCGCAGGTGCACGGTGATGCCGTCAGCGCCCGCCTCTTCCGCATCCAGTGCCGCCTTGACCGGATCCGGGTAGCGAGTACCCCGGGCCTGACGCAGGGTGGCAACGTGGTCGATGTTGACGCCAAGAAGAATGCGGGTGCTGGTGGTCACGGAAGCGCTCCAGAATCAGAAAAAGTTCGCTGCACAGCATACGGGGAGACTACGGCTTGCGAAACAGTTCGCGACTGACCAAGGGGCGACCGCCCAGGTGGACGGCCAGTGCCTGACGCATCAAACGCTTGGCCGCCGACAACGCACCCGGTGCGCTCCAGTCGGCCTCAGCCATGGCCAGCAGTTCGGCGCCATTGAACAACCCGGGCTGCAGCAGATAGACCCGCTCCAGTCCTGCATCCACCTGCAAACGATAGAGACCGTCTGACGCAATGGGGTCGTCGTGGATATCGGTTATCAATGAAAAGCCGTAGCCCAGGTCATCCAGCAAACGCCATTCGAATGACCGCAGCAGCGGCTCCAGCGGACGGCCTTCGGCCAGGGCCAGCAGGGTCGCGGCATAGTGATCGAATACCGCAGGGAAAGGGTCTTCAGCGGGCAGCAGGCGAATCAACAGCTCGTTGAGATAAAGCCCGCTGAACAGCGCCTCGCCGTTGAGCCAGGTGGGGATGCCTGCACTCTCCATGCGCCCCACATTCTTCAGCTCGCCACGCCCGCGAAACTCGACCTCCAACGGCACGAACGGCCGCGCCAGCGTCCCGGCCTTGCCCCGCGCACTGCGCAACACCGCCCGTAGTCGACCTTGCGGCGTGAGGAAGTCCACCAAGGCGCTGTTTTCTCGGTAGGCACGGGAGTGGAGAACGTAGGCGGGTTGGGGGATGGGTTGGGACATGGAGTTCTCAATGAAATGTAGGAGCGAGCTTGCTCGCGATGGTGGGTAACGATAACGCGGGCATTCTGAATGAACGCGGCGCTCTCAAATCCATCGCGAGCAAGCTCGCTCCTACAAGGGGTCCTGCGCTGTATTACAGGTCGCCGTAACCCAGCGAACGCAAAGCGCGCTCGTCATCGGACCAGCCACCCTTCACCTTGACCCACAGGTTGAGCATGATCTTGGAGTCGAACAACAGCTCCATGTCCTTGCGCGCTTCGGTGCCGATGCGCTTGATGCGCTCGCCCTTGTCGCCAATGATGATCTTCTTCTGGCCATCACGCTCGACGAGGATCAGGGCATGGATGTGCAGGGTCTTGCCCTGCTGCTTGAACTCTTCGATTTCAACGGTGATCTGGTACGGCAGCTCCGCGCCCAGCTGGCGCATGATTTTCTCGCGTACCAGCTCGGCGGCGAGGAAACGGCTGCTGCGGTCGGTGATCTGGTCTTCCGGGAAGAAATGATCGTTTTCCGGCAGGTGGTCAGCGATGACCTTTTCCAGCGCGTCGAGGTTGTGCCCGTGCTGCGCGGAAATCGGGATGATCTGCGCGTTGGGCAGCTGCTCCTGCAACCAGCTCAGGTGCGGCATCAGCTCGGCTTTGTCTTCGATGCGATCGGTCTTGTTCAGTGCCACGATCAGCGGGCCGGTCACGTACTGGACACGCTCGAGGACCATCTGGTCTTCGTCGGTCCACTTGGTGCGATCCACCACAAAGATCACCACGTCGACGTCTTTCAACGCCGCCGACGCGGTCTTGTTCATGTAGCGGTTCAGGGCCTTCTCGCCCCCCTTGTGCATACCAGGGGTGTCGACGTAGATCGCCTGTACGTCACCCTCGGTCTTGATGCCGAGCATGTTGTGACGGGTGGTTTGCGGCTTGCGCGAGGTGATCGCCAGCTTCTGGCCGAGGATGTGGTTGAGCAACGTGGACTTGCCCACGTTCGGACGGCCGACGATGGCAACATAGCCACAGCGTGTTGCGTTTGTATCAGTCATTGCCATTCTCCACACCCAGGGCAATCAGTGCTGCGGCGGCCGCTACCTGTTCGGCAATACGACGGCTCACACCCTGACCTCGGCTTTTCTCATTCAATAGGATGATTTCACACTCGACGAAGAACGTCCGGCAATGCGGCTCACCCTGGATATCCACCACTTCGTAACGCGGCAGCTCGCAACCACGGGACTGCAGGAATTCCTGCAGGCGGGTCTTTGGATCTTTGTTGGTGTCGACCAGCGTCAGGCCTTCGAACTCTCCGGCCAGCCAGGCCAGCACGCGCTCGCGCGCCACTTCCATGCCGGCGTCCAGGTAGATCGCACCAATCAGCGCTTCCAGGGCATCGGCCAGAATCGACTCGCGACGGAAACCGCCGCTTTTCAATTCACCGGAGCCCAGGCGCAGGTATTCGCCCAGGTCGAAACCACGGGCCAGTACGGCCAGGGTCTCACCTTTGACCAGGCGTGCGCGCAAACGCGACAACTGGCCTTCGCGAGCCAGCGGGAAGCGATCGAACAAGGCCTCGCCAGCAACGAAGTTGAGGATGGCATCACCGAGGAATTCCAGGCGTTCGTTGTTACGCCCGGCAAAACTGCGGTGAGTCAGGGCCAGGACCATCAGTTCCTGATCCTTGAAGGTGTAGCCGAGCTGACGCTCGAGACGGCTTAAGGAGACGCTCACGGTTTACCCACGCTGAGTTCGTGGTTGGATTCCACCGCCATCGCCGTGACTCGGCGCAGGCTTGGGACAATTAACGCTGTGTTCAAAAATAACGTCCTGAATATCGTTGTTTTCATGCATCTGTCGCCGATTGTGTCGACTCCAGAAATGCATTCGGCGCTGTGTTCAACAGCGCCGTGTTTGATTACTGGATCAGGCCAACCCGCGAGAAATTCGGCAGGTGACTGAGTTTGGGTTCCGGCCAGCTCATCCAGACTGCGAAAGCCTTGCCGACGATATTCTTGTCGGGAACCATGCCCAGCAGATCCTTGGGAATGGCTGGATCATCCCAGTAGCGACTGTCGTTGGAGTTGTCGCGGTTGTCGCCCATCATGAAGTAGTGCCCGGCTGGCACGGTCCAGGTACGGTCCGGCGTTGCGCGGTAGCGGCTCATTTCCTTGCGGATCAGGTGCTCGGCGACACCGAGTTTTTCCTTGTAGAGCTCGGCGCTGCCCAGCGTGCCCGGCTCGGAGCCGATCAGCTTTTCGGCAATCGACTCGCCGTTGACGAACAGACGCTTGTCAGCGGTGTACCGCACCGTGTCGCCCGGCAGCCCCACTACACGCTTGATGTAGTTGACGTTCGGATCGCTCGGGTAGCGGAACACCATCACATCGCCACGCTGTGGCTCACCGACTTCGATGATTTTCTTGTCGATCACCGGCAAGCGGATCCCGTAGGAAAACTTGCTCACCAGGATGAAGTCGCCGACGTCCAGGGTCGGTTTCATCGAGCCGGAAGGGATCTGGAACGGTTCCACCAGGAACGAACGCAGCACCAGCACGATGAATAACACCGGGAAGAACGACTTGCCGTATTCGACCAGCAGCGGTTCCTTGCTCAGCTTCTCGACCACCACCCCATCAGGCTGGCTGACGCTGCCCTGATAGGAGGCGATGGCGGCACGCCGACGCGGTGCCAGGATCAACAGATCAAGCAACGCCAACAGGCCGCAGACGAACACGGCGATGACCAGCAACAGCGGGAAATTTAGTGACATAGGACCTAACTATCCAACCTGAGCACGGCAAGGAAGGCTTCTTGTGGAATTTCCACGTTACCGACCTGCTTCATGCGTTTCTTACCGGCCTTTTGCTTTTCCAGCAGCTTTTTCTTACGGCTGACGTCACCGCCGTAGCATTTGGCCAATACGTTCTTTCTGAGCGCCTTGACGGTTGTACGCGCCACAATCTGCCCGCCAATGGCGGCCTGGATTGCCACGTCGAACATCTGCCGCGGAATCAGTTCTTTCATCTTCTCGGTCAACTGGCGACCTTTGTAGTGCGCATTGTCACGGTGCACGATCAGCGCCAGGGCGTCGACCTTGTCGCCGTTGATCAGCACGTCCAGTTTCACCAGACTAGCCGATTGGTAACGATCGAAATGGTAATCCAGCGAAGCATAGCCGCGGCTGGTGGATTTCAGACGATCGAAGAAGTCCAGCACCACTTCGTTCATCGGCAAGTCGTAGGTCACCTGGACCTGGGAGCCGAGGAACAGCATGTCGACCTGCACACCACGTTTTTCGATGCACAGGGTAATGACGTTGCCCAGGTGCTCTTGCGGCACAAGGATGTTGGCGCGCACGATCGGCTCGCGCATGTCTTCGATCGACGATAGATCCGGCAACTTCGACGGGTTATCGACGTAGATCGTCTCACCGGTCTTGAGCAGCAGTTCGAAGATTACCGTCGGCGCCGTGGTGATCAGGTCCAGGTCGTACTCGCGCTCCAGGCGCTCCTGGATGATCTCCATGTGCAGCATGCCGAGGAACCCGCAGCGGAAGCCGAAGCCCAGGGCGTCGGAGCTTTCCGGGGTGTACTGCAGCGACGAGTCGTTCAGGGTGAGCTTTTGCAGCGCTTCACGGAAGTCTTCGAAGTCGTCGGAGCTGACCGGGAACAGACCCGCGTAGACCTGCGGCTGAATGCGTTTGAAACCTGGCAGCACATCGACGTCCGGCGTCGAGCTCAAGGTCAGGGTGTCACCCACCGGTGCACCGTGAATGTCCTTGATACCGGCAATGATGAAGCCCACTTCACCGGCTTTCAGGTCGACGGTAGCGGTGTGTTTCGGGTTGAACACGCCCACGCTGTCCACCAGGTGGATCTTGCCGGTGGACTTGACCAGGATCTTGTCGCCCTTCTTCACGCGACCGTGGCGCACGCGCACCAGGGACACGACGCCCAGGTAGTTGTCGAACCAGGAGTCGATGATCAACGCCTGCAGCGGATCTTCGATGTTGCCGGTTGGCGCAGGAATGGTGGTAACCAGGCGCTCCAGCACTTCATCGACGCCCAGGCCGGTCTTGGCACTGCAAGTGACCGCGTCGGTAGCATCGATGCCGATGATTTTTTCGATTTCTTCTTTGACGCGGTCCGGATCGGCCTGTGGCAGGTCGATCTTGTTCAGTACCGGCATCACTTCCAGGCCCTGCTCGATCGCCGTGTAGCAGTTGGCAACCGACTGCGCCTCGACGCCTTGACCGGCATCGACCACCAGCAGCGCGCCCTCACAGGCCGCCAGCGAACGGCTCACCTCATAGGTGAAGTCCACGTGACCGGGGGTATCGATGAAGTTCAGTTGGTAGGTGATGCCATCGCGAGCCTTGTAGTACAGCGTAACGCTGTGCGCCTTGATGGTGATCCCGCGCTCACGCTCAAGATCCATGGAATCCAGCACCTGGGCTTCCATTTCACGCTCGGCCAGGCCGCCGCACATCTGGATGAAGCGATCGGCCAGCGTCGACTTGCCATGGTCAATGTGGGCGATGATGGAGAAATTGCGGATATGACTCAAATCACTCACGGATCAACACTCAAAAAGGCTGCAGGCATAGCCCGCCGAAAAATAGCCGGGAATTGTACCTGATCCACGGCGCAAGCGTCACGTTTGCAGGCCAGACGGCCCATACAAAAACGCCCCGGTCTGGCGACAGGGGCGTTTTTCATCTTCGGCCAGGCCAGGAACAGGCCGCCATCAACCGGCGCGACGCAACAGCCACAGACCGGCCAAGGCACAGATACCGGCGGGCACGAGCACCGCGAACAGCGGCGAAAAACCAAACACAAGGCTCGAAGGCCCGAGCAAATCCTGGGCAATACGGAAGGTGAAGCCCACCAGCACACCGGTGAACACCCGTTGACCGAGGGTTACCGAGCGCAGCGGACCAAAGATGAAGGAAATCGCCATCAGCACCAGGGCCGCGGTGACCAGCGGCTGCAACACCTTGACCCAAAATGCCAGCCAGTAGCGGCCATTGTTCAGCCCCTGGTCCGCCAGATAGTGGATGTAGCCCCACAGCCCCGAGATCGACAGCGATTCCGGCGCCATGACCACCGTACTCAACAGTTGCGGGCTCAACGCCACGTCCCAGCGCTCGACCGGGGCGGTCACCACTTCGGTGTTCTTCTCATGGAAGACCGTGGTGGTGACATCGGTCAACTGCCAGTGATCCTTGTCGAACTCCGCGCGCTTGGCGAAGCTCGCCGACAGCATGTGCCGTTCCTTGTCGAAGTGATAACGGGTCACGCCATACAGCAGGCCATTGGGTTGCACGGAGTTGACGTGAATGAATTCGTCACCTTGGCGATGCCACAGGCCGTGCTTGGCGCTTTGCGCGTCGCCACTGCCCTGCGCCAGCGAACGATTGGCCTGGGCGGTGCTTTCGGTCGCCGGCGCTACGTATTCGCCAATCAGCACCCCCACCACCATCAGCACCAGCATCGGCTTCATGACCGCCCAGACGATCCGCCCGATGGACACGCCTGCCGCGCGCATGATGGTCAGTTCGCTGTTGCTGGCCAGGCTGCCGAGACCGATCAGGCAACCGATCAGGGCGGCCATCGGCAGCATGTCGTAGAGCCGGCGCGGTGCCGTCAGCAGCACATAGCTCAGGACATCGAGCAAGGTGTAGGTATCGCTGGCGTCGCCCATCTCGTCGATGAACGCAAACAGCGTGGCCAGGCCAAGAATGATCCCCAATACCGCCAGGATCGCCACGAATACGCTGCTACCGATGTAGCGATCGAGCTTAACCACGGGCCACCTCCCGCGCGCTGCGGCGACTCGCCCGCTTCAATTGCAGGGGCTCCCAGTAGAGCAGGCCCAGGCCAATGACCAGGAATATTCCGTGTACCCACCACAAGCCCAGCGCCGCCGGGATCTTGCCCTTTTCGAGGGCGCCGCGAGCGGCAATCAGGATGGTCAGGTAAGCCATATAAAGAAGGATTGCCGGCAACAACTTGAGGAAACGCCCCTGGCGCGGGTTGACCCGCGACAGCGGCACCGCCATCAAGGTGACGATGAACACCAGCAACGGCAGGGACAGGCGCCATTGCAGCTCGGTGCGGGAACGAAGGTCTTCGCTGCCCACCAAGGAGCTCGTGGGCATGGCGTCACGGTCGGTCACTTCGTCGCTGACGTCCGGCTTGGGCAGCAGCACGCCGTATTCGTCGTACTTGATCGCCCGGTAGTCGGCCTGCCCCGGATTGCCGTCATAGCGGTAACCGTTGTCGAGGATCAGGTAGCGGTTGCCGTCGGGGCGGATTTCCTGCCGGCCTTTTTCAGCCACCAGCACGGAGATCCCGCGATCCTTCTTGTCGGAATTGATGTTCTTCTGCGAAATGAACACCCCGCCCAGATTGATCCGGTCGTCGGACAACTGCTCGGTATAGGTCACCCGCGTACCGTCGCGCAGGGCCTGGAAGCGGCCCGGCTCCAGGGTATCGAACTCGGTCAGGGCATCCTGCTTGTTCAGCAGCAACTGGAACTGATTGGCACCCTGGGGCGCCAGGCTCAGGCTCAACCAGGCAACGACCAGGGCAACCAGGGTCGCCGGGAACAGGGTCATGCGAAACAGGCGTTGCTGGCTCATGCCCGTGGCCGAGAGCACGGTCATTTCGCTTTCAAGGTACAGGCGGCCATAGGCCAGCAGGATACCGAGAAACAGGCCCAGCGGCAGGATCAGCTGCAGGAATCCCGGCAGGCGAAAGCCCATGATGAGGAACAGCGAGCCCGGATCCAGTTGACCCGATGCGGCCTGCGCGAGGTACTTGATGAAGCGTCCACTCATGATGATGACCAGCAGCACCGCACTGACGGCACTCAAGGTCAACAGGACTTCGCGGGATAGATAACGGAAGACAATCAAACCAGACACTCCAGGGTTGTCAGGCTAAGCGGCCAAACAAGCAAACACATCAGACAGCCCGCAAGGTAGAGCCGCCGAAAAAAAAGATGGCGCATTATCCTGTGATTGGGTGCGCCTGTCACTGCGCAATGCTTGGGCAGGTATGTAGGAGCGAGCTCGCTCGCGATGGTCGTTAACGATTACGCGGGAAGTCTGACAACCTGTGGCGCTCTCAGGTTTTTCGCGAGCAAGCTCGCTCCTACGGTGGCCGTCAAAACCGTGAAGATCATACAACCGAGGGTTGTCAGGCGCCGCCGGCGAGGTTCAAACTGCCGCCTTCGTCGCCGGTCGATCCTGGCGCCTTTCTATTTATAAGCAAGCGCTGCCCGTACCTTGTCCAGCGCTTGCGTATCGACCATCAATTCAGGGACCCGGACATGGAACTGGTTGTAAAAAGCGTCAACCCGCAAACGTTGAAGACCGCCACGCTGGTGGTCGCTGTCGGCGAAGGCCGCAAGCTCGGCGCTGTTGCCAAACAGCTCGACGAACTCAGCGCCGGCGCCATCAGCGCGGTGCTCAAGCGCGGCGACCTGGCCGGCAAGGTCGGCCAGAGCCTGTTGCTGCACAGCCTGCCGAACCTGAAAGCCGAACGCGTATTGCTGGTCGGCGTGGGCAAGGATGAAGAGCTGGGCGACCGCCCGTTCCGCAAGATCATTGCCGGCATCCTCAACACCCTGAAAGGCCTGGGCGGCAGTGATGCCGTGCTGGCCCTGGACGAAATCGTGGTCAAGGGCCGCGACAGCTACGGCAAGACCCGCCTGCTGGCCGAAACCCTGGTGGACGGCGAATACCAGTTCGACCAGTTCAAGAGCCAGAAAGCCGAGCCGCGGGCCCTGAAGAAAATCACCCTGGTGACCATCAAGGCCGCCGAGGCTGAAGTGCAACGCGCCGTGAACCACGCCACCGCCATCGCCAACGGCATGGCCTTCACCCGCAACCTGGGCAACCTGCCACCGAACATCTGCCACCCGACCTTCCTCGGCGAGCAGGCCAAGATTCTGGGCAAAGAGTTCAAGGACCTGAAAGTCGAAGTCCTCGACGAGAAAAAGATCAAGGCCCTGGGCATGGGCTCGTTCTACGCCGTCGGCCAGGGCAGCGCCCAGCCTCCGCGCCTGATCGTCATGCAATACAACGGCGGCAAGAAGTCCGAGAAGCCCTACGCCCTGGTCGGCAAGGGCATCACCTTCGACACCGGCGGCATCAGCCTCAAGCCGGGTGCCGGCATGGATGAAATGAAATACGACATGGGCGGCGCCGCCAGTGTGTTCGGCACCGTGCGTGCCGTGCTCGAACTGAAGCTGCCGATCAACCTGGTGTGCATCCTGGCTTGCGCCGAGAACATGCCGAGTGGCAACGCTTCGCGTCCGGGCGACATCGTCACCACCATGAGCGGCCAGACCGTGGAAATCCTCAACACCGACGCCGAAGGCCGCCTGGTGCTGTGCGACGCCCTGACCTACTCCGAGCGCTTCAAACCGCAAGCGGTGATCGACATCGCCACCCTGACCGGCGCCTGCGTGGTTGCACTGGGTTCCCACACTTCCGGCCTGCTGGGCAACAACGACGAACTGATCGGCCAACTGCTGAGCGCCGGCAAGGCTGCCGACGACCGCGCCTGGCAACTGCCGCTGTTCGATGAGTACCAGGAGCAGCTGGACAGCCCGTTCGCCGACATCGCCAACATCGGTGGCCCGAAAGCCGGCACCATCACGGCGGCCTGCTTCCTGTCGCGCTTCACCAAGAACCTGAACTGGGCGCACCTGGACATCGCCGGCACGGCCTGGACCAGCGGCGGCAAGGACAAGGGCGCCACTGGCCGTCCGGTTCCGTTGCTGACTCAGTACCTGCTGGATCGTGCCAAAGCCTGAAACCAATGATCCCGGGTGGCGTTGCTTGCGAGTGACGTCACCCCGGCTCAGGAACCGCAATGACCAAAGTCGACTTCTATATCCTGCCCAGCGCCGATCCTTCGGCACGTCTGGACTTTGCCTGCAAGCTCACCGAGAAAGCCTGGCGCATGGGACACCGCATATACCTGCATTGCAGCGACGCGGCCCAGCGCGATGATCTCGATGCGCGACTGTGGGCGTTCAAGGGCGAAAGCTTCGTGCCCCACGGCCCTGCCGACAGCGAACCTGAGGGCTTGATTGTCCTGGGGTTGGGCGAAGACTGCGGTCAGCATCAGGATTTGCTGGTCAATCTCGATTTGAAAGTCCCTGCCTTCGCCAGCAAGTTCGCCAGAGTGGCAGAAGTGGTGGTGGAGGATCCGACGATCAGGGCTGCTGCGCGGGAGAGTTTCCGTTTCTACCGCGAACAGGGCTATCCTCTGCAAGATCACCGTTTACAGCGACTCTGAGCATTCCGATGGACACTCCAAAACCGCTGCAACAATCCGCGCACCTGCTGGACGACCTCGAGTCGATCCGCCAACTGCTCGGCGATGACAACCTGCAACCACCCCTGCTGACCGATACGGTCGAAGAAGGTGACCAGGAACAGATTCCGATGCTGTTCGACACCGTCAGCGAGCCTTCGCCGGTCGCCTCCCCCCCCGCTCCCAAACCTGCCGCTGAACCTGCACCGACCGCCAGTAAAAGCGCCGATGCCCTGTTGCACCTCGACAGCGAACTGCGCGCCGCCGCGCAATTGATCATGCAAGACGTGATCGACGACTTCGCGCCGCACATCGAAACCGAAATCAAACGCCGCCTCAGCGCGCGGATGGAGCGGTTGCTCAGCCAGTACAACGACTGAACCCAGCACAGTTCCCCTTGTAGGAGCGAGCAAGCTCGCTCCTACAAGGGGATTTGCATCAGTTTTGAGGACGCACGCTGTCCGCCCCTGCTCGCCCTGCGTCCCATGCCCCGCTATACTTGCCGGCTTTTCCTGAACAAATGCCAATAGGGTCCCGCCGCGCATGGATAAGACCTACCAGCCGCACGCCATTGAAACTTCCTGGTACAACACCTGGGAGTCAGAGAATTACTTCGCCCCGCAAGGCGCGGGCGAGTCCTACACCATCATGATCCCGCCGCCGAACGTCACCGGCAGCCTGCACATGGGGCACGGCTTCAACAACGCGATCATGGACGCCCTGATCCGTTTCCGCCGCATGCAGGGTCGCAACACCCTGTGGCAGCCGGGCACCGACCACGCCGGTATCGCCACGCAAATGCTGGTGGAGCGTCAACTCGAAGCCCAGGGCCAGAATCGCCACGACCTGGGCCGCGACAAATTCCTCGAGAAAGTCTGGGAATGGAAGGATCAGTCCGGCGGCAACATCAGCCGTCAGATCCGTCGCCTCGGCTCGTCCGTGGACTGGAGCCGCGAGCGCTTCACCATGGACGACGGCCTCTCGGAAGCCGTGAAGGAAGCCTTCGTGCGCCTGCACGAAGACGGCCTGATCTACCGCGGCAAGCGCCTGGTCAACTGGGACACCAAGCTGCACACGGCGATTTCCGACCTTGAAGTGGAAAACCACGACGAGAAAGGTTTCCTGTGGAACCTGAAATACCCGCTGGCCGATGGCGCCAAGACCGCTGAAGGCAACGACTTCCTGATCGTCGCGACGACTCGTCCGGAAACCATGCTCGGCGACTCCGCCGTCGCGGTTAACCCGAACGATGAGCGCTACAAAGCCCTGATCGGCAAATTTGTCGAGCTGCCGCTGGTCGGCCGCCGCATCCCGATCATCGCCGACGATTACTGCGATCCAGAATTCGGCACCGGTTGCGTGAAGATCACCCCGGCCCACGATTTCAACGACTACGAAGTCGGCAAGCGCCATAACCTGCCGCTGCTGAACATCTTCGACAAGAACGCCCACGTCCTGCCGGCCGTACAGGCGTTCAACCTGGACGGCACCCTGAACGAAACGATCGACGGCAAGATCCCGGCTGAATATGCCGGCCTGGACCGCTTCGAAGCGCGCAAACAGATCGTGGCCGCGTTCGATGCCGCGGGCCTGTTGGTCAGCGTCGACGATCACGCCCTGAAAGTGCCGAAAGGCGATCGCTCCGGCACCATCATCGAGCCGTGGCTGACCGACCAGTGGTACGTATCCACCAAGCCGCTGGCCGAGCCTGCGATTGCCGCCGTCGAAGACGGTCGCATCCAGTTCGTGCCGAAACAGTACGAAAACATGTACTTCTCGTGGATGCGTGACATCCAGGACTGGTGCATCAGCCGTCAGCTGTGGTGGGGCCACCGGATTCCGGCCTGGTACGACGAGTCGGGCAAAGTCTACGTCGGTCGCGATGAAGCCGAAGTGCGTGC
Organism: Pseudomonas sp. MHK4; assembly: GCF_054600775.1. NCBI lineage: Bacteria > Pseudomonadati > Pseudomonadota > Gammaproteobacteria > Pseudomonadales > Pseudomonadaceae > Pseudomonas > Pseudomonas sp. MHK4. Next base: position 18,261 of record NZ_BAAIAK010000016.1, on the reverse strand, counting down.
CAAGCACAACCTCGGCCCGGACGTCGCGCTGCAACAGGACAACGACGTACTCGACACCTGGTTCAGCTCGGGCCTGTGGACCTTCTCCACCCTCGGCTGGCCGGAGAAAACCGAGTTCCTGAAGAAATTCCACTCCACCGACGTGCTGGTCACCGGCTTCGACATCATTTTCTTCTGGGTTGCCCGGATGATCATGCTGACCATGCACCTGATCAAGAACGAGGACGGCACGCCGCAAGTGCCGTTCAAGACCGTGTATGTGCACGGCCTGGTGCGTGATGGCCAAGGCCAGAAGATGTCCAAGTCCAAGGGCAACGTCCTTGACCCGCTGGACATCATCGACGGTATCGAGCTGGAAGAGCTTGTTCAAAAGCGTACCTCCGGCATGATGCAGCCGAAACTGGCGAAGAAGATCGAGAAGCAGACCCGCGAAGAATTCGCCGAAGGCATCGCCAGCTACGGCACCGACGCCCTGCGCTTCACTTTCTGCTCGCTGGCGTCCACCGGTCGCGACATCAAGTTCGACATGGGCCGCGTCGAAGGCTATCGCAATTTCTGCAACAAGATCTGGAACGCCGCGCGCTACGTGCTGGACAAAGGCGAAGACTGCGGTCAGAACGGCGAAGCCTACGAGCTCTCGCTGGCCGATCGCTGGATCATTTCGCAGCTGCAACGCACCGAAGCCGAAGTGACCCGCCAGCTCGACCAGTTCCGTTTCGACCTGGCCGCGCAAGCCTTGTACGAGTTCATCTGGAACCAGTATTGCGACTGGTACCTGGAACTGTCCAAGCCTGTGCTGTGGGACGAAAACGCTCCGGTTGAACGCCAGCGCGGCACCCGCCGCACCCTGGTTCGCGTGCTCGAAGTGGCCCTGCGCCTGGCGCATCCGTTCATGCCGTTCATCACCGAAGAAATCTGGCAGCGCCTCGCGCCGCTGGCCGGTATCGAAGGCAAGACGATCATGCTGCAACCTTGGCCAGTGGCCAATGAAGCACGCATCGACCAGGCTGCCGAAGACGACATCGAATGGCTCAAGGGCCTGATGCTCGGTACCCGCAACATCCGTGGCGAAATGAACATCGGCCCGGGTAAACCGCTGCCGTTGTTCCTGAAGAACGTCAGCGCCGAGGATCAGCGTCGCCTGAGCGAAAACGAAGCGCTGCTGAAGAAGCTGGCACGCCTGGAATCGATCACCGTATTGGCAGCTGGCGAAGAGCCCCCCCTGTCCGCCACCGCACTGGTCGGCGAAATGGAAGTGCTGGTGCCGATGGCCGGCCTGATCGACAAGGGTGCCGAGCTTGCTCGCCTGGACAAGGAAATCCAGCGCCTGCAAGGCGAGGTGCAGCGGGTCGGCGGCAAGCTGTCCAACGCCGGTTTCGTTGACAAGGCGCCCGCTGAAGTCATCGAGAAAGAACGCGCCAAACTGGCCGAAGCCGAACAGGCTCTGGGCAAACTGGCGGAGCAACATGCGCGGATTGCCAGTCTGTAACGGCAGATCGCAATGAAACAGGGAGGCCCATTCGGCCTCCCTTTTTTATGCCTGCCACTTTTTTCCAAACACCCCTAAACACCTGTGGGACAATGCCAGCCACTTTCAGCCATACCCGAATCGACCACACCCATGACCGCCCCCCGCACACCCAGACCTGCGCGTAAAAAGCCCGAATCCGCGACCCCGGCCAAGGCCGTGGAGCCGCGCGAAAAGGCCAGCTTGCACCCGCGCAATCGCCACCAGGGTCGCTACGACTTCCCGGCACTGATCAAGAGCACGCCGGAGCTGGCGAAGTTCGTGATCATCAACCCGTACGGCAAGGAAAGCATCGACTTCGCCAGCCCGGACGCGGTGCGGGTGTTCAACCGGGCGCTGCTCAAGTCGTTCTACGGCATCGCCCACTGGGACATTCCGGCCGATTACCTGTGCCCGCCGGTTCCGGGTCGTGCGGACTATGTGCACTTCCTCGCCGACCTGTTGGCCAGCGTCAATGACGGCGTCATCCCCCGCGGTGCGGCGGTGAAGGTGCTGGACGTGGGCATGGGCGCCAACTGCGTTTACCCGTTGATCGGTCACAGCGACTACCGCTGGCAGTTTCTCGGCTCGGAAATCGACGCCACCGCCATTGCCGCCGCCAAGGCCATCATCCAGTCCAACGGCTTGAACAAGGCCATCCAGGTTCGCCAGCAGGGCAACCGCAAGCATATTCTGCTGGGCTTGCTGGAGAGCGCCGAGCGCTTTGACCTGACAATGTGCAACCCACCGTTCCACGCGTCCCTGGAGGAAGCCACCCGGGGCAGCAGCCGCAAGTGGCGCGCGCTGGGCAAGGCCGACCCGAAACGCAAACTGCCGGTGTTGAATTTCGGCGGTCAGGCGGCGGAGTTGTGGTGTGAGGGCGGCGAGGCGCGGTTCGTCACGCAACTGATCAGCGAGAGCGCACAGGTAGGCCAACAGGTGTTGTGGTTCAGCACCCTGGTGTCGAAGGCTTCGAACCTGCCGGCGATCCAGACCGCCCTGAAGAAGGCCGGTGCCCTGCAAAGCCAGGTGGTGGAAATGTCCCAGGGTCAGAAGCAGAGCCGTTTCGTGGCCTGGACCTTCAAGACCCCATCCGAACAGCAGGTATGGCGCGAGCGGTGGGCGCAGAAAAGCTGAGCCAGCCACTGCCTGGTAAATCGCGGATACAAAAAAACCGTGCCCGGACTGCTCCGGCGCACGGTTTTTTTTAACAAGTCTTACTTGTTAACAGCGTCGGTCAGGCCTTTGGCCACAACCAGCTTGATCACTTTCTTGGCAGCGATTTCGATGGCAGCGCCAGTCGAAGGGTTACGGCCAGTACGGGCAGGACGCTCAGTCACTTTCAGTTTGCCGATACCTGGCAGAGTGATTTCGCCGCCGTTTTCCAGCTGATCGGCAACGATTTGGCCCAGTTGGTCCAGAGCGTTACGCGCGGTGGTTTTCGGCGCGTCGATAGCTTCAGCGATGTCGGCGATCAGTTGGTCTTTAGTAAGAGCCATGTAGTGTTCCTTCCCTATCAAATTCATATGGATTGCAGAGTGCAGTGTCAGCCATCGAGCCCGATCTTCTGGATCTGGCACCCTCGGTCGAATAACCACGGGATCGGGGTTATAGATTCCGAAATCAGGGTTTGGTTCGACCTGACAAATGCTGAATGCACGCTTAACGCAGTGACTACGCGTAAGACCGGGCAAAACTAGCACAGAGACGGGGAAATATCCGCCTCTAGCTACCCAATTGGTCAGCTTTATTGCTCTAAATCGGGAAAAAACCGCATAAGCACCACCGGCCACCCTGGAATTGCCCTTCGCACCGCGCCAAAACCAGTGGTTGCGGTACACTGAGCGCTTTTTCGGGGAGCGCGCCCTCCCGTCTTCAATCAGCCGAGAAGCCCATGCCGATCCGTCATTGCATCGTCCACCTGATCGACAAAAAACCCGACGGCACACCCGCAGTTCTACACGCTCGCGACTCCGAGCTGGCCGAGTCGAGCGCCATCGAGAACATGCTTGCCGACCTCAACGAAAGTTACAACGCGAAACAAGGCAAGGCCTGGGGTTTCTTCCACGCCGAATCCGGGGCGCATCCGTTCAGCGGTTGGCTGAAGGAGTACTTCGATGGCGGCAAGGATTTCACCGCGTTCAGTCGCGTGGCAGTCGAGCACCTGCAAAAACTGATGGAAGAGTCCAATCTCTCGGTCGGCGGTCACGTCCTGTTCGCCCACTATCAGCAAGGCATGACCGACTACCTGGCCATCGCCCTGCTGCATCACAGTGAAGGCGTCGCGGTGACCGAACAGCTGGACGTGACCCCGTCCCGTCACCTGGACCTGGGCCAGTTGCACCTGGCGGCGCGGATCAACGTGTCCGAGTGGCAGAACAACAAGCAGTCCAAGCAGTACATCTCGTTCATCAAGGGCAAGAACGGCAAAAAAGTATCGGAGTATTTCCGCGACTTCATCGGTTGCCAGGAAGGCGTCGACGGCCCCGGCGAAACCCGCACCCTGCTCAAGGCCTTCAGTGACTTCGTCGAAAGCGAAGACCTGCCCGAAGACGAAGCCCGCGAGAAAACCAAGACCCTGGTGGACTACGCCAGCAGCCAGGCCAAGCTCGGCGAGCCCATGGGCCTGGAAGAGTTGTCGGGCCTGATCGACGAAGAACGCCCGAAAGCCTTCTACGACCATATCCGCAACAAGGACTACGGCCTGTCGCCGGAGATCCCGGCCGATAAACGCACCCTGAACCAGTTCCGCCGTTTCACCGGCCGTGCCGAAGGCCTGTCCATCAGCTTCGAAGCGCACCTGCTGGGTTCGAAGATCGAGTACGACGAAGAAGCAGGCACCCTGATCATCAAGGGCCTCCCGACCTCGCTCACCGACCAGCTCAAGCGCCGCAACTGATGCTCGGCAGCGTATTGAAGAAGTTCCTGCTGATCTTGCTGGTGGTCGTGGTCTATCAGAACTGGGGCAAGATCGAGCGGGTATTCAACCCTTCGCAAGTGGTGTCCGAGCAGACCCAGGCCAAGGCCAACGTCGTGCTCTACGCCACCGAGTGGTGCGGCTACTGCAAGCTGACCCGGCGCTTTCTCGACCAGAAGGGCATCCCGTACAAGGAGTTCGACATCGAGAAGGATGCCGAGGCGCGCAAGGCCTATCAGGCGTTGGGTGGAGGCGGGATTCCGATCATCGATGTGAACGGGACGTTGATTCGCGGGTATGACCCGGATGCGATTTTGGCTGCCCTGAAATAACCTTCGATGACCTGTAGGAGCTGGCTTGCCAGCTCCTACAGGGTCGTGTATGGCGAAGTTATTGTGCTTGGATGCGGAAACCGAATCGCGGAAAGTGCACATGCACCACGCCGCCACGCTCATCCTCACGACGCACGATCAATTCCTCGCTGCCGGCAAACACCAACTCACCCGCCACCGGATCAACGCCATAGTCAGTGGCGGCGATCACCACCTGCTGACCGGCCTTGAAACCATTCGGATCATCGAACGCCTCATCCGGCAATGCAGCAGGCATCGCGTCGCGGGCCACGCTCAGCGCTTCTTCAGAAGTCATTTCGCTCGGCGCACCGTGGCCGAACCCCAGCACCCGCGCCAACCACGCCGAAACCGCTGGATAGTTATCCACAAGCGGCGAGGTCACGGGCGTTGCCTTGAGGAACCAGAGCGGGTGAGCCATGGCGAAGTCGGCAATCGACGGCTCGCCAAACAGGTAATCGCCCTCTTCGCGCTGCAGCTGCTGCTCCAGGCGCGCCATGATCGTCGGCCATTGGTGCCTGGCCTGCTCGGCTGACAAGCGTGTAGCGCTGCCACCGCTGAACAATCCGGCGCGGTCGGCGATAAACGCCTTGATCGCTTCCGGCGGCATATTGCCGAAACGCACCGCTATCGATTCCGGCTGGAATACCAGGCTGACCGCATGCTGGAACACCACCGAATCGGCCCAGGCAGCGAAGGACGCGGCGATCATTTCCTGCCCCTCGGGGAAGAACGCTGGCAGGGCTTTTTCCTGCTCTAGGCGACGAGCGATCAAGGCGGTGTCGCCATAGATATCCGCGCCGATCTGCAACACCGGGGTCTTGCGGTAGCCACCGGTCAAGGCGGTGAGATCGGGCTTGGGCATCACTGGCGAGATCTTTACCGAGCGCCAGGACAACCCCTTGAAACCCAGCAACAACCGGGCCTTTTCGGCGAAAGGGGACGTCGGGTAATGATGCAGAATCAACTCGGACATGCTCGGCTCCGCCGCAAGAATCAGGAATCCGCAGCTTAGCGCGCATTCGCAGGGCAGCCTACAGATCCACCTTATGGGCACCGATCAGTCAGATTGATAAGCTGGCGGTGGCGCTGGCCACCAGGCATTCCTTCGCGCTTTTTTTGAGTTTCTTGATCAGCCGCTCCTGGCGCAACGCTTCGCTTTTGTCGCGGCAGATTTCGGTATAGACCAGCGCCACGGCCGGACTGGAGAGAAAGAAGCGCGCGCCCTTGCCGCTCTGGTGAGCGGCGAAGCGGCGCACGGGATCGTCGCTTATCCCGCAGTAGAGCGAACCGTTGGCCGCGCGCACGAGGTAGACGAACCAGGGTTTGCTTACCGGTGAATCTGCATCGGGAGGATTTTCGCTAAGGGTGGTCACGGCACGATCGAGGCTTGAAAGGAAACAAGCCGCGATCTTATCAGCGACTGGCCTGGAATGCCTTCAGCCCCTTCAGGGCCTGCGCGCGGACGGCGTTGCGCACCAGGGGCGTCCAGCCCAGCAGCAGGCCTTTGAAACCCAAGGCCTGACGCGACCACTTCCACAAATCAAAGTGGTCGTGATGCTCGCAAATCTTGCCGTCGCGAAAGACGAAGCGCGCCTGAATGTCGTTGATCACGATGTTGCCGGTCTTGCTGAACAGATAGGTCGCGACCCAATGAGCAGCACCGGTGCGCTCATCGGCATGGACGTTGTCGAAGGTCAGGGAAAAATCCTTGGCCCGGGTGGTCAACATGCGCCACATGTCGCCGGCATCGCGCCCGCGAAGCTCGCCGAACGCCGGATCACTGAACACCACGTCATCGGTATAGCAGGCGCTCATGGCCTCGGCATCCAGCCGCTGGAAGGCTTGGTAGAACTGGGTGATCAATGCGCTGTGGGCATCACTCATGGGCAGGCTCCGTGCAGTTGATGGATGGCCTGCACGATAGTCTGCAAATACGCCGAACACTATCGGCATTCGCCGGGCGAATACCGATAGTGTCCAGGGCTCAGACCTTTTCGCTTTCGACTTGCACGTAAAGTGCGCGCCCGGCACCAAGACCGGCGATGATCGCACCCAGGCCGATGACGCCGAAGATCCAGCCCACGGCGTTCCAGCCACCTGTCCAGTCATGCACGATGCCGACCGCGAACGGCCCCATGGACGCCAGGGTGTAACCGAAGCCCTGGGCCATGCTCGACAGGTTCGCCGCCACATGGGAGTCCCGCGAGCGCAGCACGATCAGGGTCAACGCCAGGCTGAACGTGGCACCCTGCCCCAACCCCAGCACGATCGCCCAGCCCCACAGGCCTTCGATCGGCGCATACAGGCAACCGAACAAACCTCCCAGGGTCAGCGCCATGACGATCACGATCGCCAGGCGCTGGTCCTTGCCACGCGTCGCCAGCCAGGGTGCGGCGAGGGAGCTGACCAATTGCACGATCACCGAACCCGAGAGCACCAGGCCGGCCTGGGTCGGGGTCAGGCCACGACCGATCAGGATCGACGGCAACCAGCCGAACACGATGTAGGCCAGTGACGATTGCAGGCCCATGTACAGGGTCACTTGCCAGGCCAGCGGGTCGCGCAGCAGGCCGCGCACCCGATACGCCACGTTGTGCGCGCCGTGTTTCTGCCCGACCTGGGGCAGCCAGAACAGCGCCGCGACCAGCGCCGGAATCACCCAGAAACCGAGGCCCATGGCCCAGCTCTTGTCGAAATGTTCGCTCAGGGGCACCGTCGCGCCCGCCGCCATGGCCGCACCGAGGCACAGGGCCATGGTGTAGACACCGGTCATGGTCCCGGCCTGTTTGGCGAAGTCGCGCTTGACGATGCCAGGCAGCAACACGCCGATCACACCGATGCTGGCGCCTGCCAGCACGCTGCCAGCGAACAGGCCGATCTCGCCAAAGGAACTGCGCAGGATGATCCCGCCCGCCAGGGTCAGGAGAATGCCCAGCACCACCCGCTCCGCGCCGAACCGACGCGCCAGCACCGGCGCCAGCGGCGCGAACAGGCCGAGGCAGAGCACCGGCAGGGTGGTCAGCAACCCGGCCTGCGACGCCGACAGACCCAGGCTTTTCGACACCTCGCTGAGCATCGGCGCCATGCTCGACAGCGCCGGGCGCAGGTTCAGCGCCACCAGGATCAGCCCCAGCAGCAACAGCCACGGCCGACCCAGGATCGGTTGGGTTTGCTGGACCTGTTCGTCATCGGCCTCGGCATCGATCAACAGCTCTTCCAGCTCTGCTGAGCGCTTGGGTGATGCGAGATCTCTGGACATGGTGCTCTCGGTTTCAAGGTTCATTGATCAACTGCCTCGACAGGGCTTTGGCCCGTTCCGGGTCCCGTTGTTCCACGGCATCGAGCAGCTCGACGTGCAGGTCGAACACCTCCTGGCGCCGGGGTGTGATGTTCAGGCAGTGGCGCAATTGTTCGCCGACAACGCTTGAGAAATAGCGATACAGCTCGCTGAGGGTCGGGTTGTGCGCGGCGTCCACCAGGCGGCGGTGGAACACCAGGTCACAGGCGATGTAGGTGTCGAGGTCGCCGTGGTAGAGGCTGCCACTGACGCCCAGCGCCTCGCGCAATGCCACCAGGTCCTCATCGGTGCGGCGCAGGGCCGCCAGGCCGATGGCCTCGACTTCGAGGATGTGCCGGGTCTCGCGCGCCTGCTCAAGCGAGCAGCGGGACAACGCCTTGAGGGTATCCAGCGGGTCGACCAGTGCCCGCAGGTAACTACCGTCGCCCTGGCGAATCTCGATCAACCCGGAAAACGCCAGCACACGCATGGCTTCACGCACCGTGTTGCGGCTGATGCCCAATTCAGCGGACAACTCGGGCTCCGTCGGCAGGCGCTGTCCAACTGCCCAGACGCCTTGGTTGATGCGCAAGCGCAGCTGCTCCAGGGCCTGATCGACCAGGGAGCGTTTAACTAATGGAGCAATGTCTGACATGGGATTCGCCCTGTCATCCAATCATAGGATGAATTTTCTGACATGTTAGTCAGCTTCATCCAAGAGGACAACCCTCCCCTTGTAGGAGCGAGCTTGCTCGCGATGGTCGTCAACGGTAACGCTGGAAGCCTGACACCCCGCGCACCCCTCTCGTACATCGCTAGCAAGCTCGCTCCTGCAGGCAAAAAAAACCCTTCACGACTAATCGTGAAGGGTTTTTTTGATGCCTTGTATCAGGCTTCGGACTTGGCAGCAGCAGCGGCTTCGACAGCAGCCTTGATGGTGGTTTGCAGAGATCCGTCTGCAGCCATCTCGGTCATGATGTCGCTACCGCCGACCAGCTCGCCACCGACCCACAGTTGCGGGAAGGTTGGCCAGTTGGCGTATTTTGGCAGGTTGGCGCGGATTTCCGGGTTTTGCAGGATATCCACGTACGCAAATTTTTCGCCACACGCCATCACGGCCTGCGCGGCTTTCGCGGAGAAGCCGCACTGTGGGGCATTCGGCGAGCCTTTCATGTAAAGCAGAATGGTGTTGTTGGCAATCTGCTCTTTAATCGTTTCGATGATATCCATGGAGCACCTCGGCTGAACTTTCCGACTCATGGGTCGGCACGGTGGCGCATTGTAACGGAAAGCCGAGCGCCCTGCTCGGTCTCTCCGTCAGATGCGATCAGGCCGCTACCACGGTCACCGGCACACCGTTCAACGCCGCGTTACCCGACAATTCATCGAGCTGACACTCGTCGGTCAGGTCATTGGCGCTGGAACCCGGCTGGCCGCTGGCGATGCTCATCTGCACCCCCGGCCGCGCATGGCCCCAACCGTGCGGAAGGCTGACCACACCTTTCATCATATCCAGGCTGGCCAGCACTTCCACCTCGATGACCCCGACCCTCGAACTGACCCGCACCCGCTGCCCGTCGTTGAGCCCGCGACTGGCCAGATCCTGCGGATGCATCAACAACTGATGACGCGGCTTGCCCTTCACCAGACGGTGATAGTTATGCATCCACGAGTTGTTGCTGCGCACATGTCGCCGGCCGATCATCAACAACTCGTCGGTGGATGGCGCCTGCAATGCCGCAAAGCGCGCCAGGTCGGCGAGGATGGCGACGGGAGCCGCGTGGACTCGCTGATTGGCGGTTTTCAGTCGGGGTGCCAGATTGGATTTCAACGCCCCGAGGTCAACCCCATGGGGATGATCGGACAGGGTGGCCAGTGACAACTTGTGCGGCGACGCGTCGCCGTACAGTCCCAGGCGCAAACCGCGGTCGATCATCTGTGCCGGGGCAATGGTGGGCTTCAACTCCTTGCCCGTCCTGGCCGCGAACGCCTTGGCCAAGCCGACGAAAATCTCCCAGTCGTGCAACGCACCTTCAGGTTTGGGCAGGATGGCGCGATTGAAGCGGCTGACGTTGCGCACCGCGAACATATTGAAGGTGGTGTCGTAATGATCGTTTTCCAGCGCCGAGGTGGACGGCAGGATCAGGTCGGCATAACGCGTGGTTTCATTGATGTACAGGTCGATACTGACCATGAATTCCAGGCCGTCCAGCGCCTGCTCCAGCTGGCGGCCATTGGGCGTGGACAACACCGGGTTGCCCGCGACGGTGATCAACGCGCGAACCTGCCCTTCGCCTTCGGTCAGCATCTCTTCGGCCAACGCCGACACCGGCAGTTCGCCGCCGTATTCAGGACGCCCGGACACCCGGCTCTGCCACAAATTGAAATGCCCGCCCGAGGTCGAGGCCACCAGGTCCACCGCCGGCTCGGTACACAAGGCGCCGCCGACACGGTCGAGGTTGCCGGTGACCAGGTTGATCAGTTGCACCAGCCAATGGCACAGCGTGCCGAAGGCCTGGGTCGAGACGCCCATGCGGCCGTAGCAAACCGCACTTGGCGCTGCGGCGAAGTCCCGCGCCAACTGGCGAATCTGCTCGGCCGGCACCGCACACAACGGGCTCATGGTTTCGGCGGTGAAACCTGCCACGACTTCGCGCACCTCATCCAGGCCGTCCACCGGCAAATGACTGTCGCGGGTCAGGCCTTCGGCGAACAAGGTATTGAGCAGCCCGAACAGCAGCGCCGCATCCCCACCGGGACGCACGAACAGATGCTGGTCGGCGATCGCTGCCGTTTCGCTGCGACGCGGGTCGACCACCACCACTTTGCCGCCCCGGGCCTGGATCGCCTTCAAGCGTTTTTCCACGTCCGGCACGGTCATGATGCTGCCGTTGGAGGCCAGTGGGTTGCCGCCGAGGATCAGCATGAAGTCGGTGTGATCGATGTCTGGTATCGGTAACAGCAAGCCGTGACCGTACATCAAGTGACTGGTCAGGTGATGGGGCAACTGGTCGACCGACGTCGCGGAAAACCGGTTGCGGGTTTTCAGCAGGCCAAGGAAGTAATTGCTGTGGGTCATCAACCCATAGTTGTGCACGCTGGGGTTGCCCTGGTACACCGCCACTGCGTTTTGCCCGTGGCGCGCCTGGATGGCAGCCAGGCGTTCGGCGATCAGGTCGAAGGCCTCGTCCCACTCGATCGGCTGCCATTCGCTGCCCACCCGCCGCATAGGTTGATGCAGGCGATCCGGGTCGTTCTGGATGTCTTGCAGGGCCACCGCCTTGGGGCAGATGTGGCCGCGGCTGAACGCGTCCTGGGGGTCGCCCTTGATCGAGGTGATCTGCAGGTGGCCTTCGAGCTCAGTGGTTTCGATGGTCAGGCCGCAGATGGCTTCACACAAATGGCACGCACGGTGATGGAGAGTCTTGGTCATGGCCAGTCTCTGTCTTGTTCTGGGCGGGCAATAGCGACCGCGGGAACAAAACTATGGCGCCAGCCCCGCCACCGCGCCAGCGACGTTCGTCTCGTGAATCGGTGGCCATCAGGCCGGCCGATAACCACCGGCGATCAGCTCGACAGCAGCCTCGCGGCGGCCACGTATAACTGCCCGGAAAGCGACTGACTGTGCACCATCCCTGCCCCGTTTGATTGCCAAGCTCCACGGAGCCGGTGTACAAATACCTGGCTGCAGTCAGGAAACAGGCTTCAAAAGCGCTATCGCGGTCACTCCATAGCCCCTCCGAATCCCCTAAAAACCGTAGCCCTATTGGTAAGACGCGACATTTAATTATAAGATCGCGCCTTCCCCTATTTCGTCGCCCCGTGCGGCTTACGCCGCAGGTCTCGCCCGTTGTTCCGTTAAACAAGGCTTTGAGCATCTGCGGTTTGTAGCAAAAAGGTAGTCAATGATGAGCGCAAGGCACTTTCTCTCCCTGATGGATTGCACGCCCGAAGAGCTGGTCAGCGTGATCCGTCGAGGCGTTGAGCTCAAAGACCTGCGTAACCGCGGCGTACTGTTCGAGCCCTTGAAAAACCGCGTGCTCGGGATGATTTTCGAAAAGTCCTCGACCCGCACCCGAATTTCCTTCGAAGCCGGCATGATCCAGCTCGGTGGCCAGGCGATCTTCCTGTCGCCTCGCGATACCCAACTGGGCCGTGGCGAGCCGATCGGCGACTGCGCGATCGTCATGTCGAGCATGCTCGACGCCGTGATGATCCGTACCTTTGCCCACAGCAACCTGACCGAATTTGCCGCCAACTCCCGGGTGCCGGTGATCAACGGCCTGTCCGACGACCTGCACCCGTGCCAGTTGCTGGCCGACATGCAGACCTTCCTCGAACACCGTGGCTCGATCCAGGGCAAGACCGTGGCCTGGATCGGCGACGGCAACAACATGTGCAACAGCTATATAGAAGCGGCGATCCAGTTCGACTTCCAGTTGCGCGTGGCCTGCCCGGAAGGTTACGAACCCAACCCCGAATTCGTGGCCAAGGCCGGCGATCGGGTGAGCATCGTGCGCGATCCGCAGGAAGCCGTGCGCGGTGCACACCTGGTGAGCACCGACGTCTGGACCTCCATGGGCCAGGAAGAGGAAACCGCCAAGCGTCTGCAACTGTTCGCGCCGTATCAGGTCAACCGCGCCCTGCTCGACCTGGCCGCAGACGACGTGCTGTTCATGCACTGCCTGCCAGCCCACCGTGGCGAGGAAATCAGCGTCGACCTGCTCGACGACAAACGCTCGGTGGCCTGGGATCAAGCGGAAAACCGCCTGCATGCGCAAAAAGCCCTGCTCGAGTTCCTCGTCGAACCGGCGTATCACCACGCATGAGCCAGCCATTACTGCTTAACCTGCGTAACCTCGCCTGCGGCTATCAAGACCAGCGCGTGGTGCAAAACCTCAACCTGCACTTGAACGCCGGCGACATCGGTTGCCTGCTGGGCTCGTCAGGCTGCGGCAAGACCACCACCCTGCGCGCCATCGCCGGCTTCGAACCCGTGCACGAAGGCGATATCCAACTGGCGGGCGAGACCATCTCCAGTGCCGGTTTCACCCTCGCGCCGGAGAAACGCCGGATCGGCATGGTGTTCCAGGACTACGCACTGTTTCCGCATTTGACCGTGGCCGACAACATCGCCTTTGGTATTCGCAAACATCCGCACAAGGATCGCGTCACCGAAGAACTGCTCGAACTGGTCAACCTGAAAAACCTCGGCAAGCGCTATCCCCACGAGCTCTCCGGCGGCCAGCAGCAACGGGTCGCCCTGGCGCGTGCTTTGGCGCCGGAGCCGCAATTGCTGCTACTGGACGAACCCTTCTCCAACCTCGACGGTGAACTGCGCCGCAAGCTCAGCCACGAGGTGCGCGACATTCTCAAGGCCCGCGGCACCAGCGCGATCCTGGTGACCCACGACCAGGAAGAAGCCTTCGCGGTCAGCGATCACGTCGGCGTGTTCAAGGAAGGCCGGCTGGAGCAGTGGGATACGCCCTACAACCTCTATCACGAACCGCTGACGCCCTATGTGGCCAGTTTCATCGGCCAGGGTTATTTCATTCGCGGCCAGCTGAGCAGCCCGGAGTCGGTGCAGACGGAGCTCGGAGAGTTACGCGGCAACCGTGCCTACACCTGGCCGGTCGGCGGTGCGGTGGATGTCTTGCTGCGTCCGGACGATATCGTCTATGCGCCAGAGAGTGCCTTGAAGGCGCGGATCGTCGGCAAGTCCTTCCAGGGTGCCGCGACGCTTTATCGCCTGCAAATGCTCACCGGCGCGCAACTGGAAGCGATCTTCCCGAGCCATGTCGATCATCTGATTGGCGCAGAGGTCGGCATTCGTGTCGCGGCGGAACATCTGGTGCTGTTCCAGGCATCCGGCAGCATGGCGGCGCAGATTCCGACGGTTGATTCAGGGGTTCGGCGCTTTAGCACCGCGCACTGATCCCCCCTGTAGGAGCGAGCTTGCTCGCGATGGTGGTCAACGATAACGAGGGCTGCCTGAATGCACGCGGTGCCCTGACGTCCATCGCGAGCAAGCTCGCCCCTACAATTCAAGCGCGTCCGATATCGGCAAATTTCGCCTGGGTATGCTCCGCCAGCACCGCCGGTGCCAGTTCGACTTCCAGCCCCCGCCGCCCCGCACTGACAAAAATGCTCGCCAACGGCTGGGCCGAACTGTCGATAAACGTGCGCAAGCGCTTCTTCTGCCCCAGCGGGCTGATACCCCCCAATAGATAACCGGTGGAACGCTGGGCCGCCGCAGGGTCGGCCATTTCGACTTTCTTCACCCCGGCCGCATGCGCCAAGGCCTTCAAGTCCAGGCTTCCGCCAACCGGCACCACCGCCACCAGTAACTCGCCTTTCTCACTGGCCGCCAGCAAGGTCTTGAACACCTGCGCCGGGTCCAGTCCGAGCTTCTCCGCGGCTTCCAACCCATAGGACGCAGCCTTCGGGTCATGTTCATAACTGTGCACACGGTGTTCGGCCCGAACCTTTTTCAGCAAATCCAATGCGGGTGTCATGACGGCTCCAGACTGGGTGGCAGTAGAAAAATCCTGCTCCGGATTCTAAGACATTGATTCACAAAAGGCTCTATTGCCGCACCGCTGCAAAAGCGCCACGGCCACTCGCCGACGCGATCATTCACACAACTAATAGATTATTTGTGACCGTCGGTTCACTTTCGACCTTTGACAGCAGCGTTTCTTGTCTATATTTTTTCGTTTCTGAATCTTTGCGAAAAGTCTTACCGCAGTACCCGCTGTAAACCGGGAACAGGATGGGGATCTTGCCTCAGTCAAGAACGCGCTTTGAACCTGCAGGAATGAAAGCGTCAGACAAGAAAAACAATGAGGTTTCAATGACAACTGCTTTACAACAACCGTCACTCTCGAGCCAATGCATGGCCGAGTTCCTGGGGACTGCGCTGCTGATCTTCTTCGGCACTGGCTGCGTTGCCGCTCTCAAGGTCGCGGGTGCCAGCTTTGGCCTGTGGGAAATCAGCATTATCTGGGGTGTCGGCGTGAGCATGGCGATCTACTTGACCGCCGGGGTTTCCGGCGCTCATCTCAACCCTGCCGTCAGTATCGCGCTGAGCATTTTTGCCGACTTCGAAAAGCGCAAACTGCCTTTCTATATCGTCGCCCAGGTGGCTGGCGCCTTTTGCGGCGCCTTGCTGGTGTACACGCTGTACAGCAATCTATTCTTCGATTTCGAACAAACTCACCAAATGGTTCGCGGCTCCGCAGCCAGCCTTGAATTGGCGTCGGTGTTTTCCACCTTCCCCAACCCGAGCCTGTCCACCGCCCAGGCGTTCCTGGTCGAAGTGATCATCACTGCCATCCTGATGGGCGTGATCATGTCGCTGACCGACGATAACAATGGCCTGCCCAATGGTCCGCTGGCACCGATCCTGATCGGCCTGCTGATTGCGGTGATTGGCAGTTCGATGGGGCCGCTGACCGGCTTCGCGATGAACCCGGCCCGGGACTTCGGTCCTAAACTGATGACTTTCTTCGCGGGCTGGGGTGAAATTTCCTTCACTGGCGGTCGCGATATTCCGTACTTCCTGGTTCCGGTTTTTGCACCGATTGTCGGTGCCTGCCTGGGTGCTGCCGCCTACCGCGGCCTGATTGCCCGTCACCTGCCCGGTGCCGCACCTGCTACAAAGGATGCAACACAGGCGATTGACGGCAAGCCCGGAATTTCTTGATACCCCCGGCGCGCGACCCTGCCCCTTTGTACGCGCGCCAGGCTTCACTCCCCTTTTTCGTCCAAGGCAATCGACATGACCGACACTCAGAATAAGAACTACATCATTGCCCTCGATCAGGGTACGACCAGCTCGCGCGCGATCATTTTCGATCGCGACGCCAACGTGGTTTGCACCGCCCAGCGCGAGTTCGCGCAGCATTATCCGCAAGCTGGCTGGGTCGAACATGACCCAATGGAAATCTTCGCCACCCAAAGCGCGGTGATGGTCGAGGCCTTGGCGCAAGCGGGCTTGCATCACGATCAGGTCGCAGCCATCGGCATCACCAACCAGCGTGAAACCACCGTGGTCTGGGACAAGAACACCGGCCGCCCGATCTACAACGCGATCGTCTGGCAATGCCGGCGCAGCACCGAGATCTGCCAGCAGCTCAAGCGCGATGGCCATGAGCAATACATCAGCGACACCACGGGCCTGGTCACCGACCCATACTTCTCCGGCACCAAGCTCAAGTGGATTCTCGACAATGTCGAAGGCAGCCGCGAACGGGCGCGCAACGGTGAGCTGTTGTTCGGCACCGTCGACAGCTGGCTGATCTGGAAATTTACCGGCGGCAAGGTGCACGTCACCGACTACACCAACGCCTCGCGCACCCTGCTCTTCAACATCCACACCCTGGAGTGGGATGCGAAGATGCTGGAACTGCTGGATATCCCGCGGGAAATGCTGCCGCAAGTGAAATCGTCGTCGCAGATTTACGGCCACACCAAAAGCGGTATTGCCATCGGCGGCATTGCCGGTGACCAGCAGGCCGCGCTGTTCGGCCAGATGTGCGTCGAAGCCGGTCAGGCCAAAAATACCTACGGCACCGGTTGCTTCCTGTTGATGAACACCGGTGACAAAGCCGTGAAGTCCAACCACGGCATGCTCACCACCATCGCCTGCGGCCCCCGTGGTGAAGTGGCCTATGCGCTCGAAGGCGCGGTGTTCAACGGCGGCTCCACCGTCCAGTGGCTGCGCGACGAATTGAAGATCATCAACGACGCCCACGACACCGAATACTTCGCCAACAAGGTCAAGGACAGCAACGGCGTGTACCTGGTGCCGGCCTTCACCGGCCTCGGCGCGCCGTACTGGGACCCCTATGCCCGTGGCGCATTGTTCGGCCTGACCCGTGGCGTGCGCGTCGATCACATCATTCGCGCTGCGCTGGAGTCGATTGCCTACCAGACCCGCGACGTGCTCGATGCGATGCAGCAGGATTGCGGCGAACGCCTCAAGGCCCTGCGCGTGGACGGCGGCGCGGTGGCGAACAACTTCCTGATGCAGTTCCAGGCCGACATCCTCGGCACCCAGGTCGAGCGACCGCAGATGCGCGAAACCACGGCATTGGGCGCCGCTTACCTGGCGGGCCTGGCCTGTGGTTTCTGGGGCAGCCTGGAAGAGCTGCGTGGCAAGGCAGTGATCGAACGCAGGTTCGAGCCGACGCTGGATGAAGCGGCGAAGGAAAAACTCTACGCAGGATGGAAAAAAGCGGTCAGCCGCACCCGCGATTGGGCAGCTGAAGACGAAGCTGAATAAACCGGGATGCGGGCTGGTATCCGTATGTAACTGGCAGGGAGCAGATTCCTGCGGCATCATGGGCAAATTTTGCACGGCAGCCCAAAGGACGCCCCATGAATCTGCCTCCCCGTCAGCAGCAAATCCTCGAACTGGTCCGCGAACGCGGTTATGTCAGCATCGAGGAAATGGCCACGCTGTTCGTTGTTACCCCGCAGACCATCCGCCGCGATATCAATCAACTGGCAGAAGCCAATTTGTTGCGCCGCTACCACGGTGGCGCGGCTTACGATTCCAGTGTTGAAAACACCGCCTACGCCATGCGCGCCGATCAGATGCGCGATGAGAAACAGCGCATCGGCGAAGCCATTGCCGCGCAGATCCCCGACCACGCCTCGCTGTTCATCAATATCGGTACCACCACCGAGTCCATTGCCCGCGCCCTGCTCAACCACAGTCACCTGAAGATCATCACCAACAACCTGCATGTGGCCTCGATGCTCAGCGCCAAGGACGACTTCGATGTGCTGCTGACCGGGGGCAATGTGCGGCGTGACGGTGGCGTGGTCGGCCAGGCCAGTGTCGATTTCATCAACCAGTTCAAGGTCGACTTTGCCCTGGTCGGCATCAGCGGCATCGATGAAGACGGCAGCCTGCTGGATTTCGATTATCAGGAAGTGCGGGTATCCCAGGCGATCATCGCCAACGCCCGCAAGGTGATTCTCGCCGCCGACTCCAGCAAGTTCGGGCGCAACGCCATGATCCGCCTGGGGCCGATCAGCCTTATCGATTGCCTGGTCACCGACCAGGAGCCGGTGCCGGCGCTGACCCAGTTGTTGAATCAGCACAAGATTCGGTTGGAGGTTGTTTAACGCCGCAGGCCGTTAAACAACCTGTAGGAGCCCGGCTTGCCGGCGATGGCGTCATTCAGGCCGCCATCGC
>NZ_BAAIAK010000015.1:0-143937 GCF_054600775.1 Pseudomonas sp. MHK4 | reverse complement strand
TCAACACGCACTTCATGCTGGTCAGCGAGATGCCTCATGGCGGGCAGAAGCTGTCCGGGTACGGCAAGGACATGTCGATGTATGGGCTGGAGGACTACACCGTTGTGCGGCATGTGATGTTCAAGCATTAAAACCATCGCCAGCAGGCTGGCTCCCACAATTTGACTGTGGGAGCCAGCCTGCTGGCGATGGCATCACCGCAAATCCCCAGCCGTGCGTCATAGCGTCCTCTGGCTATTGCCAATCCCCTTGGCAATGTCGATCCCCCAGTCCATCGCCGCTTCCATGTCCAGCATATGCGGTTTGGGATCGTGGTTTTCGTCGATGGCCGTGCCGTCCGGTCGGTAGACTCCGATGAACATGCCCAGGGAGCCGTCCTTCAGTATCTCGGCCTTGACCTTGATGCTGCATCCGTTCGAAAGCGTCTCCTTGTGCTCCAGATGGCGCTCAGTCATTGCTGTTTTCCTCCCGTGGCAGTTTTGGACCTATCGGCAATGCTAGCTCAGGCGCCTGCACAGCGCCGGTAAACACGCCCTGACAGCGGCGTAATGCCACCTATACTACAGGCCACCTCCCCCCCAAGGGGCTGCACGTCCAACAATAAAAAGCAGAGGTGGAACATGGTCTGGCAGCAAATCTACGATCCGTTCAACAATCCGGTGCTGTCGACCCTCATGGCCGCCGTGCCGGTGGTGGTGATGCTCGCGGCCCTTGCGTTCTTCCATGTCAAGGCACACCTGGCGGCGTTGCTCGCCCTGGCCTCGGCCCTGGTGATCGCGATATTCGCCTTCGGCATGCCCGCCGGCATGGCCGGGTCGGCCGCGCTGTACGGTGCCGCCAACGGTTTGCTGCCGATCGGCTGGATTGTCTTGAACATCATTTTCCTGCATCGGCTGACGACCGAGAACGGCTCGTTCAAAGTGCTGCAGGACTCCCTGGCGCGGATCACCGACGATCGCCGCCTGCAATTGCTGCTGATCGCCTTCTGCTTCGGCGCCTTTTTCGAGGGCGCAGCCGGGTTCGGTACACCGGTGGCGGTGACCGGGGCGATCCTCATTGGCCTGGGCTTCTCACCGCTGGCCGCCTCGGGCCTGGCGCTGATCGCCAACACCGCGCCCGTGGCATTCGGTGCCCTGGGTACGCCGATCATCACCCTGGCCAAGGTCACCGGGCTCGATGAAATGGAGCTGTCGATGATGGTCGGTCGGCAGCTGCCGTTCTTCTCGGTGATCGTGCCGTTCTGGCTGATCTGGGCCTTCGCCGGCTGGCGCAAGATGCTGGAAATCTGGCCGGCAATCCTGATCGCCGGTGTCAGTTTTGCCATTCCACAGTTCGTCGTGTCCAACTATCACGGGCCGATGCTGGTGGACGTGATCGCCGCGCTGATTTCCATGGCCTGCCTGACGGGTTTCCTGAAAGTGTGGAAACCGGCCACCGTGCACACCTCCGCCGCCCTGACCGGGCGCGTCGACAACTCGGCGATCGCCGAGGAACACGAGCAAAAGCCGGTGGCCAGCGCTGCCTTTGCCAGCGACGCCAAGCCCGCGGTGATGCGCGCCTGGATGCCGTGGATCATCCTCACCGTCTTCGTGTTCGCCTGGGGCACCCAAGGCTTCAAGAACATGTTCGACACCCGCCCGGCGATCGATCCTGCCACCCATTCGGCCAAACTGGATCCCCAGGGTAAACCGCTGCGCGAGGCCAACCCGGTGTTCGCTCCGGTGCTGACCTTCACCACGATTCACCAGCAGATCGAAAAGGTGCCGCCCGTGGTGCCCGCGCCGAAAACCGAAGACGCGATCTACAAGTTCACCTGGTTCACCGCCACCGGCACCGGCATTTTGCTGTCGGCGATCCTCGGCGGGCTGTTGATGGGCTACTCCATCCCGCAGTTGATCCACCAGTACCTGCGAACGCTGTGGGTGGTGCGCTACTCACTGATCACCATTACCGCGATGCTGGCCCTGGGGTTCCTCACCCGCTATTCGGGCCTGGACGCGACCATGGGCCTGGCCTTTGCCGCGACCGGGATCTTCTATCCGATGTTCGGCACCCTGCTGGGCTGGCTCGGCGTGGCCCTGACCGGTTCGGACACCGCGTCCAACGTGCTGTTCGGCGGCTTGCAACGGGTGACCGCCGAGCAATTGGGGCTCAGCCCGGTACTGATGGCCGCCGCCAACAGTTCCGGCGGGGTCATGGGCAAGATGGTCGACGCCCAGTCGATCGTGGTCGCCTCCACCGCCACCCGCTGGTACGGCCATGAAGGGGAAATCCTGCGCTATGTGTTTTTCCACTCGATCATCCTGGCGATCCTGGTCGGCGGCCTGGTGACCTTGCAGGCCTATGTCGCGCCGTTCAGTCATATGGTGGTGGGCGGCCACTGATCGGCACAGCCCCGGGTTGCTCGCGCAACTCTGTTAAAAAACCCGGGCAATGGCCCGGGCTTTCATGAACGGAGTATCGTAAAAAGACTATGAACATTCTTTACGATGAACGCGTTGACGGCGCGTTGCCAGAGGTCGACAAGAGGGCGCTGTTGCAGGCCTTGCGCACGCAGTTGCCTGATCTTGAGATCCTGCACCAGCAGGAAGAACTCAGGCCGTACGAATGCGACGGGCTCAGCGCCTACCGCACCACGCCGATGCTGGTGGTGCTGCCGCGCGACATAACCCAGGTCCAGGGCATCTTGCGCCTGTGTCATGAACGCCGGGTAGCGGTCGTCGCCCGGGGCGCCGGCACCGGTCTGTCCGGCGGCGCCTTGCCCCTGGAAAAAGGCGTGCTGCTGGTGATGGCCCGCTTCAACCAGATCCTGCAGATCGACCCTGCCGCCCGAACCGCCAGGGTTCAGCCAGGGGTGCGCAACCTGGCGATCTCCCAGGCCGCCGCACCGTTCGGCCTGTACTACGCGCCCGACCCCTCCTCGCAAATCGCCTGCTCCATTGGCGGTAACGTCGCCGAAAACGCCGGCGGCGTGCATTGCCTGAAATACGGCCTGACCGTGCACAACCTGCTCAAGGTGGACATCCTCACCGTCGACGGCGAACTCTTGACCCTGGGCTGCGACGCCCTCGATTCCCCCGGCCTTGACTTGCTGGCCTTGTTCACCGGCTCCGAAGGCATGCTCGGGGTGATCACCGAGGTCACGGTCAAGCTGCTGCCCAGACCGCAGTCCGCCAAGGTGCTGCTGGCGGCATTCGACTCAGTGGAAAAAGCCGGCCGCGCGGTCGGCGACATCATTGCCGCCGGCATCATTCCCGGTGGCCTGGAAATGATGGACAACCTGGCCATCCGCGCCGCCGAAGACTTTATCCACGCCGGATACCCGGTGGAGGCCGAAGCCATCCTTTTGTGTGAACTCGACGGCGTCGAAGCCGACGTGCGTGATGATTGCGACCGCGTGCGCCAGGTGCTGCAACAGGCCGGCGCCACCGAAGTGCGCCAGGCCAAGGATGAGGCCGAGCGCGTGCGCTTCTGGGCCGGGCGCAAGAACGCCTTTCCGGCGGTGGGCCGCCTGTCACCGGATTACTACTGCATGGACGGCACCATCCCGCGCCGCGAGCTGCCCGGAGTGCTCAAGGCCATCGCCAGCCTCTCGGCCGAGTACGGCCTGCGGGTGGCCAACGTGTTCCATGCCGGCGACGGCAACATGCATCCGCTGATCCTGTTCGATGCCAATACGCCTGGCGAACTGGACCGCGCCGAAACCCTGGGCGGCAAGATCCTCGAGCTGTGCGTGAAGGTCGGCGGCAGCATCACCGGTGAACACGGCGTCGGCCGGGAAAAGATCAACCAGATGTGCGCGCAGTTCAACAGCGACGAGCTGACCCTGTTCCATGCGGTCAAGGCGGCGTTCGACCCCAGTGGCCTGCTCAACCCTGGCAAGAATATTCCAACCCTGCATCGCTGCGCCGAATTTGGCGCCATGCATGTGCATGCCGGAAAACTGCCCTTCCCTGACCTGGAGCGCTTCTGATGCAGGCACCGGCCGATCTCGATGACAGCAGCGCGTTGCTGGAGCAGGTCAATCAGGCATTGGCTAACGCCACGCCGCTGCGCATCCAGGGTGCCAACACCAAGGCGTTCCTGGGACGGGTGACGGCGGGCGAAATACTCGACACTCGATCGCACCGTGGCATCGTCAGCTACGACCCGACGGAGCTTGTGGTTACGGTGCGCTGCGGCACGCCACTGGCGGAGTTGGCGCAGGTGCTGGACGCCGCGCAGCAGATGCTGCCCTGCGAGCCGCCTTCCTTCGGCGACGATGCCACCGTCGGCGGCATGATCGCCTGCGGGCTGTCGGGGCCGCGTCGGCCGTGGTCGGGGTCGGTCAGGGATTTCGTCCTGGGTACCCGGGTGATCACGGGCCTGGGCAAGCACCTGCGCTTCGGTGGCGAAGTCATGAAAAACGTCGCCGGCTACGACCTGTCGCGCCTGATGGCCGGCAGTTACGGCGTGCTCGGCCTGGTCACCGAGGTCTCGCTCAAGGTGTTGCCCAAACCCCGGCAAGCCCTGAGCATCAGCCTGCAGATGAATGCCGAAAATGCCCTGCTGCGCCTCGCGGAATGGGGCCAGCAACCGCTGCCGATCAGCGCCGCGTGCCATGACGGTGAACGCCTGCACCTGCGGCTGGAGGGCGGCGAAGGTTCGGTGGCGGCGGCCCATGACCGCCTCGGCGGCGAGTTACTCGACGCTGCGTACTGGGCCGATCTGAACGAACAGCGCCTGGCTTTCTTCGACGAAGACCAGCCACTGTGGCGCGTGTCGGTGCCCAACAACACGCCACGGCTGTCCCTGCCCGGCCGGCAATTGATCGACTGGGGCGGCGCCCAGCGCTGGCTCAAGTCCGACGCCGAGGCAAAGTTCATTCGCCAGGTCGTCGAGGAGGCTGGCGGGCACGTCACCTGCTACAGCCATGGACTCACGGACACGCCCTTCCAGCCGCTGCCCGACGCATTGATGCGCTACCACAAGAACCTCAAGCAGCAACTCGACCCCCAGGGCATCTTCAACCCCGGACGTCTGTACGCGGAGTTATGAATCATGCAGACCACCTTGAGCGAACGCGCCCGTCAATTGCCCCGCGCCGAAGAAGCCGACAGCATCCTGCGCACCTGCGTGCACTGCGGTTTCTGCAACGCCACCTGCCCGACCTATCAGTTGCTCGGCGATGAACTGGACGGTCCGCGCGGGCGCATCTACCTGATCAAGCAAGTGCTGGAAGGCAACGAGGTGACGCAAAAGACCCAGCAGCACCTGGATCGCTGCCTGTCATGCCGCAACTGCGAAACCACCTGCCCTTCGGGGGTCGATTACCACAACTTGCTGGACATCGGCCGGGCCGTGGTCGATGCGGCGGTACCGCGTCCGCTCGGTCAGCGTCTGTTGCGCGAAGGGCTGCGCACGCTGGTGCCGCACCCGGACCTGTTCAAGCGCCTGGTCAACAGCGGCCAGGCATTTCGGGCGCTGCTGCCCGGCGCGCTGCAAAGCAAACTGCCGCGCAACCTGCCGGTGACCAAGCAGCGTCCCGCCGTGCGCCATACCCGCCAGGTGCTGATGCTCGAAGGTTGCGTGCAGCCCGGCCTGTCGCCCAATACCAACGTGGCCGCCGCCAGGGTCCTGGACCGCCTGGGCATCAGCGTCATGCCGGCCCGCGAGGCCGGCTGTTGCGGCGCCGTGGATTATCACCTGGACGCCCAGGCCGCCGGCCTCGATCGCGCCCGGCACAACATCGATGCCTGGTGGCCGGGCATTGAAAAAGGCGCCGAGGCCATCGTGCAAACCGCCAGCGGTTGCGGCGCGTTCATCAAGGATTACGGGCATCTGCTCGAGCACGACCCGGAGTATGCCGACAAGGCCAAAAGGGTCAGCGCGTTGGCCAAAGACCTGGTGGAGGTGCTGCGCGCCGAACCGCTGGAACAGCTGGGCATCCACAACGCCCATCGCGTGGCATTCCATTGTCCCTGCACCTTGCAGCACGCGCAAAAACTCGGTGGCGCGGTCGAAAAAGTACTGATGCGCCTGGGCTTCAACCTCACCACCGTGCCTGACGGCCATTTGTGCTGCGGTTCGGCGGGCACCTACTCGCTGACCCAGCCGGAACTGGCCCGGCAACTGCGCGATAACAAGATGAATGCCCTGGAAAGCGGCTACCCCGAAGTCATCGTCACCGCCAACATCGGCTGTCAGTCGCACCTCGACGGCGCGGGCCGTACCCCCGTCCGGCACTGGATCGAACTGGTCGAAGCCGCCCTGTCCCAATAGCGCCTACCGGAGAACGCCCATGAACAGCAAACCCTTCCTGAGCCAGGCCGAAGTCAGCCAGATACTCACCGCCGCCCGCACCGAAGCCCAGGACAACCATTGGCCGGTGACCATTGCGGTGGTCGACGATGGCGGTCATCCCCTGGCCCTCGAACGCCTCGATGGCGCGCCGCCCATCAGTGCCTACATCGCCACCGAAAAAGCCCGCACCTCGGCCCTGGGGCGGCGTGAATCGAAAGTCTATGAAGAGATGGTCAATGGCGGGCGCACGGCCTTTGTCTCGGCACCGCTTTTGACCTCGCTCGAAGGCGGGGTACCGATCATGGTCGACGGCCAGGTGGTCGGCGCGGTCGGGGTGTCCGGGGTCAAGGCCGAACAGGATGCGCAAGTGGCGAAGGCCGGGGCGCAGAGTTTGTAATTTGGCATGCCCCCCTGTAGGAGCGAGCTTGCTCGCGATGGAGGTCAACGATGACGCGGGGAGCCTGACACCCCGCGCCGCTCTCAGGTTTTTCGCGAGCAAGCTCGTTCCTACAAGGTTCGCGTTCGATAGGATGAAGAGGAAGCGCCTATATGACCCGTCTCACTGCAAAAGACTTTTCCCCGCAACTGCTGGAACTCTACGACTACTACGCCCATGGCCTGATCAACCGGCGCGAGTTTCTCGACCGTGCCGCGCTGTTCACCCTGGGTGGCTTGACCGCCAGTGCACTGCTGGCGTCCCTGAGCCCGGACTACGCCCTGGCCGAACAGGTCGAATTCACCGACCCGGACATCATTGCCGAGTACGTCGACTATCCCTCACCCAAGGGCCATGGGCAGGTTCGCGGCTATCTGGTGCGTCCGGCCAAAGCCGCCGGCAAGCCCCCTGCGGTGGTGGTCGTGCACGAAAACCGTGGGCTCAACCCCTATATCGAAGACGTCGCGCGGCGCCTGGCCAAGGCCGGATTCATTGCCCTCGCCCCGGATGGCCTGAGCTCGGTCGGCGGCTATCCCGGCAATGACGACAAGGGCCGTGCGCTTCAGGAGAAAGTCGACCCGCAAAAGCTCATGAATGACTTCTTTGCGGCCGTCGAATGGATGATGAAACACCCCGACGCCAGCGGCAAAGTCGGCATCACCGGTTTCTGTTATGGCGGTGGTGTCACCAACGCGGCTGCCGTGGCGTACCCGGAACTGGGCGCCGCCGTGTCGTTCTACGGTCGGCAACCGGAGGCTAAGGATGTACCGCGGATCAAGGCGCCGGTGATGCTGCACTACGGTGAACTGGATACGCGCATCAACGAAGGCTGGCCCGCCTATGAGCAGGCGTTGAAGGCCGGGGGCAAGACCTATGAAGCCTACATCTACCCCGGCGCCAACCATGGTTTTCACAACGACTCCACGCCGCGTTATGACGAAGCGGCGGCCAAGTTGGCGTGGGAGCGGACGCTGGGGTGGTTTCGCAAATACCTGGTGTGAGCCGAAGCCACCCTTCATAGCACCCGTTGCAGGAGCCCGGCTTGCCGGCGAAGGCGATCTCACGGACGCCATCGCCGGCAGGCCAGCTCCCACAAGGGCCGGGGTTATTTCGGTTGTGCCACCGTGCGCAGATACGGCTTCAGCGTCTTGAAGCCGTCCGGGTATTTCTTCTTCGCATCCTCGTCGGACACCGACGTCGGAATGATCACGTCTTCCCCCGGCCGCCAGTTCACAGGCGTGGCAACGGTGTGCTTGGCGTTGAGCTGCAGCGAATCAAGCAAACGCAGCACTTCATCGAAATTGCGCCCGGCGCTCATCGGGTAGATCAGCATCGCCTTGACCTTCTTGTCGGGGCCGACCAGGAACACCGAGCGGACCGTGGCATTGTCCACCGCGGTGCGAGTGCCGCCGCTGGCATTGGGGTGAATCATGTCGTAGAGCTTGGCCACGACCAGGTTTTCATCGCCGATCAGCGGGTAGTTGACGGCATTGCCCTGGGTTTCTTCGATGTCACCCACCCATTTTTCGTGATCACTGACCGGGTCGATGCTCAGGCCGAGAATCTTGGTGTTGCGCTTGTCGAACTCCGGCTTGAGTTTGGCCAGGTAACCCAGTTCGGTGGTGCACACCGGGGTGAAATCCTTGGGATGCGAAAACAGGATGGCCCAGCCGTCACCGATCCATTGGTGGAAGTTGAGCGTGCCTTCGGTGGTTTGTGCGGTGAAATCCGGCGCTTCGTCGCCTATGCGGATTGCCATGTTCGATCTCCTTGCAGTAATGGTCAGGGGACGCTGTCGCAGCGCGGGTGAGCGCTTGCGACGGCATTGAAAATGGGTGCCTTGCTGTTGACGCGACTCAGTATAGGAGACGATTGCCGATCGATCAGCCGCCCAGCGCAATGATCGCGGCGATCAGCGCGGCACCGAGCACGGCCAGGGCAACCCCGCCCTGCCACGGTTTGGCGCCGGCATAACGCGCCAGGATCCAGCCGGCCACGAACAGCACCAGGATGCCGATGGCGTTGGACAAACGCACCGCCAGCGCGGTCTGATCAAGAAGCAGGAACGGCACCACCAGCGGGAAGGTCGCCACCACCACCAACAGGAATACGCCCAGCGCGCCCTTGAAATCCTCCAGGCCCAACGCCGGCTGCAGCGGCGTGGCGGGCGCCTGGATCAAGCGTTGGCGCAACGCTTCCAGGCCTTCGGCACCGGCCGCCAGGGCGATCCGTGGCGGCAGCGCATCGGCGATCAGCGCCTGGCCCGCGCTGGCGTCGCGACCCTCGCGCAAACCGCTGAACAAGTTGCGGTTGCGCGTGCGCTCGATGACCGTGCGCAGCAGATACATCACCGCGTCCGCCAGGCCCCAGGCCAGGTTGCAGCCCAGCGCGGCGATCATCATCGTGCGTTCTTCCTCCTGATTGGCGGTGGCCACGCTGATGGTTCCGGTGAACGTCATGGCCATGAGCAGGCCGAAAATCACTTCGGTGACCCGATCGACCGGATCGAGCACGCGGGCGCGTTTCTGTTCTGCGTTTTCGTGCATGGCTACCCCACCAAGGCGATCAGTTGATGACGCTGTGCATCGGTGAGCATCGGACCGAAACCGGCGCTGGCGTTTTCCGTCATGTAGCGCGGATTGCCGGTGCCGGGGATCACGCAGGTCACCGCCGAATGCGACAAGAGGAACTTGAGTGCCAGGGGCGGCCAGCTCTTGACCCCGACTTGCGCGGCCCAGCCGGGCAAGGGTTTGCCTTGCAAGCGCGCGATCAGGCCACCGCCGCCGAACGGCCGGTTGCAGATCACCGCCACACCGCGGTCGCGACACAGCGGCAGGATACGTTTTTCCACTGCGCGATCATCCAGCGCGTAGTTGATCTGCAGGAAGTCCAGTGGCTCGGCCTTGAGCACCGCCTCCACTTCGTCATAGGCCGACGCCGTGTAATGGCTGATGCCGATGTAGCGAATGCGACCTGCCTCCTTCCATTCGCGCAGGGTTGGCAGATGGGTTTGCCAGTCCAGAAGGTTGTGGATCTGCATCAAGTCGATGCGGTCGGTCTGCAGCAGCTTGAAGGACTGCTCCATCTGCGCGATGCCTTCTTCGCGGCCCCGGGTCCACACCTTGGTCGCCAGGAAGGCCGGCGACCGTGGCTCGTGAATCGACAGCAGCTCACCTGTGGTCTGTTCGGCGCGGCCGTACATCGGCGAGCTGTCGATGACTTTGCCGCCCTTTTCGAACAACGCGTCGAGCACTGCGGGCAAGCTGCGGTAGGCGGGATCCGAAGGCGCCACATCGAAGCCGCGATAGGTGCCCAGGCCGACGGCGGGCAATGGCTCTTTGCTGGAAGGAATGACGCGGGTCATCATGGTCTTGCCTCCTGTTCCCGCCGCTGGCGAGTTTTGCGCGACGCTCGGGCCGAGCGTGAAGACCGCCGATGCGGCGGCAGCCAGCGTGAGTATTTGCCTGCGGGTAAAACCTTGCCGATGACTCATGGCGACTCCCTCACCTGGGGTTCAGCGTCGGCCATTCGCGCCTGGCGCCTGGCCAGCCACAGGCACAACCCGCCCCACACGCCCGCGAACGGCACAATCGCCACCGCGACCAGGCCGAAACCTGCGCCCACGGCCGTCAAACCGGTCGACAGCCAGCCACTGGCGGCATCACCACCACGATAGACCAGGGTTTCGATGACGTTCTTGGCCTTGTACTTCTCTTCCCGGCTGACCACCGTCCACAGCACCTCACGCGCCGGCCGCACGATGCCGAACTCCACCGCGCGGCGCAGCCCCTGGGCCAGGGCCACGCTGGCCGGCACCGGCGCCACGGCCATGACGCAAAACGCCACGACGGTCGCCAGGGGCATGACCAGCAGCGCACCACCGATGCCCAGCAGGCGGATCAACGGCGCCGTCAGCAGCAACTGGCAGATCAGGGTCAGCGCCGACACCAGCAGATCGACCATGGCGAAGAATTGCGTCCTGCTGCCTACATCAGCGTAGCTGCCAGTAACGATCCGTCCCTGCTCGAAATACAACAAAGTCGCGGCGCTGGTGTGCAGCAGCATGAAGGCCACCAAGCCCAACAGATAAGGCGAGCGCAGGATCAGGGTGATCCCGGCGAGCATGCTGCCGCCCAGGCGCCGTTCGTCCAAAAGCCGATGACCCGCCTGCGCGTGCGTCCTCGCCAGCAGCCCCCGATAGCAACGCACCGCCACCTCCAGCAGCAGCGCCGCGGCGACGGTCAACGCCAGCGGGCCCAGACGAGTGGCCATGGTCGCCGCCAGCAAAGGCCCGATGAAAGTGCCCAGGGTGCCGCCGGCCGCGATGCAGCCGAACAGCCGTCGGCCTTGCTCGCTGGAAAAGCGGTCGACCAGCACACTCCAGAAAATCGAGACGATGAACAGGTTGTAGAGGCTGATCCAGACAAAAAACACCTGGCCGACCATCACCGGCGCGACACGGTTGTCGATCAACAGGCCAAACACCAGCATCGATACGGCAATCGCGCGGTAGATCAACGGCACGAAGCGCGTGGCCGGCAGCCGCGACGCCAGTGCGCCAAACACCGGTACCATCAGCAGCATCACCACGAACGTGGCGGTGAACAGCCACTGCAACCGGTCGACGCCGCCTTCAAGGCCAAGAGCGTCGCGCAACGGTCGCACCAGGTAATAGCTGGCAAGCACGCAGAAGTGGAAGGCGAAACCCAAGGCCAGGGCCGCTCTTTCCGAAGGCTTTACGTTGAGCCACTTGAGCGCGATGGGCATCGGTGCCCTCCTTTACCGCCAGCTACACTCTGACAGCACCCCGGAGCCGTCAATGCCGCCCACTAACGTTAGCCGAATGTCCCGTACCCTGGTGTTACTCGTCGTCATCGCCGCTGCGCTGTACCTGGCGCTCTGCGCGGCCCTGTTCGTGTTTCAGCGCGCGCTCATCTACTACCCGCAGCCCCGCGCCGTCGACTCACCCGACACGTTGCTGACATTGCCCGTGGACGAAGTGCAGGTGTTGGTGTCGGTGCGCGTGCACGACGGCCCCAAGGCACTGATTTATTTTGGTGGCAATGCCGAGGACGTTGCGCGCAGCCTGCCGGACTTCGCCCGGGCCTTCCCCGACCATGCCCTGTACCTGCTGCATTACCGTGGCTACGGCGGCAGCTCCGGTTCACCTTCGGAAGAAGCGATTGCCCGCGATGCCATGGCCTTGTTCGACAAGGTCTACGCCGAACATCCGCAGGTTGCAGTGGTAGGGCGCAGTCTGGGTTCGGGGGTTGCGGTGCGCCTGGCCAGTTCTCGACCGGCGACGAAACTGCTGCTGATCACGCCGTACAACAGCCTGGTGGAATTGGCTGAGCGCCAGTTCCGCTGGTTTCCGGTGAAGTGGCTGTTGAAGGATAAATACGAGTCATGGCGCTATGCCGAACACATCACAGTGCCGACGCACCTGATCGCCGCCGAGCACGACGAAGTGATTCCAGGCGCCAGCACCCGGCGCCTCCACAGCCATTTCCCGGTGGGCGTGGCGACGCTGCAGGTGATTGCGGGCACCGGGCACAATACGATCAGCAACAGCCCGGAATACCTCGAGGCGCTGGAGGATGGCCTGTAACTGTAGGAGCCGGCTTGCCGGCGAAGGCGATCTCACGGACGCCTTCGCCGGCAAGCCGGGCTCCTACAGGCGCGGGACGAGTTATATCAGGCCGGAACGCCCAGGATGATGTGCGAAGCCTTGATCACCGCCGTGGCGCTGACACCCGGTGCCAGGCCCAGTTCTGCGACGGCGTCGCGGGTCACGATCGAATACACCTTGGAACCGCCCGCCAGCTCGATCACCACTTCGGCGTTGACCGCGCCGTCGTTGACGCTCAGCACCTTGCCCTCAAGGCAGTTGCGGGCCGAGAGGCGAATGTCGGCGGATTCGGTCATCAACATCACCCACGGCGCCTTGATCAGGGCGATGGCGTCCTTGCCGGCGGCGATCCCCAGGTTCTTGACGCTTTCCATGGTCACGACGGCCACCAGTTGCTCACCACCGGGCAGGGTCAAGCTCACCTCGGCGTTGACCGCGCCGGCCTGAACGTGACTGACCTGGCCTTTGAATACGTTGCGTGCACTGACTTTCATGAGGAGCGTCCTTGTTGACTTCTGAGTTAGGTTTTGACGAGATCATCGGGAAAGCGCTGTGTAGAAACAACCATAGCGCTCAAATTGCGTTTACGCGGGCGAACTGACCAACCGGCTTCGGGTCTTCGGCACCACCGCTGATCAGAGATTTCAGCCACACACAATAAAAACATATTTATATGCTTTAATTGATATTGTCGAACGTTCCCACTCTCAGAGGGTGCCGTCATGAATATCAAAACCATTGCCCTGATCCTCCTGGCTTTCTGTGCGCAGCCGGCCTGGAGTCAGGCCGCTCCCGCGCCAACTCCAATCACCGATAGCGCCGCGCTGACCACGCGCCTGGCGCTGCGCGATCTTTGGGTCGAACACATTTTCTGGATCAGGAACTACGCGCTCGCCAACCAGGCCGCAGACCGCCAGCAGGCCAAAGTGGCGGCGGACCAGGTCGTCGACAACGCCACTAAAATCGCCAACAGCATCGCGCCGCTCTATGGCCAACCGGCCGCCGATCAAATGCTCAAGCTGCTGGCCGGTCACTGGGGCGCGGTGAAACACTACAGCGACGCCACGGTGACCAAGGACAGCAAAGGCAAACAGGCCGCCGTTACCGAGTTGACCGGCAATGCCAAGGCGATCGCCGCGTTCCTCGCCGGGGCCAACCCGAATCTGCCTGAGGCAACGCTGGTCAATTTGCTGTCGGCCCATGGCGGCCATCACATCGCCCAGATCGATGAATTCGCCGCGCACGATTACGCCGGCGAGGCGCGCACCTGGTCGATGATGCGCACGCATATACTGGCGCTGGCGGACGCACTGACTGCGGCGCTGGTCAAGCAATTCCCCGACAAGTTCTGACACCGCGCGAGGGCACACCATGCTGCAAGGACTGGGCCGCACCCAGCAGGACCTGCTCAATGCGCTGCTGCACCAGGCCGGCGGCATGAGCATCGACGAGCTGGCGGAGCATCTGGCGGTCACACGCACGGCG
Source organism: Pseudomonas sp. MHK4 (assembly GCF_054600775.1). Classification (NCBI taxonomy): domain Bacteria; kingdom Pseudomonadati; phylum Pseudomonadota; class Gammaproteobacteria; order Pseudomonadales; family Pseudomonadaceae; genus Pseudomonas; species Pseudomonas sp. MHK4. The sequence continues at coordinate 130,105 of NZ_BAAIAK010000015.1, read as the reverse complement.
ATTCGCCAACACCTGGCGGCACTGGAGCGCGACGGCCTGGTGTTGCGTGGCGAAACCCGGCCCACGGGGCGGCGTCCGGAGCAGCTGTATCAGCTCACCGACCACGCCAGGGAGCAGTTCCCGCGCCAGTATCAGCTGCTCGCCAGCGCGCTGATCGATGAGGTGGCCGACATCATCGGCCCCGAAGCGCTGGCGACGCTGATGCGCAGCCTGGGTCGCAAACTGGCCCGGGACCGCGAACAGCAGGTCGTCGATGAAACAAAGATCGTGCAGCACATGAATCAGGCGGGTTATGAAGCCGAAGTGTTTTTTCGCTCATCCGGCGATCAGGAAATCGTTGCGCACAACTGCGTCTTTCACCGTCTTGCCGCCGCGCACCCGGTCGTGTGTGAACTGGACCTGGCGCTTATCGGGGCACTGGGCGGCGCTGAAGTCGAGCACACTGAATGCATGGTGCGCGGCGGCCATGTCTGTCGTTTCAAACTGCGGCCGGGAGAGCCACCGACGCATCACTGACCTTGCTCGCTCATCTGCATCTGCGCCTTGAGAAAACCCATCAACGCGGCTGCGGCCGGCGACAGGCTATGGCCCTTGCGACACAGGATGCCGATCTGCCGCTCCACCCTGGGCTCTGCCAGGGGCAAAAACACAAGCTGCTCGTTGCCCTGGGGAAACGCCAGGGACGGCAGCGTGGTGATGCCGATGCCCTCTTCCAGCATCGCGATCAGCGAAATCATGTTGGAGACGAACAGCAGGCTACTGTCGAGCAAGCCCTCCGCCTCCGTGCCCGCCAGCAGGCGCGAGGTGCCGTTGCGTACCAGCGGATAGGCTTGCAGGCTGGACCAGTGCAGCGCCCCACCGTTGGCCACCAGCGGATGATCATGCCGACACACCACCCCGACCCGGTCGCTGAGGATCGGCACGAACTCGATGTTGTCATCCGCCACCCACACGCTGCTGATGGCGAAGTCCACCTGCCCCTGGACCAATAGCTGCTGCACGCTGTCGGCGTTGCCGTCCTGGATGCTGATCTGCATTTTCGGATGCTCGCCGACAAACCGCGCCAGCAGGTGCGGCAGCAAGCGGCTGGCCACCGACGGCACCGTGGCAATGCTCACCTGGCCGATTTCGTGCCGCGCCAGCAGGCTGACTTCCCGGGCAATGCGATCGTGATGCGCGAGCAAATCCTGGAACAGCGGCAAACAGTGCGCGCCAAATGGCGTCAGCTCGGTTTTGCCGCCCTTTTCGAACAGCGGCTGGCCGAGCTTCTGCTCCAGCTCGCGCACCGCCAACGACAACGCCGGTTGCGTGCGATACGCCTGCCTGGCCGCGCCGTGGAAGCTTTTCAGCTGGGCGACCAGGACGAAATAACGCAGTTGAGTGATCTTCAGCTCGGGCAACACGGTTAGTTTTCCTTATCATTTCATATTTATTATTAATTTTTATTTGCAGAGTAATACTCTCAAGATGGGACCAACGCAATCGGAGGTTCCCATGGCACTGCAACCCTACAGAAACTACATTGGCGGCAACTGGCGCGAAGGCCCGGATCTAATCGCCAACCAAAGCCCTTCGGACGTCGAAGACCTGATTGGGCATTACCACCAGGCCAGCGCCGAACAGACCCTGGACGCCATCGCGGCCGCCCGTGACGCCCAGCCGCAATGGGCGGCCAGCGGCCTGGAACAGCGCCAGCAGATCCTGATGGCCATCGGCAACGAGCTGATGGCGCGCAAGGAAGAACTCGGCGAACTGCTCTCCCGTGAAGAAGGCAAGCCACTGGCCGAGGGCATCGGCGAAGTCCATCGCAGCGCGCAATTCTTCCACTACTACGCCGCCGAAGTGCTGCGCCAGATGGGTGAGACGGCTGCCTCGGTTCGCCCCGGGATCGACATCGAAGTCCATCGCGAACCCGTCGGCGTGGTCGGCATCATTACCCCGTGGAACTTCCCGATGGCCACCGCCGCCTGGAAGATCGCCCCGGCCCTGGCCTTCGGTAACGCCGTGGTGTTCAAGCCGGCCAACCTGGTGCCCGCCAGCGCCTGGGCACTGACCGAGATCATCAGCCGCCAGGCCCTGCCCGCAGGCACCTTCAACCTGCTGATGGGCAGCGGCAGCGTGGTCGGCGAAAGCCTGATCCAGTCGGCCGATATCGATGCGCTGACGTTCACCGGCTCGCTGCAGACCGGCCGCCGCGTCGCGGTCGCCACCGCCGGCAACCTGGTGCGCTGCCAACTGGAGATGGGCAGCAAGAACGCCCTGGTGGTACTCGACGATGCCGACCTCGACATCGCCGTCGAGTGCGCACTGAACGGTGCCTTCTTCGGTACCGGGCAAAAGTGCACCGCCTCCTCGCGCCTGATTGTCTGCGACGGTATCCATGACCGATTCGTCGAGGCATTGGTCGCGCGCATGCGGAAGTTGAAGGTCGGCCATGCCCTTGAATCCGGGGTGCAGATCGGCCCGGTCGCCGACGCCCGGCAACTGGAACAGAACCTCCATTACCTGCACCTGGCCAAGGAAGACGGCGCGACGCTGGTCGAAGGCGGCGAGTTGCTCACCCTGGAACCGGCCGGGCACTACATGCGCCCCGCGCTGTTCACCCATACCACCAACCAGATGCGCATCAATCGCGAAGAAGTGTTCGGGCCGATTGCCTGCGTGATCCGGGTCAATGATTACGAGCAAGCCCTGGCGGTGCTCAACGACACCGAATACGGCCTGACCGCCGGGATCATCACCCAGTCGCTGCGTCATGCCAGCGATTTCAAGCGCCGCGCCCGCACTGGTTGCGTGATGGTCAACCTGCCCACCGCCGGCACCGATTACCACGTGCCGTTCGGCGGCCGCAAAGCCTCCAGCTTCGGCCCGCGCGAGCAAGGGCAATACGCCCGCGAGTTCTACACCGTGGTCAAGACCACCTACGTGCGACCTTGAACGGGAGATCACCATGCACGACTTATTGATGATCGATGGCCTGCAATACTCCAACTGGAACGAGGAGATTTTCCGCCAGATGCAGGCCGGCGGCCTGAGCGCGGTCCACGCCACCATCGCCTATCACGAAAACGCCCGGGAAACCCTGTCGCGTATCGGCGAATGGAACCGCCGTTTCGAAACCTGGCCCGAGCTGATCCGTCCGGTGCGCGAAGCCTCGGACATTCGCCTGGCGCATCAGGAAGGCCGCGTCGGGATTTTCTTCGGCTTCCAGAACTGCTCGCCCATCGAAGACGACATCAGCCTGGTCGAGGTCTTCCGCCAGCTCGGCGTGTTGATCATGCAACTGACCTATAACAACCAGAGCCTGCTGGCCAGCGGCTGTTATGAAACCGAAGACAACGGCATCAGCCGCTTCGGCCGTCAGGTCATCCGCGAGATGAACCGCGTCGGAATGCTCATCGACATGTCCCACAGCGCCGAGCGCAGCACCCTGGAAGCCATCGAGCTGTCGAGCCGGCCGGTGATCGTCTCCCACGCCAACCCGTCGAGCTTCCATGCCGCCAAACGCAACAAGTCCAATGCCGTGCTGCGCGGGATCGCCGAATCCGGCGGCCTGCTCGGTTTCAGCACCTACCCGTTCCACCTCAAGGGTGCGTCGGGCTGCAGCCTGGCATCGTTCTGCGACATGGTCGCCAGCACGGCCGAACTGATGGGCGTGGAGCACATCGGCATCGGCACCGACCTGTGCCAGCAACAACCCCTGCAAGTGCTCGAATGGATGCGCAACGGGCGCTGGAGCAAAGACAAGGATTACGGCGAAGGATCGAAGGACAACGCCCACTGGCCGTCACCGCTGCAATGGTTCCGCGACAGCCGGGATTTCCCGGTCATCGCCCAGGGCCTGCGCGACCGTGGCTTCGCCGAGGACGAGGTACGCAACATCATGGGACTCAACTGGTTGCGCCTGCTGGAAAGCGCGACCACCGCGCAACACTGACCCCGTTCCAAACCGTGAGGACAGCATGAAAAATAACAACAATAACCTCCCGTTCATCTCCCCGACCGGCGATGCACAGCCCTTGGCGCGTATTTTGGAGGCATCATGAAAACCACCACTGCACTGCAAGCCGACAGCCAGGCGCTCGAAGCCAAGGCGCCGAAAAAAGACATCGACTGGCCGCTGTTTTTGATCAGTGGCGGCTTCCTCGGCGCCTTCCTGATCGCCGCGCTGGTCGACATCGAGGGCGTGTCGCTGCTGGTCAACACGCTGTTCGCCTGGTCGACGAAATTCTTCGGCCTGTACTGGCAGGTCCTGATGCTGGCGACCTTTGCCATGAGCCTGTTCATCTGCTTCAGCAAGTGCGGGCGGGTTCGCCTGGGCGGCGTTGATCAGCGTCCCGATACCAGCACCTTCAACTGGATCGCGGTGATCATGTGCGCCCTGCTCGCCGGCGGTGGAGCCTTCTGGGCGGCGGCGGAACCGATGATGCACTTCGCCAGCCCGCCACCGCTGTTTGCCGGGATGCAAGCGCACACCGAGGCCGCTGGCCACGCTGCGCTCGCGCAATCCTTCGTGCATTGGGGCTTCCTGGCCTGGGCGGTGCTGGGCAGCCTGCTCGCCATCGTCTTGATGCATCTGCACTACGACAAGGGTTTGCCCCTGGCACCGCGCACCTTGCTCTATCCACTGTTCGGCGAACGCGCGATCAAGGGGCCGATTGGCACCCTGGCCGACGCCACCTCGATCATCGCGGTGGTCGCCGGCACCATCGGCCCGATCGGTTTCCTCGGTCTGCAGATCAGCAGCGCGTTGCACTCGGTGTGGGGCATTCCCAATGACCTGGTGGTGCAGTCGATCACCATCGTACTGGTCACGGTGATGTACACCATCTCCTGCCTGGTCGGGCTCGAGGGCATCCGCTTCGTCAGCGGGATCAACGTCTGGCTGATGATCGGCCTGGCCGTGTTCATGGTGCTGCTGGGGCCCACCGCGTTCATCCTCGGCGGTTTCCCCACGGCGTTTGCCTTGCACATCGAACAGTTCATCCCGATGACCCTGTTCCGTGCCGATCCGAAATGGCTGGACTGGTGGACGGTGTTCTACTGGGGCTGGTTCATCGGTTACGCGCCAATGGTGGCGCTGTACGTGGCGAAGATTTCCCGGGGCCGGACCATCCGCGAGGTGATCATGACCCTGTCGATCATCGCCCCGCTGGTGACCATGTTCTGGTTCACCATCGTCGGTGGCGCCGGCATCGGCATGGAATTGCAGACCCCGGGCATCGTCACCGCCCATGGCGCACAACCGGAAGACCTGCTGTTGGGCGTGACCCAGAACCTGCCATGGGGTGGACTGATCTCGGCGCTGTTCCTGTTCCTGAGCTTCATTTCGGTGGCCACCAATGGCGATGCCATGGCCTTCACCGTGGCGATGGCCATGTCCGCAAACGACAAGCCCAAGGCATGGCTGCGCGCCTTCTGGGCAATCGGCATGGGCCTGGCCGCCGTGGTGCTGATCACCATTGGCTCGGGCGGGGTCACCGCGCTGCAATCCTTTATCGTAATTACCGCCGTACCGGTTTCACTGCTGATCCTGCCATCGCTCTGGGATGCCCTGCGCATCGCCCGGCAGATGGCTCGCGAACAGGCAGTCTGATGATGAACAGTCCAGGAATCGCAATGATGTCGCACACCGACACAGACACCTCTTCGGCCCTTCGCCCTGCCGCCCGGGTCATGGACCTGGAACGGCTGGGCAGTCACTTCCAGAGCCGCCTGAGTTTCGTGCGCAGCAGCATGCGCAAGATGATGAACGAGCAATGGCGCATCGAGCGCACCCGCTTCGATCTCGACGCCGAGGGTTTCGGCACCGCGATCTACCGGATCGACACTGCCAGTGCCCACTATCACTGCGTGATTTTCTCGATGTACCTGCCGCCGGAAAAACGCAGTGACCGGGTCATTGCCGATCAATGGGACGTCAGCTTCGTGCTGCTGGCCGGCGATGTCGACGAGCCGCAACTGGCCGACTTGCGGCGCAACGTGCCGTTGCAGGAAGCCGGGCGTTTCGATGCGCGGGTGCTGGTGCTGTCACGGGCCAACCGCAGCCTGCGCAATTTCGAGCGTTTCCTCGGGGCGCTGGCCGAAGGGTGTCAGCCAGACCCACGGCAACTGGCCGAGGTCGGCTACCTGTATCGCACCACCGCCGTGTACGGCAACGGCAAGTTCGGCATCGCCGACTTCAGTGGCCTGCAGGGCAATGCCGACTTCACCCAGCCGTTCAGCGCGCAGATGTTCACCGTATACCTGCTGCGCCATTTCAGCATAGAGCAGATCGAACACATGGCCCGGGCGCGCAATCCGCAACGGGCGGTCGGGCTGGACATCGAGCTGCAACGTTACCTGGGGGTCGGCAACTCCACGGGGTTGGGCATGGCGCCCTTCCTGATCAACCATCCGCAGCTGGTCGACCAGTGGGTGCGGGCCCGGGAAAGCGCACTGGCGCTGGTTTCAGCGCAACCGGCTGACCTGCCCCGGGTGCAGCGTTTCCAGGGGCTGTTGCAGCGGGCTCGCCAGCACCTGCAACAGACCCGCACCGAGGACCAACGGCAAAGTGCAATTGACCGGCAGACCCTGGCCGACCTCGATCAATTGAGCCCGTGGTTCGCCGGTCAAGCCCTGAGCGCCGACCTGTGGTCACGATTGCAGGTCTGGGCCGAGTTGAACGCAGGCCTCGGCTGCCAGGAATTGCTGGTCAGCCTGCTGCTGGAGCTGTACCCCGAACAGGTCGACCCGCTGGCCGGGCAGATGTCGGTCAACGAGGGCTTTCGCCTCAACGCCGAGATGCCGCTGGACGCGCTGTGCAGCCTGATCGAAACCCGCTACCGCTGGGCCCTCGACTACGATCTTGAAGGGGCCGAGGCCAACCACTTCTTCTGGTATCGCTCGGCGGAAAAGGAAGAACCGCGCCTGGGGGAGCGCGCCATGGAACCGGGCGCGGAAAAGGAAATGCAACTGGGGATCGCCCACAATATCCAGCGTTGCCACCGCGCCTTGCTGGCCTACCGCGAACGGCACCCGCAGCAATTGACCGCGCATTTTTTGCTCGCGCAGCCGTCGTTCAAAGGCACCGTGTGCCGGTTGCAGGGCATGGCCCGCTGCGCCTTCGGGGAAATTCGCGCCAACCTGATGGACCGCAGCATGCTGCCGATCCACCTGCTGCGCTGCAAGCTGGCGTTCTTCGGCGCGGGCAAGTTCGACCCCAAGTCCAGCCGCTGGGTGCGCATCACCTTGTTCCAGGGGGCTCCGCTGGTCAGTGAGATTGGCCAGCCGTTCGCCGATGACTGGAATTTCGCGGTGATGCCGACACTCGCCACCGCTGCCGGAGAACACTGATATGCGCGTCTCGCTCAATGAAATCCAGGTGATCTGCCGCAAGGCCTTCGAGGGTCTTGGCTTCGCTCACGGCGATTGCGAAGACGCCGCCGAGATGATCGCCCGCCTGCAACTGCAAGGCCTCGATGGCATCGGCGCGTTGAAAAAGGCCCTGGCGTACCTGCACGACGAAGTCGATCGCCCCATCGACACCTGCTACGAAGACGCCGCGCAGCTGACCCTCGACGCCCACGGCCAGAGTGTCTTGCGTTGCGCCGCCCAGGCGGTCGAGCTGGGTGTCGCCAAGGCCTTGCGTGGCGGCAGTGCGCTGATTCGCATCCGCCATTGCCATAACCGCATTCTGCTGCTCGGTTACCTGGCGCGCTGCACGGCAGAGGCGCTGAATTTTTGCGTCTATTGGCGCGATGCGCGCCAGGAGCTGGTCGCCACGATTAGCGCCGGGCAAACCTGCCCGACCCTGCGGGTGTACGACCTGCCGCAACCGGCGCAGAGCGACGAACAAAGTATCAATGTGCTGATTTCCCGGCACTTCACGCTGCTGCCGCGACTGAGTGCCGAGGATGACGTGCCTGTTGCCCACCCGCAGGCCGCTGAGGGGCTGGTGGTCGACGACGAGGTCTGGGGCCAGCTGAAGAAACTGGGCGAGCGGGTGCTGGTGGAAAGCACCGAGGAGTCGCGTCGGCGCGGTGCTGGCGAAAGCAGCGATACCCAATAGATTTTCAATGCATCAGGAATCAATCAATGAAACACGCAATCAAGACCGACCTTTTCGCCTCGCGCGCACCACTGGAATGGGCGGTGGTCGGCGACGGCACGCTGTACACGGCGCAGATCCCCATTGACCGCGAGGGCCAGGTGGTCAGTGGCGGCATCGAGGCGCAAATCCGGCAGACCCTGGACAATCTGCGCCATACCTTGCAAGCCGCTGGCAGCACGCTCGACGCGGTGACGCAGGTGCTGATCTATGTCACCGACCGCAGTTACCTGGCGACGGTGAACGCGATCTATGCCGAGTATTTCCAGGCGCCCTACCCCAACCGCGCCGCCATCGTCGTGGCCGGGTTGGCGCGGGAGGAGATGCTGGTGGAACTGGTGGTATATGCCTGCCTTGACCAGCCTGCGAAGACGGCCTGACAGCCAACCCATCTCTCCCGGATATACCCGATCTACTGTAGGAGCGAGCCTGCTCGCGAAGAACCTGAGAGCACCGCGCGGTGTCAGGGTCCCCGCGTCATCGTTGACCTCCATCGCGAGCAAGCTCGCTCCTACAGGGCCCGCCTCCCAGAATCACTGCCAGCCAAACCCATACCCTTCATCGGATCCATCACCCCCGACATTAAAACCCCTCCCCCTTGAACCTTGTCCCAAGACGCCAGTCTTAGACGGGCATTTTCCTCCTCCCAACGTCGTCATCTCATCAGAGCTGTCCGCACCATGCGCCCAACCGCCCTCGCCTTGCGCTTCACTTCGCTGTGCCTGTTGACCTCGCTGCCCCTGATCGCCCCCCCCGCCCACGCCGGTGCGGAACGTCAACTGGTGGAAGCCATCAACGATTATCGAGCCCACCCGGAAGATTGCGCACGGCGTCCCGCCCAACGCCTGTCGCCGCTGGCCCTGAAGTCGAGCCTGGCCTTGCCGATCGGCTACGGCGGCGGCTTGCGGGATCGTTTGAAAGCATCCGGGTACCAGGCCGTGACGGTGCGATCCATTCGCGTGGTGGGTGCGCAGGATGCCGACGAGGCTTTCGAGATGCTGCAGGGTGACCATTGCGCCGCCTTGCTGGACAACCAGTACGCCGACATTGGCGTCACTCGCAGTCGTGGTGAATGGCAGGTGGTGCTGGCGCGGCCGGTGCTGGACAGTCAGGTGAGCGATCCGCGTAGTGTCGGCAAGACCCTGCTCGCGCAGGTCAATGCCGCCCGGGCCAAACCGCGCCTGTGCGGTCGCCAGCGCTTCGCCGCCGCGCGGCCATTGGCCTGGAACGCCAGCCTCGGCGCTGCGGCGCAAGGGCACAGCAAAGCCATGGCCTACGGCAACTACTTCGCCCACCAGGACCCCGATGGCGACACCGCTGCCGACCGGGCCAGGGCCGCCGGTTTTCGTGGCCGGCAGATCGGCGAAAACATCGCCGCCGGCCAAGGCTCACCGAACAAGGCCATGGCCGGTTGGCTGGCAAGTCCCGGGCATTGCGCCAACCTGATGAACCCGATGTTCACCCAGGTTGGTGCGGCTTTTGCGACGGATGCGCGCAGTGACGAGGGGGTTTACTGGACGATGATGTTTGGCGCGCAATGAGCGGCCAATCATCGAACGGTTATTTGACCAGCCTGGTTTCCCGCGACGGTCGATAACCGAAATAGGCGCTGTAGCACTTGCTGAAGTGGCTGGGTGAAACGAAACCGCAGGCCACCGAGACTTCCACGATGGTCAGCGTGGTGTGCTGCAGCAATCGACGCGCTTCGGTGATGCGCAAATCCATGTAGTAGCGCTGGGGCGTGGTGCCCAACTGCTCCTTGAACAGGCGCTCGATCTGCCGGCGCGAGCGACCGGCGTACAGACAGAGTGCCTCCATCTCCAGCGGCTCCTCCAGATTGGCGTCCATCAGGTTGACCACCTCCCTCAGCGGGCCACTGACGGAGACATTCAATGTCGGCTTGATGCGCCGGTAGCGGGACGCTTCGAACGCCAGGATATCTTCGATGCCGTCAGTCAACGCCTTGTCATGCAAGCCCCTGATCCATTCCAGGGCCATGTAGAAGGTCCCCGTCGGACTGGACGCCGTCAGGCGGTCGCGATCCACCACGTAGGCTTCGCTGGTGACCTGGGTGAGCCTGGCGATTTCCGCCAGCGCCGGACGATGCTCCGGGTGAATGGCGCAGCGGTAGCCGTCGAGCAAACCGGCCTGGCCGAGAAACCAGGCGCCGTTCCATACTCCGGCCAGCTTGACGCCCGACTCGGCCGCCCGGTGCAAGAGGTCGATCAACCCGTCGTGGGCCTTGAGGGCCGTACGGTAGCCTCCGCAGATCACCAACAAGTCCAGGTCCTGGATCGCCTCGAGACTGAGGCAGGCATCGGGGCGTATGACCAGGCCCAGGTCGCTGATCACTTCCCCTTCGGTCAAGCCGAAAGTCTTGGTCGAAAACAGCTCGGGCCGCAGCAGGTTCGCCGTGACAATCGTGTCGAGGGCCTGGGTGAACGCCGGCAACGAGAAGTGCTCCAACAGCAGGAACCCCGCCCGGGCGCGGACTGACTGGCCTTCATGCTCATTGAGGTAGCGAAGGTTCTTGCCCTTCATGGCACCGCTGAACTGACGTCGTTCTACCAACGCTCGCCTCGCTTCGTCGTGTTGACGGACATGTGATCCAACGCCTTGATACCTGTTACCCCTGGCGGCCAAAAACAGCGCACGCCGGCGAACCGCTCGGCGCGTGCACTGTTTACGCCACTTGAAACCGGTGAGCAAGCGGGGCTTTTATTGCAAGGGTGAAAACGGCGCTGGCAGGTAAATCGTAGAGCGCATGTCCCGCAGTTGCGGGCCGGAGTTTTCCGGCGGCCAAACACCGTCGGCTACCGCCTGGGTGCGTACCTGCTGACGCTGTTGCAGGGTGGTCCACGGCCAGATATGCAGGTAGCGCGGCAGATCGCCGTCGGTGGCGTAGAAGGCCGCATACACGGGCGAATACGGTGCACGGGTGCGCGGTTCAATCGCCTTGCGCCAGCCATCGAGGGTCGGTTGCAGGCCACTGCTGATCAGATCGTAGACGCGCATCTCGTAGTATGGGCCATGCGTGCCGGCACTCAAGGGCTCAAGGAAGGGAAACAGGCTGTAGTTTTCGATGCGCAGATCGGTAATGAACTCGCCGAGGCCAAACACGTCCCCGCCCAGCAAAAAGCGCTCGCGCTCCGCTTGCCGCAGACGTTCGTCTGCATAGCCACGCAGCACGGCAATCTGGTTCAACTGGCCAAGCTCCGACACCCAGCAGCCCATCAACTGGCCACCGACGGCCGGGCTATCGAGCGCCACCTCGATACGCATCAGCGCGTCGGCAACGGTGCGTACCCGCACGGTAAAAGTAATCAATTCGAAAAAACGCATAACGACTCCGGCAATGGTCAGCGGGTGCACAGCCTATGCCAGTGTCCGCGGGTGAGATATTGAGATGAACAGCCTTACCCTAGGTAGTTTCTTTAGCGCAGGGCGTCCTGCTCACGCAGAGCACCCTTCTCGCCTGAGTCAGGTGCGACGCTTCATGACGGGCGCCGCACCGCCCTCACCCGCCCGCTGCTGCCACCGCCACAGAAAAACCGCTCGCCACCGTCGGACTCAAGCCCTGAAACCCCGATGCCGTCCGGCATCTTGACGCTCTCGAGTACCTCGCCGGTTTTCGCGTCGATGCGGCGCAGTTCGCTCTCGTCGCCCTCCCACGTACCATGCCACAGGGCCCCCTCGACAAAGGTCACGCCCGTGACAAAGCGGTTCGATTCGATAGTGCGCAGAATCTTGCCGCTCTCGGGATCGATCCGGTGGATCTTGCGCTCCCGGTATTGCCCCACCCACAGCGAGCCTTCGGCCCAGGTCAGGCCCGAATCGTTGCCGCCGCCGGGGGCGGGAATGGTCGAGATTACCCGACCCGTTTGCGGATCGATTTTCTGGATACGGTCTTCAGCGATCTGGAACAGGTACTGGCCATCAAACGCTGTACCGGCATGGGCGGCGACGTCGATCGAGCGCAACATCCGGCCGCTTTGCGGGTCGAGGGCATGGAGTTTTCCGGTCGTTGCAAACCACACCTTTTCACCGTCCCAGGTGACGCCATGTACATCATCGACATCGGTAAACGGACCATATTCACGCAGGATTTCGGCGGCTGACTGTTTCATTTCGGTGTTCCTCCAAAGGGGTTGGTGGAATCATCCTAGCCACCGGGCAGCGGAACGGGGAGTAACAAGGTCGTCGCGAAACCGGGCACCGGCGGAGTCAGCCAGCGCCGTGCCCGCCCCTGTCCGAACGACTGCACCTTGCCCTTTTCTGCCAGCGATTCGAGCGCGCGCTGCACACCGCGCTGGCTGCTGCCCAACGCCAGGGCCAGGGCCGAACTCGACCAGGACTCGCCGTCGCCCAGCAATGCGAACACCGCGGCGTACTTGTCTTCGACCGGTGGCGCGAGCAGCACCACCTGGGGTGAAACCTGCGCCACCAGGGCAAAGCCACGGCGAGTCGCATGGATGCCGGCCAGGGGTTTGAGCGCGGCACGCAAGCGGCCGATTTCGACCCGCAACCGGGCGCGATGGGATTCATCGCTGAGTTTCAGGCGAAACGCCTTGGCAATCAGGATTTCCCTGGGCACATCGGCCGGCCAGGCTTCGGCCAGAGTCCGCGCGAGGGTGAACAGGATCGGACGCTTCGCCAACGCGACCGACATGCCCGAACCCCGCACCACGTTTCGACAGGCATCCACCACCAGTGCGGTCGAGGCCAGCAACGCCTCCACTTCGTCGAGCAACACCGGTCGCTCAGTGCCATGGCTGATCAGGCGAGCGGCGGGGCTATCGAGCAGGTGCTGCGCGCTTTCGACTTCCGCCAACAGCGCGGGAATGCCGGCCTGTTGTGCGGCGAGTTCCGCCCGGGCCAAGGCAGCACGCGCCGCCTGGGCTTGCAAATGGCGCATGGCGATCCCCGCCGACACCAGTTCATGGGTGGCCCGCAGGGGCGGTGGCAAGGTGGCCGGGGCAAGCTGCGCGAGTTGCTCCTGAGCCTGATCAAGCTGGCCGATCAACAACAGACGGCGGATCTGCAGATAGCGCGCATGGGCCGCGTTCACCCGATCATCGTGAGCCTCCAGGGTGAGCCGCGCCGCCTCGAGGGCCTTGACCGGCCAGCCGAGGTCGCGGGACGCCAGTGCGATCTCGGCCTCGGCGACCACACAGCGCGCCCGCGCCAGCGCCTCTTGCGGCCCGAACGCCCGCGCCGCCCGGCGCACCAGCGCCTTGGCCCGCACCAGATCACCCAGTTGCGCCATGGCGATGCCGCGCAGCGCCAGCGCCGGTGCATCGTCGCGCAGCGCGACCCGGTCCAGCGCCCCCAGCGGATCCCCCGCGGCCAGCGCCTGCGCGGCGGCGGTGATCATCGAGTCCATTGCAATCCAGCCACGCCTGTCACCCCTGTCGAGATAGCCCTCCTGATGAGTCTATATCACGACCAGGCCAACGCATCCGGCACGCATACCACACCGTCGAACAGCAGGCGCGCGGTGCGCATCAAGCCACATCCTGCCAACACACCGTCCCGCAGACGCAGCTCAACGCTGAATTCACCCGTGGGGTGCTCGACCTGAAGACGCTTCACCTCGCCCTCGTCGACCCGGGCGATACCCGCCGCCACGCTGCCCTCGATCAGGCAGGCAACCGCCACGCTAACTGCGCCGAACACGCCGATGCTGGTGTGGCAGCGATGGGGAATGAAGGTGCGGGTGCTGAGCGCCCCGCCTGCCTGTGCCGGCGCAATCAGGCACATCTTCGGCACGTTGCGCTGGGCCACCTCGCCCAGGTTCATGCACGGGCCGGCCTGCAAGCGGATCGATTCGAGACGGGCCTTCAGCGCGCTGTCGGCATCGAGTTGCCCAGGGCTTTCATCGCCGCGCAGGCCGAGGTCGGCGGCGCGGATCAGCACCACCGGCATGCCGTTGTCGACACAGGTGACCTCGATGCCATCGAACACATCGACCACCTGGCCGGTGGGCAACAACGCACCGCAACTGGAACCGGCAACATCCTCGAACTCGACGATCAGCGGCGCGCCGCCACCGGGCACCCCGTCGATTCGCGCTTCACCGCTGTAGTTGACGGCACCGTGGGGCGTGGGCACATGGGCGACCGCTATCTGCCCGGTGTTCTCCATGAAAATGCGCACCGCGGTCACTTCGCCCCGGGCGGCTACCAGCCCGCGCTCGATGGCGAACGGCCCGACGCCGGCGAGGATGTTGCCGCAGTTCTGCCCGTAATCGACCCGCGGCTCATCCACCAGCACCTGGGCGAACAGGTAATCCACGTCGGCATCAACGCGCGCGGAGGGCTTGATGATCGCCACCTTGCTGGTCAGCGAATCGCCGCCTCCGATGCCATCGATCTGTCGCGCATCCGGCGAACCCATGGCCGCCAGCAGCACGCGATCTCTCAGCGCCGGCTGATCGGGCAAGTCGCCCGCGAGGAAGTAAGCGCCCTTGGACGTCCCCCCGCGCATCAACAGGCAAGGAATCCGAATCTGGCCCATGCTCAGTCTCCGAGTTCGTCGAGGCTGTCGACGTAGCGCAGGCCCTTTTGCGCCAGGCGCTCACGCATGTTGTAGATGTCCAGGCCCAACTCGCCATTGGCCAGGCGCTGGGCCTTGTGTTCTTCCAGGTCGGCGCGGGCACGACTGGCCTCGACCACTTGCGCGACTTCGGCGCGGCGCACGATGACCACGCCATCGTCATCGGCCACCACCACATCCCCCGGGTTGACCAGTTGACCGCCACACACCAGTGGCAGGTTGACCGAGCCGAGGGTTTCCTTGATCGTGCCCTGGGCATTGATGGCCCGGGACCAGACCGCAAAGCCCATCTCGCGCAAGGTGTGGGTGTCGCGCACCCCGGAATCGATCACCAGGGCACGCACGCCGTGGGCCTTGAGCGAGGTCGCCAGCAGGTCGCCGAAGTAACCGTCGGTGCACGGCGAACTGGGGGCAACCACCAGGATATCCCCCGGCCGGCACTGCTCCACCGCCACATGGAACATCCAGTTATCGCCCGGCGCGACCAGCACGGTCACCGCAGAACCACTGATCAGGGTGCCGCGCTGGATGGGTCTGATCGACGACGCCAGCAAGCCTTTGCGCCCCTGCGCTTCATGAATGGTCGCGACGCCGTAGCGTTGCAGCTCATCGACCAGCGCGCGCTCGGCCCGGGCGATATTGCGCACGACGATGCCGGTTTTTCCGATCAACTCGCTCATGCCAGGTTCTCCGTCACGCGCGGGAAGAGGCTTTGATAGCCTTCGCCATAAATGATGTCGCGGCTGGAGGTGATCCCGACGTTGCGCTTGGCTTGCACGCCGCGCTGCAGGGCGACGCGGGTGTAGTACTCCCATAGGTGTTCCTGGCCGGCCATGCACTGGATCGCGGCGTACTTCTTGTCCCAGACCTGGGTGATGTCCAGCAACACGTCGGGGCGCCATTCGCATTGCTCGGGCTGGTGCGGTTCGAAGCTGTAGACCGGTGGCGCGCCAACGATTTTCTCGCCCGGTTTGTAGCCTTCGGCCTGGGCGATGATGCGCGCCTCCTGGGTCAGGTTCATCGCCAGCGGGTGATCGTAGTTGTACGGGTCTTTGATCGAGTGGCTGAGGACGAACTCCGGCTGCACCCGGCGGAACACATCGGCGAGACGGAACAGGGTTTCCTTGTCCGCGCGCATCGGGTAGTCGCCGATGTCGAAGAATTCGACGCTGGCACCGAGGATATCGGCGGCGGCCTGGGCTTCTTCGCGGCGCGCGCCTTTGACTTTGTCTTCGCTCATCTGGCCCTTGCGCCACAACTTGGCGGACTCGCCGCGCTCGCCAAACGACAGGCAGACGATGTGCACGTTGTAGCCTTGTTGCGCATGCAGTGCGATGGCACCACCCGCGCGCCAGACGAAATCGGCAGAGTGAGCGCTGACCACCAGCGCGTTTTTCGGTGCGTTTTTCGGTGAATCGATCATTGCGGATACTCCTGCTGCGTTTCGAAAGAGCATCGCACCCAGACCCGCCAGCGGAGTAATGCGTTGCGCTGTTTCAGGTATGCGTTTTTTTTATTGCCACTGGATCAGGGCGGCGGCATAGTCCGTTACAAACAGCGATCGTCCGAGCAAAAGCGCCATGCAATCCACTGAACTGCCCAGCCTCATGCACGTGCGCGCCTTCGTCCGGGTGGCCGATCACGGCAGCGTTTCCAAGGCCTCTGTGGCGCTGTATCGGGCGCAGTCAGTGGTGACCCGGTCGATTGCCGAGCTGGAGACCCGCCTTGGCGTGCCGCTGTTCGAACGCCACGCCAACGGTATGCGTTTGACCGATTACGGCGAACGCCTGCTGCCCCGTGCACGACGCGTACTCGCCGAACTGGAAAGCGTGCCGCGACTGTTGGGCGGCGGGGACAAACGCGCGGTCGAGCCGCTTTACCTGTTCCAGGCCCGACGCCTGCAAGTGTTCATCAAGCTCTGTGAAACGCGGCATATGCAGACGGTCGCCAGTCTGCTCGGCCTGAGTCAGCCGGCGATCAGCTCGACCATCAAGGTCATGGAAAGCGGCTGCGGCCAGACGCTCTTCGAACGCACGCCACGGGGTTTGCAGCCGACCCCCGCCAGCCATGAAATCCTGTTCCCGATTCGCCGGGCTCTGAATGAGTTGCGCCATATCGAGACCGACCTCACCGCCCTGCGCGGTACCTTGCAAGGGGTGGTGCAGGTCGGCGCCCTGCCCCTTGGCCGCACGCGCATCCTGCCCGAGGCCATCGTGCGCCTGGTGGCCGAGCACCCGGCTATCCAGGTGATCACCAATGAAAGCCCGTTCGATCTGCTGGCAACGGAACTGCGCGCCGGCGATGTCGATTTCATTTTCGGCGCCTTGCGTTCAGAGGCTTACGCCAGCGACCTGACCGGCGAGGCGTTGCTCACGGAAGACATGGTGGTCCTGGCCCGGCGTGATCATCCGCTCTATTCGAAAACCGCCCTGCACGACGAACTCGGCAGCGCCCGCTGGGTGCTGCCCCGCGCCGGATCGCCGGCCAGGCAGATGCTCGAGGAGTGTTTCGCCCGCTTCGGTATTGCCCCGCCACGGCCGGTGGTGGAAAGCGCCGACATGGCGATCATCCGCGGGTTGCTGCTGCGCTCGGACATGCTCGCGGCGGTATCCGCGCATCAACTGGAACAGGAAATCGCCTCCGGCGAGCTGTGCATTCTGCCAGTGGAATTGAAACAGACCACCCGGGCGATCGGCCTGACTTATCGCCATGGATGCCTGCACACGCCAGTGGCTCAAGCCTTGATGGAGATGATTCGCCGGGTGATTCGCGAACAGGCGGCGATTTCCGTGTGACTGATACACCGCTTTGGTCGGAACGCCGCCCGGATCTTGCGCACGACGTGAATCAAACTGTGGGAGCGAGCCTGCTCGCGATGACGGCCGACCAATTAATAAATGTCGCCTGGCCCACCGCATTCGCGAGCAAGCTTGCTCCTACAAGGGATCTCCAGCGAGCCCGGATCTTGCGCACGACGACAATCAAACTGTGGGAGCGAGCCTGCTCGCGAAGACGGCCGACCAGTCTATAAATGTCGCCTGGCCCACCACTTTCGCGAGCAAGCTTGCTCCTACAAGGGATCTCCAGCGAGCCCGGATCTTGCGCACGACGCGAATCAAACTGTGGGAGCGAGCCTGCTCGCGAAGACGGCCGACCAGTCAATAAATGTCGCCTGGCCCACCGCTTTCGCGAGCAAGCTTGCTCCTACAAGGGATCTCCAGCGAACCCGGATCTTGCGCACGACGCGAATCAAACTGTGGGAGCGAGCCTGCTCGCGATGACGGCCGACCAATTAATAAATGTCGCCTGGCCCACCGCATTCGCGAGCAAGCTTGCTCCTACAAGGGATCTCCAGCGAACCCGGATCTTGCGCACGGCGCGAATCAAACTGTGGGAGCGCGCCTGCTCGCGAAGACGGCCGACCAGTCAATAAATGTCGCCTGGCCCACCACCTTCGCGAGCAAGCTTGCTCCTACAAGGGATCTCCAGCGAACCCGGATCTTGCGCACGACGACAATCAAACTGTGGGAGCGAGCCTGCTCGCGATGACGGCCGACCAGTCAATAAATGTCGCCTGATTTACCGCTTTCGCGAGCAAGCTTGCTCCTACAAGGGATCTCCAGCGAACCCGGATCTTGCGCACGGCGCCAATCAAACTGTGGCAGCGCGCCTGCTCGCGAAGACGGCCGACCAGTCAATAAATGTCGCCTGGCCCACCGCATTCGCGAGCAAGCTTGCTCCTACAAGGGGTCTCCAGCGAACCCGGATCTTGCGCACGGCGCCAATCAAACTGTGGGAGCGAGCCTGCTCGCGAAGACGGCCGACCAGTCAATAAATGTCGCCTGACTTACCGCTTTCGCGAGCAAGCTTGCTCCTACAAGGGGTCTCCAGCGAACCCGGATCTTGCGCACGACGACAATCAAACTGTGGGAGCGCGCCTGCTCGCGAAGACGGCCGACCAGTCTATAAATGTCGCCTGGCCCACCGCTTTCGCGAGCAAGCTTGCTCCTACATCAGCGCGGCGCTTTGCCCGCCACCGAGTACAGCACCTGCTGGTTACGGGTTTTCATGAACTCGTCCAGGCTCTGGCCGCGCATGGCGGCGTAGACCTGCAGGTTGGGAATACCGAGCACCGCCGCGAGTTTTTCCAGCACGAAGAAGATCGCCCCGTACTGGATCAATCCGCGCCAGTCACGGCGGCGCAACAGCTCGCGCTCCTCTTCGCTCAAGCCGCCGTCCTCGAACAGCGCCTCGGGTGCATCGAGAAAACGCTGGCGCCATTGCGGCTCGATCATGCGGTGCAGGAACTTGTTCAGGCGATAACTCTTGGCGCTGCGCTCCAGGGTGAACGGATAGGTGCCCTCGAGTTTTTCGATGCCGGCCAACTGGTGTTGCATGTGCTGCACATGGCGCGCGGTGACTTCGGCCGGCACTGGCCGATCCTGGTTTTCCAGCAACAGGGTGGCGATGCCGGTCATGGACGGCAGGTAGTAATCCTGATGCAGGTTTTTCACCGTGGCCGACAACGCGCCGCGCATGATCAGCCAGGTGATCACCTCCGAGCCTTCCATGCCGCCCAGGGTGGCGTACTCGGCGTGGGTCATTTCGGTCAGGCGCACCGGGTCGTTGACCAGCAGGTCGATGAACTGCTCGTCCCACTGCGGATTATTGAAACCACAACGCTCGCCATGCACCTGGTGGGACACGCCGCCGGTAGCGACAATCGCCACTTTCAAGTCTTCGGGATAGCTTTCGATCGCCCGGCGCAGCGCCTGCCCCAGCTTGTAGCAGCGCAACGCGCTGGGGATCGGGAACTGCAACACGCCGACCTGCAGCGGCACGATTTCCACCGGCCATTCAGGCTCGCAGGGCAACAACGCCGACATCGGCGAGAAGAAGCCATGATCCAGAGGTTTGTCGCGGAAAAAACTCATGTCGAATTCATCGGCCATCAGGCTCTGGCCAATGTGCCGCGACAGCGCCGCATGCCCACCGACCGCCGGCAACGAACGTGGATTGCCGCCCTCATCCGCGACCTCGTAACGCTCATCGACACCCAGGGAAAACGCGCCGTAATGGTCGAAGAAAAACGACGTCACGTGGTCGTTGAAGATGTAGAACAACACGTCCGGCCGCTGCTCCTTCAACCACACCTTGATCGGTTCGAAACCTTCGAAGATCGGCGCCCAGGCCGCCTCGTTCTGTTTGTCGTGATCGACTGCGAAGCCGATGGTGGGTGTGTGGGAGACGGCGAGACCACCGATGATGCGTGCCATGACAAGTTCCTGTGTTCGAAGAAAATTATTGCGCCAGTACAGTCTGGCTGACCCGGCGCCGGGCATGACCATTGGCCAGGATCGCCAGCGCGGCGATGAAGGCCGGCACGCTCAACAGGGTGAACAGCAGCGGCAAGCCCAAGCCAAGGCTGAGCACCGCACCACCGATGAGAGAACCAAAGATAGCGCCGAAACGACCGATGCCCAGCATCCAGCTCACACCCGTGGCGCGGAAATCGGTCGGGTAGTAACCGGGCGCGAAGGCGTTGAGACCGGTCTGCGCACCGCTCATGCAGAAGCCTGCCGCGACGACGCCGAACGCCAGCAGGCTCGACTCCAGGCTGAAAGCCCCCAGCAGCAGGATGAACGCGCCGCCCAAGGCATAGGAGGTCGCAATGACGGCGTTGGGATTGCGTCGGTCCATGGCCCAGCCGACCAGGATCGCGCCAACCGTGCCGCCGATCTGGAACAGGCCGGTGATGGTCGCTGCACGTTCGATGGACAGGCCGCCTTCGCGCAGTAGCGTCGGCATCCAGCCCATGGTCAGGTAGATCACCAGCAGGCCCATGAAGTAGGTCATCCACAGTGCCAGCGTGCCGAAGCGATAACCCTCGCTGAACAGCATGCGCACCGGCGCCTTGTGCTGGACCTGGGGTTCGCTGAGGGTGAATGTCGTGCTCGGCGAAAAACGCCCGCCCAACTTGTTCAACACCTTGGCGATCTGACTGGCCGGCGCATGATGCGCCGCGAGGAAACGCGGGGACTCGGGCAACAGCAGCCAGAGGAACGGCAGCAGTACCAGCGGCAGGATACCGCCAGCGAGCAACACCGATTGCCAGCCGTGCTGCGGGATCAGCCAGGCCGCGAGAAAACCGCCCAATCCCGAGCCCATGTTGAAACCGGTGAACATGAGGGTGATGAACAGCGAGCGATTACGCTGCGGCAAGTATTCGGAGAGCAGCGTGGTGGTATTGGGCATTGCGGCGCCCAGGGCGACGCCGGTCAGCAGCCGCAGGGCTGCCAGTTCGTAGGGGTTGCGCGCAAAGGCACAGGCCAGGCTCAGCACGCTGAACCCCGTCACCGCGATCAACAGCACTTTCTTGCGCCCCAGGCGATCGGCGTAAGGGCCGGCCGTCAATGCGCCAATGGCCAGGCCGACCATGCCGGCACTCATCACCGGGCCAAAGGCCGCCTTGGAAAGACCCCAGTCCTGGATCAGCGAAGGCGCGATGAAACCCATGACCGCGACGTCAAAGCCATCGAACAGCACGACGAAGAAACACAGGCTCATGATGAGCCATTGGTATCCGGCAACCGGTCGGTTGTCGATCCACGCTTTGATATCGACCGTTTCGTGACTCATGCTTTTCACCTTCTTGTTTTTGTAGGAGTTGCGTCAGGCTCGGTTATGACGGCTGGCCCGGCAGCCATCCACCCTTCGAACGTTGGGCGTGACTCTAAAGCCGCAGGTGCCTGCCCCGCCTCTGGGAAATCCTTAAGCAGGTATCGGTTTTTCTTATCGAGTTGTTTTCGAGGAGAGATTTTGCAGGTGAGTTTTTCCGCGCTCGTACCGGCGCCATCGTCGCAACGGCTGCGGCCCCAGGGCCCTGTGCTAGTCTCCTTCGTCTAACCTGCGCTGATGCGTTTGCATGAACCGCTTCCCCTGGATGATGGAGTTCGACATGAAAACCACCGCTTCCTGGCTGACGATTACCCTTGTAAGTCTTGTGCTTTGTGCCTGCGCCGCCGTCGATGCTGGAAGCGGTGGCGCCGGCGAGATGGAAATCCGCTCGGGGAAAATCGAGCAGATCACCATGACGCAGATGCAGACCAATCACGACAGCGGCGTCGGCGCCATTCTTGGCGGACTCGCCGGCGTGGGCATCGGCAGCCTGATCGGTTCGGGCACCGGGCGTGATGTGGCCATGGTCGCCGGTGCCCTCGCGGGTGCGGCGGGCGGCAACTACGCCGAAAAGAAAAAATACGATCAACCGCAACAGGCCCAGCAGATCATCGTGCGCACCAAAAGCGGCGTGCTGGTGTCGGTGACCCAGCCGGTCAATGCCGCGCTGAGCAAAGGCCAGAGTGTCTATATCGAAGGCGCCGGCAATGAAGCCAGGGTGGTGCCGCAAAGCTGATCATCCCCCGCCGTCGAGAACCGATCGCCAAACGTCAATACAAAGCCCCGGGCCTGAACAGCCCGGGGCTTTTTTATTGAACGGCAATTGAAGCTGGCCGTTCGTCGACCAGCCAGGATCGTACCCCTTGACGTCACTCGACTTCTGGAGGACTATTATTTCCATCGGATGCGATCTAAACGCACGCGATACTAAATCAAACCTGACTACACCCTTGAGGATTCACCCCATGAGCAAGATCGAAAAAGTCCTGGCCAGCGGCAAGACCCACACCACCCTGAGCAGCGCCGGCACCACCACGCGCGGCCACAACGGCAACCTCGACATCGAACTGTCGTCCCCCGGCAACAGCACTCCGGCGCACGTGTTCACCGGTGTGCAACCGCACCCGAAAGCCGAGCAACTGTTCGCCGGGGCGTGGTCGGCCTGCTACATCGCCGCGGTGGGTCTGGCCGCCCAACAGGCGAAAGTGACCCTGCCGGCCGATACGGCCGTGGACATCGAAGTCGATCTGGGCCAGACCGGCGCCGCCTATTTCCTCCAGGCCCGCCTGACCCTGCGGGTGCCGGGCTTGTCGCACGAAGTCGCGACCGAGCTGGCCCACAATGCCGATGCGATCTGCCCTTACTCCAAGGCCACCCGCGGCAACATTGACGTGACCATCAACGTGCAGACCGCGTAACCCATGGCACGGCCGGTTCCCTGGGGGGACCGGCCAGGCGCCCGCAGGTTAGAGCTCTTCCGACACCATCGCATACGATGTACAGTGCCAGTCTTGCAGCCCGCCCAACTTGCAGCCCGCCCAAAGAGAACCCCCATGAAAAACACCGACAAGACGTCCGCCCTGGATCTCAAGCTCTCCGACTTCCTGTGTTTTGCGGTCTATTCCACCAACCTCGCGTTCGGCAAGGCCTACAAGCCGATGCTCGAACGGCTCGGCCTGACTTACACCCAATACATCACCCTGGTTGTGCTGTGGGAACAGGACAATCAGACCGTCGGCAGCCTGGGAGAAAAGCTGTTCCTGGAATCCAACACCCTCACCCCGATTCTGAAAAAGCTCGAGGCGATGGGTTACCTGCTGCGTCAGCGCGACCCGGAAGATGAACGCCAGGTGCGCATCAGCCTGACCGACGCCGGTCGCCAACTGCGCGCGGAACTGACCGAAGACGGCTTTCCGCAAACCGGCCTGGATCCCGAGGATTTCGTACAGATGCAGCAGGCGATCGTGGCGTTGCGCAACAACCTTATCCGCACCACCAAAACCCTGTAGGAGCGAGCTTGCTCCGGGCGGCGTTCCGACGATGGTGGTCAACGATAACGCGTGTTGTCTGAATGCCCGCGTTATCGTTAACGACCATCGCTAGCAAGCTAGCTCCTACATAGCCCAACCAAGTCAATGATTGCGGTAGCCCCCTCCACGAAGTTAGTATTGAGAACGATTCACACTAACATCTGGAAAAACCACCGGTGCAACCTCCCTCCACCAGCAAGCTGAGCTACTTTTTCAGCGATCATCACCGTTGGCTGCTGCAGCATATCCAGCGACGGCTGCGCAATCATGCGGACGCCGAGGACACTGCCGCCGATACGTTTTGCCAGATGCTGATGGCCCGGGTCGATCCCGACAGCATCGAACAGCCCCGCGCCTATCTCTCGACCATCGCCCGACGGCTCATTTTCGATCGATATCGTCGGCGCAAGCTGGAATTGGCCTATCTCGAACGCCTGTCCACCTTGCCCGAGATGCTCGCACCGTCCCCGGAAGAACAGCTGCAGCTGATCGAAGCCCTGGTCGCCATCGACCGGGCGCTGGATGGCCTGCCGACGGTGGTCAAGGCCACCTTCCTCTACAGCCAGCTGGACGGCATGAGTTATGTCGCGATCGCCCACAAGCTGGGACTGTCGGAGCGCACGGTCAGCCGCTACATGAAACAGGCGTTGCGCCAGTGCTACCTGAGCGAGATGGCGGCATGAAAACAGAGCGCCTGGACCCTGTCAGCGAGCAGGCCATCGACTGGATGGTGCGCCTGCGCGCCGGTACCCCCACGCCCGCCTTGCAGGAACGTTTCGATACCTGGCTGGCCAAGGACCCTGCACACGCCCAGGCCTGGGCCAGGTTGCAGGAGCGCCTGGGCGGCTCCTTCAACACCCTGCGCGCCCTGGATCGACGCTTGCCGGGGCACACTGAGCACGCTCGCCAGGTGCTCCTGCAACCGCAGGCATCGCGGCGTGATGCGCTGCGGGTGATCGCAGGTCTTGGCCTGCTGGGTGGCGGTTTGTGGCTGGGGGCGCGCAGCCCGCTGGGCGATAGCCTGTTCGCCGACCTGTCCACCGGACGCGGGCAGCGCCAGGATTTCAACCTGGTCGACGGCAGCCGCTTGAGCCTCAACGCCGACAGCGCGGTGGACCTGCAATTCGACGGCAAGCAAAGGCTGGTCATCCTGCGCCACGGCGAACTGGTAATTCAGGTTGCGCCCGATCCGCGCCGCCCGCTGCGTGTGCGCACCGCCCAAGGTGAGGTGCGCGCGTTGGGTACGCGTTTCCTGGTCGCTCAGGCGCAGGACGCCAGCCGTGTTGTGGTGCTGGAGCATTCAGTCCAGGCCAGTCTCTTCGATGGCACTCGACGTGACCTGCAGGAGGGCGAGTCCGCCCTGCTCTACCCGCGGCGCATCGAACCGGTTCCTGGCGATCAGCGACATCGCGCCGACTGGCTCGGCGGGCGCTTGAATGTGCTGGACGAGCCCCTGGAAAACGTCGTGGATGCGCTGCGCCCCTACAGTCGCGGATTTGTCCGCCTGGCCCCTGAGGTTCGCGACTTGCGGGTCCAGGGCGTGTTCCCGCTCGACGACCCCGCGCGTGCCTTCGCGGCGCTGGCGGAAACCCTGCCGATCCGGGTCGATCACTACAGTCCGTGGCTGGCGTTGATCCGCGCAAAACCGGCCAGAGAATAATTTTTTTTGCAAATCACTCTTATTCGTGTCCGGTTTTCAATTCTCATCCCACCTATCTCCTGACACTTACACCTTCAGGAGAATGCTGTGTTCAACCCGTGGTCCCACTCGCTGTCCGTCGCCGTTGCCCTGGCCACCCTGGCAGGCCCAGCCCTGGCGCAAGGACAAACCCTGCCCTTCAATCTGCCCGCCGGCCCGCTCGCAAGCACCCTCAATGCCATTGCCAGCCAGAGCGGACAGATCATTTCCCTGGCGCCGGCGCTGGTGCAGGGCAAGCAAGCACCGGCGGTGAAGGGCCAGATGTCAGCTGAAGATGCAATGCAGCGGGCGTTGGCGGGCAGCGGCCTGCAACTGCGGGTGACCGCCCAGGGCAACTTCAGCGTCGAGCCTGCCCCCACTGACACCGGCACTGCCGCGCTGCAATTGGGTGCGACCAACATCATCGAAAACAGCGCCGACGCCACCACCGAAGGCTCGGGTTCCTACGCCGCGCGGGCGGTGACCATCGGCAAGGGCACCCACACCCTCAAGGAAATCCCGCAGTCGGTCACCGTGATGACTCGCAAACAGATGGACGACCAGGACCTCACCGACCTCAAGGACGCTGCGAACAAGACCACCGGTCTGGTCGGCGTCCAGGGCGTGGGCAAGGGCATGATCCTGACCTCCCGCGGTTTCCAGATCGATGACTGGCAATACGACGGCGTGCCGATCCCACGCAACACCTACGCCTTGGGCAACTGGGCCACCCAGGACCTGATCTTCTTCGATCGCATGGAAGTGCTGCGCGGCGCCTCCGGCCTGCTGCAGGGCACCGGCAGCCCCGGCGGCGCGATCAACCTGGTGCGCAAGCGCGGCCAGTACGCGCCGACCGTGACCGTCACCGGCAAGGCCGGCACCTGGGATCACTACGGCCTGCAACTGGACGCCGGTGGGCCACTGAACCAGGCCGGAACCCTACGCGGACGTTTCGTCGCCGATGAAGACCAGAGCGATTCGTTCATCGACTATGAATGGAGCAAGACCCACTCGCTGTACGGCTCTTTGGACTTCGACCTGCGCGAGGACACCACCCTGGGCCTGGCGGTCAGCTACTCCGATGCCGAGTCACGCCCGATGATCCGCGGCCTGCCGCGTTATTCCGACGGCAGCCCCCTCGATGTGTCGCGTTCCACCTACACAGGCGCGCGCTGGAACCATTCGGACATCGATGTCACCACCGTCTACACCGACCTTGCGCACCACTTCAACGACGACTGGGCGTTCAAGGTCGGCGCCGTGCGCATGACGGAAAACAACAAGGCGAAAAACCAGCGGCTGCAAAGCAGCGGCGATGGCCTGGAAGCCGACGGCAGCGGCGTGCAATACGCTGACTTCGTGACCGATTTCGACGCCACCAAGCTCGGCCTGGACATGAACCTCATCGGCCACTTCGACGCCTTGTCCATGCAGCACGAAGTCATGATCGGCGGTAACTACTCCAAATACACATCGGACGACAAGTTCGCCCGAACCTTCAACGACAGCACCGACACCATCTTCGGCATCGACCACGACCGCCCGGAAATCAGCTACGACGGGATACTCAATACCGCCGGCGGCCGGGCAACGCCGAGCAAATACGACATTCGGCAAAAAGGCCTGTACGGCAGCTGGCGGGTCAAGCCGATCGAACCCTTGACCCTGGTGCTCGGCTCGCGGGTCAGTTGGTACGACTACAGCTACAAGTCATGGAGCCAGGTCGCGTTCAGCGACGTGGTCAACGCCGACCCGCAAAGCACCGCCAACGAATCCGGAGAGGTCACGCCCTACGCCGGCATCATCTATGACCTGAACCGTGAATGGGCGGTGTACGCCAGCTACACCGACGTGTTCGAACCCCAGGCCCTGCGCGACGCCAGCGGCAAGATGCTCAAGCCGGTGATCGGCAGCAACTACGAAGTCGGCCTCAAGGGCGAGCTCATGGACGGCCGGGTCAACACCTCCCTGGCGCTGTTCCGTTATGACCAGGAGAACCGTGCGCTCAACGACCTGGCGTCGGGTTTCGCCTGCGACGGCTGGTACTGCTCGATCGCCGCGGGGAAAGTACGCAGCCAGGGGCTCGACGCGGAAATCAGCGGCGAAGTCCTCACTGGCCTGCAGCTGTTTGCCGGTTACACCTACAACACCACCAAGTACCTCGATGACCCGGACAACGAAGGCAAGGTCTTCAGCACCTGGACGCCCAAGCACATGCTGCGGGTGTGGAGCGATTACCAGTTCAGCGGCGACTGGAACCGTGTCAGCACTGGCCTGGGCTTCACCACCCAAAGCCATACCCTGGGCTACGAACACACCTTCGACGTGCCGGGTTATACCGTTTGGAGTGCCCGCGCCGGCTACCAGCTCACAAAGGAGATCGGCCTGGCGCTGAACGCCAACAACCTGTTCGACAAGCACTACTACACCGCGGGATACAGCCAGCTCAGTGGCAACAACAATTTCGGCGAGCCACGCAACCTGATGTTCAGCGTGAAATACACCCCAACGTTCTGACCCCCCCTGTAGGAGCCGGCTTGCCGGCTCCTACACGTTTACCGCGGTTTACCTGTCCGATTTGTGTCCGGGCGAATCCGGCTGCCCCTAATCCTCGGGGTATGGCCACTGCACCGCATGCGTCGCGAGATAAGCGCTGACGGCTGCATTCAATGTCGGAAAAAACGCCGCTTCGCCAAACCGCTCGAACAACCCGAAGCGCTTGAGCTTGTCCTTGACCGGATCCTTCATCTCGGCCAGGCGCAACTCGATGCCCGCCGCCTTCAGGGTGTCGTCCAGCTCGGCCAGCATGTCGGCGCTGGTCACGTCGACGCTGGTGACCGGTTCCGCCGCCAGCACCAGCCAGCGCACCGGCGTTGGCGATGCGGCCACGGCGTCCAGCACCCGCTCGTGGAACAGTTCGGCGTTGGCAAAAAACAGCGAGGCATCCCAGCGAAAGATGACCAGGCCGGGAATCAGCCGCGCGTCGGGGTAGCGCTTGATGTCGTGGAAGCCCCTGACCCCTCGCGCGCGCCCCAGCACCGCAGAGTATGGGCGCCAGCCATCCCAGAGGAACTCGATCACCGCAATCAGGATGGCCAGGCCGATGCCCTCGATCGCCCCCAGCACGGCCACGCCAACCGTGCAGACGATCGACAGCCAGAACTCCCAGCGCTGGATGCGATAAATGCGCCGCAGATCGGTGATCTCGATCAGGCCGATGGCGGAGGCGATCACCACGGCCGCCAGGGCGCTGTTGGGCAGGTCTTGCAACAGATTCGGCGCCACCAGCAGTAGCAAGGCCACCGCCAGCGCGCCGACGACGCCGGTCAACTGGGTCCTGGCGCCAGCGGCTTCGGCCACGGGCGTACGCGAGGAACTGCTGCTGATCGCAAACCCCTGGAACAATCCGGCGGCCAGGTTGGCAATGCCCAGCCCGACCATTTCCTGGTTGGGGTCGACGTAGGTGCGGGTGCGCGCCGCGTACACACGCGAGAGCACGCTGGTGTCGGCAAAGGACACCAGCGCCACGGCGCCACCGCCGATCAGGACCGGCACGATGTCGGCGCTGGTGATCCAGGGAATGGCGAACGACGGCAGGCCCTGGGGCAGCGGGCCAAGGACCTTCACGCCCGCGCGCGCAGCCAGGTCCAGCACATCCACGGCGATCGTCGCACCGGCCACCGCGATCAGGATGCCAGGTATGCGCTTGTGGCCCTTGAGCAGCAGGATCACCACCAGGGTGGCGGCGCCGACCATGAACGCGGTCCAGTTGGTTTTGCCCTGGACCAGCGCAGTCGCGATGGCCCACAGGTTTCGCAGCGGCCCCTCGGTATCGATGGAAAAGCCAAAGAACTTGGGCAACTGGCTGATCAGCACCGTCAGCGCGATCCCGTTCATGTAGCCGTAGCGAATCGGTTTGGACAACAACTCGGTGATAAAGCCCAGGCGCGCGATGCCCGCAAGGATGCACACGGCTCCCGAGACGATGGCCATCATGCCCGCCAGGGCGACTGCGCGCTGCGGATCGCCGCCCGACAGGGGCAGTACCACGGCGAGGATCACGGCTGCCAGCGAAGAATCCGGCCCCAGCACCAGGATTCGGCTGGGGCCGAACAGCGCATAGGCAATCAACGGCACGATGGTGGCGTACAGGCCATAGATGCCCGGTACGCCCGATGCCACCGCATAGGCAATGCCCACCGGCACCAGCATCGTGGTCAGCACCAGCCCGGCCATCAGGTCGTGGCGCAACCACGCTAGCTGGTAGCCGCGCAGCGTACGCAGCCCGGGGAACCAGCGGCCCCAGCCAGCCAGGTCGCCACTGTCGCGGCGCACGATGCGGCCCGGTTCCGCCGCGGACGGTGAAGCGTCTGGCTGGCTCATGGGACAATGGCCCCCGGGTGTGCAGCGTCGATGCGCATGAGCGGAGCCATCAGTATTTCTCGGGGATCCGCTTGAGCGGATAATCCGGTTCGCGATAGCCGCCCGGCTTCTGCCGCTTGGGCAACACTACCTTGTCGCGCGCCACTTCTTTATAGGGAATGCGGCTGAGCAGATCGCTGATGATGTTCAGGCGCGCGCGCCGTTTGTCGTTGGAGTTGGCCACGAGCCAGGGGGCATGCTCGCTATCGCTTGCCTCGAACATGGCGTCGCGCGCTCGCGAGTAGTCAAACCAGCGGCTGTAGGACTTGAGGTCCATGGGGGTCAGCTTCCAGATCTTGCGGCCGTCCTTGATGCGCGCCTCGAGGCGACGGGTCTGCTCCTCGGGGCTGACTTCCAGCCAGTACTTGAGCAGGATGACCCCCGAATCGACAATCGCGCGCTCCACGTGGGGCACCGATTTGAGGAAGATGTCCACCTGCTCCTGGGAGCAGAAGCCCATCACCCGCTCGACGCCCGCGCGGTTGTACCAACTGCGATCGAAGATCACCACTTCGCCAGCCGCGGGCAAGTGCGGCAGGTAGCGCTGCACGTACATCTGGCTCTTCTCTCGATCGGTGGGCGCAGGCAGTGCCACCACTCGAAACACCCGCGGACTCACGCGTTCGGTGAGCGCCTTGATCGTGCCACCCTTGCCCGCGCCGTCGCGCCCCTCGAACACGATGCAGATCTTGATGCCCTCGGCTTTCACCCATTCCTGCAACTTGACCAGTTCGACATGCAACAGGCGCAACTGCTCAAGGTAGTCCTTGTTCTTCAGCTTCTCGCCTTGCGCGGAACGCACCTTGGGTGCGCCCTTCTTGTCCTTTGCCATGACCAGGACCCCACTTTTGCTCAGTAATTGACCTTTGACTTCCCCGACCAACGGCATGAGTCTAGATCATGGTTCAAGGTAGCGAACAACACGCCTGCTACTTAATCTGCCATCTGTGGGATGCCTCGCGAACCAGTCATCCCGTCGCTGGAAACGAGGAGTTGAACAATGGCCCTGACACTCTATTACCACCCGCTTTCGTCGTTCTGCCACAAGGTCCTGATCGCGCTCTACGAGCACGGGATCGATTGCCAGCGGCGGATCATCGATCTTTCCAGCGAGGCAGACCGGGCGGAACTCTCGGCGTTATGGCCCCTGTGCAAGTTCCCGGTCATCCGCGATGACGCGAACCCGCAAGGATTGGCGGAATCGAGTGTGATCATCGAATACCTGGACCGGGCTTATTGCGCCCAGCACTGCCTGCTCCCCGGCGATTGCGATATTGCGCTGCAAGTGCGCCTGTGGGACCGATTTTTCGACCAGTACGTACAGGGGCCGTTGCAACGGATAGTCGCCGACCGCCTGCACGGGGCGAACGGCGACCTGTCCGGGGAACGGGCCATGTTCACCACGGCCTACGGCATGCTCGAGCGCCAGCTGGCCTCGCGGACCTGGGTGGCCAGCCCGGAGTTCAGCCTGGCCGATTGTGCGGCCGCACCGGCGCTGTTCTATGCCAGCACGCTGGTGCCCTTGCCCGATGACCACCCGCACTTGAACGGGTATTTCGACAGGTTGACGCAACGGCCATCGGTCCAGCGCGTCATCGATGAAGCGAAACCCTGGTTTGCCTTCTATCCGTTTGCCGAGGCCATCCCCCAACGGTTTCGCTAGCGGCCACGCCCTTTCAAAAAATTCCCCCCATTGTCGGGGGTACTTTCGCCCGGACGGTTGCGAGTGTGGCGTTCCCGGCCTATGGTCCAGACACAACAATTTCACGACTGGCGCGATGATTCGCCGCCGTCTTTTTGTCCATCCATGGTGCTAGCGCAACGAGGTGACGACATGCCCAACGACTCCCGCCCTGCCGTACTCGAACTGATCGGTAACACGCCACTGGTACGCGTCAGCCGGTTCGATACCGGACCGTGCACGCTGTTTCTCAAGCTCGAATCACAAAACCCCGGCGGTTCGATCAAGGACCGCATCGGCCTGGCGATGATCGACGCCGCCGAGCGCGATGGCCGCCTGCGACCCGGTGGCACCATCGTCGAAGCCACGGCCGGCAACACCGGCCTGGGCCTGGCGCTGGTGGGCCGCGCCAAGGGTTATCGGGTGGTGCTGGTGGTGCCGGACAAGATGTCCACCGAGAAAGTCCTGCACCTCAAGGCCATGGGTGCCGAGGTGCACATCACCCGTTCCGATGTCGGCAAGGGCCATCCGGAGTACTACCAGGACGTCGCCGCGCGGCTGGCCAGTGAAATCCCCGACGCCTTCTTCGCCGACCAGTTCAACAACCCGGCCAACCCGCTGGCCCACGAATGCAGCACCGCGCCGGAGATCTGGGCGCAGACCCAGCATGATCTGGACGCCATCGTCGTCGGTGTCGGTTCGGCCGGCACCCTCACCGGCCTGACCCGCTTCTTCAAGCGGGTGCAGCCGGACCTGGAAATGGTCCTGGCCGACCCGGTCGGTTCGGTGATGGCCGAATACAGCCGCAGTGGCACCCTCCCCACCCCCGGCTCCTGGGCGGTGGAAGGTATCGGCGAAGACTTCATTCCGTCGATATCCGACCTGTCCAGCGTGCGCCACGCCTACTCGATCAGCGATGAGGAAAGCTTCGATCATGCCCGCCAGTTGCTGAAGGCCGAGGGCATTCTGGGCGGGTCGTCGACCGGCACCCTGCTGGCGGCGGCATTGCGTTATTGCCGCGAGCAGACCGAGCCGAAACGGGTGGTCAGCTTCGTCTGCGACACCGGCACCCGCTACCTGTCGAAGGTCTACAACGACCAGTGGATGAACGATCAGGGACTGTTGCAACGCAAGCAGTACGGCGACCTGCGCGACCTGGTCGCGCGGCGCTTCGAGGATGGCCGGGTGATCAGCGTCGGCCCCGACGACACCCTGCTCACCGCGTTCCAGCGCATGCGCCTGGCGGATGTGTCGCAACTGCCGGTCCTGGTCAACGGCAAACAACTGGTCGGCGTGATCGACGAGTCCGACATCCTGCTGGGCGTGCATGAAGACGTCACGCACTTTCGCAAGACCGTCTCCAGCGCCATGACCGACAAACTGCAAACCCTGTCCCCCGGCGCCTCACTGGCGGAACTGGAAGCGGAACTGGGTCGCGGACTGGTGGCGATCATCCAGGATGCCTCGGGTTTCCACGGCCTGATTACCCGAACCGACATGCTCAATCACCTGCGGAGATCCCTGCCATGAGCCAGCACGATGAACACGCCCCGCCACGGGGCTTCGCCACCCGGGTGATCCATGCCGGGCAAACGCCGGACCCTTCGACCGGCGCACTGATGCCGCCGATCTACGCCAACTCCACCTACCTGCAACAGAGCCCCGGGGTGCACAAGGGCCTGGACTATGGGCGCTCGCACAACCCGACGCGCTGGGCGCTGGAACGCTGCGTGGCCGACCTCGAAGGCGGCACCCGGGGCTTTGCCTTCGCCTCGGGCCTGGCGACCATCTCCACGGTCCTGGAACTGCTCGACGCCGGCTCGCACATCGTCTCCGGCAACGACCTGTACGGCGGCACGTTCCGCCTGTTCGACAAGGTGCGCCAGCGCAGCGCCGGGCATCGCTTCAGCTTCGTCGACCTGACGGACCTGGCGGCGTTCGAGGCGTCCCTGCAAGACGACACGCGCATGGTCATGGTCGAGACCCCGAGCAATCCGCTGCTGCGCCTCACTGACCTCGCCGCCATCGCCCGCACCTGCCGCGACCGGGGCATCATCTGCGTGGCCGACAACACCTTTGCCAGCCCATGGATCCAACGTCCACTGGAACTGGGCTTCGACATCGTGCTGCATTCCACCACCAAGTACCTCAACGGCCACTCCGACGTGATCGGCGGCATCGCCGTGGTCGGGCAGAACGCCGAACTGGCCGAGCGCCTGGGTTTCCTGCAGAACGCGGTGGGCGCCATCGCCGGGCCGTTCGACGCCTTCCTCACCCTGCGCGGGGTCAAGACCCTGGCGCTGCGCATGGAGCGTCATTGCAGCAACGCATTGGAACTGGCGCAATGGCTGGAACGCCAGCCGCAAGTCGCCCACGTCTACTACCCGGGCCTGCCCTCGCACCCGCAGCATGAACTGGCGCGCCAGCAGATGCGCGGCTTTGGCGGGATGATCTCCGTCGACCTGAACACCGACCTGGCCGGTTCCCGGCGCTTCCTGGAAAACGTGCAGATCTTCGCCCTGGCCGAAAGCCTGGGCGGGGTGGAAAGCCTGATCGAACACCCGGCGATCATGACCCACGCCACCATCCCCGTGGAAACCCGCGCGCAGCTGGGCATCGGTGATGCGCTGGTGCGGCTGTCGGTGGGGGTGGAGGACGTGGAAGACCTGCGCGCAGACCTGGCGCAAGCCCTCATCCGGATTTAGGGGCAGGTACGCCCTATTGCTCGATTGCCAGCGAAGGCTGGTCGATGTTGGATGTGCCGATCCAAAACCTGTAGGAGCTGGCTTGCCAGCGAAGGCGGCCTGTCAGACACTACGATGCTGAATGTGCCGACGTCTTCGCCGGCAAGCCTGGCTCCTACAACATTAACGCACACCAGGTTCGGCCTTTTTTTCCGGATAACACAACCATGTCCAACCTCGACACCTCCCTGCAAGACTCCGCCGCGCCCGACGGCGTGTGCTACGGCTGCGGCAGCAACAATCCCCACGGGTTGCACATCAAGAGCTATTGGCATGATGACGGCGTGCATGTCATCGCCGAGCACGTGCCCGAAGCCAAATACTGCGGCTGGCCGGACCTGGTCTACGGCGGGCTGATCGCCATGTTGGTCGATTGCCATTCCAACTGGGCGGTCATGGCCTATCACTACCGCGCGGAAAACCGTGAAGTCGCAAGCCTGCCGCGGATCAATTGCGTCACCGGCAACCTCGGCATCAAGTTCATCAAGCCGACGCCCATGGGCATCCCGCTCACCCTGCGGGCGCGGGTGGAAGGTGAAGTCGGGCGCAAGACGCGGGTCATCTGCGAAGTCTACGCCGGGGACGTGCTGACCGCGGTGGGTGACTCCATTTTCGTCCGGGTCGATACCGCGCAACTGGCAGACACCGCGCACGGACGGTAGCGGGTCAATCCTCTTCCATCAGCGCCGTGATACGCCCGGATCGGTACGCGGCCAATAGCGCGGCATAGTCCTTGGCGTTCTGATCGGCATAGGCCACGGCAAATTTGCCGATGGCCTGGTCGAAGCTGTCCGATTTGCCCAGGTAACCGCTGATGAGCGCAGCATCCCCGGAATTGGCGTGGGCACGGGCAAGCGTCTGGGCGCACCAATGGGAGTAGCGCTTCAGGCGCGCCGCCGTGATGCCTTCGATGGGTGCCGACATTTTCATGTCACGCAGCTGGCGTACGAAGAAGTCCCGACCGTTCCGACCACGGGTCCAACCCAGGAAGATGTCGCTGGAAGACTGCATCAGTCGCTGCCCGGTGACCACGCGCTGCCCCTGGTTCTCGAATTCGCTCTTGCCGGCGTAAGGCGCCAATACCGAGGGGCAGGCTTCCTTGAATTGCAGGAGCAACGGCTGGTTTTCCGCGCTGAAGAAAAGGCCGACGAAACAATAGGTACCCACGCTGCCGATCCCGACCGCCTTGACCGCAATGTCTTCGAGGCGATAACGATCGAACAGCACGCGCCGTTCATGGGGCAGCGACAGCCGATAATCCTGCAGCGCCTCGCGTGCTCGCTGGAGGAAATCCGGTTCATCCACGTGAAATAGGATCGGCGGCTGGTCGATCAGCCGCCGGCGCCCCGCCACCTCGCTGCTGATTTTCGGATAGAGGTAATCACCGACTCGTGCCTTGGCCCGTGCCACCACTTGTTCGCGAAGCTTCCTGATCTCGGCCGTGGGCGCCTTGTCGATGATCGTCTGGGCATCGAGACGCTCATACCAGACCTGCAACGGGCTCAACTTCGACAGCTTGCGCAAGCGCTCGCGGTAGACCCGTACGCACTCCATGGCGATGTCCCTGGCCACTTTATCGCTGATCCGGTTATCCCGGGCCGCCACGACAAAACTGATCGCCAGGCGTTTCACATCCCACTCCCAAGGCGCGGGAAGCGTTTCGTCAAAATCATTGATGTCAAAAATCAGGTTGCGCTCGGGGGTGGCAAACAGGCCGAAGTTCAACAGGTGGCAATCGCCACAGGCTTGCACTTCGATTCCCGTGGTGGGGGTCATGGCCAGGTCATGCGCCATCAAGCCCGCCGAACCGCGCAAGAAAGTGAACGGACTGCGCAACATGCGCCCGTAGCGCACCGGTACCAGGCTGGGAAGCCGATAGCGGTTGGACTTTTCCAGAAGCTCGATCGGGTCGCGATGTTTGCGCGGTGGTTTCCATTCGGCGTGGAGCGCGTGGGGCACGCTCTGGCTCAATCGTTCACCGGCGCCCAGGCGTTCCTTGCGCGAGCGAAAGACCGGCTCTTGCACGGCCGCGGTGGATTTACCGTCTTTGGCGGGCTTGCTCTTGCGGGTGCTCTTGCGGGGAGCCATGTTCACTCCTTGGCCAAGGCTTGAGGAAGCCCGACGTCATTGAGTCTAGATCCGCTTTGCGACCCGTGCCCGATTGCAACGCCGCAAAATCGACAGCCTTCGGCCCTCGATAAATGGGCTATACCCACTAATCTCCCCCTGTTGTCCTGCACAGGAGTTTTGCAATGAAGCCCAGACATTCACTGGCGGCGCTGATGGTCTGCGCCAGCCTGTTCGGCTGCGCCACCTCCTCCAACCAGAGCGTCTCGGTCACCCTGGTCGCCACCCGGCAGAACACCGGCCAGATCGGCAATGTGGCGTTGTCCGCCTGGGACCAGCAAACCGGACTCAGTTTCTTCATCAGTGGTGCGCCAAGCGGTGCCTCCCTGCCCCTGCGCCTCTACAGCTTCATCAACAAAGGCAGCTGCGAGCAACCCGGCCCCGTCGCGTATGCCATGAATGACAGGGTCAACACCGAGCGCCAACCGATTCGCGGCTGGACGTTCTCAAGAAGCGTGCCCGTGGCCTTGCCTGTCCTGCTGTCCGGTGACTATCACGTCGTCGTGCGCACCGCAGCGACGGATGGAAACGTCGATATTTTCTGTGGAGACATCAGGCAAGCAGATTCGGCAAAGTAGGCGCCATTCACCTCATACCGGCGAAATCGTTGCCAATACGCCGATCAGAATGGTCAACACCAGGAAACCACCGAGGAAAAACGCCATCTTGCCCATAAAGCCTCCTACCGTTTGAGAATGCGGTGCACCGCGGCTACAGCTGCGGAACCTGCCGTCATTGTGGGGCTTGGGCTGAATGCATAACAGGGTCAGAAAGCGCTGGAAAATACGGATCAGATGGAACGAATGAAACGGATGAAACGGATGAAACGGATGAACTGTAGGAGCGAGCTTGCTCGCGATGGTCGTCAACGATAACGCTATCAACCTGATACCCCGCGGCGTACTCAGGTTTTTCGCGAGCAAGCTCGCTCCTACAGGAGAACAGGTGGACAGGGGGCAAGCGGATACAAAAAAGCCCACCGGCCATTCCTGGCACAGTGGGCTTGCTGATCAGGCGCTCAGTTACAGCGCCATGTCTGCCGCAGCATTCTCTTTCGGTGCCTTGGCCTTCTCAGCCTCGACAGCTGGAGCAACGGCCTGGCCAATCGCCGGTGGCGGAGTCAGTTCCAGCACCTTGGCGGTGTAGGCCCATTCCTCGGCAACCTTTTGCGGGCTGGCGTTCAGCTGGGTGCCATAGCTCGGCACGATCTGGTGCAGCTTTTCCTGCCAGGCCGGGGTCGCGACCTTGTCCTTGAAGACTTTCTGCAGCACGGTGAGCATGATCGGTGCGGCAGTCGAAGCACCCGGGGACGCGCCCAGCAGGCCGGCGATGCTGCCGTCTTGCGAAGCAACGATCTCGGTGCCCAGCTTCAGCACGCCACCGGCGGCTTCGTCACGCTTGATGATCTGCACGCGCTGGCCGGCTTGCCACAAGCGCCAGTCTTCGGCCTTGGCGTTCGGGAAGTATTCCTTCAGGGCGTTGAGGCGGTCTTCGTCAGACAGCATAAGCTGACCGGCAAGGTACTCCACCAGCGGGTATTCCTTGATGCCGACCTTGGTCATCGGCCACACGTTGTGCGTGGTGGTGGTGGTCAGCAGGTCCAGGTACGAACCTTCTTTCAGGAACTTGGTGCTGAAGGTCGCGAATGGGCCAAACAGGATCACGCGCTTGCCATCCAGCACGCGGGTGTCCAGGTGCGGAACCGACATCGGCGGAGCGCCAACCGACGCTTTACCGTAGGCCTTGGCCAGGTGTTGCTCGGCGATGGCCGGGTTTTCGGTCACCAGGAACGAGCCGCCTACCGGGAAGCCTGCGTATTCACGGGCTTCAGGAATGCCCGACTTCTGCAGCAGGTGCAGGGCACCGCCGCCGGCGCCGATGAACACGAACCTGGCGTCGGTTTCGGACTTGCTACCGTCTTTCAGGTTCTTGTAGCTGACACGCCAGCTGCCGTCTGCGTTCTTGCTGATGTCCTGCACTTCGCTGGACAGCTTCAAGTCGAACTTCGGCGTGGTTTGCAGGTGCGCGACGAACTGGCGGGTGATTTCGCCAAAGTTCACATCGGTGCCGATCGGGCTCCAGGTGGCCGCGACTTTCTGGTTCGGGTCACGCCCTTCCATCATCAGCGGGACCCACTTCTTGATCACGGACGGGTCTTCGGAGTACTGCATGCCGGCGAACAGCGGGCTTGCTTGCAGGGCTTCGTAGCGCTTTTTCAGGAACTTGATGTTGTCATCGCCCCACACGAAGCTCATGTGCGGCGTGGAGTTGATGAACGAGCGCGGGTTCTTCAGCACGCCTTGCTGGACCTGCCAGGCCCAGAACTGACGGGAGATCTGGAACGCTTCGTTGATTTCAACGGCCTTCGGAATCGACACGTTGCCCTTGTCGTCTTCCGGGGTGTAGTTCAGCTCGGCCAGTGCCGAGTGACCGGTACCGGCGTTGTTCCAGCCGTTGGAGCTTTCCAGAGCGACGCCGTCCAGACGCTCGATCATTTCCATCGAAGTGCCGGGTTCCAACTCGTTGAGCCAGACACCCAGGGTCGCACTCATGATGCCGCCGCCGATCAGCAGCACGTCGACTTTCTTGGCTTCTTCGGCCTGGGCTGTCGTCATCCCCAACGACAAGGCCAGCCCCAGCAGGGCCGTGTTCACTTTCTTAAACATCTGTAGCACCTATGATAAAACGCCATCCGCCCCTCCATCTGCAATCGCGAGCCGCTTGTTCACGGCATTCAGGCAAGTCTGCCGCGGGTTCTCGCACAGGACGTCTGGAGGGTGGGCACACAAGGCCGACTGACTGCATCGACCCCAGTTATATGTCCCTCCTGAACTGACTTCTTATCTTTTTTGGCTTCAGCTACTTGAGCGACAGTGATTCTGCTCGCCCGTCTCAAGGACAGGAAAACTGAATGGATCAAACCAAGTTGCTGCCAAGAATATCACGACAAGGCCAGCCCGCGCGGGTTGGTTGCTGTGGATGGGTGTCTATACTCAGTGGTCATCAGTCAAGCATGTGGGGAAGAGCCATGAGCGATAAAGACGATCTGCGCAAATATTCCTCCCAGGTCATCGACGGCGTCGAGGCCGCGCCCGCCCGTGCCATGCTGCGCGCCGTGGGCTTTACCGACGAAGATTTCAAGAAACCGCAAATCGGCATCGCCTCCACCTGGGCCATGGTCACGCCCTGCAACATGCACATCGACAAACTCGCGATCGAAGCGGAAAAAGGCGCGAACGCCGCCGGTGCCAAGGGCGTGATCTTCAACACCATCACCATTTCCGACGGCATCGCCAACGGCACCGAAGGCATGAAGTATTCACTGGTGTCCCGCGAGGTGATTGCCGACTCCATCGAAGTGGTGGTCGGTTGCGAAGGTTTTGACGGACTGGTGACCGTGGGCGGTTGCGACAAGAACATGCCGGGGTGCCTGATCGGCATGGCGCGGCTCAATCGTCCTTCGATCTTCGTCTATGGCGGCACCATTCGCCCCGGCGCCGGCCACACCGACATCATTTCCGTGTTCGAAGCCGTGGGCCAGCACGCGCGCGGCGACATCAGCGAGATCCAGGTCAAGCAGATCGAGGAAGTGGCGATTCCCGGCCCCGGTTCCTGTGGCGGCATGTACACCGCCAACACCATGGCCTCGGCCATCGAGGCGTTGGGCATGAGCCTGCCCGGTTCCAGTTCCCAGGACGCGGTGGGCAGCGACAAGGCCTCGGACAGTTTCCGCGCCGGCCAGCAGGTCATGGAGCTGCTCAAGCTTGACCTCAAGCCCCGGGACATCATGACCCGCAAGGCCTTCGAAAACGCGATCCGCGTGGTGATCGCCCTCGCCGGCTCGACCAACGCCGTGCTGCACCTGTTGGCCATGGCCAATGCCGTGGACGTCGAGTTGACCCTCGACGACTTCGTCGAGCTGGGCAAGATCTCTCCGGTGGTCGCGGACCTGCGCCCCAGTGGCAAATACATGATGAGCGAGCTGGTGGCCATCGGCGGCATCCAGCCCTTGATGAAGCGCATGCTGGCGGCCGGCATGCTGCACGGTGACGTGCTGACCGTGACCGGCAAGACCCTCGCCGAAAACCTCGAAAACGTGGCCGACTACCCCGCAGGGCAAGATGTGATCCTGCCCTTCGACCAGCCGATCAAGAAGGACTCGCACCTGGTGATCCTGCGCGGCAACCTCTCGCCCACCGGCGCCGTGGCCAAGATCACCGGCAAGGAAGGCCTGCGCTTCGAAGGCACGGCCAGGGTGTACCACGGCGAGGAAGGCGCGCTGGCCGGCATCCTCAACGGCGAAGTGCAGGCGGGCGATGTGATCGTGATCCGCTACGAAGGGCCCAAGGGCGGACCAGGCATGCGCGAAATGCTCTCGCCGACCTCGGCGGTGATGGGCAAGGGCCTGGGCAAGGAAGTGGCGCTGATCACCGATGGCCGCTTTTCCGGCGGCTCCCATGGTTTTGTGGTCGGGCATATCACGCCGGAGGCGTTTGAAGGCGGGCCAATCGCGCTGGTCGAAGATGGCGACCGGATCACCATCGATGCTGAAACACGGCAGATCACGGTTGATGTGTCCGACGCGGAACTGGCCGAGCGCAAGGGCCGTTGGGTAAGGCCCGAATCGAAGTACAAGCGCGGAGTGTTGGCCAAGTATGCGAAGACGGTGTCCAGTGCTTCGGAGGGAGCGGTGACCGACAAGTACCTTTAAATTCCGTGGCAATCAACACGACCCGTAGGAGCCGGCTTGCTGGCGAATCCAGGCGATGCGGTGTGTCAGGTAAGCCGCCTCGCTGGCAAGCCAGCTCCTACAGGAGTTCCTCAAAGCCGAAACCGATCCACCGACTGCGACAACTGCCCCGCCAGGCTCGACAGCTCATCCGTCGTCGAAGCCGTCTGCCCGATCACCTTGCTGTTACCTTCGGACATCCCGGCAATCATCTCTACCTGATGGGCGATTTCATTGCTGGCCAGGCTTTGTTCGCCGATGGTGCGGCTGATGTCGTTGACCAGTTGTGTGGTGTTGAGCGTGGCCTCGAGGATTTCGCGGATGGCGCGCTCGACGTCGGCGGTCACGGCCATGCCTTTGTCGACCTGGGCGACGCCCTCCTCCATGCTGACCACCGCCTCGCGGGTGCTTTGCTGGATGCGCGAGACCATGCCGGCTATTTCCTGGGTCGAGGCGCTGGTGCGGCCTGCCAGGCTGCGCACCTCGTCGGCCACCACGGCAAAACCACGGCCCTGCTCCCCGGCGCGAGCGGCCTCGATGGCGGCGTTGAGCGCCAGCAGGTTGGTCTGGTCGGCGATGCCCTTGATCACCTGGATGATGCTGAAAATCCCTTCCGATTCCTTGTCCAGCGTGCGAATTACCTGCGCCGACTGCTGCGCCGAACGGGCGATGCCGTCCATGTCGTTGACTACCTGGTGGATCACCCGCCCGCCATCCTTGGCCAGCGCCTCGGCCTGGTTGGCCATGTCCAGCGCCCGCCCGGCATGCCGGGTGATTTCCTCGATGCTCGCGGTCATTTCACTGGCGGCAGCGGCCATGGTGCTGGCGGCAGCGCTTTGCTGCTGGCTGCTGCCGGCCACTTCGTGACAACCATTGCTCAGGCGTGTGCTCATGCCGCTGACGCCATGGGCGTTGCTGCGCACCACTTCGATCATGCCGCGCAAATCACGCTGCATGGTCGCCAGGCTGCGAATCAACAGGCTGGCTTCGTCGGTGCGGGTCGGCTCGACAATGGGTTCGCTCAAGTTGCCGTGGGCGATGCTCTCGGCAATGCGGCTGGCCGTGCGCAACGGACCCATGATGCTCAGGATTACCCAGCGTCCCTGGGCCAGCAGCAACAACAGGCTGGCGATGAGCACGGCGCCGAGGGTCAGGTTGGCGCTGCCGAGCGCCTGGCGGGTGCCTGCACTGGCCTGTTGGCTGTTGCTTTCAATCAGCTCGCTGAGGGCGGCCATCTGCTCTTCCAGTTGACTGAACACGCTGTTGAAGGTGCCGAGTTCCTTTTGCGCGGCCTCGGGATTTTCCAGGGCCACGCCGGCAATGCGCTCGGCCGTACTGATGTAGGTGTCGAGACTGGGCTTGATCCTGTTCAGCGCGGTTTTTAGAGTGTCGTTGACCGGCAGCTGGAGGTTGTCGCCGAGCACTTGTCGAAAGTGCGCCGCGTGCTCTTCGATGGACGTGCGCACCTCGGCCTGGCTGCTGGTGCTTTTGCCCAGCCCGACCAGCATCGCCGACAACACGTCGGCGCGCAGCGCGTCATGCATCATGTCGGCTTCCATGTGGTTGCGCAGCACGGTCATGCCCACTTCGTTGTCCTGCACCGCCTCCGCCATCCGGGCCGTCCCCAGGTAACCGACCAGGCCCATGATCAACGCGGTGAGCAACCCCGTCCCTATCAACAACAGTAAACGCAGTTTTATGGACACTCTGTGGTTCCTCTTCTGGCACGTGTGTCGGTTGGCCAACGGCCACCGCGAATGGCATCTCAAGAGGTTATCGACGGGTCTCTGCGCGAATTGAAGCCTATTGCAATTGATTGTGGTTTTTTCGACATGCGGTAGGTAACCCAGCTTTTTCTGCGGTATGGCCCAGGGAAATCAACAGCAGGTTCGCGTATTTCCTCCGCTCCATGCTAGGTTGTACGATGACAGACATGTTATCTAGTACTCCTCGATCCGATCCCCCACAACAACAAGGAAACATCATGAAAAAAGCAAACCTGCTGATTGGTTTTCTGTGCCTGTTCAGCGGCTACGTCGCCGCCACCCCGGCTTCCGGAGACAAGGACGTAGCGCAAGCCGTCGAGCACTTGACCCAGGCGATGCTGCACAAGGACATTCCTGAACTGAACGCGTTGACCGCCGAGAACCTCACCTACGGCCATTCCAGCGGCAAGATCCAGGACAAGAAAGCCTTCATCGCCGATATCGAAACCGGCAAAAGTGCCTTCAA
Source organism: Pseudomonas sp. MHK4 (assembly GCF_054600775.1). Taxonomy (NCBI): domain Bacteria; kingdom Pseudomonadati; phylum Pseudomonadota; class Gammaproteobacteria; order Pseudomonadales; family Pseudomonadaceae; genus Pseudomonas; species Pseudomonas sp. MHK4. The sequence continues at coordinate 87,140 of NZ_BAAIAK010000015.1, read as the reverse complement.
GACCCTTGAGATGCAGAACCAGAGCATCACCGTTTCCGGCGATGTCGCGCTGGTCCGCCACCACTTCTCGGCCCAGGCCCTCAAGGGCACCGAGGTGGTCCCGACAGAAATCGAGAATTTCCAGATCTGGCAGAAACAAGGCGGAAAATGGCTGCTGGTAGGACGCCAGGCGTTCAAGTTCTGATGTTTGACTGATCCCGAAAAAAGGGGACGAATCGGCGTCTACCCGCCCTTCGCCCCCTTTTGTGTTGCGCCGATCAACCCGCTGGTTTCAGTGCCCGCGAATGTAATGTTCAAACTGGCGAATCAGGTCCGCCTGCTCGACAATGGCCTCCTTGACCAGATCGCCAATCGACAGCAACCCGATCAGCTCGCCATTTTCCACCACCGGCAAGTGCCGCAAGTGGCTGTCGGTCATGACCGCCATGCAATGCTCGATGCTCTGCTGGCTATCGGCCGTGACCACCGGCGAACTCATGATTGCCCTGACCGGCGTGCCGACTGACGAACGCCCCAGCAGGACCACCTTGCGCGCATAGTCGCGCTCGCTGATCACCCCGACGACCTGGCCCTTTTCGATCACGGGCAATGCGCCAACGTTTTTTTCGGCCATTTTCTTCACGGCGTCCAGCACCATGGCATCCGGGGCGATGCTGTGCACCTGCTGGTTTTCCACGACCTTGAGCTTGAGCAACTGTGCGGCTGTCTTCATGTTCGTCTCCTGCTGTGAATGGCGTGCAACGTCAGGCCACCCCGACTTCCACCACCCCGTCGTTCAACCGCACCGGCCAGACCCGCAAGCGCTGTTGCGGGTACTCCAGGCAAATGCCGTCCTCCAGACGAAAGTGCTGCTTGTAGATAGGTGACGCAACGACCAGGTCGCCCTTGATGCTGCCGACCAGACCGCGGCCGATGACATTGGCGCCGGATTGCGGGTCGTGGTTGTCGATGGCATAGAGGTTCTTGCCCGCCATGCCCGGCAGGTAGAACAGCGCCACCTGGGCACCGTCCAGCCACACCACCACGCCGGAGTCATTGACCAGGTCGTGCTGGCTGCACACCGATTGCCAGGTGGCAGACGCAGCGGATTCAACGCGTTGGCTATTGGACTGGTTCATCAGGCACGCTCCTCGGTAACGGGGATCAGGTTGAGTTCGGCCGCCATGATCGGCCGGCGCTGGCCGCGCTCCTGGACAAAGTGGATGTCCGGGTCTGCGCGTTTGTCGTTGACGAAGGTGCGGAAGCGCTTGAGCTTTTCCGGGTCCTTGAGGGCGTTGGCCCACTCGCATTCGTAGCGATTGACCACCAGTTGCATCTGCGATTCGAGTTCGGCACCGAGCCCGAGGCTGTCGTGGATGATCACGTCCTTGAGGTAGTCCAGGCCGCCTTCCAGGCTTTCGCGCCAGACCGAGGTGCGCTGCAGTTTGTCGGCGGTGCGGATGTAGAACATCAGGAAACGGTCGATGTAGCGGATCAGGGTCGCGTCATCGAGGTCGGTGGCGAACAGCTCGGCATGGCGCGGGCGCATGCCGCCGTTGCCGGCGATGTAGAGGTTCCAGCCCTTCTCGGTGGCGATCACGCCGACGTCCTTGCTTTGCGCTTCGGCGCATTCACGGGTGCAACCGGACACCGCGAACTTGAGCTTGTGCGGCGAGCGCAGGCCCTTGTAGCGATCCTCGATGGTCAGGGCCATTTGCACGCTGTCCTGCACGCCATAGCGGCACCAGGTGCTGCCGACGCAGGACTTCACCGTGCGGGTCGATTTGCCGTAGGCGTGGCCGGTTTCGAAGCCCGCTTCAATCAGTTCGCTCCAGATGTCCGGCAACTCATGCAACTGGGCGCCGAACAGGTCGATGCGCTGGCCGCCGGTGATCTTGGTGTAGAGGTCGTATTTCTTCGCCACCACGCCGATGGCTATCAGCTTGTCCGCGGTGATCTCGCCACCGGGAATGCGCGGCACCACTGAATAGGTGCCGTTTTTCTGCATGTTCGCCATGAAGGTGTCGTTGGTGTCCTGCAACGGCACCAGCGACGGGTCCATGATCGGCTGGTTCCAGCACGACGCCAGGATCGAGCCCACCGCCGGCTTGCACACGTCGCAACCGGTGTGGCCGCGGCCATGCTTGGCCAGCAGTTCTTCGAAGCTGATCACCCCTTCTACCCGCACCAGCGCATACAGTTCCTGACGGGTGTAGGCGAAGTGTTCGCACAGGCTCTTGTCGACGCTTACCCCACGGGCAACCAGCTCATGCTCGAAGACTTGCTTGAGCAAGCCTGCGCAACCACCGCAACCGGTGCAGGCCTTGGTCTGCGACTTGAGCAGGCCGAGGTCGGTGCAACCGCCGTCGATGGCCGAGCAGATGGCGCCCTTGGTCACGTTATGGCAGGAGCAGACCGTGGCGGTTTCGGGCAAGGCGCCAGGGCCGAGGGTCGGCGCGCCTTCGGACGACGGCAGGATCAATGCCGCCGGCTCGGACGGCAAGGCAATCGCGTTCTGCATGTATTGCAGCAGCGTGTCGTAGTAGCTGTTGTCGCCGATCAGCACCGCACCGAGCACCTGTTTGCCGCTGGCGTCGACCACCAGGCGCCGATAGCTGGCGCTGGTTTCATCGATGAACTGATAGCTGCGCGCACCCGGCGTATTGGCGTGGGCATCGCCGATGGAGCCGACGTCGACACCGAGCAATTTGAGCTTGGTCGACATGTCGGCGCCTTGGAAGGGCTCGGCTGCGTCGTCACACAAGCGTGCCGCGACACTGCGGGCCATCTGGTAGCCGGGGGCGACCAGGCCGAACAGGCTGCCGTTCCACGAGGCGCACTCGCCGATGGCGTAGATGTGCGGGTCGCAGCTCAGGCAGGTGTCGTCGATCACCACGCCACCACGCGGGCCAATGTCCAGCGCGCATTGACGGGCCAGTGCATCCTGGGCACGAATCCCGGCGGAGAACACCACCAGGTCGGTCTCAAGGAATTCGTCGTTGGCAAAATTCATCCGGTAGCGGTACTGCTCGCCGGCACTGATCGACTGTGTAGCGCGAGACAGGTGCACTCCGACGCCCAGCCGTTCGATCTGCGCCTTGAGCGCCAGCCCACCCAGATCATCCAGTTGCACCGGCATCAAACGTGGCGCGAACTCCACCACATGGGCTTCAAGACCCAGGCTTTTCAGGGCGTTGGCGGCTTCCAGGCCGAGCAAGCCACCGCCGACCACCACACCGCGCCGGGCATTGGCCGCCGCGGCACGAATGGCATCGAGGTCTTCCAGGGTGCGATAGACCAGGCGCGAGTCACCTTCGGCGCCTTCGATCGGCGGCACAAACGGGTAAGAGCCGGTGGCCAGGACCAGCTTGTCGTAGGCCACACAGCCTTGTGCGGTGATCACCTGGCGCCGGACGCGATCGATTTCCAGCACCGGCACCCCCAGGTGCAGGGTGACGCCGGGCGTCTGGTACAACGCCGCGTCACTGAGTGCCAACGACTCGGCGTCGCGACCGGAGAAGTATTCGGACAGATGCACGCGGTCGTAGGCACGCATCGGCTCTTCACTGAAGACGTGCAGCCGATAACGATCAAGCGCGCCGCGCTCGATCAACTGCTCGACACAATGATGTCCGACCATGCCATTGCCGATCACGATCAGCGTTTGCAGCTTGTTCAAACTGGCTACATTGGAATTCATAAACGACCCTGCCCAAAGCCCATCACGGTGAAAAAAAGCAAAAAAAAACGCCTGAAACCTTGCGGTTCCAGGCGTCTTTGCCTGTTCTTTTGCGGTGTTGAAACCAGACGGCCATGCCTGATCCACCGATGTTGCCCACGACCTGTGCGGCCAGTCGATCGTCGTTGACCGAGAGGGCTGCCCGTCTTTTTCAGAGGGGCTTGAGGGGGTTGATGCAGTGTTTGTGCCAGATTGCTTATTGATACTTCCACGGTCGTGAGAACTGGCGTGATGACCGCGAGTCAGGCGTGTTTCTGGCGGATTGAGCGGGGCGGGCGACTGTCGCAGCTTGCCGTGGAAAAACTCGGCAAACCGCTTCGCACTGGTGCACGTTGCCAGGCACGGCGCTTTAAAAGTGCATGCAACGGTCGATTGCGCTGCCGGGATTTCAAACAGTGTGATGCTGGCGGAGATCACGGCGAATCGGTGCTGGATCAGATTGATCCGCCTTGATGGGTGTTCCGCCCTTCAATAATGCGCTGGTCTTTCGGGCGCCATCGCCGGCAGGCCGACTCCCACAGTAGATCGGGTACGGCCGCGAGAGACGGATTGGCTGCCAGGTCGTCATCGCTGGCAAGCCAGCTCCTACAGTTTGATCGGGTACATTAGTGGGAGAGTTTGAAGCGTCAGCAACACCGCGTATTACATTTCCCACGACCGAAACGCGCTTCCTGACGCTCGCGGAAAAACGCCTCATGGCTCATCACCGGCTCGCCCGGATGCTTGATCGCCATTTGCGTGAGGTAATTGTCGTAATCGGGAACACCCACCATCAAACGCGCGCCCTGGCCAAGGAAACCGGCGACTTGCTGCAGTTTACGAATCATGACGATGCTCGCTTCAACTCGTTGGAAAGCGCCATCTAATCGCAAGTTTGTATCTGCAATGTGTCGACTTCCGGCGCGTTTGCATATTCATGTATTCCACCGACCGCGACCTTTTGGCGCATGACCGGCTGGCCATCGATTGAGCGCCAACGGGCAACAGTTTGTTAACATCCACGCGCTTTTTCTCGTCTGAGAGATCAGCCACTGTAGATTTCCAGTCGCTACACAGGATGCTTTTTTCCATGAGTACGTTGTATTCCCGCCGCACGGTCCTGCAAGGCATGAGCCTGCTGAGCCTCGGCCTGCTCGCCGGCTGCGATGACAGCAGCAAGCTGTCGTTCAAATACGGCAAGGACCTGAGCGACAAGATCATGGGGCGTTCCTTCAAGCTCAAGGACGCCGAAGGCGAAACCCGCATGCTCGGCAGCTACCAGGGCCTGATGCCGATGATTTTCTTCGGTTTCACCCAATGCCCGGCCGTCTGCCCGACCACGCTGGCCCGCGCCGCCCAGGCGAAGAAACTGATGGGCCGCGACGGCGAGCGCCTGCAAGTGATCTTCATTACCCTGGACCCCGAGCGCGATACACCCCAATTGCTCGACAAGTACGTGAAAGCCTTCGACCCGAGTTTCGAAGCGCTGTCCGGCACCCTGGAAGAAACCGCCGCCACCGCCAAGGAGTTCGGCGTATTCTTCGAGAAAGTCCCAAGCGGCGACACCTACACCCTGTCCCATACCGCGACCAGCTTCGTGTTCGACTCCCGTGGCAATTTGCGCCTCGGCCTGTCCGCGTCCCTTACCGCTCAAGAGTGCGCAGAAGACCTGCTCACCGTCATGGAGGTCTGCTGATGACTTTGTTTTGCGCACCACGTTTCAAACAGCTTGTACTGGGAATGGCCCTGATCGGCATGGCGTGGCAGGTGTCAGCGCAAACCCAGGTCAACAACGCCTGGGTCCGGGCGACAGTGGCCGGCCAGCCTTCGAGCGGCGCTTTCATGACTTTGCAGGCCGACACTGACAGCAAGCTGCTCAGCGTGCAGTCGCCCGTGGCGAAGTTGGTGCAGATTCACCAGTCGAGCATGAAAGACGATGTGATGAGCATGCAGCAGGTCGAGTCCGTGGCGTTGCCGGCCGGCAAGGCGGTGAGCTTCGATCCCCATGGCTACCACATCATGCTCATGGACCTGACGGGCCAGATCAAGGAAGGCGACAGCGTGCCCCTGACCCTGACCGTGGAAAACGCCAAGGGCGAGAAAGAGACGATCAAGGTCCAGGCCCCGGCGCGTGCGCTGGGCACGATGAACCCTAGTACGATGGATCATGGCAACATGGATCACAGCAAGATGCATTGAGAGTCTGGCGGCCTCCCTGACGGAGGCCGCGCTTTGATGGGAGCTGCGTACTGATGACGACGAACACCGAAACCGCCATCCTCGCCGGCGGCTGCTTCTGGGGCATGCAGGACCTGCTGCGGCGCTACCCGGGCGTGATCTCCACGCGGGTGGGCTACACCGGCGGTGATGTACCCAATGCAACCTATCGCAACCATGGCTCCCACGCCGAAGCGATCGAAATCGTCTTCGACCCGGAGCAGATCAGCTATCGCCAGATCCTCGAATTTTTCTTCCAGATCCACGACCCGAGCACCCTCAATCGTCAGGGTAACGATATCGGCATGAGCTATCGCTCGGCGATCTTCCATCTCGATGAAGAGCAAAAGCGCGTGGCCGAGGATACCGTGGCCGACGCTGACGCCTCTGGCCTATGGCCAGGCAAGGTGGTGACGGAAATAGAACCCGCCGGCCCCTTCTGGGAGGCGGAGCCTGAGCATCAGGATTACCTCGAACACTACCCCAACGGTTACACCTGCCACTTCGTACGACCGAACTGGACGTTGCCCAGACGTAAGTAACGGCAGGAGCCGGCTTGAATCAAGTCAGATAGCCGCGCTGCGCGCCATGCCAGTGGCCGTTTGGACACGGCGCCTGGGCGCCGAATCGACACCTGGTGAATCAGGCCCCATAGGCGCCTTGAAAGATTCCGCCTATCGGCTACAAATACTCCAGCTATTAGCCGTCTGCCCAAGGGCGGTCTAGCCTTATCTAGCGCCGGTGCGGTCTGGCCGGCCTAGACCTGATAAGAAGATAAAGCAGGAGTCAGAAACCGACTAGGCATGCCTGGGTCATCGCGTTGGCAACTCGCTTGCCAGTGCCGCGATGCCCATTTGGCCACGATGATCAGTTGATCGACTTGCTGGGCCAACAGCCTGAGTCATTGATTTCACTCACCGCTATCAGACCTCAACCGGGACGATGGCTGAATGAACACGACCAAAGGTAGCTCACAGATGGGAACTGAAACGAAATGCCCGTTCAATCACGCCGCTGGTGGTGGCACCACGAACCGCGATTGGTGGCCGAACCAGCTTAATCTGAAGATCCTGCACCAGCACTCGTCCCTGACCACCCCCACGGACGAGGGCTTCAAGTATGCCGAGGCGTTCAAGTCCCTGGATTTTGCCGCGCTCAAGCGTGACCTGACCGCCCTGATGACCGATTCGCAAGACTGGTGGCCGGCAGACTTCGGTCACTATGGACCGCTGTTCATCCGCATGGCCTGGCACTCCGCCGGCACCTACCGGACCGGCGATGGCCGCGGCGGCGCCGGCTCTGGCCAGCAGCGCTTTGCACCGCTCAACAGTTGGCCGGACAACGTCAGCCTGGACAAGGCCCGCCGCCTGCTGTGGCCGATCAAGCAAAAATACGGCAACAGCATTTCCTGGGCCGACCTGATCGTCCTGACCGGTAACGTCGCGCTGGAATCCATGGGCTTCAAGACCTTCGGTTTTTCCGGTGGCCGGCCTGATGTCTGGGAACCGGACGAGGATGTCTACTGGGGCTCGGAAAACAAATGGCTGGGTGGCGACGTTCGTTACGACAAAGCGCAAAAACCCATGCAGGAACCCGGCGAAGGCCCGCTCGTCGCCGAACCTGGGGAAAATGAGGAGAGCCGTACCGAGCAAGGCCGCAACCTGGAAAACCCTCTGGCGGCCGTGCAAATGGGCCTGATCTATGTGAACCCGGAAGGCCCGGAAGGCAACCCGGACCCGGTGGCCGCCGGCAAGGACATCCGTGAAACCTTCGGCCGGATGGCCATGAACGACGAGGAAACCGTGGCGCTGATTGCCGGCGGTCACGCATTCGGCAAGACCCATGGCGCAGGACCGGCCGACAACGTCGGCGCCGAGCCCGAAGCCGCTGGCCTGGAAGAACAGGGCCTGGGCTGGAAGAACAAGTTTGGCATCGGCAAAGGCCCGGACACCATCACCAGCGGCCTGGAAGTGACCTGGACCACCACGCCCACGAAGTGGAGCAACAACTTCCTGGAGAACGTGTTCGGCTTCGAATGGGAGCTGACCAAGAGCCCGGCGGGCGCCCACCAGTGGACGCCGAAAAACGGTGCCGGCGCCGGGATCATTCCGGACGCGCACGATCCGTCCAAACGGCGCAATCCGACCATGCTGACCACGGACCTGGCGCTGCGCTTCGACCCGATCTACGAGCCGATTTCCCGGCGTTTCCTGGAGAACCCCGATCAACTGGCCGACGCGTTCGCCCGCGCCTGGTACAAGCTGATCCACCGCGACATGGGGCCACTCTCGCGCTACCTCGGCCCGGAAATGCCCAATGAAGAACTGTTGTGGCAAGACCCGATACCTGCCGTCGATCATCCGCTGGTCAACGACAGCGACGTCGCGGCCCTGAAAAGCAAGCTGCTGGCCTCGGGCCTGTCGGTCTCGCAACTGGTCTCGACGGCGTGGGCGGCGGCGTCCACCTTCCGCGGTTCGGACAAGCGCGGCGGTGCCAACGGTGGGCGTTTGCGCCTGGCCCCACAGAAGTTCTGGCAGGCCAACCAGCCCGACCAACTGGCCAGCGTGCTGGCGAAACTGGAAGGTATCCAGCAGGAATTCAACGCCGGCGGCAAGAAAATCTCCCTGGCCGACCTGATCGTCCTCGCCGGTAATGCGGGCATCGAACAGGCCGCGAAAAATGCCGGGCACACGATCACGGTGCCGTTCACGCCGGGGCGCATGGACGCTTCCCAAGAACAGACCGATGTCGAGTCGTTCGGTTTTCTCGAACCGATCGCCGATGGCTTCCGCAATTACCTCAAGGGCAAATACACGGTATCGGCGGAGTCGCTGTTGATCGACAAGGCGCAGTTGCTGACCCTGACCGCGCCGGAAATGACCGTGCTGATTGGCGGCCTGCGTGTGCTCAAGACCAACGCCGGACAAACTTCCCACGGCGTGTTCACCACGCGGCCGGAGGCGCTGACCACCGACTTCTTCACCAACCTGCTGGACATGGGCGTGGAGTGGAAGCCGGTGTCGGATGCCCAGGAAGAGTTTGAAGCGAGCGACCGCAAGACCGGCCAGAAAAAGTGGTCGGGCACGCGAGTCGACCTGGTCTTCGGCTCCAACTCGCAGTTGCGCGCGCTGTCGGAGTTCTATGCCAGTAATGGCGAGGAGAAGTTCATCAAGGACTTCGTGGCGGCCTGGACCAAGGTGATGAACCTTGACCGCTTCGACCTGAAGTGAGCTGAACTGCGGGGTGAAATGGCGAGCGCGCAGCCTGGACTGCGCGCTCGCCGATCACTCAGTGGGGCGCGCGATGGATGGTCTTTAGCAGGTCCTCGGGGCTGATGTGCCCGACGACCTGCTGCACGCTGCCCGGTTGCGGCAGATCGAGGATGTGCCCTTTCATCTTGCCGATCACGTGCATCTCGCAAGGCTTGCAGTCGAACTTCAACGTCAGCACTTCGTCGCCGTGGATCAACTGCATCGGCGCGACCTTGGTGCGCACGCCCGTCACGCCCTTGGCCTGCTTGGGGCACAGGTTGAAGGAAAACCGCAGGCAGTGCTTGGTGATCATCACCGGCACTTCACCCGTCTCCTCATGGGCCTCGTAGGCCGCATCGATCAGCTTGACCCCGTGACGGTGATAGAAGTCGCGGGCCTTCTGGTTGTAGACGTTGGCCAGGAACGACAGGTGCGACTCCGGGTACACCGGCGGCGGTGTGGTCTCGGCTTTGCGGCCGCCCCGTGGGTGGGCCGCGATGCGCGCCACGGTCAACGCCTCGATCACTTCGCGGCGCAAGGCCTTGAGTTGCGAGTTGGGAATGAAGAACGCCTGCGGGGCGTCCAGCTTGATGTTGGTGGCGTGGTACTCGGTGGTACCCAGTTGGCCCAGCAGATCGTGCAATTGCTCCAGGGCCTGTTCTGGTTTATTGGCCACGCCAAACGGCCCGTCCAGGCCGACACTGGCGCTGATGCCCTCTTCGCTGGTGGCAATCAGTTCCAGGCGTTCTTCACGCAGGCGCGCCACCCAGGAAAGACCGATCCGGCGCTCGGCGGAGGTCTTTTGCAGCGCCTGGGCCCAGTTGTGATCCAGGTTGCGACTCAGCGGGTGATTCGGGCGCAATTGGTGCAAGCCCTTGGGCATCTCGTTGGGCTCGACGCGGTAGCGATAGCGTTTTTCGCCGTCCTCTTCAAACTCGCCTTTAGGCTCGGCGATGTTGGTCCGCCAGCCCACCACTTCACGCTTGACCAGCACGTTGAGGCCGTCACCGTTGGACAGTGGCTCGTGGGTGACCACCAGCAGGTCGCGCTTGCCGACTTTTTCCACCACGCCCACCGGCAGGCCGGTGAAGGTCGGCGAGTCGAAGGCGCCGATGTCGATCTTGCGTTCGCTGACGAAGTAGTCGGTGCTGCCACGGTGGAAGGTCTTGTCCGGATCGGGCAGGAAGAAATGCGCGGTGCGGCCGCTGGATGCGCGGGCCAGGTCCGGACGGTCTTCGAGCACGGCGTCCAGGCGCTGGCGGTAGTAGGCGGTGATGTTCTTCACATAGCCCATGTCCTTGTAGCGCCCTTCGATCTTGAACGAGCGCACGCCAGCTTCCACCAGGGCGCGGATGTTGGCGCTCTGGTTGTTGTCCTTCATCGACAGCAGGTGCTTCTCGTAGGCGATCACCCCGCCCTTTTCGTCCTTGAGGGTGTATGGCAGGCGGCAGGCCTGGGAGCAGTCGCCACGGTTGGCGCTGCGACCGGTGTGCGCGTGGGAAATGTTGCACTGGCCGGAGAACGCCACGCAGAGCGCGCCGTGGATGAAGAACTCGATCGCCGCGTCGGTTTCGTCGGCGATGGCGCGGATTTCCTGCAGGTTCAGCTCGCGGGCCAGTACCAGTTGCGAGAAACCAGCCTGGTCGAGGAACTTCGCCCGCTCCAGGGTGCGGATGTCGGTCTGGGTGCTGGCGTGCAGCTCGATCGGCGGGATGTCCAGTTCCATCACACCAAGGTCCTGGACGATCAGCGCATCGACGCCCGCATCGTACAACTCATGAATCAGCTTGCGTGCCGGTTCCAGTTCGTTGTCGTGCAGGATGGTATTGATCGTGGTGAACACCCGGGCGTGGTAGCGATGGGCGAACTCCACCAGGGCGGCGATATCGCTCACTTCGTTGCAGGCGTTATGACGCGCGCCGAAGCTCGGGCCGCCGAGGTAGATGGCATCGGCGCCATGCAGGATGGCCTCGCGGGCGATCGCCACGTCACGGGCGGGGCTGAGCAATTCCAGGTGATGTTTGGGCAGGGACATAATATTTTTAGTCAGGCTGTCACGGTCGAGGCGCGCATTGTAGCGGTGAAATGCCTGAGGGGCACCCATGTACTGCCAGGTGGCGGCTTGCGGGTGCGAAGATGCAGCTGCGCGTACCAAAACCCCTTGTAGGAGCTGGCTTGCCAGCGAAGGCGGCCTTGAGTATTGCGCTGCTCTTTCGGGCCTCTTCGCTGGCAAGCCAGCTCCTACAGGTTCGCGTGTGGGATTACGATCAGGCCTTGGCGGCCATCGCAGTCACTTCCACGCGCATGCCTTCGACCGCCAGCGACGCCACGCCCACCGCAGCGCGCACTGGCCACGGTTTGGCGAAGAAGCGCTTGTAGACCTCATTGAACGCGGCGCGGTCGGCCATGTCGGTGAGGTAGATGGTCAGGTGCAGCACCCGGTCCATGGAACTGCCGGCGCGCTCCAGCGCCACTTTCAGCGCTTGCAGGGTGCATTCGCTTTGCAGGGTGATATCGCCCAGTTCAAGGCTGCCATCGGCACGGGTCGGAATCTGGGTGGAGACCAGCATGCCGGCGAAACCGGCGACGTCGGAGGAAATGGAGTCCGCATCGGGATCGGGAACGAAGGTCAGGTCTTGATTTGCCATGGGGGTCTCTTGCTTGAGGTGGTAAGGCGGCGGCGCGCGCAGGTCAGCCGCAGCCTTCGTGCAGCAACGCCTGTTACGCCGCCAGTTTACGGAACCGTCACGCCACCCGCTCGATTTTATCCGCGCCACGCTTCTTGCCGTCGCCGTTGCCGCGCATCAACACCCAGCGCACGACCTTGTTCCAGGCATAACCCACCGCCACGCCACCGACGATCGCAAGGATCACCGCGAGTACCGGATAGTCGCCGAGGCGCCGGGCCACCGACTGAAACTGGAAATGCGTCAAGTAGATATACAGCGTCGAGGACGCAATCAATGCCACGCCACGGGCCATCAAACCGGGTACGGGAATGGACCGGACCCAGATCACCAGGAGCGCGGCAGGCACGGCGATATCGATATGGTTCCAGATCTCGGCGGCGAACGGTCCATACCCCAACATGGCCACCATGTCCTGCCAACCCACTACCAGGACGGTCACGGCGCTGACGATCAACTTCTGGCGGGTTGAACCGGCACTGTGAATGGCCATGCCGAGCACCATGATCGCCAGGTAATGCTGGGGCACCCGATTGAGCAGCGCGGTGGCATCGAACACATAGGTACTGATCAGCACATCGACCACCGCCAACGCGCATGAAGCAATGACAAAACAACGAAACGGGTCTGCACTGATGACGTTCCTGACGCGCTCGAACGACAGTGCGAACCCGATGATCACCAGCATCTGCACCAGCAGTTCTATGTACCAATAGGCGAAGTTGCCGACGGTATCCGCCGAAAACCAATTGGAAATCAGCAGCAGTGATTGCCAATGCACCTTGTCGAACAGCATTTGCACCAACGCCGTGTACAGGATCGTAGGCACCGCGATACTGGCAACGGACTTCACCAGCGTGCGCACGCTCCCGTATTCATTGATGGCCTTGAATTGAAACCTTGCCAGGCTGACCCCGGAAATCAGGAACAGGATCATGGTTTCGCCAAAAATCGGCCAGGCTGAAAAAAGTTGAAAATGGCCAATGACAATCAAGACGATGGAAACCACGCGCATGAACACCGGCACTTCCATTGCCCGGATCGAAAACCTCGAGGCCTTGGTGTCGCTGGCCAGCTCACACAATTGAACGACCGGGATCATTTCCCATTGATCGGGCAGATGGCCGATCAGCTCTTCCAGCACCATGGACGCCTGGACGAACGAGAGTGAATCCCCGCCCAGCTCCACAAACGTCAGTTGCGGATCGATGCGCGGCACTTCGAGAATTTCGGCCCATGCCTGGGTCAACTTGAGCGCAAGCGGAGACAGGTCCTGGCTGGCATTGACGGGGGCCGCCTGGCTATCGACCAGCGCCTGCAACGCCCGCTTGTCGATCTTGCCGTTGGGCGTCAGTGGAATGGACTCCACGAACACGAACAATGCCGGCACCATGTAGTCGGGCAGTTCCTCCCCCACATGCTCACGCAGTTCAACCGCTGCAACAGGCTTGGCTGCAACGCAGCAGGCCAGCAGTTTCACGTTCGAACGGTCGTTGTCGGCCAGCACCACGCATTGTTTGATCCGCGGGTGTCTTGAGATCGCGCCTTCGATTTCAGCGAGTTCGATGCGATGGCCGCGAATCTTCACCTGGCTATCGCCGCGCCCCCGGAACATGACACTGCCATCGGCCAGATAAGTGCCCAGGTCGCCGGTTCGATAGCAGATATCACCCTCGGCCCGGGTAAAGGGATTGACCACAAACTTTTCTTTAGTCAGCGTCGCGTCACCGTAATAACCCAGGGACAGATACGGGCTGCGTATCAGGATTTCTCCGACTTCGCCTTCGCCGACCAACTGATTGGCCTCATTGACCAGCAGCAGTTGCGCGCCCTCGATGCCTTTGCCCAGCGGGATCCTCGAATTGTCGCGCGCGGGATCGACCTGATGGTAAGCCATCGCCTGGGGCGTTTCGGTGGTGCCGTAGAAGTTGACGCTGATGGCGTTGGGGGCAATGGCGCAGATTTGCTGGTACAGGGTGTTGCTCAAGGCATCCCCGCCCCAGAACAGGTAGCGCAGCCCATCGAACTGCAAGCCACTGATTTTCGCCCCAGTCTCAATGAGTTTGCCCAGGGGCGGCGTGAGGTGAATGACGGAGATCCCGTGCTGGTGTATCCATTTGGCCAATGCAGCTGGATCGATCACAGTCGACTGGGCCGGGATAACAACCTTTGCTCCAATGGACAGCGGCGTGAACACATCCCTGTAGACCGGGTCGTGGCCCAGCCCTGACAGCAGGGAAAAGCAACTGTCCTTGGTCAACGAATGACGCTGGCTGTGCCATTCGATGAAATGCACCAGGGGCGAGTGATGGGTGACAATCCCCTTAGGCTCGCCGGTACTGCCCGAGGTGAAGGTGATATAGGCCGGGTTTCCAGGGCTGACCTGGGGCAAGCCCCTTGGCTCGACGGCGAAAGCCTTCAGCACGTCGCCGGGTATTTCCGGGATGTTGACCACGCGTACCCCGGACGAGCGCCGGGGATCGAGCTCGAACGCGGCCTCGCCGCAGACCAGGATAAAGCTCGGCTCGAGCACCTGGACGATCTGCTCGATGCGCGCACGGGGATAGGCCATGTCGGCAACGGTGAACGTCAAGCCGGCGCGCGAGGCACCGAGCATGGCGTAGACCAGCCCCGCACAGCGACCGGAGACGATCACCACCCGGTCGGATGGCCTCGCGCCCTGCTCAAGCAGAAAGCCCGCCAGGCGCTGGCTGATCGCTGCAAGTTCGCCGTAGCTGCACGTAGCGTCCTGAGACACCACCGCCACGGCATCGGGCGTGCGTGCGGCGTGCTGCAGGAAGTCCATGAATATCGGCCGTTCGACACAATACTCCAGGTCCAGCGTCGGGTTTGGGCGCGCATCCTGCATATTATTGATTGACTCCCCAGGGCCTGTACGAGGTAGACACAACGGGACGCTCGCAAACCGCAGATTCCCCCCCAAGAAGCTAGCACAGCTGCCGTGGCCCGCCAGTGCGCCGGCCAATAGGCGCTGCAGCCGTCAGCCTCGCCATTGCCTTGGGCTGACTCCGGTCTTGCGACGAAATGCCCGGGCCAGCGCCGAAGGGCTTTCATAACCAACCTCTTCGGCGATCAGGGCAATGGGCTTGCCTTCACCCAGGCGTTTCTGCGCCAGGCTGATGCGCCAGCTCACCAGATAATCCATGGGAGCCTGCCCGACCACCCGTTTGAAGTGCTCGGCGAAACTGGCCCGGGACATGTTGGCCGCCACCGCCAGTTCGGCCACGCTCCAGGCCTTGCCGGGCGCCTCGTGCATGAGGTTCAAGGGGCGCGCCAGGCGCGGATCGGCCAGGCCGGCCATCATGCCCGGCTGCTGATCGCGACTGCTCAGGATGTGGCGCAACAACAGGATCACCACCAGTTCGAACAGCCGGTCCATCACCGCCTCACGGCCACAGGTGCCGTCGAAGGCTTCGTTGAACAACCATTGCAGCGTGCTGGCCAGGGCCGGGATGTCCTCCAGTTTGAGCACCAGGTAATCCGGCAGCGCCGTGGCCAGGGCATTGCCCGCGCCGCCATCGAAGTCCAGGGACGCGCACACCAGCTGCGTATCGCTGTCCTGCGCGGCAAACAGGCGATGGCGATAGGGTCGGGGAAAAAAGATCAGGGTCGGTTCGGTGATGTGCAGCTCACGGTCGTCCGCGAGCCTTAAGGACAATTCACCCGCCTGGAGCAAATGCAAATGCCCGCAGGCCTGGCTGCCGTCGAACGCCGTCGTGCCGCAAAACGTACCGCTGTGAAAGGTCCCGGCATTGACGCCGAAATGCGCAAGCAATGTGGACAAGCGATCCATGAAGGGCCTCCGGCTGCAGTTCTGGACGATCTGTCGCATATCGTCGACGATTTGCATCCAATAGGCCAAGCCGATTCTCTAGCATCCATTCCGTACCCAGCGCCTGTCGCGCATCCACTACGGAGAATCACCATGCCACGCATTACCCCTGTCAGCCTGGAACTTGCCAACGAAGCCACTCGCCCATTGCTCGACGGCGTGCAGAAGAAAATCGGCTTCCTGCCCAACGTGTTCCGGGTCCTGGCCCACGCCCCCGCTGTACTGGCCTCCTACCTGCAGAACTCGGCGGCACTGGCCAAGACATCCCTGAGCGCCCCGCAGAAGGAGGCGATTTTCCTTGCCACCTCCCAGGTCAACGGCTGCGACTACTGCCTGGCGGCGCACACGCTGTTCGCCGGCAAGGCCGGGCTTTCCAGCCAGGAAATCCTCAGCGCCCGCGAAGGCCGGCTCGATGCCTATGCGTTGCTCGCCCGCCAGATCACCGAAAGTCGTGGCCACCTGGACAGCGAGCACATTGCCGCGGCCCGCGCGGCTGGAATCGATGATGCGAAGATCATCGAAGTGATCGCCCACGTGGCCTCGCAAACGCTGACCAACTACCTGAACAACGTCGCCCTGACCGATATCGATTTTCCGGCGATCGACGGCTGAATCACCCTGCGGCCAGCGATGGCGGCGTCACGGCCACCATCGCATCGCCAGCAAGCCGGCTCCTACAGAGGCGCGTACGCCACACATTGATCCTGGCCCACAGAGCTGGCTTGTCGGGTCGGCGCATCGCAGCGATCAGGTATTGGTCTTCAACTTGGTCCACAGCCGCGTGGTCAAGCGGGCGATGGAGGCTGGCAGGTCTTCCACCGTGAACAACTTGTCCATCACCGCCTTGGGCGGGTAGATCGCCAGGTCCTGCTTCACCGCCGGCACCACATCGGCGTCCGCCGCGCTGTTGGGATTGGCGTAGTGGATGCTGTTGCTGATGTTGGCGATGACCTGCGGTTGCAGCAGGTAGTTCATGTAGGTGTAGCCGTTCTTCTGGTGCGGCGCGCTCTTGGGCATGACCACCATGTCGAACCACAGCGTCGAACCTTCATCCGGGATCGAATAGGCAATGTCGATGCCGTTTTTCGCTTCCCTGGCGCTGGCGGCTGCCTGCACGATGTCGCCGTTGAAGCCGATCACCGCGCAGACGTTGCCGTTGGCCAGGTCGCTGATGTATTTGGAGGCGTGGAAATACTGGACGTAAGGGCGGATTCTCAGCAGCGCCTGCTCGGCTTTCTTGTAATCGGCAGGCTCGTGGCTGTGGGGCGGCAACCCCAGGTAATTGAGGGTGATCGGCAGTACTTGCGTCGGGTTGTCGATGATCGCCACGCCACATTCGCTGAGCTTCTTGATATTGGCCTCGTCGAAAAACAGGCTCCAGGACCGAGTGACGTCGGTGTTGCCGAAGATCGCCTTGATCTTCTCGACGTTATAGCCAATGCCTGCGGTGCCCCACATGTAGGGGTAACCGTACTGGTTGCCGGGGTCGTTGACCTCGAGCTTCTTCATCAGCACCGGGTCAAGGTTGTTCCAGCCAGGCAGTTGGCTCCTGTCGAGCTTCTGAATGGCCCCGGCCTTGATCAGGCGCGACAGGAAATGGTTCGACGGGCTGACCACGTCATACCCGGTGTTGCCGGTCATCAACTTCGACTCCAGCACTTCGTTGCTGTCATGGATGTCGTAGGTGGCCTTGATCCCGGTTTCCCGGGTGAACGTGGCCAGGGTGTCATCGGCGATGTAGCCGTTCCAGTTGGAAATGTTCACGGTCTCATCGGCGTAGGCGGCAGCGCTGAACGTAGAGAGCAGTGCCACCAGGGAAACAGTATTGACGCGCATGTTCGATCACCTTCGTGTTGAAGTGTTTTTTTGTATGTGAAAGTCGCTGTTCTAGATTTCGGTTCTGGCCCGGGCCGTCTCTACGCGCATGCGCAGCATGGCACCGATATCGAGCAAGGGTTTGGGCGGCAGCCAGCCGGGCTGGGCGCGATCGATGACCGATTGCAAGAGCGGCGAGTCGATGCCCGATGCCAGCTCCGCCAGCAGCCTCCCCCAGAGCGTGCCGCGCGCCACCCCCGAGCCGTTGCACCCGGCCACGGCGTACACGCCCTCCTCGACCTTGGCAAAATACGGTTGCCCGGAGCGCGAAGCGCTGAGGTGGCCGGTCCAGGTGTACTGGATGTCCTGCGCGCCCAACATCGGGAACCGGCGCTGCAGACCCAGGACATGGTGTTGGCGCCGGGTCGCCAGTTCGCCGGGCGACAAGTCGTGGGCGCGGTATTCGGCGGTGTTGCGAATCATCACCCGGCGGTCCGGGGTCAGGCGTACCGTGGCGCCTAGAGGACGGGTCGACAACACGCCCCAGGGTTCGACGGCACCAAGGGCCTGGAATTCTTCGTCGCTCAGGGGCCGGGTCAGGCTGGCGCTGAGTTCCATCGCGAAGGTGCCGCTGTCACTGATGCCGGATCGGGGAATGAAGGCATTGAGGCAAACCAGCACTTGCCTGGCCTCGATGCAGCCGTAGGTACCGTTGGCGCGAATGCGGCCATCGCCCAGGCGCTGCAGACCGCTGATCTCGGTGTTTTCAAACAGGGCCACCTGCGGCGGCAATGCATCGAGCAGCCCTTTGACGTACTTCGCCGGTTGCAGCAGCGCATTGCCATTGCCGCACCAGATCGCCGCCTGGTAGTGCCGGGTTCCCAACTTCTGGCGCAACCGTTCGCCTTGCAGAAACTCTGCAGAAGCGCCCACGGCGCGCAAAGTCTGCAACTTGGCCTCGACCTGGGTCAACTTGCGCGGATCGCTGACCGCGAAAAAATACCCCGATTCGCGAAAGTCGCATTCAATACCGTGCCGGGCAACGCGCTTGCGCACCTCGTCGCTGGCGGCGCGGCCAATCGCGGTGTCGGCCTGGTAGCCGGCGAAACCCGGGGTGCCCTGCAACTCGGCATGGCCGGGATGTTCGTGGGCCACCACGAATCCCGAGTTACGCGCCGATGCACCTTGCGCGGCGCGCTGGCGGTCGACCACCACAATGCGTGCCTGGGGATGCAGTTGCGCCAGTGAGTGAGCGGCACAGAGCCCGGTGATGCCGGCGCCGATCACCAGCCAATCGGCCTGCTGCGTGCCCTTGAGCGGGTCGCGCAACGGGCTGTCCCCGGCTTGTGCAATCCAGCCACATACGTTTTCCATGCGTCACCTCATAGACTGTCGTTGTGCCGGCCTCTCGCACAAATGCATGCAGCATTTGCATGATAGGTTTGAGATGACGGCCGCTATGGCTAGAATCTAAAGGGACATTGCAACGACAACCAACGTTATTAAATCATCCAGGTATTCTGAAAACGCATGGATAACATTCGCCACGTTCCCTCGCTCCAGGGCCTGCAGGCCTTGGTCGAGGTTGCTGATTCCGGCAGCTTCACCCAAGCGGCGCACACGCTGTGCCTGACCCAAAGCGCCGTGAGTCGCAAAATCCAGCAATTGGAGACTCACTACGGCACCGCGATGTTCGTCAGGACCAGCCGCAGCCTGCAGCTGACAGCGGAAGGCGAACAGGTGCTCGCCAGTGCGCGGCACATCCTTGAACACCTCAAGGCGCTGGAAGACCGGATCGCCCCGCAAAAGCGCCCGTTCCGCATCCGCATGCACGTGTCATTGGCTGTGCGCTGGTTGCTGCCCAGGCTGAATGACTTCTACCGCCATCATCCGCAGGTATCGCTGGCGATCGAGACCGTCGCCACCGAGGTGGTGGAACCGGCCAGCGACAGCGACGCCTACATCCTCTACCTGCCAGAACCGTCCGCCGCTGCGGATTGCCTGACGCTGTTCGAGGAAGCACTGGTGCCGGTGTGTGCACCCGGCCTTGGGCTGGCATCACAGGAGGATCTTGCCGACTTTGCGCTACTGCACCGTTCGAGCGACAAGAACGACTGGAGGTATTGGCTGGCCGCCAACGGTGGCAGATCACTGGATGAGTTTCGCCACATTCCCTTCAACCTCGACGAACTGGCGCTGGATGCCGCCGCGCGCGGACTGGGTGTGGCCATGACCGACATGACCCTGGCGGGCGAGTCGATCGAACGTGGCGTGCTGGTTATGCCGTTTGGCGAGCCGTTGAAGACCCGGGGAATTTACTCGCTATGCCTGCAACCTTCGGCGGCTGCACATCCGGCGTGCGCGCAGGTTGTGCAGTGGTTTTCCGGACAGGTTGTAACACCACACAACCTGTAGCCGGACGGGATAGACTTTGGCTACACACCCACTTCGGCAACATCAAGGGATTTCAAGAAATACCAAAGCCTGATTTTTCTCAAAACACGTATTGGCAGCCATAAAACATTCACTTTGGGAACTTCACTACTTACCCTGTGCGCCATCAACTCTTTATGAACATGGGGTACTTCATTAATGAGACGCTGCAGCATGTCGGGTTCGGACTCACCCGAAAGCGACCCGGAATAATGAATAATGCTTGAACTTTTCATGGACGGTGTCGCCGAAGGGCCGACGATATGCCCAGGAAAAACCATGTGATGCTCCACCAGGCTCAAGTGGCGCCAACTGATGTTATTTTTTACCAGCACGGGAGAAATAACCACTTGATCGGCATACCATGCAGACCCGGAACAGCTTGCCAGTTTACTTTTCAGTAACTTTTCGAATGCTGAAACATAGCTTTCAGCAAAGCAACTACTTCTACGCCAGACAAAGGCACCCGAGTTGAAGAAAGCCCGCATTTTTACCACAGGACTTTCCAGTGATATCCATGGAAGCTCCTCGAAATTGGCGCCTATCAACTTGCACAAAGACTGCCAATAAGGCGTGTTTCTTGCCGCCCCCTCATGAATAGCGGGCGGAAGATATTCTGCACGGGCAGCGAAATCGATGCCTGGCTCCAACAGCAGCCCCGATGGCTCCGCGGCAATCAAAATATCACTATCAAGCCAGGCAATTAAATCAGTGGTGGCATTACGCTGCGCCCAATACACCGCCGCCGGTTTATTTGAATAGTTAAACCAGGGCGCCACGTTATAGGCTCCGTCATCGACGTAGGTTACATCCAACTCGCGCAATGCATGCAACGTCGCTTGCGAAAGGGGGGCGCCCACGCGTGCCTTTACTGCAAACACGGTACATTTTGCCAACCGCCCGCCAAATTTCCTGAGCGTTTTGATCATAAGGATGGTTTGACTTTCAAGCCGCCCACTTTCGATACAACAAACAAACGAAATCGATGGCATTGAAACCTCAGTCGAGTAAGGCATGCTTTCACCTCGAG
Source organism: Pseudomonas sp. MHK4 (assembly GCF_054600775.1). Lineage (NCBI taxonomy): Bacteria > Pseudomonadati > Pseudomonadota > Gammaproteobacteria > Pseudomonadales > Pseudomonadaceae > Pseudomonas > Pseudomonas sp. MHK4. The sequence goes on along the minus strand of NZ_BAAIAK010000015.1, from coordinate 66,157 downwards.
GGACCTATCGGACACGCTGGCCAATATTGCATTTACCATAGATTGCTTCCGGCGTTTTTCAAGACGGTTTTCGCGTCCGGCAGCCGGAGCACTCAATCGTCTTCGTGTAACTTGATGCCCCTGGCATGCAACAGCGGTGGCACCACCAGCACCAACAGGGTCAGGGCCATGAAAGCCGCCGAGATGGGCTGGGTCAAAAATATCGTCCAGTCCCCCTCACTGATCGACAGGGCATTGCGCAGCTGTTTCTCGGCCATCGGCCCCAGCAGCATGCCGACGATCACCGGCGCCACCGGGAAATCGAAACGCCGCATCAACACTCCGGCCCAGCCGATCCCCAGCATCAGCATCAGGTCGAAGGAAGAATGGCGCATGCCGTAGACGCCGATGGTGGCGAACACCAGGATCCCGGCGTTCAGGTAAGGCCGGGGGATCTGCAGCAGCTTGACCCACAGGCCCACCAACGGCAGGTTCAACACCAGCAGGATGACGTTGCCGATGTACAGCGAGGCCACCAGGGTCCAGACCAGGTCGGCGGAGGTTTCGAAGAGCATCGGCCCCGGTTGCAGGTTGTAGTTCTGGAACGCCGCCAACAGGATCGCCGCCGTGGCGGACGTGGGTATGCCCAGGGTCAGCAACGGCACCAGCGAGCCGGTGGCACTGGCGTTGTTGGCCGCTTCCGGGCCGGCCACCCCTTCGATGGCGCCCTCGCCCTTGTTGGCCGAAAACTCCTTGGGGTACTTGCTCAGTTTGCGTTCGGTGGAATAGGACAGGAAGGTCGGGATCTCCGCGCCGCCCGCCGGGATCGAGCCAAACGGGAAGCCGATCAGCGTGCCCCGCAGCCAGGCCGGCACCGAGCGTTTCCAGTCGGCACGGGTCATCCATAACGACGTCAGGCGATGCCGGCCCTCCGATTGTTCAGTTTGATAAAGCAGGCTGTACAAGGCTTCGCCGACCGCGAACAGACCGACCGCCACCAGCACCACCTCGATACCATCCACCAGTTCGGGCACGCCCAGGGTGTAGCGGGCAATGCCCGACGTCGAGTCGAGGCCGATCAGGCCGATGGTCAAGCCGATCCCCAATGAAGCAAAACCACGCAGCATCGAGGCGCCGAGCACCGCCGACACCGTGGTGAAGGACAGCACCAGGATCGCGAAATACTCCGCTGGCCCGAAATTCAGCGCCAGCCGGGCCACGACCGGTGCGAACAGGGTCAGCAGGATGGTCGCAATGGTGCCGGCGACAAAGGAGCCGATCGCCGCCGTGGCCAGCGCCGGCCCGGCCCGGCCATTGCGCGCCATGAGGTTGCCTTCCAGGGCCGTGACCATGGACGACGACTCACCGGGGGTATTGAGCAGGATCGAGGTGGTGGAGCCGCCGAACTGCGCGCCGTAGTAGATCCCGGCGAACATGATCAGCGCTCCGGTGGGGTCGACCTTGGCGGTGATCGGCAGCAGCAAGGCCACCGTCAGCGCCGGCCCGATGCCCGGCAACACGCCAATGGCGGTGCCCAGCAGGCAGCCAATGAAGCCCCACAGCAGGTTGATCGGCGTCAGCGCTGCAGAAAAACCCATCGCCAGGCTGGCGAGAATGTCCATGCTGTCGATCTCCTTGGATCAGATCCAGGCGTTGACCAGCGGCGGCAGGGAAACCCCCAGCCCGGCGTTGAACAACCAGTAGATCGGCAGGGTCAAGGCCATGCCGATCGCCAGGTCGCGCAGTGGATGACGACTGCCAAAACCACGGGCCGAACAGGCGAACAGCAACCCGGCGGCCAGCACGAAACCGATGATATTGATGAGCACGGCCACACCGATCAACCCTGCGGTGACCCAGGCTGCGCCGGCCTTGCCGCCCGCCACGGTGTGGGCCTGTTCGTTATCCAGTTCGCGAAAACCGCCGCTGACCGCCTGATAACTCAACAACACGCCCACCACCCCCAGGAACCCCGCGACCACCCATGGGTAGACATAGGCCGGCAGAATGACGAAGCCCATCTCCGGCGGAAAGCGCCAGGCGCCCACCGCCAACACCACGCTGAGGACAATCAGGCCGATACCGATGGCCAATTGGGTCGGCACCACTGCGCGGGATCCGGCCATTTCAAAGCAACCCGACCTTGACCAGCATCGCGTGCAGTCGCACGTGTTCTTCGTCGACGAATTTGCCGAAATCGTCTCCGGTCAGCACGCTCTCCGTCCAGGCGTTGGTCTTGATGTTGTCTTGCCAGACTTTGCTTTTGCTGGCGGCCAGCACGGCGTCGGTCACTTCCTTGCGCTGCTCGGGGGTGAGGCCGGCTGCGCCATAGACACCGCGCCAGTTGCCGATAACCACGTCGTAACCACTTTCCTTGAGGGTCGGCGCGTCGATTCCCGGCACGCGCTCGGGCGCGCCGATGGCGAGCACGCGGAACTGGCCGTTCTTGATGTATTGACCCAGTTCGGCATACCCGCCGGTGATCACCTTGATCTGGCCGCCCAAGGCCTGGGCGACAATTTCACCGCCACCGCCGGTGGCGATGTAATTCACCTTGTTGACCGGCACATCCAGCTTGCCGGCCAGTTCGGCGATGCCGATGTGATCGATCGAGCCTTTGGAACCACCGCCGAAGGTCACGCTGGTCGGCTTGGCCTTGAAATCCTTGATCAGGTCATCAAGGGTCTTGTACGGCGAATCCTTGCGCACCGCGAGCACGTTGTACTCGGTGAACAACCGGGCGATCGGTGTCACGTCCTTCAAGCTGATCTGCGGTTTGTTCTGCTCGATGCCTGCCACCATGATCGCACCGACCACCAGCAGCGCATTCGGGTCGCCCTTGGTGCTGTTGGCAAATTGCGCCAGCCCTAGCGTACCGCCCGCGCCCCCCTTGTTCTCAAAGGTGACGGCCTTGGCGACGTTGGCCTCGATCAGGGCCTTGCCCAGCACCCGGGCCGTCTGGTCATAACCGCCGCCCACGGAACCGGGGGCCATGAACTTGACGGTATCCAGCGCCAGCGCGCAGGTGCTGAGTGTGGCAGCGACAAGGCCTGCAGCCAGGCAATGGCTGACGCGATGAAGCAAAGCGGACATGGTGTCTCTCCCTTTAACATTGTTTTTATGGGTGCCATCTGCGGGTAAGCGTAGAACATGGTTCCGTCGAAGGCCTGCCTCCTGCGCTGCATTACAGACTTGTCATCGAGTTGTCAGCGTAGCCACCACCCTCGCTTCATACAGTGAAGTCGTCAGTCACCCGCACCGGGTGACACGCCTGCCACTGATGATGACAAGGGTCGATAACATGAATCCATTGAGCAAACTCTGCCTGATCGCCGCCAGCCTGTTCATGCTGGGCAGCGGCTGCGCCATGGCTGCCACCCCGGCCGCACCGGTCAAGGCCAACAACGTCGTGCTGGTGCACGGTTCCTGGGCCGATGGCTCCAGTTGGGCGGATGTGATCAACCGCTTGCAGGCCGCCGGCCTGCACGTTACCGCCGTGCAAAACCCGCTGACGTCGGTGGCCGATGATGTCGCCGCGACCCAGCGCGTGCTCGATCAACAAGACGGCCCGACCGTGCTGGTCGGCCATTCCTACGCCGGCACGGTGGTCAGCGAGGCCGGGGTCAATCCGAAAGTCAGTTCGCTGGTGTACGTCGCCGCGCGTGCGCCGGATGCCGGGGAAGATTTCGTCGCTCTCTCGGCCAAATACCCGACCATGCCGGTACGTGCCGGTACCGAAGAACACGACGGTTTCGTCAGCCTCAAGCAAGACGCCTTTCTCAACTACTTCGCCAGCGACGTGCCCCACGACAAAGCCATGCAGCTGTTCGCCGTGCAACAACCGATTGCCAAGACCCTGTTCACCGACCGCACCACCGCTGCGGCCTGGCACACCAAACCGTCGTGGTACGCCGTATCCAGCCAGGACCAGACAATCAGCCCGGACCTTGAGCGCTTCCTGGCCAAGCGCATGGGTGCCACCACCCTCGAATTGCCGTCGAGCCACTTGTCGCTGGTGTCCCACTCGAAGGAAATCGCCGACCTGATCCTGGCGGCCGCCGGTCGCCAGCCATAACCCGCGGCCATTTATTACAACTTTGTCATCGAGCTGTTGGTTGGCTGTTCGGATCGCCTGGTTAACCTGAACTCACTGCCAGGCCAACCCGCCAACAGCCACCCCAACCCTGAGAACCTGAAAAGAGAGCACCGTCATGAAAATGTACATCCTCGGTTTCGCCGCCCTCCTCGCAACTGGCTCGGCCTTTGCCGATACCCAAAGCACCGCGCCGGTGATCCACGACAAGGACGCGGCCTTCGTCCACCTCGACATCGCCAAAGTGCTGGGTGAAACGGACATTTCGCAACAATGCGGCATCATCCCCGCCCAACTGAACTACCTCGACCATCGGGGTCGCCAGCATGAGCTCGATTACCTGGTCCAGGGCAGCGGTTGCACCAATGATCACTGATCGTCATCCCTGAGTGCCGGTGGATGATCGGGCTACACTGGTGGCACCGGCATGCCGCTGTAGCCCGCCTGCGCGGCGCTGATTCCTGCTGACCCCACACCTGGCAGAACCCCATGAACATTCTCATCGTCGAAGATGAACCCAAGGCCGGCAATTACCTGCTCAACGGCTTGCAGGAACTCGGTTACACGGTGAGCCTGGCCCGCGACGGCGTCGATGGCTTGCACCTGGCCCTGGAACACGATTTCGATGTGATAGTGCTGGACGTGATGATGCCGAAGATGGACGGCTGGGAAGTCCTGCGCCGCCTGCGCAAGGAAGCCGATACCCCGGTGCTGTTCCTCACCGCCCGCGATGACATCGCCGACCGCATCAAGGGCCTGGAACTGGGCGCCGACGATTACCTGATCAAGCCGTTTTCCTTTGCCGAACTGGTGGCCCGCCTGCGCACCCTGACCCGTCGCGGCCCCACCCGCGAAGAAGAACAGTTGCACATCGAAGACTTCGCGATCGACGTGCTCAAGCGCCGCGTTACCCGCGCCGGCACACGCATTACGCTGACCAACAAGGAATTCGCCCTGCTGCACCTGTTCGCCACGCACCAGGGTGAAGTGCTGTCGCGCTCGACAATCGCCTCACGGGTCTGGGACATGAATTTCGACAGCGACACCAACGTGGTGGACGTCGCCGTGCGGCGGTTGCGGCTGAAGATCGACGATCCCTTCCAGCTGAAGTTGATCCACAGTGTGCGCGGCATCGGCTACCGCTTCGATACGCAGCCATGAACAGCCTGTCGCATTTGCGCCACTCCCTGACGCTGCGCCTGGCGCTGGTGTTCGCGTTCCTGGCGTTTGTCTCGCTGACGTCCCTGGGCGTGGCGTTGTACCGTGATCTTGAGCGCGAATTGGTCCGTCGTGATGACGCGGCCCTGATCACCCGTATCGATCAACTGCGCACCTTCCTCAACGACAGCAACACCCTGGAACTGATCCGCACCAAGCCCGCGCTGTTCCAGAACATGCTCGGCAACCGCGAAGCCCTTTTGAGTATCGGCGCACCGGGGCAACCGCCGTTGCTGGTGGTCAACCCGGGCAATCTGGACATGCCCGCGTTGCCCCCCATGGCCATCAACCACCCGCTGAGCCTCGGCGACGTGCAGCACTTGCCCAACGTTGACGGCGTACCTTTTTCAGCACTGGCCGCGACCATCGAATCCGGTGACCAGGGCACGCTGCAAGTGCTGACCGGGCGCCTGATGACTGAACGTACGGCGGTGCTCGCCAGCTACCGGTTCAACGTCTACCTGTTCGCCAGCGTGGCGGCGATTCTGCTGGCACTTTCCGGCTACGTGCTGGTGCAGCGCGGCTTGCTGCCGGTGCGGCGCGTGGCCCGGCATGCCCAGGGCATCGGCGTCGGCAACCTCGGCGAACGCCTTGACAGCCAGGGCGCGCCGCTGGAGTTGCTACCGATGATCGAGGCCTTCAACGCCATGCTCGACCGCCTCGGCAGAGGTTTCGTGCAATTGGGCCAGGTGTCGACCGACATGGCCCATGAGTTGCGCACACCGATCAACAACCTGCTCGGTGAAACCCAGGTCGCCTTGCAGCAAAACCGCAGCATCGAAGCCTATCAACAGTTGCTCGCCTCCAATGTCGAGGAGCTCGAGCGCCTGGCACGCATGCTCGACAACATGCTGTTCCTGGCCCGCACCGACCCGGCCAGTGCCCTGCGCCAACGCCAGGAACTGGGCGCCTTTGATGAAATGGAGCGCATGGCCGACTATTTCGAGGGGCTCGCGGCGGATGTCGGGATTGCCATCAACGCCCAGGGCAGCGGTGTGATCTGGGCCGAGCCGATGCTGTTGCGCCGCGCCCTGGCCAACCTGTGCGCCAATGCCATCAAATATGGCGCACCGAACTCCGAACTGGCGATCTGCGCCACCCCAACGGCCGATGGCATCCGCCTGCAGGTGCGCAACCAGGGCCAGACGATCCCCACCGAACACCTGCCCCGGCTGTTCGAACGCTTTTACCGCGTCGACGAATCCCGCGAGCGCTCGGCGCAATCCAACGGGCTGGGGCTGTCGATCGTGGCGACGATCATGCAGTTGCACAATGGCGGGTACAGCGTCACAAGTGTGGATGGCGTGACGTGTTTCGAGCTGTTTTTTCCGGCCCGGCGAGCGGGCGAATGAACAAAAAATCAAGAGATCGCAGCCTGCCCTTGCACACGCGACCAAAAAAACCTCGATAGCGTTGGTCATGACCTAACCTCATAGGCTGAGTGACTATCAACCAGTCGAGCACGCCCATGCGTTATGCATTGAAGCTAGTGATCCTCATCGCTTTCGCGCTGTCGGGAACGAGCGCCGGATGGCTATCGGCAGCGCCCATGCCCGATGTCCCCACCATCGCCCAGTCACCCCCGTCCGCCAGCGTTTCCGACAGCGACCTGGAGGCGCTGCAGGGCCAACTCGGCAGTTATAAGCAGCAGGTGTCGCAGGCCAGCAACTACAGCCAGCTGGAAAGCCCGCAAGATCTGGTGCAGGCGCTCGTCAAGGAGGTCGATCGCCTCTCGGCATTGCTGCTGCCCGAGCAGGACCAGCTGCAGGCGCAATTGGGCGTGCTGGGCCCGCCGCCAGTGGCGGATGCCGCGCCCGAGAAGTCCGATATCGCCCTCCAGAGAATGACCCTGACCGAACAGAAATCCCGGGTCGACGCCAAACTGAAAACCCTGGCATCGCTCAAGAACAGCGCCGCCGAACTGCTGACCCAGATTGCCGCCATCCGCCGCAGCCTGCTGGAAACCGAAATGACCCAGCAGACCCGCAGCGTACTCAACCCCTGGTTCTGGGCCCCCCTGCTCAATCCGCCAGAGCATGACCGGGAAAAATTCCGCGCCTTCCTGCAGCAGATCAAGGACACCCTGGACGCCACCTGGCAACCGGGCGAGCGCCTGCTGAGCAGCCTGTTGATCGCGATTGCCGTAGTGCTTTGGGTCGTGGGACGGCGCCTGGCCGAACGCGGGCTGACCTGGTTGTGCATCCATCGCATGCCGGAAGGTCGCCTGCGGCGTAGCGCCCTGGCCCTGGCTTCGGTCATCGCCACGGTGTTGACGGCCTGGATAGCCTTGCGGTTGCTGTTTTTTGCCTTTACCCGCGAATTGCCGCTGACGCCACAGCTGACGGGGTTTTCCCAGGACTTCGAAAAAATCGTCTATACCTGCGTGCTGATCCTCGGCCTGAGTCGCGCACTGCTGTCCACGCAGCACCCCTCATGGCGCCTGCCAAACTTTGCCGATCCGCTCGCCCTGGCGATGGAGCCGTTCCCGGCACGGCTGGCCTGGGCACTCCTGGTGCTGGTATCGCTGGCCCAGATGACCAACGCCACCAGCATGAGCGCTGAGTTGGTGATTTCTGTCCGAGGCGTGGTCGCCCTGATCGTCTCGGTCATGATCGCGATGCTGCTGTTGCGCGTCAGCAAAACCCGCCGGGACATGGTCATGGCGGGTGTCGCCCCCGAGGCTGGCCGGACCTTCGCCGGGTTGATTTATTCGTTCGCCAGCATTGCGATCGTGATTTCACTCCTGGCCTTGCTCGCCGGCTACGTATCGCTGTCGCGCTTCATCACTTACGAACTGGTCTGGTTCTACATCACCTTCGCGGGCTTTTATCTGCTGATCCAGTTGGTGAAAGATGGCTGCGAACACCTGTTTTCCCCCCGCACCTCCACCGGCAAGTCCTTGAAGCAGTTGTTGGGCATCGGCGATACGCGGCTGGAACAGATTTCGATCATCTTCTCCGGTGCCGGCCGCGCCTCGTTATTGCTGATCGCACTGATTACCCTGGTGGTGGGTGGCATCGGATCGACACTCGAACAACTGGCCACCAACATCCTCGCCATCCTCGGCGGCGACGGTCTGCGCAAACTGAACATCGTCCCGGCCAACCTGTTACATGCCTTGCTCGCCGTGATCATCGGCGTCTACCTGATTCGTTCGCTGCGGCGCTGGCTGGACAACGAGTTCCTGCCGAAAACTGAAATGGACCCCGGCATGTGTGCCTCGCTCAGCACACTGTTTTCCAACATCGGCTATGCCCTGGTGCTGCTGCTGATGCTGTCGTCGCTGGGGGTCAAGTGGACCAACCTGGCCTGGATCGTCAGCGCCCTGTCGGTGGGTATCGGCTTCGGCCTGCAGGAGATCGTCAAGAATTTCGTCTCCGGCATCATCCTGTTGACCGAACGTCCGGTGAAAGTCGGCGACCTGATCAGCATCAGCGGGGTGGAAGGCGACATCCGCCGGATCAACGTGCGGGCCACCGAAATACAGCTGGCCGACCGCTCGATCGTGATCGTGCCGAACTCGCAATTGATCTCGCAGAACCTGCGTAACGTCACCCTCGGGGGCAGCGCCCAGGGGGTGGCGAGCCTTGAACTGATGTTCCCGCTGGACATCGACCCCGAGCAAGTGCGCAACCTGCTGTTAGCCACCTTCAGCGAGCACGAGACCATCCTGGAGAAGCCGGCGCCGGTGGTGCGCTTCAGCCAGCTCAAGCCCGAAGGCATTACCCTGACCGTCACCGGTTATGTGAGCAGCCCACGCATGGTGGTTTCGATCAAGAGTGAACTGCTGTTCGAGATTCTCAAGCGGCTGGGCGCCGCCGGGATAGAACTGGCGAAACCGCCGGCGACGTGATCAGCATCACGGCGCCGGTGGTTTTTTTTGCATCAGTGGGCGATGCACACCGATTTGAGCTCGGTGTAGGCCTCGATCACCGCACGCCCGAACTCACGCCCCATGCCCGATTGCTTGACGCCGCCGAACGGCATCGCCGGGTCGAGCAGCACGTGGGCGTTGACCCAAACCGTACCGGCTTCGATGCGCGGCACCAGGTTCATGGCCTTGCCCAGGTCGTTGGTCCACAGGCTGGCGGCCAGCCCGTAGCGGTTGTCGTTGGCCAGCGCGATGACGGCGTCTTCATCGTCGAACGGCATCACGCCCAGCACCGGACCGAACACCTCTTCGCGCGCCACGGCCATGCTGTGGTCGATGTCGGCGAGGATGGTCGGCTGGACGAAGAAACCCTCGCCTTCCAGCAACTCGCCGCCCGCCACCACCCGTGCACCTTCCTGGCGGGCCAGTTCGATGTGCTTGAGCACGCTTTGCTGTTGCTTGCGCGACACCAGCGGGTTGATCGCCGCTTCGCCGTTCATGCCCGCGCCAATCGGCATGGCCGAGACCGCCGTCGCCAGGGCTTCGACAAACTGGTCGTGGATCGAGCGATGCACGTAGAAGCGCGAGGCCGCCGCGCACACCTGGCCATTGTTCAGCAGGCCGCCGAGGATTGCGCCCTGTACGGCTTTTTCGATGTCCGCATCGGCGAGCACGATCATCGGGTTCTTGCCGCCCAGCTCCAGGGAGAAGCGCGTCATGTTTTCCATGCACGCCACGCCGACGCTCTTGCCCACGGCCGTGGAGCCGGTGAACGACACTTTGCTTACCAGCGGGTGCGCGGTCAGCACGCCACCGACCGATGCTCCGCCGCCGGTCACCACATTGAACACGCCCGCCGGAATGCCCGCTTCGAGGGCCAGTTCGGCCAGGCGCATGGCGGTCAAGGGGGTTTCCATCGCCGGCTTGATGATGACCGTGCAACCGGTGGCCAGCGCCGGCATCAGTTTCCAGGCGGCGATCAGCAGCGGGAAGTTCCACGGCACGATGCCCACCACGACACCCACCGGCTCACGCTTGGTGAACGCGGTGAATTTGGCGCCTGGCGGCAGCGGGATTGACACATCGAAAGTCTGCCCTTCGATCTTCGTCGCCCAGCCGGACATGTAGCGCATGAACTCCACCGTGGCGTTCAGGTCCAGCGCGCGGGCCATGTTGATCGACTTGCCCTGGCTCAGGGTTTCGAGCTGCGCCAGCTCTTCGGCATGCTCTTGCACCAGGCGGGTGAAATTCAGCAGGATGCGCTCACGGTCCGCTGGACGCAGGCCCGACCACACGCCGGACTTGAAGGCCTGGTGCGACGACTGCACGGCGCGCTCGACGATTTCCAGGGGCGCGTCGAGGGTTTCGCACAGGGTTTGCCCGGTGGCCGGGTTGACCACGGCAATGCTCGGGCCTTCGGCAAACACCCACTGGCCATCGATAAAGCAGCCGTGCTGGCGATCGAGGAATGCAGCAACCTGCGGCAGGATTTCAACGTTGCTCATGAATCACCTTCAATTCTGTTGTTCTTTGAGGAAGCACACGACCGCCTGGCGATCATCTGCCGAAGCCATGCCCATGTAGGGCATGTAGGTGCCAGGCACATAGGCCTGGGGTTGGGTGATGAGTTGCGCGATGTTCTCGGCTTGCCAGTCGATGTTCTTGTTGCGCATGGCTTGCGAGTAGTTGAAGCCTTCCAGCGAGCCGGACTTGCGCCCGACCACACCCGAAAGGTTCGGCCCCATCATGCCGGTCGTGCCTTTGGTCACCGCATGGCAGACCCCGCATTCATTGGCGAACAGTTCGGCGCCACGACTCTTGACCGGTGCGCAATCGGCCGCCAGGGCGGCCTGGGCCAGGGTGAGGGTCAACAAACCAACGAGGGGCAAACGCAGGGTGGCGAACATAGGAAACGACCTTGAAAATCCACGCGTTCGCAAGCAAGCGAACGTCAACACAGAAAGTGCCGAGGCAACGGGGCTTCGGCAGGTTGAGAGGGATTGTCGGTGCTGCGCGATTCGCAGGGTTTGCCCTGCGTGCCAGTTGTGTTGGCGGTTCTGCCAAACTGCTGCATGGGCAACACCTGCGATAGCAAAGCGACATTCAAAGTTCTGCCTATACTGCAACCCAGCCGCCCCTGATCACCTGCGCCGAGGAACTGCTGGATGAATGTGACCGACTATTTTGATCGAGCAAGAATCATCAATATTTCGTCGAGAAAGGATCGCCGCGTAGAAACGGTGGAAGAATTCGCGCGTAACGGTTTTCCCTTCGATCATGAAAAAGTCAGCTTTTTCCAGGCGGTAACGCCCAGTGAGGACGATGGCTTCCCGAGCATCGGCGCCCGGGGCTGCTTCATGAGTCACCTGGGCATTCTGGAAGAGGCGATCCGCCTGGATGTGAAAAACATCCTGATCCTGGAGGATGACATTCAGTTTTCCAGGCGCATTTGCGAGTACGGGAAACAGGCCATCGAGTCCCTGCAGGGCATGGAGTGGGACATCGCCTACTTCGGCCACCCGTTTGAAGGCGACTCCAGCTCGCCCTCCTGGAAAGCGGTCGACCAACCCATACACCTGTCGCATTTCTATGCGGTAAACGGCAAGTGCATTACCCGGTTGAGGGACTTCTTGCTGCAGATCCTCGAGCGCCCGCCGGGGCATCCGGACGGCGGCCCGATGCACTATGACGCCGCCCTCAACACGCTGATTCATTCGAACAAAGACGTCCAGGCCTACTACTTCACCTGGAATCTTGGTTATCAAAGACCCTCGCGCACCGACCTGCACGCGCTGTCGCTCTTCGACAGGACGCCTGTCCTGCGGGACGTCATGGGCATGCTCAGGAAGTTGAAGGCGAGAAACCTGAGACGAATTCGCTAAATCGAAAAACCTCCCTTCCCGATCAGTGCACTGACCTGTGCACTGTCACCCTGCCCTGCAATCTGGCAAGCACAACCAACTCTTTGGCACCGAGGCAACAAGGCGCAAAAAATCCCGGCATTAGTATCTGGCGGGACGCAAACCTGCGCTCAAGAACAAGAACGGATGCCACACCATGCTCAAGTCCCCCTTGCTTCGCCTCTCGACCCTGGCGCTGATGATCAGTGCTGGCCAGGCGAGCGCCTACGAACTCTACGCCTCTGACGACAGTCATTTGAACGCCACCCTGGAAGCGGTCTTCGGCGTTTTCCACAGCCAGGAAAACTATGCCCTGTCGGGTCGTCTCAATGAAGGCTCGTCGTCGTGGCGCGAGGGCTACATCAAGTACGGCCTGAGCTTCGACCAGGGCCTGGCAGGTGTCGGCACGGCTTACGGCGCGGCGAACATGCTCAGCTCCGGCACCTGGGGCGACGGTGATGCCGCCGGCTTCACCGACGGTTCCGAACGCACCACCAAGTTCGAAGACGCCTACCTCGGCTGGCGCTCCAGCGACCTGTTTCCCGTGCTGGGCGCTGACGGCATCGACCTGTCTTTCGGCCGCCAGAACATCATGGTCGGCGACGGCTTCCTGATCAACGGCGATGCATTGAACCTGGGCAAAGGCCTGGCGGACGGCGAGTTCAATCGCGGTGGCGCCTACTGGCTGGCCGCGCGCAAGGCCTTCGACGAAACCGCGGTGCTGCGCATCGGCGGCAAGGAAGGCTGGCGCAGTGACCTGATGTGGTTGAAATCCAACAACCGCGCCCAGGCCATGACCGAAATGTACGTCGGCACCCTGGAACACGTGTCCGAGGCCGGTACCGTCGGCCTGACCTACATCGACACCACGGACGTCGACGAGCAGTACGCCTCACCCGCGCAACTCGAGCGCGATGGCATGAAGACCTACAGCCTGCGCGCCACCGGCAACGCCGGGGTCAAGGACCTGTTCCTCTCCGGCGAATACGCCAAGCAGGACAAACCGCACACGGCCACCGAGGACGCCTGGTACCTGGAAGCCGGCTGGACCTTTTCCGACGCCGCCTGGACGCCGTATGCCGGTTACCGCTACAGCCGTTTCTCGGAAGGCTACGACACGCTGTTCTACGGTTTCAGCCGCGGCTTCGGCACCTGGTTCCAGGGTGAAGTGGCGGGCAACTATGCCGGCCCGTTCAACACCAACTCGCGCATCCAGCAACTCAAGTTCACCGTCACGCCCCTGGAGAACCTGACCGTTGGCGCGATGTACTTCAACTTCGACACCATCGACCGCGACCTGGGCAACACCGATGGCCATGAGGTCGACCTGTACGCCGAATGGCACCTCAACGACCACCTCACGGTGATGCCGCTGATCGGTGTGTTCCAGCCGGACAAGAGCGCTGACCAGGGCGGTACGCAGTTGGGCAACAACGACCAGAACCTCTACAGCCAGGTAATTTTCGCCACTACTTTCTAAGTCATGCCGGGGCAGTGGCGCATCCGCTGCCCCCGTGGAAAAAGGCTTTTCCCATGCACAGAAAATTTCTCACGATCCAGAGCAAGATCACCCTGCTCGCCGGCCTCTGCCTGGTGTTGGTGGTGGGCTTGCTGATGGGCCTGTCGCTCTACCAGACGCACCAAAGCAGCCAGCAAGTGGCCCGGGCCAGCAGCGACATGCTCGCCGCTGCGGCCAAGCAACACATGCAGGCCCTGGGCAAAGTGCAGGCCATGCAAGTGCAGCGCACCTTCATGCAGACCCACGAATACGGCCAGGGTTTATCGCGGTACCTGCTGTACCTGAGGCAACTGCAACAGCAGGGCAATCTGACCCGCCAACAACTGCGCCAGGCGCTGAGCACCCAGCTTCACCAGGCCCTGATCGACAAGCCCGACCTGCTCGGGCTTTACGTCATTTTTGAACCCGACGCGCTGGACGGTGCCGACGCCGGCTTTGCCGACAAGCCGGACCTGGGCAGCAACGAAACCGGACGCTTCTCCCTGTACTGGGTGCAGAGCAAACCCGGCGAACTGCAAGCGGTGATCGGCGATGAAGGCCTGCTGGCCAACACCGAGCCGGGGCCCAGCGGCACACCGTACAACGCCTTCTATACCTGCGCCCGCGACACCCGCCAGGCCTGCGTGCTGGAGCCCTACTTCGACGAGGCCTCGGGCAGTCGCAAACTGGTGACCAGCGTCGCTTTCCCGCTGCTGGAAAACGGCAAAGTCATCGCCGTCGTCGGCCTCGACATCAACCTCGCCGCGTTGCAACAGAACAGCGAAGCCAGTGCGCTGCAGCTGTTCGACGGCCATGGCCAGATCAGCATCGTCAGCCCCCGTGGCGTGATCTCCGCCAACAGCCAGGACGCCGGCCGCCTCGGCCAACCGATGGACAACGCCCAGGTGATGGACGCCTTGGGCCAGGGTCGGCCCAAGGTGTTTGTCGATCCGCAGCAGATCACGGTCCTCGAACCGCTGCCACCGATTGCCGGCGCCGCGCCCTGGGGAGTGCTGGTGGGCGTGCCGCAAGACGTATTGCTGGCACCGGTCGCCACCCTGCAACAGCAACTCGATGCCCAAGGCGTGCAAAGCACTGCGCTGGAACTGCTGCTCGGTGGCGGCTCGGCCCTGCTTGGCCTGCTGCTGATCGGGTACACGGCACGGCGCATCACCCGGCCGCTGCAAGTGCTGACCCGGGTCATGGAGGACATCTCCCTCGGCGAAGGCGACCTGACCCGGCGCCTGCAGGTGCAGTCACGGGATGAAATCGGCCAGCTGGCCACGGCGTTCAACCGCTTTGTCGACCGCATCCATCACTCGATGCGCGAAGTGTCTTCAGCGGCCCATGGCGTCAACGAAGGTGCCCGTCGTGTGCTGGACGCCTCCAATTCGTCGCTGAGCAATTTCGACGACCAGTCCAGCCGTACCAACAGCGTCGCCGCCGCGATCAACCAGTTGGGCGCCGCTGCCCAGGAAATCGCGCACAACGCCTCCGATGCCTCGCAGCAGGCCTCCTCCGCCCGGCAACAGGCCGAGGACGGTCGCCAGGTGGTGCAGCGCACGATCGAGGTGATGAACGAACTGTCCGGCAAGATCAGCGCGTCGTGCAGCAACATCGAAGTGCTCAACGACAAGACCGTGAACATCGGCCAGATCCTCGAAGTGATCAAGGGCATCTCCCAGCAAACCAACCTGCTGGCGCTCAATGCCGCCATCGAAGCGGCGCGGGCCGGTGAAGCGGGCCGTGGTTTTGCCGTAGTCGCCGACGAGGTACGCAGCCTGGCCGGGCGCACCCAGACCTCGGCGCAGGAGATCCAGCAGATGATCGAGGAGCTGCAAGTGGGCGCCCGCGACTCGGTCGCCACCATGACCGAAAGCCAGCAGCACAGCGCAGAAAGCGTCACCATCGCCAACCTCGCCGGCACCCGCTTGAGCAGCGTGACCCAACGCATCGGCGAGATCGACAACGTCAACCAGTCCGTCGCCGCCGCCACCGAAGAGCAGACCGCCGTGGTCGAAGCCTTGAACGTCGACATCACCCGGATCAACACACTGAACCAGCAAGGGGTGGAGAACCTGCAGGCGACGTTGCGGGCTTGTACGGAGTTGGAGCAGCAGGCGGCAAGGTTGAATCAGTTGGTGGGGAGTTTTCGGATCTGAGATAGCGGTTGTCTGATCTACCGTCTTCGCGAGCAAGCTCGCTCCCACAGGGTGCGGTTGTGAACACAAACTTTATTCACACCCGCAATCACGGTGGGAGCGGACTTGCCCGCGATGAGACCATCAAACCCACCATCGCCAGCGTCTGACGCTCGGCCCTCCAGGGCAAGTTACAGTGATCTAGAATGTTTTAAACCGCCGGAAGATCCATTCTGTAACCCGCCCCTGGTGCACCTTCATGCAACGCCGACTGAATTCTGGAATACAAGGCATTCGCCTCCGCAGTTGTGATTGACCGCGAGCAGTCACGTAATACAACGCGCAGCAGTACATTCTCCTGACCCGGCAATAATCCGAGCCGCTCTATGGCCTGGTCGGGCAAATCCGAGGACTGCCAGCGCCCCTTGACCTGCATCTCTTCGATCCAGTCAGAACAGTCGCCCGCAGCCTGCAACATTCTTTCGGTCAACACCTCTTCGCTCAATCCCGGTGTTACAGCGAGCGAAATATCACGAGCAATCGAAGGCAAACGCGATACGGGGCTCCACGGTTTCAGATCATGCATCTGCGCCCGTACTCGTTCGTTCTGGTCGCGCAGCAATCGAATGTCCGGGATGCCTTTTCGCAACATAGTCAGTCGATCCAACCCCATTCCCAGCGCGAGCCCACCATGTTGCAAGGGATCTATTTTCAGTCGCTCCAATAAAGACTTCGCAATACGACCGCACTCCAGCACCTCGACCGGAGCACCATCATTCAACACATTCACCTCGTTTCCACCCTCCGTGTAGTGATGCGGGCTATCGCTGTAGATCCAAGACTTATCAGGTACGGCCGATTTGAGGATATCGCCGACCAGACGCAACAAATGTTCATGAGACGCCAGCTCCGGATCACCGAGCACCCAAATATCCATCTGATGCGGTTCCGCACAGTGCCAACGGTCCCGGCTATCGCGGCGGAAAGTGATACCGGGTGCGGCCAGCAATATCGTCTCCCCCGGTTGCCGGGACTGAGCGGCACGCTGTAGCGCCGCCGGAATTTGACTGGTGGTTTGGGTGCGCAACAAAGAACACTCGTCGACCCAACGGGTGTGGGCACTTCCGAGGGTGATTTCCGTTGAGTCATAACCGAGCAAACCGTAATTTTCCTCAGCGGACACAATCCGCGGCCCGGTCAATATTATCGCTTGGGGCCAGCCTTTTTCAGTCAGGCCCTGAAGGATCTCCTTGAGTAATAACCGAACGGCGTGATCAGGTGTAGCGGCTTCTGTTAGATCGACCTGTAACAGGGCCTGATGTACAGATTTGTCCGTAAGGTATTTCTTTGATTCCTGCACTAAATAACCCCTTATGAATATTTAATACTGGCCCTCAAAAAAAGAGAACCCACAAGACACGTTAACGACTTCAGACCGACAGGCACAACCCAGAATCGATGAAAATCGGAATTTTCGGAATAGGACTACAGACACTCCCTACACAAATAACCCAGAGAGATTTACAACATCTACAAGAGAATAATTCAATCTAAAAACCTGTATACAAACCATTTAACACACCAAAAAAATCTGTATTAATAACTCCGCCCCATGAAAACCGGGGCGGACAAATCAAAAACATAAAAAGGATGACCAAATGAACAAAAAAATCTCCACCATCGAAAAGCTCAATCGCATTACTTCCGGTCCGGAAAACTTCGGCTGGGACCCTTGGCCTGGGCTCACACTGAAGATTAAATGATGCAAATGGGCGTCAAGAGCACTCTTGCCGCCCATTGACAACACAAGGAGGTACTCATGTCACAATCAACAATGATAAAGACTCTTTTTGGTGAGGATACACCATCAATAATTTCCGACTCGAAAAGCTTTTTGCACGAATGTTCGAAGCTGGGCTTCACAATCGCCAACATCTCAGAAATTGAAAGTCTCCCAGAAAACAGCATTATTTTTTCTTTCACGAACGCCGCAGCGAAATTGACGTTCGAGATAGCGAAGAACACACAAATCAAGAAAAGTATATTTTGTGCCATGCAAGTATTTGACCCTTCTTTAGAAAGCTCGGTCTATAGCTTACAACTCATATTGAAGAGTTATTTTGAACAGGCGCTAAGCAAACAGAGAAGCGTCCTAACCATGCTTAATTCACACGACTCATTTTTATTAACCGGAAATGATGCTGACGCGCAGGTTACAATTTTCCCTCACGCTCAACCTTATGCACTAATTGCAGAAGACATAGAACATGACTTTGTTCATTCTGTGGCGGAATTTTTTGAAGTTCATTACGCTCACATGAATCCACAAGCCCCCTGCCCGTTCTCTTTCAGTGGAACCTTGAAAATCTCTGGAATACTAACTGTACTTAGAAAACCAATCCCTACACTGCCAGAAGGAGTGAAGACCTCACTCATATGGCTAAGCAAACGAATATGTGAAGAAGGGGCAGTATTATCTGTCGAAGATAACACCATAATTTCGCTAAAAATCAGCGAAGAAGAACATGTGAAATTATTGGATCTTGCGGCAGGTCCTCGGGGGGTTAAACTGACTGAATTTGCTATAGGGGTTAACGATGCTATCGCGACTAGTATTGATTACAAAATAAATTCTCAATTAAATGAAGGGATCAGCGGTGTTCATTTAGCTATCGGCGACGGTTCCTCTGGATATCACATCGATTTTCTTAGTCCAGACGTGCACGTCAGCCCAGCATACTAGCAAACACAACCTCCATGATATCAATCGAGTCATCGCGACATCACCCACACTACCTGATCTACAGTAATCTCTCTAACATTCAACACAAGCGAACCTTCAGCGTATTGCTAATTACAACATCTACGCGAACAAACTCGCCTTCACACTAGATCACCCTCGGACATTTCCTCTGTGTCC
Organism: Pseudomonas sp. MHK4; assembly: GCF_054600775.1. Taxonomy (NCBI): domain Bacteria; kingdom Pseudomonadati; phylum Pseudomonadota; class Gammaproteobacteria; order Pseudomonadales; family Pseudomonadaceae; genus Pseudomonas; species Pseudomonas sp. MHK4. Next base: position 47,537 of record NZ_BAAIAK010000015.1, on the reverse strand, counting down.
GCTGGAGATCTAGTGTAGGAGCGGGCTTGCCCGCGAAGAGGCCATCAAATCCAACACTCATAGTGCCTGACACTCCGCCTTCGCCGGCAAGCCAGCTCCTACAAGGATCTCCTGCGGACTGAAAAGCCTCACCCAATCTGGCACCCACAACCAACCACCTGGCATGCGCACAAACATGCCGCGTCGCACCCCACGCGTAGTATCGAAGCGCGTAAGGCAACGCTGAACCCCTCCATTCCTCACTAAAACAATAAATCGACCTTCGGGTCGCGGGAGATTTCTGTGCTCAAGAAAAGTGCGTTGGGCTGGCCTAAGATCGCCGGCCTTGGCATTGCATTGGTGGTGGCCGGGCAGTTTTCCGGCTGGAACTTTGGCCTGGCGGCCGGTGGCTGGCTGAACATGCTGGTCGCCACTTTGTTGATGGCGCTGCTCTGCGGCGGACTGGCGTTGTGCGTGGCGGAACTGTCCACCGCGTTGCCCAGTGCCGGCGGTGTGTTCGTGTATGCGCAAAGTGCGTTCGGGCCGTTCGTGGGTTACCTGGTCGGGGTGGCTTGTGCGTTGGCCTTGACCATCGGCACCGGCGCGGCGGCGACCTTCATTTGCGCCTACACCGAGTCGATTTTCGGTCTTGGCGGCTGGCCGGTGAAGATCGCCCTGTTCGCGGTGATCATCGGTATTCACCTGCGCGGCGTGGGTGAGGCCATGGGCCTGACGTTCATTGCCGGGGTGATCGCCGTCGTTGCCCTGCTGACCTTCGGCGTCGCCATGGCACCGCATATCGAACTGGCCAACCTGCTGGCGTTGCCGGCCAATGTATCAACCCCGCTCAGCCTCGGCGGCGTCTTCGCCTGCGTGCCGTTCGCGATCTGGCTGTTCATCACCGTCGAGCAGACCGGTTCGGCGGCTGAGGAAGCGAACGATCCCGGCCGTACGATGCCCCGCGGCATTCTCGCCGCCATCGGCACCCTGTTGGTCACCGCGCTGGTCGTGCTGGTGTGCGCACCGGGCGCTGGCGGTGTCCAGTTGGTGGGCTCGGCGGGCGACCCGCTGTATGCGGCGATGTCCAGCAACAGTGCGTTCGGCGCGGACTCGTGGCTGGCCAAGGTGATTGGCTGCGGCGGCGTGTTCGGTCTGATCGCCACCTTCTTCTCCCTGGTTTACGCGGCCTCCCGGCAGTTGTTCGCGATGGCCCGCGACGGCCTGTTCCCGCAGTGGCTGGGCAAGACCGGCAAGCGCGGCACGCCCTGGCCGGCGCTGTTGTTGATCGGCGCCATCGGCCTGCCATTGTCGCAAGTCGATCCGGCTACCGTGATGCTCGCCGTGGTCCTGCTGCTCAACGTCTGCTACCTGTTCATTTTCGGCGCCTACCTGCGCATCAAGCGCAGCCAGCCAGACCTGCCACGCCCGTTCATCCTGGCTGGCGGCAAGGTCGTCGCCTGGCTGGGCCTGGCGCTGACGCTGGTGGTGATCGCTGCCTGCTTCCAGCTCGACCTGCTGATGCTGATCGCCCTCGGGGTGACCTTCGCCCTGTGCATTTTCAACTTCCTGCTGCGTACCCGTCGCAGCCCTGTCATCGAGGTTCCAGACCATGCCTGAAGCGACCCTTTTGCAACGCCGCCACCGCGTGCTCGGCAGCGCCTCCCCGCTGTTCTACGACAAGCCCCTGCATCTGGTGCGCGGCGAAGGCGTGTGGCTGTTCGACGTCGAGGGGCGGCGCTACCTCGATGTCTACAACAACGTGCCTTGCGTCGGGCACTGCAACCCCCACGTGACCGACGCCATGCACCGCCAGGCCACTACGCTGAACATTCACACCCGCTACCTCGATGAGCAGGTGGTGCGTTATGCCGAGCGATTGACCGCGACCTTCGCCCAACCGCTGGACACCGCGATGTTCACCTGCACCGGCACCGAGGCCAACGAACTGGCGCTGCGCCTGGCGCGCTATGCCAGCGGCGGCACCGGCATCATCGTCAGTGACTACAACTACCACGGCAACTCGGCGTCGCTGGCCGAAGTCACCACCGCCCTGCCCTCACCGGAACCCTTCGCCGCCCATGCCCGCGCCGTACCGATTCCATGCCTGTACCACGCACCGGCCGGCACCACGCAAACGCAGCTGGCCGAGCAATACGCGGCCAACATCGCCGCAGCCATCGCCTCGCTGCAGGCCCAGGGCATTCGCCCGGCCGCGCTGCTGATCGACACCTTGTTCGCCAACGAAGGCTTGCCAAGGGTGCCGGCCAGCTTCGTGGCCAAGGCCGCCGAGTTGATCCGCGCCGCCGGTGGCCTGTTCATCGCCGATGAAGTGCAATCGGGTTTCGGTCGAACCGGCGAGCACCTCTGGGGCCATCAGGCCCACGGGGTCGTGCCGGACATCGTCACCCTGGGCAAACCCATGGGTAACGGCTACCCGCTGGCGGGGCTGATCACGCACAAGGCGCTGGTCGAATCCTTCGGCCGCCACGCCATGTACTTCAACACCTTCGGCGGCTCGCCCGTGGCGGCGGCCGTCGGCATGGCGGTGCTGGATGTGATCGAGGACCAGCAACTGCTGCGCAATGCGCAAAGCGTCGGCGCCTACGTGCAGCAACGCCTGCAAGGGCTGGCGGGCAAGCACTCGATCATCGGCGATGTGCGCGGCAAGGGCCTGTTCTTCGCCATGGAGCTGGTGCGCGACCGGGCCAGCAAGGAACCCGCCGGGCTGCAAGCGCGCAAGGTGGTCAACGACATGCGCGAGAACGGCGTGCTGATCAGCAAGATCGGCGCCGGCGACAACATTCTCAAGCTGCGCCCGCCGCTGGTGTTCAGCCGCGATCACGCCGACCTGTTCGTCGATACCCTGGACCACGCCCTGAGCGCAATTTGAGGCCCCTGCCATGACTGAATTCCATACCCTGAACCATGATCAGCAAGTCGCCCGCCTGCACGACCTGGCGCGCCGCGCCCTGCAACACTGGGAGGGTGAGTTCGGCGACATCGAACTGGTGAAATACCGCGAGAACGCGGTGTTCTCTGCCCGCCGCCACGACGGTCAGCGGGTGGCACTGCGTATCCATCGCAATGGCTATCACTGCGAAGCGGCGCTGCGCTCCGAGCTGCAATGGATGGAGGCGCTGGAAAGCGCCGGGATTACCGTGCCGCAGATCATTCGCGCCCAGGACCAGCGTCACCTGATCGAAGTAAGCCATGCCGAGATCGGCCAACGCCATGTCGACATGCTCGCCTGGTTGCCCGGTGCCACCGCCGGCACCTCGGAGGCCGGGGTACAGGCCGATACCGAGATCGACTTTCTGTTCGCCGAGGCCGGCAAGATGGCAGCGCGCATTCATCTGCATTCGGCGGACTGGCAGCAGCCGGACGAGTTTGTCCGGCATGCCTGGGACGAGGAAGGCCTGATCGGGGCGAATCCGTTCTGGGGGAGATTCTGGGAGCTGGAGCAACTAAGCGATGAGCAAATGGACCTGCTGCAACAGGCCCGGCGCGCGGCTCGGCGCGACTTGCGTGAATACGGCCGGCACCTGGGCAACTTCAGCATGATCCACGCCGATCTGGTCCCGGAAAACCTGCTGATCGAAGGCCCGCAGTTGCGCCTGATCGACTTCGACGACGCAGGGTTCGGCTGGCACATGTTTGAACTGGCCACCGCCCTGTACTTCTGTCTCGATGACCCGCGTTATGAGCAGATCAAGGCGGCGCTGTTGGAGGGTTACCACGCGGTCAAGCCGCTGACCGAGGCGGATCGCCAGACCCTGGCGCTGTTCCTGATGCTGCGCGGCACCACGTACCTGGGCTGGATTCATACCCGCCAAGGCACGCCGACGGCGGTTGAAATGGCGCCGATGTTGATTGAGCGGGCCTGCAAGTTGGCTCGGGAATATCTGCAGGCCTGATCCACCGCTTTCGCCAGCAGGCTGGCTCCCACAGGATTTGCGCCGGACACAATACCTGTGTTCTCAGGAGATCCCTGTAGGAGCGGGCCCGCGAAGGGGCCATCACTTCCAACATCCATGTTGACTGACACACCGCTTTCGCGGGCAAGCCACGCTCCTACAGGTTTGTGTCGCTCACAAATGGTGTGATCGACACAAACCCTGACGCGGTTCCGATCAAGCCGCGCTGGCGTGTTCCAGGCGATGGAACACGCGGTTGAAGTACACCAGGCTGTCGCGCGGTTCGCGCACACCGACATTATCCAGCTCCACGAACATCACCGAGTGCGAACCCACTTCCTTGCACTCGCTGATCCGCCCCTGCAGTTGCACCAGGGCATCGCGCAGCACCGGCACTTCGGCGGCGCCGTCGTCCCACAGGTCCCAGGCAAAACGTTCGGCCATTGGCACCTGGGTCATGCCGGCGAAGTGACGGGCCAGTTCTTCCTGTTCGCCACACAGCACGTTGACGCACAGGCGACCGTTGGTGCGGAACACGTCATGGGTGGCGCTGTTGCGGTTGACGCACACCAGCACCGTGGGCGGCGAGTCGGTGACCGAGCACACGGCGCTGGCGGTGATGCCGCAGCGCCCGCCCGGGCCATTGGTGGTGATGATGTTCACCGCAGCAGGCAGCTGCGCCATGGCGTTGCGAAAGTCGATTTGCTGCTGGCTCAGGTCGGCCATGTCGATGCCCCTTCCTTCAGGTGGACCGCGAGGAAAGCGGCCCGTAGGTGATGGAACAAGACTAAGGCTGCGGGCACGGCGCAACCATTCTGACGATCCCCATGGCGAGGTTGGGTTTCCGCTAGTCGACTAGGTGGTTTCTTTATCGCAAGGGCCGCCGACAGTGGGTATCCTGCTTACAGGCTGGAAAAACGACAGCCGATGCGTGCCGCGCGTTCGCGTGCGAAAACAATAATTAGAAATTTTCGTGGCAGCCCCTGATGCAAACCCGCAAACCGATTGTTTACATCGTTGACGATGACAAGGATCTGCGCACCTCCCTGGCCTGGCTGCTCGAGTCAGTCAGCGTGCAGGCGCAATGCTTCGCCGGCGCCGACGAGTTCCTCAGCCAGTACGACCCCCAGCAGCCCGCCTGCCTGGTGCTGGATGTGCGCATGCCGGAAACCAGCGGTTTCCAGTTGCAGGAGATCCTCAACCAGCGCGGCAGCACCTTGCCGACCATTTTCGTCTCGGCCCATGGCGACATTCCGATGTCCGTCACGGCGATGAAGAACGGCGCCCTGGACTTCGTCGAGAAGCCTTACAACCCGCAGCAGATGATCGACCGCATCCAGGCGGCGCTCAAGACCGCCGTGCACGCCCAGGCCGATCAGCAGCAGCGCCAGAACCTGCAGGGCAAGCTGGCGCTGCTGACCAGCCGCGAGCGTGAGGTATTGATGCTGGTGATCGATGGCAAGGCCAGCAAGGTGATCGCCCGGGAGCTGAACATCAGCGTGAAGACCGTTGACGTGCACCGCACCAAGATCAAGGAAAAGATGGGCGTGAGCAGCATTGCCATGCTGGTGCGCGAAGTGCTGCATCTGCCGGTGGATGAGCCGGCGCGGCACTGAGGTATCTGCGGCGGTCATGAGGCCGCCATCGCCAGCAGGCTGGCTCCCACAGTGGATCTGCAGCGAACACAAATCCTGTGTACCCCAGAAATCAAATGTGGGAGCCAGCCTGCTGGCGATGAACGATGACGCGGTGTCAGTGCTGGCTGTAGCGCTTGCGATACGCACCTGGCGACACGCCAAAGCGCGATTTGAACGCCGACGAGAAGTAGCTCGAATCCGAGAATCCCCAGGCATAACACAGCGCCGAAAGCTTCTGCTCCACATCGCTGCGCCGCAGGTTTTGCGCGCAGAAGTCCAGGCGTCGGTGCTTGATGTATTGCGCTACCACCAGGCCGCGCTTGGAGAACATCCGGTACAGGCCGCGCACAGAGATGCCCACTTCACGGGCGATCAGTTCCGGGCACAGTTCTTCGTCGCTCAGGTGCGCGTCGATGAAGGCGATGATTTTGCGGAACTGCCGCTCATGGGAATCGGCAGCGCTGTCACGGGCGCTGATCCCCGGCAGCAACAGGCTGGCCAGGGCGTCGAGCACCGCTTCGCTTTCCTGCATGTCCAGCCCTTCCTGCTGACGAGTCTCCAGCACCAGCTTGTTGGCCATTGCCGCCAGCGGGCTGTTGGCGCCGATGCGCGTGGCGCAGTTGACGGCATTGAAGTGCGAACCACGCTCGACCACCTGACGCGGCAAAATCAGCGACAGCTGTCGGCAATCGTCGTTGTAGATCATGTCGCTCGGGCGACTGGCGTCGATCAGGGCGATGTCGCCACAGCCCAGCTGCGCGCGGTTGTCGCCCTGTTCCAGGTGCGAGCTGCCGCGCAGCTGGAACACCGCGTAGTAGTGGCCGTCGCTGCCGGTGCTGACGTCCTTGCTGGTGCGATACAGATGCACGTGCGCCATGTCGACCACACTGAGGTTGATCGCGCCGCTGCGAAATTCCGTCAGTTGGCCGTAAAAGTCGGTGTCCAGCGCCCGGGCGTCGAAACGCCCGCAGGCCTGGTTCACCTGGCTCAACCAACTTTCGAACGCCTCATTGCGCACCGTCGATGCTGTAGTCATGTCCGCAAAGCCTCAGGTTTTTTGTTGTTTTTTCTCGACCGCTTCGTCGAGCGGTTCGGTAACACGGTTTTTTCTGTAGCCATCACCTCCCTCGATGGCCGCCGGGCGCCATTCAACAAGCTCCGGCGTCAGCTTTCCAGTGAAGAAAGCGCTTAGATGTCCAATACCAGACGAGCGGAAAGTGCCCGGGAAACGCAGGCGCAGATCTGCTTGTTGGAGGCCTTTTCCTTGTTGGAAAGGCAGTTGTCGCGGTGCTCCGGCACGCCGTCCAGCACCTCGACGATGCAGGTGCCGCAGATGCCTTCGCGGCACTCGGTGTCGATGTCGCAACCATGGGCTTGCAGCACATCGACCAGGCTGCTGTCGGCCGGCACGTGCAGCACCACGCCGGAACTGGCCAGCTCCACTTCGAAACCGCCGGCCGGCGCGCTGTTGGCGGCCGGGTCTGCGGCGAAGTGTTCCAGGTGAATGGCCTCGTCCGAACGCGTGCGTGAGGCTACTTCCACCACTTTGTTCATGAACGGTGCCGGGCCGCAGGTGTAGACGTGGGCCGCAGGGTTGGCGCGTTCCAGGCAGGCGCTCAATGCGCTGTCCAGGTCGGCCGGCTCCACGCCGTAGTGGAATTGCACATGATCGGCAAAATTCGTCGCCAGCAGCTGGGTAAACGCAGCGTATTGCGCCGAACGGGCGAAATAATGCAGGCGATACGGCTGGCCGCTTTCAGCCAGTCGATAGGCCATGCTCAGCAGTGGCGTCACGCCGATACCGGCGGCGAACAGCACATGTTCGCGGGCACTTTCATCAAGACGGAACAGGTTGCGTGGCGCCCCCATTTCCAACTCCATGCCCTCTTCCACCTGCTCGTGCAACGCCAGGGAGCCACCGCGCGACTGCGCTTCTTTCTTCACCGCCACCAGATAGGCGCGGCGATCCTCTGGCGGGCTGCACAGCGAATACTGGCGCGTCACCCCGGTCGGCCCGGTGAGGTCGACGTGGGCACCCGGTTCATAGGTGTCGAGCGGCTGGCCGTCACTGCGCACGAGGCGAAAGGAACGGATATCCAGCGCTTCGTCGACGATCCTTTCGATCTTCACCTTCATCATTGCATCACCTGAATACTGTTGTTTTGGGTACTGCACCTTGTAGGAGCGAGCTTGCTCGCGATGAACCTGAGAACAACACGGGGTGTCAGGTTTCCCGCGTTATCGTTAGCGGCCATCGCGAGCGAGCTCGCTCCTACAGGGGGCATTTTTCTGTTGCTCAGCGCATGAACAAGCCGCCATTGACGTCCAGGCACGCGCCCGTTACCGACGTTGCGTTGTCGGCGATCAGCAACAACACGCTGTCGGCGATGAACGCCGGGTCGCCGAGGGTGCCGGCCGGGATCATTTTCAGGATCTGTTCCAGACGCTCCGGGGCCACAGTTTCGCGCACCACCGGCAAGTCCAGGGGGCCTGGCGAAATGCTGTTGACTGTCACTCCTTGCGGCGCCAATTCACGGGCGAAGACCTTGGTCAGGGTCGCCACGCCACCCTTGGCCGCCGCATAGTGGGCGCCGGTGGCGGTGCCGCCGTTCTGTCCGGCCAGGGAGGCGATGTTGACGATGCGACCAAAACCACGCTCGGCGAAATGCGCGCCGAACACCTGGCAGGCGACGAAAGTGCCGCGCAGGTTGATCGCCATCGACTCGTCGAACTCTTCGGGCGTGATGTCCATCAGCGCCGCGACTTTCGACACGCCGGCGTTATTCACCAGGATGTCAGTGCCGCCCCAGTGCGCGGCGAGCAGGTCGCGGGCGCGCTGGAAGTCGGCCTTGCTGCGCACATCCAGCTCGATCGCGACTGCAGTGGCGCCGCTGCCATCCAGCTCGGCGGCCAGTTGTTGCACGCCATCAAGGCGCACATCGGCCAGGCCGACGCGATAACCGGCTGCGTGCAGACGGCGGGCGATGCACTCGCCCAGTCCGCGCGAGGCACCCGTTACGAGGGCTACTCGACTCATGATGTTGCCCTCACAAAAGGAAGCCGAGCGCGCTCAGGCTGTCGGTGGAGTTGATCAAACGCACAACCTTGCGCTCCAGGGTCGGCACGCCATCGGTGAAGCGGATGCGGTGATTCAGGTCGGCCACGAAGGGTGTGTGCACCCCGCGTTTGTAGGCGTACAGCAGCTGCGCCGAATTGACTTCGACGATGTCACCGGCGGCTTCCACCAGGCGGAAACGCGAGACGGTGCGGATGGTTTTCGCCGCGTCCACCGCCGACGGCGAGTAGCCGGCGGTCAGGCGTTCGATGCGCAGGTCACGCATGCGTGCGTCGTCGTAGGCGTAGTTCAGCGTCGCTTCGAAATCCTCGGTGTCCGGGTCGATCGGCACGATGTACTTGCCGCTCTCGCTCCACAGGGTCGCCCACTCGGCGTAGTGCTTGTGGTCGAGCAGTTCGGCTTCGCGCCAGATGAATTCGATGGCCTGGGCCAAAGGGCCGGTAAAACCGTTCAGGGTGTCGTGATTGCTCATTGGCTCATCATCCTTTTCCACATGTCGTAGGCTCCGCGCATGCCGCCCTCGTCGGTGGCGTGGCTGACCTTGTCGCCGTTTTCAGCGGTGATTTCGCGGTTCAGGCCGCGGTTGACCAGGATTGGCGCGTCGGCGCCGGCGTACGAGCCGCGTTGCACGCGATCCCAGGCTTCGGCATCGTCGGGGCTGCCGAAACCGAACGGGCCCTGGAAGTGTTCGTGGATGCGCATGCGTTCGCGGTTGGCGATTTCCGGGCCGCCGTCCATGCCGAGGGCGACGTGACGGATCTCGGTCTCGGTGACCGACACCGGACGCAGCACACGCAAGAACGACATCGACATGGCGATGTTCGGGAACAGGTTCAGGTTGAAACCGGCGCCGTGCAGCGAGCGCACGATGCGACGCACTTGATCCGCCGGCATGGTTTTCGACAGTTCCTCGGTGACGTGGGCGAAGCGTTCCTGCAACTGCTCGGTGCCATCGTCGTGATCCAGATCGACGTGTTCAGGCACCATCACCATCACGCTATGGCCATTGCCCAGCGAGTGAGTGACGGCTTGCTCGTCGGTCATGAACGAGAGCATTTCCGAGGTTTCTTCATCTACCGAGGACATGAACGACTTGTGCACGATCGGGAAGTGGTAACCGTCGGTGGTGTTTTCCAGCTGGATCTTCCAGTTGCCCTTGAAGCTGAACTTGTGTTCGCCCTGGGTCTTGATCGGGTAGCCGGCGCCCTGCTTCATGAACAGGTCCATCCAGTGCTTGGCGCCGCCGAGGAAGTCTTGCAGCGGTTCGATCTCGTCGTTGTAGCTGGCGAAGACCATGCCGGCGTAGCTTTCCACGCGCAGGCTGGTCAGCGGCAGTTCGGACTTTTCCAGGATGCCTTCGTAGCCATCCGGATACGGCAGAGCGCGCAGCTTGCCGTCCAGGCCATAGGACCAGCTGTGGTACGGGCAGGTGAAACCGGTGGCGTTACCCTTGTGCTTCTCGCACACGGTGGCGCCACGGTGGCGGCAACGGTTTTCCAGCACGTTGATGTTGTTCTTCTTATCGCGAACGACGATCACCGGGCGACGGCCGATGGTGGCGGTCTTGAAGTCGCCGCTGTTGCGCACTTCGCTTTCGTGGGCAACCCACACCCAGGTGCGGTAGAAAATCTTCTCGAGCTCGGCTTCGAACAGCGCCGGATCGTTGTACAGCGAGACGTCGACGCGGTCATGCTGGACCAGGTCTTCGGGGCTTTTCGACGATGCGATCAGCCGGTATTCATGAGTGCTCATGCGGTTCTCCTCATGGCTTCTTTTTATGATTGATTAGTAGAGGCTTGCAGTTGCGCACCAAAGGCGCAGACCAGTTCGTCCTGGCCTTTGCGACCGACAATCTGCAGGCCGACTTTCAGCCCGCCGCAATCGAGTTCCACCGGCACCGTCAGCGCCGGATGGCCGCTGAGGTTGAACGGACGCACCAGCGGCGTCATGCCGGCCACAGCCTTGCTGCCGCTACGCGCTTCGCTCAGCGTGGGTGGAAGGCTCGGCAGCGTCGGCAACAGCAGCACGGCGAATTCTTCCAGCGCGGCATCCACCTGTTGGGTGAAACGTGTACGCACGGTTTCAGCCTCCGCGAGCTCTTCACGAGTAGTGCGGCTGGCTGCCAGCAGACGGGTTTCCACGTCGGCGCCGATCAGGCCCTTGCCAGTCAGGTGACCGAACGCGGCCCAGTTCTCGAAATTGATCACGGTCAAGCCGGCAGCGAACGCAGCTTCGAATTCGCTCAATTGCAGATGGCTGCGGCGCCAGCCCGCGCGGTCGGCGGCAGCCCCGAGGCTGGCTTGCAGATGTGCGTCGCAGGCCACGTCGAGGAAGCCGACCTTGGCGCCGTCAGCGGGCAAACCCTGCACGGCGAAACCCGGGCAAATCACCTGCATGGCGGCGATCAGATCGTCCATGTTCCTGGCGAACGGCCCGACGCAATCGAGGCTGGATTGCAGCGGATGCGCGCCCACGCGGCTGACCCGGCCGTACGTCGGCTTGAGCCCGGCGATGCCGCAGCAGGCCGCCGGCACCCGCACCGAACCACCGGTGTCGGTGCCGATGGCGATGTCCGCCAACCCGGCCGCGACCGCCGAAGCCGAACCGCTGGAGGAACCACCAGGCACACGATCCGGTGCTTGCGGGTTGATCGGTGTGCCGGTCCAGTCGTTGATGCCGGTGACGCCAAAGGCCAGTTCGTGCAAGTTGGTCTTGCCGACGATCTGCCAGCCGGCGTCGAGAATGGCGTCCACCACATCGGCATTTTTTGTCGCCGCCGCTGCATCGGCAAACGCACGGCTGCCAGAGCGGGTCGGGTACCCGGCAATGTCGATGGAGTCCTTGATGGCCACGCGTTTGCCGTTGCCACCGAGGAGGAATTCACTGATGAAAGTACTCATGCATTGAGCTCCGTGTTGAACAGCCGTTGCGTACGCAAATGCGCGATCAGCCAGGTGCCGTCGACACAGCGAAAATCGATGTTCAGGCGGGTGCCGAACAGCTCGTTGCGGCCATCGGCGTAGGTGGAAATCTGCTGCATGATCCACTGCCCTTGCGCCGTGCTGCCGTCGACCAGGATCGACTCGCTGGTGAGGTAGTGCAGGTTCAGGCGGAAGTGGTCCGAAGGCGGCAGGTAACCTGCGACAAAGGCGGCCACCGCTTCACGTCCACGGTGTTGGCCAAACGTCTGCGCGGTGGTACTGCCAACGCCTTCCCAGATCGCATCGATGCAGAACAGCTCAGCCAACTCGCTGACATGGGCAAGCGCCCTCGGCACATCGCACAGGTCCATGTAGCGCGCCATCAAGCGACGCACTGCGCTTTCCCCTTCGAGCGTCTGAAGACGCTGCAGCAAGGCCTCGTTCATGGCTTACACCCGGGCCGCGTCAGGAATGGTCAGCGGACGACCGATGCGCGCTTCGATCTTGGCGTAGCGCCACAGGCTGTATTGGCCGACCGGCGTGGTGCGGAACAGGTTGCAGGCGTCGATCACCGACTGGTGGCAGTCGACGTCGGCCATGATGTACACGGTCCAGGGCGAGGTGGTCGACGGGCCGACCATCAGGCGGTCGTCATCCATGGCGCCGAGCACGGTGATGCCGGGCATGGCGCCGAGGTCACCCATCATCTGGCTGAAGCCTTTCCACACGCTCAGGCCTTCGCCGGTGGGCAGGTCGAAAAAGTTCTGGGTGATGCCGATGCAGAAGACGACGCGCAAGGGTTCTTGAGTGGTCTGGGTCATGAGTGTTGATCCTTTTGAAATAGAGAATTCAGATGTAGCCCGGGAACGGCGGTACGCCGAGGAACACCGAGCCGGCGCCGTCGTACAGCCCTTCGCTGAGGAAGGCGTGCTGGGTCACGACCATCGAGTCGCGCAGGTAACGCTGCAGCGGATGGCGCAGGTAAATGGCGGTTGTTCCGGCCAGGCTGTAGGCGCTCTGCACCACGGCGGCACCGGCCTGGGAGACGTGGATCGCAGACAGGCGCAACAGGCTGGTCTGTTCCGGCGTGACCGGGTTGCCTTTGATGATCGAGTCCCACACCTGTTCGGTGGCGTTGTAGAAGAACCCACGGGCAGCGGCGAGCTTGGCTTCAGCCTTGGCAATCTCGATACGCACATAAGCGCGGTCGGCCATTTTCGGCGCGCCGGTGATGCCACCGCCGCCGGCCATGCGGCTGACTTCGTCGAGGGCGGCGCGGGCCAGGCCGAGGTTGACCACCGCCAACACTTGCGCAGCGTAGGCAATCGACGGGTAGCGGAACAGCGGCTCATCGATGGTTGCCGCCCCGCCGCGGATAAAAGTCCAGCGCTCGTCGATGCGCTTGTCGCTGACGCGCAGGTCATGGCTGCCGGTGCCCTTGAGGCCCACCACGTCCCAGTTCTCGACGATCTCTACCTGGTCCGGACGGAACACCGCTGTGCGCGGCTTACCGCCCGCTGCACCGATGCCCACGCCCAGCAGGTCGGCACCTTTGCAGCCGCTGGCGAATTTCCAGGTGCCGTTGACCTGATAGCCACCCTCAACCGCCTCGGCGGGCTGCAGCGGAAACAGGCCGCCGGCGAATACCAGGTCGGGGCTTTGCGAATAGATTTCAGCCAGGGTTTCCGGCGGCAATGCGGCGAGATAGACGCCGGCGCTGCCGAAGCTGGCGACCCAGCCAGCGGAGCCGTCGGCTTCGGAGATGCGCTCGATCATCTGCAGAAACTTTGCCGGGGCCAGGGCGTCGCCGCCGTAGCATTGCGGCGTGGCGGCACGGTAGATGCCCACCTGCTTGAAGCGTTCGATCATGTCCCGCGGCACGTGGGAGCCGGCGTCGAATTCGTTGCGGCGTTGGCGTACTTCTTCCAGTACCTGCGCAAAGGCCGGGCTGTCGACGACATTCTCGTCAACGCCGATCGATGCGTCTTGTTGCACGACCGCTGAACGCAGCATGGGCTTTCTCCGATTTGCTTTTTGTTAGATGGGCCCAGTGTAAAAACCGCATGCCGGCGCAACTATTGGTGCGTGCAGCCCCCCGACTAAAGAAAACCCCTAGATCCTCACCGGTTACCTCTGAGCGCATCCCGCTGTGCGAGCAGGTATAAAACGCCATACTGCAAATCTCTGCCGCCAAGGGCCGTGCGATGTACTTGCCAAAACCGAACGATTTTTTTGCGCTGATCGAAGCCATGCCGCTGTGCATCATTCTTCACGATGCGCAGACCAAGGAAATTCTCTGGGCCAACGCTGCCGCCCTGGCGGCGCTGGGTTTTACCCTGGAGGAACTGACGCCGCTCAAGGCCCCGGACATGACCCGCGACGAGCCCAAGTACCGGCGCTCGGTGGGGCTGCGCTGGCTGGAAGGCGCCGCGCGCACCGGCCAGCGCGCCATCGAGTGGTGCTATCGCTCCAAGCAAGGCGTCGAGATTCTGTCCGAGGCCGTGGCGACCCTGGTGCATCTGGAAGGACGCGATGTGCTGATGGTGCAGTTTCGCGACATCTCCAAGGAGGACCGGGTCAAGCGCGACCTCAAGCGTTTCGAGAGCCGGCTCAAGGCCTTCATGCAGGATCTGGCCGAGGGCGTGGCGGTGCTGGGCCCCGAGGGTGACATCCGGTTTATCAGCGACTCCGGCGCGCACTTGCTCGGCAGTGAAGTGCACCCGTTGATGGACAAGAACTTCCTGGCCTGGTGCGACGACGCTTCGCGCCAGCGCCTGCTGCAACGGTTCGCCCATGAGACCCCGGATCACGCGCCGTTCAACGTGCATTACCAGGTGCAGCGGCGCGACGGCGAATGGCGCTGGCATGATGCAACGTGCCGCTATATAGAGATCGAGGATGACCTGGTCGGCCATCTGCTGCTGTTTCGCGACGTCACCGAACAGGTGCAGGCCGAGGAAGCGCGGCGGGTCAGCGAGCAAAAGCTCGAATACCTGGCGCGCTACAACGCCATGGGCGAAATGGCCGTGGCCATCGCCCACGAACTGAGCCAACCCCTGGCCGCCACCCGCAATTTCATCGAGGGCGCGGTGATTCGCCTGGGCAACGCCGCCGACGCCGATCAAGGCGTCGCCTGGGGTCTACAGAATGCCGTGCGGCAGATCGAGCACGCCTCGGTGATCATCAAGAGCGTGCGCGATTACGTGGTGAAGCTGGAGCAGAGCGAAGAACTGATCGACCTCAACGAACTGCTGCGTGAAACCCGCTACTTCATCAGCCTGCGGGCCGACCCGAGCGTGGTACGCGTTGAGGTCGTGACCTCGCCCGGGCCGCTGCGGGTGAGTTGCGAGAAGGTATTGATCGGCCAGGTGATCCTCAACCTGGCGTTCAATGCGATCGAAGAAATGGCCGACCTGCCCGTCGAACGCCGCTTGCTGCGCATCCATGCGCGCGCCGACAACGGCATGGCGCTGGTGAGCATCGAGGACAGCGGCCGCGGCATCCAGGCCCAGGCGCAAGAGAAGCTGTTCGACGGTTTCTTCTCGTCCAAGGTCAGCGGTAACGGCATCGGCCTGGCGCTGTGCAAGAACATCATCGGTCGTCATCGGGGCGATATCTGGGCGCAGAACCTGGAGCCCTGTGGGGCGGTATTCAGCTTCTCCCTTCCCCTGGCCACCCCCGGCCCCCTGTAGGAGCGAGCTTGCTCGCGAAAAACGTCAGAACGATGCAGTCAGTCAGGCAGGGCGCGATATCGTTGACGTCCATCGCGAGCAAGCTCGCTCCTACAGCATGACACTGGCACAGATACACAAACACTTGGCAGGCAGGGCAATTCCCCCGATTGCCGGGCAAGGCACTATTCGATGGTCAGAATCTGCCCACTCACCCGCGATCCGCGTTACCAACAATTCAGGAAGTTCCCCTTATGCGAACAAACAGGATCTCCGTACAGTCAGCGCTAGGCCTGAGCCTGCTTGTACTCGGTTTGAACAGTGCCCGTGCGGACCTGCCGGCCGACACCATCGGCCAGACCACCCTGGCCTTCCCCGCCGAACCGCACCGCGCGTTTGTGGTCGATGTCGAGTTCGACAGCTTCGTCGCCGGGCGTGTCACCGTGGTCGACCCCGACCAGAAACGCGTGCTCGGCATGGTGCCGACCGGCTTTGCCGCGCCTTCGACCTTGAGCCACGACGGCAAGCTGATCTACAGCGCCGACATCTGGTACTCGCGCGGCACCCGCGGCACCCGCACCGACGTCCTGACCGCCTGGGACAGCTCGACCTTGTCGCCGGCCTGGGAAGTACTGATCCCGAACAAGCGCGCCGAGTCGCTGACCCAGCGCTACGGCCTGAAGACCAGCGGCGACGACCGTTTCGTCTACGTCTACAACTTCACCCCGTCGACCTCGGTCACTGTGGTCGATACCCAGACCAAGGCCGTCGCCAGCGAAATCTCGATCCCTGGCTGCGTGCTCAACTACCCGGTCGGCAAGCGCCGTTTCGCCTCGCTGTGCGGCGACGGCAGCCTGCAGGTGGTGACCCTCAACGACCAGGGCCAGGAAACCGCGCGCAACCGCACGCCGTTCTTCGACCCGAACGCGGAAAAACTGGTGGAGCGCGCGGTCAACGTCGGCGACACCTACTACTTCACCACCACCACCGGCACGGTGCGCGCCGTGGATTTCTCCGGTGACACGCCGAAAATCCTGCCGAGCTGGTCGCTGACCACCGAAGAGGAAAAGAAAGCCGGCTGGGCACCGGGCGGCTGGCAGCTGATGGCCGTCGCGCCGAAGCTCAACCGCCTGTACGTGCTGATGCATGACGCCCACGAACCGATGAAGTGGGAAGACCCGAGCACCTTCATCTGGGCCTTCGATCTCAAGACCATGAAGAAAGTCGCCACCCTGCAAGCCCCGGCGCCAGTGTGGAGCATGCAGGCAACCGGCGACGACAAGCCGCTGTTGCTGGGCACCGACGTTGAAGGTGGTTTGCAGATCTTCGACCTCAAGACCAACCAGCACACCGGCAGCATGGCCAAGGTCGCCAAAACCGCGACCCAGGTCATGAGCTACTAAACGAGATTCGGCCCATGCAATCAGATCCGATCTTCATCATTGCCAGCGCCCTCGCCATTTCGGCGCTGCTGGCCAGTGCCGCGACCCACAAGGTGCGGGCACCGGGGCGCTTCGCCAAGCAGCTGGCGGATTATCAACTGCTGCCTGCGGCGCTGGTTCGTCCGAGCGCCAAGTTGATCCCGCTGCTGGAACTGGCCATCGCCTTCGCGCTGCTGGTCCCGGTCAGCCGGGGCTGGGCAGCGTTGAGCGCAGCCAGCCTGCTGGCGCTGTACGCCGCCGCCATCGGCATCAACCTGTGGCGCGGTCGTCGCGACATCGACTGCGGCTGTGCCGGTCCAGACCAGGCGCAACCGCTGCGCCCGGTGCTGCTGCTGCGCAACAGCGTGCTGGTGGCGCTGGCGCTGCTGGCCAGCATGGCGCCGGTGGTGCGTGACATGACTGTGTTCGATGGCTTCGTGACCGTGGCCGCCGCCGCTGTCGCGCTGCTCATCTACGCCGCGGCCGCTGGCCTGATGGCGAACTCCCCTCTTCTGCTCAAATTGATTGGTAGGTAATCGAAATGGAAGGCTTGATAGTTTCCAACGTTCTGCTCTGGGTGCTGCTGGTGGCCGTGGCGTTTGTCGTCATGGGCCTGGTTCGTCAGATTGGCGTGCTGCACGGTCGCCTCGCGCCGGCCGGCGCACTGATGGTCGACAAAGGCGTGGCCGTCAACGAAGCCGCACCGCAAATCACCGCCGCCGACCGCAAGGGCCGCCCGGTGAACTTCGGTTATGCCGGCGAAAAATCGCAACTGCTGTTTTTCCTCTCGCCGACTTGCCCGATCTGCAAATCCCTGCTGCCGGCGATCAAATCCATCGCCAAAGAACAGGCCGGTACGCTCGATGTGGTGTTCGTCAGCGATGGCGACATGGACGCCCAGCAAGCGTTGATCCGCGAACACAAGCTCGAAGACGCCACCTACGTGGTCGGACCGGAAGTCGGCATGACCTACCAGATCGGCAAGCTGCCGTACGCCGCGCTGATCGACAAGTCCGGCACCCTGCGCGCCAAAGGCCTGGTCAACTCCCGCGAGCATCTGGACAGCCTGTTCGAAGTCGAGCACCTCAAGCACGCCACGCTGCAGCAGTACCTCAACGCGCAGCCCCACGACCATGACCACAGCCACGGCCATAGCCACTGATAAGGCAGGGAGACCTTCATGAAACTGCTGGATCTGTTGTTCGAGCGCTCGACGCGCCGTGTTGCCGACACTACTTCGCGCCGCAAACTGTTGTCGCGCATGGGCTCGCTGATGGTGGCCGGTGCCGCCCTGCCCCTGCTGCTGCCCCTGGATCGCACCAGCAAGGCGCTGGCCGCCACTGACCCGAAGGCTGGTGACCCGGGTGATCCGAACAGTTGCGACTACTGGCGCTACTGTTCCATTGACGGCTTTCTGTGCAGCTGCTGCGGCGGGTCGGTGACGTCCTGCCCACCGGGCACCGAAGCCTCGCAAGTGACCTGGATCGGCACCTGCCGCAACCCGGCCGACGGCAAGGACTACATCATTTCGTACAACGACTGCTGCGGTAAACAAAGCTGCGCCCAGTGCGCCTGCACCCGTAACGACAGTGAAGAACCGGCCTACCGCCCGTTCAACAACAACGATGTGAACTGGTGCCTGGCCGCCAAGTCGCACATCTATCACTGCACCGTTTCGATCATCCGTGGCGTAGCGGTCTGACACGCGCTTTACCGCCGGTTGCCTGGCAATCGGCGGTTTCCCTTGTAGGAGACATCTCATGCGCAAGTTGCTGGTCCTCGGTCTCGTCTGCGCCCTGAGCGCCCCGCTCGTCCATGCCCGGGCCATCCCCGACCCGACGCAGCGTCACGCACCCGGCAACGAAGAACTGCAAAAGCCCATCGCCCAGGCCGGCTACAGCGTGGGCGTGAACTACCAGCTGCAATGCGCCGGTTGCCACCTGGGCAACGGCATGGGCTCGGCGGCCAATGACACACCGAGAATGACCGGGTTTGTCGGCAACTTCCTGAAAGTCCCCGGCGGCCGTGAATTCCTGGTGCGCGTGCCGGGCATGTCGCAATCGGCGTTGAACAACGCGCAACTGGCTGACCTGCTCAACTGGCTGATGCGCGAGGACGGCATGGCCGGCAAAAGCAGGCCCGCCGACTACCAACCCTACAGCGCGGACGAAGTCGCGGCACTGCGGGCCAAGACCATGCTCAACCTGCCGGGTACCCGTGCCGAACTGATCAACAAGATGCGCGCCCAAGGTATCGCCATCGAAGACGGAATGAACAACTGATAGCGGCAAACGCAATGACTCATCCTGGGTCCAGGCCTTCGCGCCTGCCCGGATAATCCCCTTGCGACCGATGGTCGTGCAGACACGCCAAAAGCAGGCCAGCCGGCGCCTGCGTCACTTCTCCCGACTAAACTTCGTCCATAACGTGAATGAATCCACAGTGCTGCTAAAGTGATAGCACGGGACCCGCATTCTCCCCTGCCCTGCGATTTTCGGTGGAGGGTGGATTTCTCGACTATAAGTAGCTTGCCGCTGAGGCTAAAGCTCTGAAACGAGGGTAGTTTTGACCTGGATCGCGCTCTTGTCGGGCGCGAGGGGGGTAGCAAAAATGGGATCTGATCATGATTTTTGAGCCGAGCAGTAGTCGTTCCGTCCTCCAGCGAAGAAGCAGCACCAGTATCTTTATCCAGGCAGGTCTCGATAGCCTTGCTGTCACCGGTGTCGCGTGGTACCTGATTGATTACCACATCGGCTACATCACGCAGGCCTATGTGATCATGGTCCTGCTGTTGCTGGGGGCGTTGGCCGTCGTATACGACCACTACGCCATCTATCGAAGCAATGTCGGGTTCGCCGTCAAGGCCTTCAAACTGTTCAAGGCATGGACCGCCGCTTTTTGTTTTCTCGTCGCCATGGCCTTTCTTACGAAACAGAGCGAACAGTACTCGCGCCTGCTGGTCGGTGAGCTGTTCGTCATTGGCTATTTTGCCCAGCTGCTGTTGCACCTAGGGAGCCGTGAACTGCAAAAGAAGTTCCTGGCGCATCCCACCCAACGGGACAACGCGCTGATCATTGGCTCGGGAGAACTGGCGGATTTTCTCCACCAGAAAATCAGTAACAATCCCTGGCTGGGTGAACGGGTCGTCGGCTCCGTGTTGATCGGGGCGGCCGACGACCACGGCAAGGATGGCTCGGAGAATCCCAATCGCCTGGCGATACTGGGAAATTTATCCGACCTCGATGACCTGGTCGCGCAACATTCCATTCGCACCGTCTACTTCGTCACGCCACTGGACGGATCCCAGGTGATCAAGGATGTGTATTTGAAGTTGTTCGACAAGCACATCTCGGTCAACTGGGTGCCGGACATCTTTTCCCTGCGCCTGATCAATCACAGCGTTCGCGAGATTGCCGGCATTCCCGTGCTGACCTTGTCCGAAACGCCACTGATGGGCATGCGCCTGTTGCTCAAGAACCTTGAAGACCGCGTGCTGGCGTTTCTCCTGTTGCTGTTTGCCGCGCCGGTGCTGGCCATCGTCGCCATTGCCATCAAGCTCGATAGCCCGGGGCCGGTGTTCTTTCGCCAGCAACGGATGGGCTGGAGTGGCGGACCTTTTCGCATCTGGAAGTTTCGCAGCATGAAGGTCCACCAGCCCGAAGACGGTGTGGTCAAGCAAGCGCAAAAGAATGATCCGCGCATGACCCGGGTCGGCGCCTTCATTCGCCGAACCAGCCTTGACGAACTGCCACAGCTGTTCAATGTGCTGATGGGCGAAATGTCCCTGGTCGGGCCTCGTCCCCACGCCATCCAGCACGATGCGCAGTATTCGCCCGACATCGCCGACTACTTTGCGCGTCACAACATCAAGCCTGGCATCACTGGCCTGGCCCAGGTGCGTGGCTATCGGGGCGAAACGAAAGATATAGAACAGATGATCCGTCGGGTCGATTCGGACATCGAATACATCAACAACTGGTCGCTGTGGCTCGACTTCATCATTCTTGCCCGAACGGTGACGGCCTTCTCCGGCAAGCATGCCTACTAATCGTGTCCTGGATGCATGAGCGAAATCGAGCGCCCGGTAGCGCTGGTTATCAGCGCTACCGGGTGACGAAAGAGGCAGGCAAAGCCTGAAGACGCGTTATACCGGGAACAGATCGAGCGTGCGCTCAACCTCGTCGGGGTCGATCCGGAAACCTTCGCCGTCCGGGGTACCCACCACAAAACCGAAGTTTTGCTGATCGCGATCCGTCAGGTACTTGAAGAAGCAGACAAAACGATCAGGCGGTTGCAGGATCAGCAGCGAACCGCCGGGTTGCAGGAGATTGACGCCATGTATGAGCTGGCTGCCTTCAATGCCAATCACTGTCCTGGCCCCGGCACAGGCGGCGACGATGGTCGGCACATCGCACTTCGACGGGTCAATGATGCGAAAACCCCGGCGCTCGCGCAGACGTTCGGCCAGCTCCAGTTCATTGCGCAACAACCGCAACTCGCCCTTGTTGCCCCGTAGAACGAATACGCCCGGGTGAGAACTGGCATCGACATGCGACAGCAACTTTTCAGACATTCCACGAAAGCGCATGTGCTTATGGCGGTTGTGACTGATGTCGTCAAAGATCACCAGCTCGCGAAAATACGCATTGCGCAAACGAACCGGATTCATCCCCAGCCAGTCTTCATAACCGGGCGCGTGGAGAATCCCGTGCCTGGCTACGCAAACGGCATCCTCAGAGAGCACCGTAGTCACCGGAACGCCCTCCTGGCTGGCCATGGGATAGGTGATGCAATCATCCACCATCCACGAGCCAAACCACTTGTTCCCGCCCATGGTGCAATACATCGCGCCGCGATCAATTTCGTTTTCTATGCGAATCTTCGGCAACCAGCCAGCCCTGGGCGATAACCAGGATTTGGCTCCACCGTTGTAAAGCGCGCCATCGATCAACCAGGCATCCTTGAGCAGAAAGGCGCGTGTCGGGCGGTGCTGCACGAGACCGTTGCCCTCCATGGTGCGCCGGGGATGCTCGAAGGGATAAAACTGCCACCCCGTCACGCGCTCAAGCTGGTTGGGCAGGTAAAAAGCAGGCGGGGCAACGGAGGCATCCGCCGGAGCAACTTCCCAGGTTTTCACCGCGACACTTTGCAGATCCAGCGCCGGTTTTCTGGCAAGTTTCTCCTTGAATATGTGTTTATACGCAGCAAAACTCCATTTCGCCCCAGCGCCGCTCACCAACATATTCGATTGCGACATAAGGATTACCACTCTACGTTGAAATACCAATAGCGCTTGTCATCTGCGTGCTCGACATCCACTTCAGTTGCAAATCAGGCTTTCCATGGCAGGGGGCGATTTCAGATGACTGTAGCGACCGCGTAAGGTCTGGAGCAGTATTTCTTGCGGCGCCTTGGCGCAATGAAGATAGACCTTGGAAAGTCCACCAAAACCCATTTCACGATAGCGCTCGGCGATTTGCTCATCACTCGGCCCGTCCGGCAAACCAAGGTGCAAGGTCAGTTTTTTACCCTCCACGGCAAACAGAGGGGTTTCCCAGAGAAATTGCGCGACGCCCACCCTGGGCAGTCGGATAAATAGATAACCGTGGTTGTTCAGCGTATCGACATCGCCGCCGCGCCTTCTTTTCCACTCCAGCAGACCATCGTCGGGACGCGCCAGGCACGTGCCGATATCGTAATAGTCAAAGCCGTTTTCCAACGCCCATTCCAGCGCCATGAAGGTGGTGATCGAGTTGATTTCCCGTAGCTTTTTCGCATCCGTATAGACCGTTTCCGGGTAGCCGAAACGGATCGTGCTCCAGTAGCGCTTGCCCGCGCGGGTGATCACGCAACCCAGGTGACAGGCGACGACCTCGTCTTCCAGCAGCACCAGGTCCAGTCGCCCGGCGGTTTTGGCCACCCGGCGCACTTCCTGCTGCTCGATTTGCGAAGCGGAGTTGCCGTGCCTTGCGCTGGCATAAGGTTGCAGCATGCCCTGGTCCGCGCTTTCGATTTCATCGTCGTTCAACGCCTGTTTCAAGCGATAGCGCAGGCGGTTCTTGCGAAGATTGCGGCGCAACTCGGAGTTGTATCTGGCGGTTATATCCTCGATCGATCTGCCCAGGGGCACGACAGCGCTAAGATACTGCGGCACGCACAGCGCACCTGGCGTCGGTATTTCACTGACAAATACCGTGTGAGCTGATTTATCCGGTTTAACTTGCTGATTGGCCACCTGGGGTTCAGCGGGTTCAGCGCCCATCAGAACTTTGACAAATTCGCGCTGGGCTTTGCGACCCACATAGAGAATGTCGTAAGCGCTCTCTTCACGCAGTTTGAACCTGACAAATTCCCAGCGCCAGAAACAGGCTCGTCCGGCAATGTCGCGCAGCCAGGCGTGAGCTTTCCTCAGTTCAAAGCGTACCGACGGCGTAACCCACTGGCGCAACAGTGCCTTCACATATTCTTTCATTTGGTATTAACACTAATTAATTAAGGAAAGATTATTCGAAAGTTCGAGTCAAGGAATAAGACACTGCAAACCAGGCTTCGATTCAATGGCGGTTGACGTCAAACTTTCGTCGTTTATTGCACTAAACACGACACAAATGGCAACCGCGCCAGCAAGCCGTCGCTTACATGAGCAGTAAAGATCCTGCGCGAGAGTTTTGCAAGATATTACAGAGCCAAGCCTGCATATATCGCCCGGGCTCACTCGCCAGTCGGCCCTGTGCAAGCAAGCGTCCTCAATATGAACATCGGGTTACCGACTACATATCGACTGAACAGGCGTCTGGGCTCACTGATCAGCCGAAATACCCATTCGCAGCCCAAGCCACGCATCCATTGCGGAGCGCGATTCACCTTGCCGCCGAGAAAGTCCAGGATCGCCCCGCCACACACGATCAGGCACGGTACGCCGCTGGCCGCCAGCCTGGCAGCAACGACTTCCTGCTTGGGCATGCCCATCCCCAACACCACCAGTTCCGGCTTATGTTGCCGGGCCAGGTCCAGGTAGGTCTGCACCTCGGCGAAACCATGGTGGGCAGACACCACATTGACCGCCCATGCCGCCTCGCACTGTCTTGCCGCATTGGCCAGGAAAGGTTCTTGCGTGCCCCATAATGCCACGCGTCGTCCTTTGGACGCCGCCAGCAACTTGGGGATCAAGTCCGTGCCATTCATGTTCAGACCTGGCACCCGGCCCAGTCGACGAAACAGGATGGACATGCCGGAGCCATCGCGCAGCAACACGTCGGCGGCCGCCAGTGCCTGGTAATAGTCATTGTCCCTGGCGACCAGGTTCATCGCATGGGCGTTGACGAACCCCAGCACCGTCGCCGCTTGCGGCCTGGACAACGTCTCGATCAAGCGCAACTCTTCTTCGGCGTCGCTGATGACCCTCAGTGACTGGATGATCGTTTGCCAGTTGTGCTGCCAGGCGGGTGCGCGCATCAGGAGTCGTCTCGTTTGGAACGCACCCATTCAACCTGGCGTTTAAGCAGGAAGCCCAGGTACAGGGGAATTTTCTTCAGGGCGTAGAACGGCGCATAGAGCAACGCGGAAAAGGCAATGATGCCGCGCCCGAACCGGCTCCACGCCAGCAGGATGGTCGCCATCAACATGGCCACCCCGAGCGAAGCGATCAAGGCCGGCAGCCAGGCGCCGAACAACCAGAACACCAGCCAGGACAGGGTATACGCCGCGCCCAGCAACAACGTCAGCAAGGCCAACGGCGGCACCAGCAGATCCAGGGTCATGGCCAGCAGGTTGAGGTTGCGCCGGGCAATCGACTCGCCAAGCAATTTGGGCGCGTCTGCCAGGATCACGCCCAGGTGGCCATGCTCCCAGCGCGTGCGCTGGGTCGTGAGGCCTTCGTCGCTGCGCGGGAAATAGCTGGTCACCAGGGCATCGGGGCAGAACAACGGCGGCTTGCCGCTACGGCAGAAATCCAGGCCCATTTTCAGGTCTTCGACGATGTGACCACTGGCCAGCGTGATCAAGGGCAGGTCGCGCCAGACGAACGCCATGCCGGTGCCCATCAACTGGCAGGGCAAGCCCAGTCGGGCCCAGCCTAGCGGGCGCGCCTTATTCTTCACGCACCAGGCAAACTCGGCGAGCTGTACCTTCAGCCCCGAACCCGCCGGCGCACGCATCAGATCAAGGGCCTGGGTTGGCCGGCCCGAGTCGATGCACTGTATGGCCAGGCGCTCGATGAAGCCTTCGCTGATCTGGCAATCGGCATCGACAATGATCAGCACGTCCGGCGCGTCGCTGGCCAGATGACGCGCGCCAAAATCCAGCGCATAACCCTTGCCACGCAGCTGAGCATTGCTGCGCTCCACCACCTCGGCGCCCGCTGCGCGAGCGACCGCCGCGGTGTCGTCGCAGCAGTTGTCCGCCACCACCAGCAGGCGGTCGCCCTCCAGCAGTTGCGGGCGCAGGGACTCCAATGTGGCCTGGATGATCGAGGACTCATTGTGCGCCGGCACCAGCACCGCCACCCGCGGACGCGGGCGTTGCGTCGACGCAGGCGTGCGCACCGGCAGGTCCGCCAGCAGCACCTGCACGAACAGCACCAACACCGGCAGGAGGAGGATTGCCAGCGGTACGCCCAGTAGCCAATTGAGGAATGTGATCATGCTTGCGCCTTGAACAGATGAGCCAACTTGGTCGCTTCAGTGTCGATATCGTGGCGCTCGAGCACGCGCTGGTAAGCCGCCTCGCCCATGCGCTGCAACACCTCGACAGGTTGCGCGAGGCAGTCCGCCAGTGCCGCCGTCAGTTCCTCCACGGCGCCTGCGGGAAACAGCCAGCCGTTCTCGCCCTGGCGTACGAGTTCGGGAATGCCCGCGACATAGGTCGTCAGCACCGGCCGGCGCAACGCCATGGCTTCCATGATCACCACCGGCAAGCCTTCGGCGAAGCTCGGCAGCACCAGGGCCCGGGCGGCGAGAATTTCCGTGCGCACCTGTTTGCTGCTGATCCAGCCAGTGATTCGCACACGCGATTGCAAGCCATGCCGGGTGATCAGTTCTTCGATCTGCGGGCGCATTTCGCCGTCGCCGGCCAGGACCATCTCGAACTCGACCCCTTGCTCGGCCAACCGACGCGCAGCCTCCAGCAACAGCAACTGGCCCTTCTGCTCGCACAAGCGCCCCACGCAGACCAACCGCGGCGCGGACGGCACCGCCACCGCCGGCACATCGTGAAAGGCCCGCTCCAGGCCACAATGCACGACCTTGACCCGAGCCCAATGCGCGTGGTCGACCCAGCGATACAGCTGGCTGCGCCCATAGGCGCTGATGGCCGCGACAAAGGCCGAGCGCCGGACTTTCTCGCCCAGATGAATGAACTGCGGCTTGTCGAACTCTTCCGGGCCATGCACGGTGAAACTGTATGCCGGCCCACCCAGGGCGTTGGCCAGCATCACCACTTCGGTCGAGTTGGTGCCGAAATGGGCGTGCACGTGCCGGGCGCCAAACGCCTGCATCCACAACAGCACGCGACACGCCTCGAGCAAATAGACCAGGTGGTACGGCCAGGACCGATCGGCACGACAGCCCATGCGCAACGCCAGCCACAGCGTCGAAAAAAACCGTTGCGGCTGGGCGCGCAGTACCTGCAGAGCAGGTTTGAGCAACGCCTTGACGCCGCCCTCCAACACATACTGGGTCTTGCTGCGTTCGGACTCGTCCTCGGCGTCTACCAACTCGGCATCCCAGCCTCGCAGCGCGATGCGTTGTACCTCAAAGCCCTGGCGTTCCAGTGCCAGGATCTCGCGACGAATGAAGCTATGGCTGACCTTCGGGTATTGATTGATGAAGTAAGCGATACGCATGGGCACCCGGCTTTTGTCGTCGAATTTGTTACTGCAGGTACCCCCACAGTAGTCCAGTAACCGGTCACGTCAATGCACTGCGTAGCTGCCTGTCAACACCTTGTCGACCTGGGCAAAGGCATCGTCCAGCAGCTCATAGCGCCGGCGATACATGGCGCGTTTTTTTGAAGCGATGGTTTCAAGCGGCTTGCGCGACGATGCCATGGGAATTTCAAAGAAGTCTTCGCGCTCCGAGGGGGTCGCCCCGTGTTCAAGCCAGATCGAATCGTAATTGGCGGCCAGCTCCTGGGCTTTGTGCGCACCAAAATACGGGTGACGGTGGTGACGATAGACATCCCCTACCGCGTAGATTTTTCCGACCCCGATATTGCCGGCGATGTACTTGGTCACTTCGATCAAGAAGCTTCTGGGACGCAGGCCTTCAAAGTCCTTGGTCACATCCCGGTAGATGGCCAGCGACCTGTCGCTCTCGATGCCTTTATGGATGCCCTGGACGGCACCGATGAAGATGCACAGCTCACCTTGCGTTAAACACAAGGTGAAGGCGATCGAGGCGATACGCAGATCGCCCTGGAACAGGTTCAACACCAGTTCGCCTTCACGCATGAACCAGAACGGGCGATCCAGCACCAGGGTACAACCTGGCGACCAGGCCGTCAGATCGCTCAGGACCAGGCTGTCGTCGCGCCCGAACAGCAACAATTGCGGGCAGCTTTTGCTGACCACTTCGTAGTGCGAGGCCATGACCCCAAGTTTGTCCTGGGCGCCCCAGCTTTTGCTGATGTAGGGCCAGTGCACGACGCCCAGGCAATCGCCGCCGAGCCTCTCGATCCCGGTACTGCCCAGCGCGTTGGACATACGGGCGAAAAACAGATCCAGCTCGGTCCAGTTTTTGGCCACCAACAGCAGGAACTTGAGTTTGTTCTTCAATGCCCTCAGGGAATAGCCAGCGTGCACGGAGAAGACGCTTTTGACGATCAACCAATAGTCCATCGAAGTCTCACTTGTATTCGATCAGTGCGGATTTGCCGGCACCGAACCTGTTCAAAAGAAACTTGACCTGCCCGACCATCTCGGGAAATTTGCCCAGTACGAGGAAGAACGCCAGCAGCCAGTTTTGCCGCGCGGGACCTGCGCCGCGCCTGGCCAAACGCGCGACCTGCAGGGGATAGACCAACAGCACCAGCAGTCCCGTCCAACCGAGCATGAGCGTGGCAATCAGCGTTGCCAGCGGCACGCCCAGGCCCCAGAACCAGGCACGGCGCGACTCGCGTCGCCAATGACGCTCCGGCGCGCTGCCATGTAAGAACGCGCCCTCGGCAAAGGCATAACCTCCGCGCAGGGTACGCCGCCACCATTGGCCGAAACGGGTCATGCTCGCATCGTGCAAGGTCATTTCCGCAGGCAAGCGCCAGACCTTCCAGCCCTTTGCCCGCAGGCGCACACACAGCTCCGGCTCTTCACCGGCAATCAGGTCCGGTCGGTACCCGCCCGCGGTGGCGAAGGCGTCCGCGCGCATCAGGGCATCGCCACCACAGGCGCTGGTCGCACCGGTCGGCGTATCCCATTCGAGATCGCACATCAGGTTATAAATGGAACGCTGGGGAAATCGTTCGCGGCGCCGTCCGCAAACCACCGCCACCTCGGGCTGCGCATCCAGAAAGGCCTGTGCATGGGGCAGCCAACTGGCGACCACCTCGCAATCGCCGTCGACGAACTGCACATGACGCATCGACGGCAACAGGCGTTGCAAGCGGGCAAACCCTTCATTGCGCGCGCGAGCCGCCGTGAAGGCAATGCTCATGTCCAACTCGACCACTTCGACGCCAAGCCTTTGCGCCATTTGTACCGAGCCATCGGTCGACCCGGAGTCGACATAGACGATCTGCTGCGCCGCGCCGACCAGCGAAGCCAGGCAGCGCTCAAGTCGCTGGCCTTCATTGCGACCGATGACAACGACGCCCACCCCCATCGACGCCGTGCTCATGAGTATTCCCCGGCATCGACGAACTTGCGCTGCTTGATGGTCGCCGGTACGCCGACGGCCACCGAGTTGTCCGGTACGTCGGTCAACACCACGGCATTGGCACCGATCACCACATTGTTGCCAATGCGAATATTGCCCAGCACCTTGGCGCCGGTGCCGATATCGACGTTGTTGCCCATTATAGGGGCGATGGGCTCGTTCACGTTCTTGAGCCCAACGACGACGCCATTGCGGATCCGGCAGTCATCGCCGAACTGCGCATAACCACTGATCACGATGCCGCCGAAATGATCGATGACGAAGTTGCGCCCGACCACCACCTCGCACGGCAACTCGATGCCCGTCACGATCTGCACCAGCTTGAAGAGCACTTTGTAGATAAAGGACAGCAATTTGCGCAGCGGCGCCGGGCGCACGCCATAACGCCAGCGCCCGAAGCGATACACCAGCATCACCCAGAAACCCTGGGCGCCCCAGTCACCCTCGTATGCTCGCAAGTCCGCACGTATGTTATCGAACATGGACTGACCTACCGTGTGGGTTGGCTACCGAGTTTGGTTTTGCGCAGCAGCGCCCAGGTGACCCGTGTATGTTGCCAACACGCCTTGATGGCGGCCCGACCGCGACCTTTCAACAAAGCCTTGAGCCCCAGGATCAGGTCACACAGGCTGACCAGTAGCATGTGCAATGCCAACCCCGGCAAACCGTGGTGCTTGCGAAAGTACAACAGCTCACTTTCGATCTGCAGCGTCTGCAGCTGCCGACCGTCCATGTTCAGCTTGTCGACCGACTTGGCACTCTCGCCACCGATATGCACCACCGACGTGTGGGGGTAGTAGACCACCTTCCACCCTGCCTGCTTGACGCGCCGGCAGTGATCGACTTCCTCGTAGTAGAGGAAATAGCGCGGATCGAACAAGCCGACCTTGTCGATCACTTCACGGCGAATCAGGTAATAGCAGCCTGGCACCCAGTCACACTCGCGCACCGAGGCATGATCCCAGTCCAGGTCGTCGACCAGTTTCACCCAGGGGAAAAACCGCTCGAGCCCGGCCGTCACGAGGAACACATTCAGCGGTGTCGGAAAATAGCGGCACGAGGGTTGCAGTTCGCCGTCCCGACCGACCAGGCGCACACCGAGGATCCCGCAATCGGGATGAGCCTCCATGTACTCCAGGGTCTTGGCCAGGGTGTCGTCGGACACGAATGCGTCGGTGTTGAGCAGCAACGCGTACTTGCCCTGCAGGTGTTCAACCAATTGATTGTTGGCCCGCCCAAAGCCGACATTGGCTTTATTGGCCAGCAGCACGGCCTCTGGGCAAATATCGCCCAGGCAATCCAGCGAATTGTCCGCCGAGGCGTTGTCCACCACCAGGTAGCGCGCCGGATCGGCACGCTTGGACTGGCGCAGTGCATTGAACATCGGCTGCAGCAGGCCCGCCGTGTTGTAGTTGACTACGAGCACATCCAGGGGGGCGCTACTCATTGGCTTTCTCGCCAAAGAAGTACTGCGCTCTCATGGCCTTGAGCTTGGGCTCGTAATCCGGATCGAAGTGCGTGGCGCGCTGGCGGATGAGTTCCATCCACGGATAGTCTTCGCAACGTTCTTCGATTTTCTTGATCAGGTCTTCAACAGTGCAGAGCACCTTCGCCGGGTTCCCGCCCACCACGACACCGGGCGGAACATCCCGGGTGACGACGGCACCGGCGGCGACGATTGAGTTCGGACCGATTTTGCGACCTGGCATGATGATCGACTGATAACCGATGAAACAGTTGTCGAAGATATCGACCGCACCGACGGAGTCGAGCAGTTTACCTTCGCTGATCTGGAGCATGCCAACGAGTCCGTCGTGCCCGAGTATCGTACAATCGGACAAGCCGACGTTGTCGCCCAGGCGCAACAGCGTAGGGTCGGGGATGTTGGCGCCGGGATTGATCCACACGCCCTTGCCGACCGAATAAATACCTCCCCAGCGCGCCAGGTAATCGGCCCATTCATAGCCGGTGGGGTGGCAAAACTTCTTGAACAGCCCCTTGCCCCGACCCGTTTTGAACACGTAGTAACGTATTGCACGCTTTGCTAGCCCAATCATCCTGTCAGCCTCACAAATTTCAGCGTTTCACATCGGTACCAAGACCAGATGCGCCATGGTTGTTGTTGTAGTGGCACCCTGCTTTGGTTGCTCTCCCTAAGACTGTTTCATTCAAGAATACGTGCCTTGCGCAGGTCCCATTTGGTGGTTGAGGTAGTCCGCCAGCCGCAGCGTCAGCTGCAACAGCGGCATGGTTGGATTGCTCGCGCCGGCCGTTGAAAAAACACTGCTGCCAGCGACGTACAGGTTATTGGTCCCGAACACTTTGCAGTTCTCATCGACTACCCCGAATTCAGGGGAAGTCGCCATCCGGGTCGTACCCATGTGATGGGCATGCGGCCCGACCTGCAGCGGCAGGGAAACCTCATAAACCGCTTCGTTCAACTTGACATAGCCAAGCCCCTCTTCGGCAAAACACTTGGCCACCTCCAGGCCTATGCTTTTTATGGTTTCCCTGTCTTCGGGGGCGAGTTCCCAGTGGATATTGACCTTTCTCATCCCCAGGTCGTCGCGCTCTTCAGTCAACGAGATGCGACTCTTGCGGTTGGGAAACTGCTCGATCATCGTGGCGAGCTCCCCGTCACCGGGACAGTTGAACTGGGTGATGAAATCGATCTTGTGCGCCACGCCTGCCTTGCAGGCCAGATTCTCGAAAAAGCCCTTGATGGCCGCCATGCGCCCATAGGTTTCCACGTGCGACACGAGGGAAGCGGTGACATTGCCTTTACCGGAATGATGCTCGATCACAAAGGCATCCTTGGTGAAGAACTGCCTGGCCTCCCTGCTTTCGCCGTCGTTGAGGATGAAGGTACCGAGTGCGATGTTCAGGTGTTCCATGAAGCATCGACCGACGAAGCCATCCTCGGTGACAACCCCGGCGGCGGCCAATGACTGGCTGTTGAGCAACTGCCGGGCGTTTTCTATCGCGCCGGTGGCCAGGATGAATTGCTTGGCCGAGATTCGCTCTTGATGCCGTTCGTAATCGGACACGACAACGGCGATGACGCGGCCGGTGTTGCTGTCGAAATCCAGGTCGACGCAATTGCAATTGATGAAAACATCCAGGCCTTCGGTCTCGGAGAGTTCCTTGGCATATTTTTGTGCAAAACGCGTCGGCGGACTGAGCAGGAAACGGTCGGCCTCGAATTCGTCGCTGTGGAAGGCCGCGTTGACGGTCTTGAATCCCGAGTCCAGCGGCAGGTCCAGAATCGCCATGGCCGCTGGCAGATTGCGCTCCATCTCGGAAAACGCGATGGGCCAGCCGGGCAGATTCACCGGAGGGGTCAGGGCAAAGTCGGAAGGTTCGAAGGGACGGCAACGACCGGCCCAGTGGTTCGAGGTCCCCCCCAGGTAACGCAGGCGGGTTTCTTCGGTGTAGGCCTCCAGCCCCGAGGACGAAGCCTTGTAGAGGTTTTGCGAATACAGGGCATATTCGCGCCCTCCTCCCTCGAGAAGCACTACGCGCCATCCATTGCCGGCCAAACGCAAGGCCAGCGTAATACCGGCCGGACCTGCGCCAACGATGCAGAAATCATAGTGATCGCGCAGGTCTTTCTGCGTTTGGTAATCTTTGATCATATTTGTAGTTACCGGAAATGCGCGGCAGGCAACACCCACCCGTTGATAACGACAAACTCCGATTTTCCTGCAGGAGACCGGGCCCCAACCCCGGAAAATTTCACCACCAGCCCCCCCAGGCTTAACAGGGCAAATGCCCGAATGAGACCTCTGCGACTGATGCCAGAGTTATTCAACACGCGTTCACTCATCACTCACGACTCCATGGGATCGAGATTGCATCGCAGATTTCAAGGGTGTTTCAACATGCCTGGTAACGCGGCTCAACCGAAAAGCCAGTGGAAAACGACCAGGACCAGCTCGCCACACAAGGCGCCTACCACCAGCATAGGCAACACGATGAGCTCGCGCTTGATATCGAGGATACCCACGCGACGATTGACATACATAACCAGTACCAAGGTCGGCAATGTATGCAGGGCGACGCCCCAGATCGCGTATTCGACCCCCCCGATAGCCAGTAACAGCGGCACCAGCACCCATAACGAAACGACACGAATGATGTTGTCGATAGCTTGGTACTTGGTGAGCCCCAGCGCGATCCAGATTTGATTGGCCACTATGAAGCGCATCACGAAAAAGGACGTCGAGAGAATCGACATCATTTTGCCGGCTTCGGCGTAACGATCATCGTAAAGAATGCCGATGATGAGTGGACTGGTGACCCAGAACAGCCCGCAAAGAAACAGCAGCGCCAGGTCGACCAGCATCTTGAAGCGGTAATACAACCGGCGCAGACGCTCGAAGTCGTTGGTTCTGGCGGCCTCACCGAAGGCTGGCAGGGCCACGGCCCCGACCACTTTCAATACACCCGTCTGAACAGCCCCCAGGATCAGTCCGGCAATGGAGTACACGCCCATTTCGGTGACCGTCATGCTGCCGCCGAAAATGATCCGGTCACCCTGCATGGACAGTACGCCCACGGCCGAAGACAACAGGATCCAGCGACCGAAGACCACCAGTTCGTCGAGCGCGGCGCGTTCCCAGCGCAAACCGTTGGACGGCCCCTCGAACCAGAGATGCCCGAGCAGCGTGCTGGCCAGGGCCGCGGCCAGGCCGGCTGCCACCAGTGACCAGATGGAATGGGTGAAGTATCCGATGGCCAGCATCACCAACAGGCCGACCACCTGGGAAATAAATTCGGCGATCACCACTTTCTTTTGCTGAAAAGCGCGCACGGCCAAGTCGACTTTCGTCGACTGGAACCCGTAGATGATCGCGGTAAGGCCGGTCCAGGCCAACACCGCCGGCAATTGCGGTGCGGCGTAGGTGGAGTCGTGCGACCAGAAATCGATGGCTTGCGCGTACCAGGCAGCGGCTGCGAGAAACAGCGTCAAGGCGAACAGCACAAAGCCGCGCACGATCTGCACGGTCCAGAGGGTGTTGAGAAACTCCGGATCATCGCCGCGCGGGCTCTGCAGAATGTTCTGGCGCAACCCCACGTCGGAGAGCAGGTGAAGAATGAATAAAACGGTGGCGGCGATGCTGATGATGCCGAACATTTCCGGCATCAGCAGGCGGGTCATTATCAGGTTGCCGCCCAGGCGCATCACTTGAGAGGTGACCAGCGCCCCCAGATTCCATGCCCCAGCTGATATTGCTCGCCCACGAAGGCCAAACGATGGCGAGATGCGTACTGAAGGCATAACATCAATCCCGTATTGGACGACACGAAAGGTACTATAGTCGCTATTAGGCAAACCACTAGCCATTAGCCATCGCTCACTCATCAAATAAATCGGTAGCCCATGCCTGAGCACTTTCGCGCGTTAGTCGTCATCCTGGTCCTTGCCGGTATCGTCTTCGCTTTCGCACGGCGACCGGCAGCCGATCTGATCCCTCTGAGTGATTTCACCCGCCGGCGCAATCTATGGTTCGCCTTGACGCTACTGGCCTTTGTCTCCCACAGCTTCTGGGTGTACGCGGGTGTTACCGCAATCATCCTGACGGTCACGCGACAGCGAGAGCGCAACCCCATGGCGTTGTTTTTCTTCCTGTTGTTTCTCATTCCTCCCGCCTCGGCGCAGGTCCCCGGCTTCGGCCTGATCAACTATTTTGTCGACCTGAACCACGTACGCATACTGGCGCTGTTTGTGTTGCTCCCGGCCTTTCTCGCCTTGCGCAAGAAGCCGGACACACTACCCTTCGGGCGCACCCTGCCGGACAAACTGCTGCTCGCCTTTCTCCTCCTGAGTGCCGTTCTTTCCCTGCGCCAAACCACGCCGACAGACACGTTGCGGCAATCGCTCTATCTGTTCGTCGACGTTTTTTTGCCTTACTACGTTGCCAGTCGGGCACTGAAGAACGTCAGCGATTTCAAGGACGCACTGTTGGGCTTTTTACTCGCCGCCATGGTGCTGTCACTGATCGGTCTGTTCGAATATTCGCGCCGATGGTTGTTGTACAACGCGCTGACCGACGCCATGGGCGTGCAATGGGAAATCTCCAGCTACCTCAGCCGTGGCGGCTCGTTGCGCGCCAGCGTCACCACTGGCCAGGCCATTGCGCTGGGTTACGTCATCGCCGTGGCCATCGGCTTCTACCTGTTCCTGCAGGAAAGCGTTCGCAGCAAACTGCAGCGACGACTTGGCGCCCTCCTGCTCGCCGGCGGTCTGTTTGCCCCCCTGTCGCGCGGCCCTTGGATCGGTGCCGCGGTGATCATCGTCATGTACATCGGCACCGGCCGTTATGCAGTCAGGCGCCTGATGCTGCTCGGGCTCGCCGCCGTGCTCGCCCTGCCCTTGCTGGCCATCGTGCCCGGCGGACAAAAAATCCTTGATCTGCTGCCCTTCATCGGCTCGGTGGAAACAGAGAACATCACCTACCGCCAGCGCTTGATCGATAACTCGCTGATCGTCATCCAGCGCAATCCATGGCTGGGCTCCTTCGATTACCGCAGCACCCCGGAAATGCAGTCGCTGACGCAAGGCCAGGGCATCATCGACATCGTCAACTCCTATATCGCCATCGCCCTGCAAATGGGCTTGATCGGGCTGACGCTTTTCGTGGCTTTTTTCGCCACGATCGTGCTCGGCATTCGCAAGGCGATGCATTCGTTCCCCAACCCGGACGATGAGTCACGCCGCCTCGGACGTACGTTGCTGGCGACACTGGCCGGGATATTGGTGACCATCATCACTGTCAGCAGTATTACGGTCATCCCCGTGGTGTATTGGTCGGTAGCCGGACTGGGTGTGTCCTATGCTCAGATGGCGCGCAGGCTCAAGCGCGCGGAGACTTCCAGCAGCAAGAGTGCCTTCCTACCTACCTGGTAACGCTCATGACGTGTTTTTTTTACCGCCGCCCGCTGTTGCCCGTCGCTCTCCTGTTTCTTGTCATTTGGCCGTTCAGCACCCAGGCGTCGGAGTGGGTCGCCAGCGTGGATGAGCGCAGTGGCCTGCCCCAGGTCACGCGCGGCGGCAGCCCTGCCATCGCCTCTCAATACGTCTTTTGGGGAGGCAACTGGGACTGGGCGGACTTTACCCCCTCGCTCAAGGTGATCTCGCCCTATGTCTACGCCATGGAAGGCAAGAGCCAAAAACTGGACTTCGACGCGACGGGGCAAATCCGCAAGGAAGGCGAGCAGACGCTGAGCATGGACCTGGTCCTGAATGCCCACAGCATGAAGTCGAACGTGATGGGCGGAGGCATCGTCTTCAACTTCGACCCGGCCCTTGCCGAAGAAATGGGCGAGCCGCAGTTGCTGCCCGACAACCGTGGCTGGTCCTGGGGCAATGCCCAGGGGCGGCGCATCGAGATGCGCTTCGAGCCGGCGCTGGCGAGGGTGTATTTCGAACCGGGTGATCGTTCCCAGGTGCGGGCGTTCCTCTACAAGGACAGGATCAAACCTGGCCGCGAAAACTTCAAAGCCACGTTTAGCGTCTCCGGTGATGTGGAACTGGGGCCAACCGCCGCCGAGCGCTTCGGGCTCGCCGACCCGAAAAGCTGGCCGAGCGACAGGCTGGACTGGAAGACCGCGCCGGTCGACCTGTCCTTTCTCAATGCCCAGGAAAAACCTGCGGGCAAGCGCGGCTTCGTCAAGGCAGCCGGCGAGCAACTGCTGTTTGCCGATAACACCCCGGTACGCTTCTGGGGCACCAACCTGTCGGCCTACACGCTGTACCGCACCCCGGACGATGCGATCAAGCAGCAGGCCAAGCGCCTCTCGGCCCTAGGTTTCAATCTGGTGCGACTGCACCACCATGACTCTCCGTGGGTTTTCCCGAACATCTTCGGTAACGGCATGGTCTTGCGTGACACCCAGCACCTGAGCGAAGAATCGCTGAAGAAACTCGACTTGTGGATCAAGTGCCTGAAGGACGAGGGCATCTATGTCTGGCTCGACATGCACGTCGAACGAGCCCTCATGGCGAACGACAACATCTTTGGCTTCGATGAATTGACGAAGAACGAGCTGGGCGGCGCCGACCTCAAGGGCTACGCCTACGTAAACGTCACTATCCAGCAGGCCATGAAACGCTTTGCAAAAGATTATCTGAGCCATGTAAACAGCTATACCGGCCTCGCCTACAAGGACGACCCGGCGATCGCCGCGGTTCTGCTCACCAACGAAAACGACATCACCCACCACTACGGCAACGCCCTGTTACCAGACAAGTCCGTGCCCCGGCACAACGAGTTGTACATGAGGGCTGCCAGGGCATTTGCCAAACAGCACGACCTGTCTGAAGACCAGACCTGGCGGTCCTGGGAGCCTGGCCCCGCCAAGCTGTTCCTCAACGACCTGGAACGGCGTTTCAACGTCGACATGATTGATTACCTGCGCCAGACAGGCGTGAAAGTGCCGATCGCCACGACCAGCAGCTGGGGCGGCAATGGCCTGAGTTCCCTGCCTGCCTTGACTGCTGGAGACGTGATCGACGTCCATAGCTACGGTGGCCCGGGACAACTTGAGAAAAACCCGCTGACCAGCGCCAACCTGGTGGACTGGATCGCCGCCGGACAGGTCACCGGCAAACCCCTGACCGTCACGGAATGGAACAATGAACCCTTCCCGATACCCGATCGCCACTCGCTCCCACTCTATATGGCAGGAACGGCCAGTCATCAGGGCTGGGATGCCCTGATGCAATATGCCTATAGCCAGGAGGGACTCAACGGTGAAGGAATATCGGCCGACAACTGGCACGCCTATAGCGACCCGGCCATGCTGGCGACCTTGCCCGCCGCCGCCTTGCTCTATCGCCGTGCAGACGTTCACGAAGCGAAGACCACCTATGTCTTCGCACCGACGCCGCAAACCCTGTTCAACCAACGCATTAACCCGGCCAACTCGGCCTTGCTGCGCACCGCCATGGAGAAAGGCAAGCTGCAGATCGCCATGCCGAAGACGCCGCAACTGCCCTGGTTGCAACCGGGGATCATCGCCAGTAACGCCCAGGTGTTTCATGACCCTGCTCAATCGCTACTGGACGCCTCGGCCAGCGAGTCCACGACAGACACCGGCGAGCTCAAGCGCAACTGGAAACAAGGCATCTACACCATCGATACGCCGCGCACCCAGGCGGCAACCGGCTGGATCGGCGGCGAGTCGATCAAGCTGGGCAATATGCAGGTGCAAATCAAAAACGCCTACGCCAGCGTAGTGGTGCAAAGCCTGGACGACGCGCCCGTTGGCAAGTCCACGAACCTGCTGATTTCCCTGGGCACCCGGGCCATCCCCAAGGACGTCAACAAGACACCTTTTTACGTGGAGCCCCTCGCGGGCACGCTGACCCTCCAGGCCCCCCCGGGCTTGACTCTGTTCACCCAGGTCGGGCCTCTTGGGCAACCTGGAAAACTGCCAGCCACATACCTGGATGGCCGCTACACGATCCAGTTCGATGGCCTGCAGGCGTCCAATTGGTTGTTCCTGAAAAAAGCATCGCAAGCGAGTGACAGTCTCAAGTGACAGCAAAGGTCTTGTAAAGGACGGGTCAGCCGCCTCGCGCTGACACCGCATCGATATCAAGGAGAGCGGCATGAAATTCCTGGTGATTGGCGGCGCAGGCTACATCGGTTCGCACATGGTCAAGCAGCTCCTTGGCGCGGGGCACGAACTGGTGGTGGCGGACAATCTTTCCACGGGCTACCGCAACGCGGTGCTGGGCGGGACACTGGTCGAACTCGACATCGCCGACGCCCGGGCCCTGGACGCCTTGTTTGACACACATCGCTTCGATGCCGTGTTCCACTTCGCCTCCTTCATCCAGGTGGGCGAGTCCGTCACTGAACCTGCCAAGTATTACCAGAACAACCTGGCCGCCACCCTGACGCTGCTCAAGGCCATGGTTCGCGCCAAGGTGAAACACTTCATCTTCTCCTCCACCGCCGCCGTCTATGGCGACCCGGAGTATGTGCCGATCGATGAAGCGCACCCCAAGGCCGCGATCAACCCCTATGGTCGCAGCAAGTGGATGGTGGAACAGGTGCTGGAAGATTTCGACCGTGCCTATGGGCTCAAGTCGGTTTGCCTGCGCTACTTCAACGCCGCCGGCGCAGACCCTGATGGGCAGCTGGGTGAACGCCATGAACCGGAGACCCACCTGCTGCCGCTGATCCTGCAGGCGGCCTCTGGCCGGCGCAAGACCATCACTGTCTATGGCTTTGACTACGACACGCCGGACGGCACCTGTATTCGCGATTACGTCCACGTTGTCGACCTGGTCGCCGCTCACGCGCAGGCGGTGGACTATTTATTGGCGGGGGGCGCCAGCACGGCTTTCAACCTTGGCAATGGCCAGGGTTTCTCGGTGCAACAAGTGATCGACACGGCGCGCCGCGTGACCGGCCGCGACATCTTCATCAGCGAAGCGCCCCGCCGCGCTGGTGACCCGCCACGGCTGGTGGCAGATGCTCGACGGGCCAATAGCTTGCTGGGCTGGCAACCGCGATTCGCCACGCTGGAACAGATCGTGGCGCATGCGTGGGAGTGGGAGAAGAAGTATCCCTGGAACTGAATGAAAACCTGGACACACCTGCTTTTAACCACCCTTCAGGCCGAGCGTTAGCTCGCCTGCAGCTCTTGATCTTGATCTACCCGCCCCTTCGGGAGGCTGAGTGCGTCGGCTATGAGGCCGCCATCGCTGCGATGCTGCGACCCGAGAAGCCAGACCAACGGTGCATCAGTAAGGACGTTTCGCCGGCCCGGACTTGTTCAGCACCGTACCGATCAGATTGGCCCTGCCCAGGTGATGCAGGCTTTCCTCGATCTCTTTCTTGGTGTTCATGCCGTTGGCGACCACCAGCAGGACGCAGTCGAACTTGGGCAGGATGGTAATCACATCGTCCGAACTCAGCACCGGCGGCAAGTCGAAGATCACGATGCGAGAGTTGTAGCGTTCGCGCAAATCGACGATCAACTCGCCCACCGCCGGTGAAGACAGTACCTCGGTAGAGAGCGGAATCGGTTCGCGCGTCGGCAGGACCACAAAGCGCGGCAAGGTCGGATTGACCAGGACCTCCTGCAGTTCTGCTTCGTTGGTCAGCAATTCATTGAGCGATTTTTCCATCGGCAGCCCCAGGTAGCTACCCACCTTGGGACAACGCAAATCGAAATCCACCAGCAGCGCCGTCTTGGTCGTGTGATGCGCGATACTCATTGCCAGGTTGATCGCCAACACCGACTTGCCCGCCTCCGGCGTCGGCGAGGTGATGGCGAGCGTGCGCCAGCCATTTTCCTCCATGGCCTTGAGGACCTGGGTACGCAGCAGATCGAAGGCCCAGCCCATGTTCGAATTCTTGTTGTAGGCGACAATGCGATGGCGCTCCAGGTGCTCTGCTCGCAGCGGTACAACCTTTGTCTGCACGTAACTGAGCGCATTGAGCGGCGCAGGCTGTCCGGAGGATGAGAGCACCAGGCCTGACGAGGGTGGCTGTTCGCCTTTTCCCAGAGGTGGCTTAATAATTTCCATCGCAATATTCCTTATTCAAACCGCGCCAGAGCTTTGAACATCAACAGATCCAGTGGCATGTAGAAGAAATGCAGGAGCACCAGAGAGACCACGATCATCAGGACGCCACAGAGCACCAGTATCGTTCGCCACTGTTTGCGACGAGCCAGTTCCGCCTGGGTATGAATGTAGGGAATGGCAACCAGTACACGTTTACCCAGCACACTGGTCAGCGCGTCGACACCGCGTACCCGCTGGCTCAGCATCTCGAGCAGCATCACCAGTGCACCCGCCCCTACCGGCGCGAGGACAAAGCCCAGGGCCACGACTTTCTTGCGGTTCGGCCGGACTGGTTTTTCCGGCATCAGCGGCGCTTCGAGCAACACAAAACGCTCGGCCTTGTTTTCCTGCTCCAGGCTTTCGGTAATCTTCGCACTCATTTCCTTGGTGCGAATTTCCTCGTATTTCTTGCGTGCGTTTTCATGGTCGCGCATCAGCGTGACCAAGCCGCGTTCCACTTGCGGCGCCTCGAGAATCTGGCTCTCCAGGGTCGTGATCTTGTTGAGCAATTCCTGCTTCTGCGCGGCCAGCGATCTCATGCGCTGTTCCGAAGCGGCAATGCGCGCCTGGACCCTGGCAACGTCGAGGCTGACCGGCGAGACGGAACTGCCGCGGCCTTCGCTGGCCTGCAGTGCAGCAATCTTGCGTTTGACCGCCCGTACATCCGGGTGGGCTTCTGTATAGATAGTCTGCAACCGGGCGTACTCGGCCTTGAGGCTGGCCAGATCCTGCACGGGTTCAGCGACCGCACCCGCCGTACCCACTCTGGTCGCCAGACCGGCATGGGCCGCCGACAGTTCCAGGTCCTGGAAGCGCAACTCTTCGTTGGCCGCCTTGTAGTCGCGGTCGATATCCTTGAGTTCGAGTTCAGAGCGCGACAACATGTTCATGCGCAGCTCCTGATGCTCGGGCAGCGCGTTGCCGTGGGCCTGCTTGAAGTCCGCCAGCTTGTTTTCCAGCACTTCCAGCTCGGTGCGCAGCTTGTTCGCTTCCTGGGTCAGGAACTCGGTGGTTTCACTGGCGCGCTCGGTGCGCTGCTTGATGTTCTCGTTGAGGAACAGCGTCACCAGTTCGTTGGCCACTTCGTTCGCCACTTGCGGTTCGCGGTGCTCGAAGGCAAGACGGAAGGCAATCGTCACTTCACCTCGCCCCTTGACCGCCGCACTGACCAGGGCGACGGAAATCGCATTGCGCATCTCTTCGATCTTTTCGGTCAGGGTCAGCCGACGGCTGCCCGTTTCGAAAAGATTGTACTTGTTGATGATCGCCTCCAGATGCTCGCGGGTCATCACGCGCTGGCGGATGACCTCGATGCGCTCGTCAGCAAAGGTATTGTTGTTCCCCGCCACCAGGTCCGGCGATATCTGCTGCGACTCGACCAGGATAGTCCCGGACGACTGATAGATCGGTGGCATGGACGTCGCCACCAATACACTCGCCCCGATTATCACGGCTACCGTCACAACCAACAGCAAGGCCCGGTGCTTGATTACTGCAATGTAGTCGTTGA
Source organism: Pseudomonas sp. MHK4 (assembly GCF_054600775.1). NCBI lineage: Bacteria > Pseudomonadati > Pseudomonadota > Gammaproteobacteria > Pseudomonadales > Pseudomonadaceae > Pseudomonas > Pseudomonas sp. MHK4. The sequence goes on along the minus strand of NZ_BAAIAK010000015.1, from coordinate 5,954 downwards.
CCGACATTTCGTATTCAGAGGACATAAATACCACGCTGCTGATGGTCAGAAGTCGGGGTGACTATAGATCACGGTCATCCCTATGATGTTGGCATCGGCGTTTGGCAAGCCGTCTCGCTCGCGCTCTTTGTAGGTGAAGGATAGGCGTGCAAGCCAAAAAGGCGAGAGTTCGCGACTCACAAAGGCGCCGTATGTGCGAAAGGTACTGGCCGCGTCCCCTTTGGTTTTTTGCCAGGAGCCATCAACACCGACACGACTGGTCTCGTCGAGCAGATAACTCCAGTTACCCCGTAGCTCATCGGATTCGATCAGGCCGTTCTCGCCGTTGGCGATCGTGCTGCGACTGGCCTCGACACTGGACTCGACACGCTCACCGGTGTAACGCAGGCTCATGCCACCCTGGCCGCTGGGGCCGCTGTTGCTGTTGGATACCTCGTTCACGCCGCCGTACGCCGACGCCATAAACTGCTCGGAAATCTGGTAGTTCACGCCGACTACCGGGGTGTAGCTGTTCGAGGAGCCGAGGGTGGAGGTGGTGTCGTCCTTGGGCTCATAACGCGTCGCTTCGAATCGGGTGAACAGTTCGACCCGCTCATTCCATTGATAAAGCCAGCTGAAACGGTTGGTCAGCTCATCGTAGTTGGTCAGCGAGGCGGTGTCGTATTCGACATGGGTGAGGTCGATCTCGTCGACCAGGGTGCTGCGCTCGGTCACCGCGGTTCGCCAGTTACCACCGATGGTCGAGAGCTTTTGCGTGCCATCGGTCGAGTTTGTTACCCCGGTCTGCTGGACTTCAGTGGAGAGCGTCGAACTCTCGAAGTATCTCGCCGTGAGTCCATAGCTTCCTTTTTCGGTCTCACGCTGCCAGCCAAACGACAGCCTCGGATCTTCTCGATCGGACACGATGTCGGGATCGGACGAGCGCTCGACATTGACACCGAGGCCAAACTTCCACTGATCCCGATCAAAATTACCCACCAGCGTGTAATCGGGGGCAATGATCGTTCGCGTGATCGCTTTCTCGTCAGTCGTCAAGAGCAGTGGGTTGCTGTCGTGTTCGACTGTCATGGGCAGCGCAACTGCCGACTGCCAGGTGCCGGCGTAAGTCATGCCGGAACATGGCAAAGTCAATATTGCCATCACCACTCCGGTTGTTTGCAATGAACGCAAGTTAATCCTTAATGCATCGCGCAATGTCAGGGAACGACCAGCGTATCGCCGGCCTTAAGTTCGTAGTTAGTGGACATGTCACTCCCGGAAATCAGAGCGCTGTAGTCGACGGGCATCACTTTCTGGGTTTTCCCGTCGCGCCGCAAGAGTTTGATTTCATCCTTGTCTGCAAACTTGTCGAGTGGACCGGTCTCACCCAACAGTTGCAGTACATCGGTATCGCCGGTTATCTGTACCTTGCCAGGCTTGAGCACTTTGCCCTGGACATAGACGACATTGCCCTTGGCCTCGGTGACAACAACGCTGACCACCGGATCGGGATAATATTTTGTGAGTTTTTCAGTGATTATCTTTTCAGCCTGAGACGTATCAAGCCCCTTGACCCTGACCGGCCCTGCCAGCTTCAACGTGACGTAGCCATTGGGCAGCACATCGACGCGCTCAATTTTTTCCGCTGGCTCGCCCCAAATGGACACTTCAACCTTGTCTCCAGGGTTCAGGAGATAGGGGCTGTCTTCGGCGGCACGGGCCACGCCGGGCACGATAGCCAGCGCACACAGTGCAGGTAACAGTAAACGCAGCATCTGAATTCCTCCGCCTGGTTAGCACATCTAATGAGGATCAACCGTTACAATCAGCGTCCTCTTTAAAGCTGTAACACCTGGAAAAACCTGTCTCGTAAAACTGGCAACTAAATCTTGCGCCGGTTGGCAACAACGATGAAACCCAATAGTGCGGAAGAGAATAACCATACAACCGCAGAGACCGGCACTGCATTGGCTTGAGTGTCGTGGAATGCCGTTTCTCCAGTCAGTCCCTTGTCCTGGACTGGATCGATCACGAAGGGCTGAGCGGCAACTTTCGTCATTAAACCGTCGCACGCTGAAGTATTGACGGAAGCACTTGCTCCCGACTTGGATCCAGTATCAGAGGTGGCAAGTTGAGCACTTTGGGTGTCTGGCGAAGAGCCACTATGGTCTTTGCCAAGGTTCGCCGTCGCAGCAGCGGCGGAGCCTGTCGAAGCCACGCCAGCTTGAGCCCGTGCCCCCTCGCAAGCACTACTTATGCGACTAATTTCATTGGGCAAATTGGTCGCTTGGGCAGTGGAAACGGCTACTCCATTCAGAGTCGCAAATAACACCATCAACTTAATGAAAACTGTCGTCCGCATATAACCGCCTCCCTGCGCTGAGGGTTTGCAATTGGTCGGTTGAAGAAATCTGAATCAGGCTAAATGGAGCCTATAAGCAGATAGCCAGTACGTCAATAGCACGTCACCATAATAAATAGAAATATAAAATCCGGCCGGATAACGTCAAAAAAACGCCACTAACAGAACAAGCCACGTAGCAGCGACAGCAAGTGCCTATGTGTTCAGTGGAGCCCCAAAAAAAACCCGTCAATTTCACGACTGCGTATCAAAAATATGCAATGAAGATGCCGAAGATTGACCGACGATCGGATGGGCTCATCCCGAGTAATAGACTTTCTTGGGGGTTGGTACGCGTTGAAGCGGTTAAGACACTGTGTTGCGCTTTCGGGATTGTCTGGGTGGAACGGCAAATCGACGATTAGAGCCTGCCGAATACCGGGAACCGGCGACCGGCTCCATCCGTCCGCCCTCACGCACAAATTCATTCACTTCCTTGACCCGGCGACTACGCAGCCAGCTAATCCATTTGACCAGCTCGGTATGGCCCTGCTGTTCAAGCATTAGCAGGAAACGCACTTGCCAGCGCTTGCACGCCTTCTCGCAAAGACCTGTGCGCCGTTGCAGATCGACCACGCTCTCGCCATTGATCAGCCCTTGGGCAAACCCCAACCAGTGTTGCGGATACCCCAATCGGGACAGCAACGTGCCCTTGAGTAAACTCACCGCGTAGCCACAACCGGGGCAGCGAAAATCAGGGCGACGCTGATCGATACGCTGCATATCAGGCGAACCACATTTCGCACAATCCACCCGCTGAGCCGTCAGCAGCTGTTCCAACCCACTCAGGAACAACCGGGCCTGGGCCGCGATGTGCGCGGGCGGCTGCAGGTTGGTTCGATCCTGCCGCGCGGACCACCAGTGGTACAACGCTGCAAACTCTATGGCCATCACGGCACGGCACGGCTTGATCCAGCGCCACGAGGAGCTGCGGGAAATACCCATGGCCTGGGCAATATCGGTTGAGGGCCAACCGGCTAACAGGTACTGACCATAGATCGACCACAGGTGCATCAGCCCATAATTCGAAAACGGGGTTTTCGACAGACTGTTAAAGCCTTTGTCACACGCAACGCAGCGGTAAAAAGGCAGACGCACCTTTTTCGTGGCATCCAGCCTGAAGCGTGGATGACCGCACGCAGGGCACTCGACCGGTGATTTATTGGGTAGCTGGTGCAGATAGCGGATAAAGGCATCCGCCTGGCCATGGAGCTTGACGGGTAGGCACCGGTGGTAGTCGGGTGGAGGGCGAGTTTCGGACATTGAACTTGAGTTCTCCCTGGGAAATAGGTGGCTTCATTGAAGTCAGGCAATGATGGCGGCGATGCAAGAGCCTGGTGAATCCATCACCTTCAAACTGAATCGATATCCAGATAATAGGGGGCGCCTATGACGTGTCCGCCGACTATTGCGGCGATCGCCTGATCATCGGTTAGCACCGCTGGCGGGGTCATCGCCAGTTGCTCCGGGACAGTATTGGCGGCGTGTGCTTTCCAGCGTGGCAGGTTGGTTGTCAGTAACTCCGGGTGGCGGGCGAGCGTGCCGTAGACTTGTTCCTCGCTGGCAGGTTTAAAACGAAGTTCGCGCAAGCGATCCCGGGTTATCTGCAACTTGTCTCTTTCAGCCCAGAGTGCCGCATATTCTTTCTCATGGGCGCGCAAGTAAGCATCGGAGCGGGTTTCCCGGGCTACGCTTGCCAATTGCCGGTCCATGCTCTGAAGTGCGTTATCAACCCACTCAAACTCGCGTTTAGTCACCAATGGCCGGCGCATCTCTTGCGACTCCTGCCAGCGGCGCAGGGTGGCCCAACTGTTGGGGACGTAGCCCCCGACCATCAGGTGATTGAGGATGTAGAGCGCCGGCTCGAAGGCGCGATGGGTCGGTAAACCGTTTCTTTGCCGCAGTATCTCGGTGCAGGCGTGGTTGCTAATACTCTCGCAACCTGGCTCCCAGAGGATCGAAGACTGGCGACCGTCCTCGAACCGTACCGGCATGAAGTGGTGCAGCCTGCCGTGGTGTCCATAGGGCGCGCCCCTGAGATTGCTCACCCCGGCCATGAACATCGAGATACCCAGTGGGGCGTTGGCGAAGCTGACCGCAAGGCCGGTGCCAAACACCATGGGCTTGGTGTCCATGCCGGTGCCCGGCACGCTCGGGATCGGGTCGTTATGATTGACCATGCGGTGATGCGTCAATTCAGCGGCTGCGTCGATGAAGGTCTGGTCAGCGGCCCGTGGGGCGCCGTAAGTGTAGAGCAGAATGTCGTATTGCTCTGCTCGACGCCGCAGCATTTCAGCCAGCAGTAAAGCGGTTGCGCCACCCAGGCTATGCCCGGTAATGACGAGCTTTTGCCCACTGTAAAACTTGTCCAGGTAGGTGATCACGAATTCATAGGTGACTTTTGCGGCGCCGTAAAAGCCCTGATGCGCCTGGCCTACACCTTCTGCAAAAGGCACTTGTTGCGCATCGATGTCGGTCAACAGGTCCCACGGCAGCTCATTGGTACCGCGCACGGCAATCAACACCAGCTCATCGTTATGGGTGATAAAGGCTTGACTGTTTGTTCCAGCCTCTTTTTCCGCGTCATCAAGAAAATGGAGCTTGGCCGGATTTTCCTGTGCATCGCCTAACGCGGGATCATTCACCTCTGGGTACAATTGGGGGTCAAACGGCACGATTTCCAAACGCTTGGAGTACGCTACGTCTTCGTACAAGGGGTAATACGGCAGTGCCGGTTCCTGACCCGCGTCCACCCGCCAGATTTCATCCCCCTTGGCCAAGGCCGCGCCAAACCAGTTGCCACTGCTGGGCTGAAGTGGAAAGCTCACCGAGCGCTCGGTCACGGGGTGCTGGTCAGGCTGCTGACCAAAGGGTGTGTAACTCAAGGTCGCCATCAAGGCCAATTGGTACAAATTGAGCGCGCAGAATTCATTGCGGGTGGACAGCATGGGGCGCAAGGCGCGCAGCGGGCGCACTTCCAGCACATGGTGTTTGTTTGGCAACAGGGGAATGCCAAAGCGTTTGGCCAGTTCCGGCTTGTAGCCCGCCTGGCCTTTGACCGGCAGCGGTCGAAACAGCTTGATGACATGATGTTTGGGCGCGAAATGGCGTTCGGCCAGCGGGGGTAGATGTGCCCCATGCTCCACCAATTCACGCACTTCAACCTGATAAAAGGCGTTGGCCGCAGCCAGGCCTTGTGCCGGGTTGGACTCGGTGCGCTGGCCGGTTTTATTGAAGAAGCGGGTGTTCTCGGCACGTACTTGCAGTTCGGTGATGGGTAGTGGATAGGCCTTTCGTTCTTGCAAGCGCTCGTAGGACTTTTCTTGCCCTCGGTAGGCTTGATTCAGTCGGATTTCCAGCGGGCCGCAGTAGTGATTTTCCAACTTGCCAGAACCCGTCGTATCCAGTTTTCCGGTATAGACGATGTCTTCGTAATCGATGAGCTGATAGGTCAACCCGGCGTAGGCCCGACCGTCACCGAACTCGTCGACTAGCTGAAAACTGGTGGAGTGGCCGCGCAACGGGCAGGCATGGATATCGCCGCCAAAAAATGCTTGCTCACGTTCCGATAGCG
>NZ_BAAIAK010000014.1:0-149190 GCF_054600775.1 Pseudomonas sp. MHK4 | reverse complement strand
CGATGGTGGTCAACGATGACGCGGGGAGCCTGACACCCCGCGCCGCTCTCAGGTTTTTCGCGAGCAAGCTCGCTCCTACAGAAACCCACTGTGCAGAACAGGAACGAAGCCCCTGTAGGAGCAAGCTCAGGCAGTCACGGGCCGGATAGCTGTGAGGGGCGCAGCGGGGTGCTTCATCTGTTGCCGATAACGCGGCAGCGCCAGGGCCAGGAACACGCTGGCCAGCATCAGCATCGACACCGATGAGGCCAGGGCGTAGCGCAACGATTCACTGCCCAGGGTCGGCACGAAGAAGTCGCTGAGCATGCCAACGAAAAGCGGCCCGATACCCACGCCCAGGAGGGTCATGGACATGACGAAAATCGCCGTGGCCTGGGCCAGGCGTGTTGCCGGGAAAAGGTGGGTAATGGCGCTCAGGCACGGTGTTGCCCACCACACGCCGAAGAAGGCGAACGCGCTGTAGAACAGGAATGCCTGCGGCACGGCGATGCTGCCGATATGGAACGCCGTGCCTTGCGGCCAGAGGAAGTACGCCAGGGCGAAGGGAATGCTGATCAACGTGCCCAGCAGCGGCACGCCGATTTGCCAGCCGACATCGCGCCGTGCCATGCGGTCGGTGAGCATGCCGCAAACCAGGGTGCCGATGGCCGCGCCACCACCGCCAACCACGCCGACCAGGAATCCGGCCTGTTGCATGTTGAGGCCGTGGGAGCGGATCAAAAAGCTCGGGCTCCAGGTGCCAATCGCGTAGCCGGCAATCGCCGCCGCGCCACCGGTGAGCACCAGCCACAGGAACGAGGGCATGCGAAACAGCTCAGTGAGGGTCTTGAGCCAGCCGTCCTGTTGCAAGGTGGCGCTGCTCAGCGGTACGACCCGCTTGGGCGCACGCACAGTCAACAGCAGTAGCAGGCCGAGGAAAATGCCCGGAGCGCCGATCAACAGGAAGGCGTAGCGCCAGCCATGGTGTTGGGCGATCCAGCCGCCCAGCCCCAGGCCGACAACCGCCCCCAGGCTGGAACCGAGCATCAGGAATGCCAGGGCTGTGGAGCGGCGGTTCGCCGGATACAAATCCGAGACCATGGCCACCGACGGCGCGGTGCCGCCTGCCTCACCCACGGCCACGCCGATCCGCGCCAGCACCAGGGTCAGGAAGTTGCCGGCCATGCCGCAGAGCATGGTCATCAGGCTCCAGGCGATGCAACTGAAGGCGATCACCGGCTTGCGCCCGATGCGGTCCGACAGGCGCCCCAGCGGGAAGCCGAACACGGTGTAGAACACCGCGAAGGTCACACCCGACAGCAAGCCGATGCCGGTATCGGAAATGCCGAACTCGAGCTTCACCGGCTCGATCAGGATCGCCATCAACTGACGGTCGATGTAGTTGAACACATAGATGCTGGCGAGCACGAACAGCGCGTAGTGCGTTCGCCATGTGACAGGGGTGGACTGGTTCACTGCGGGTGCTCCCGGTTTTGTTCTAGTTGGCGCGATGCTCTACGTGCACAGTGTTTTTTTCATCGTCCGTTCAGACCATTTTCGGCTTTGCGCACAAGCCGCCCTGCACCTTGGCAAACCTAGTCTTGTCGGACGATGTTTCGCTCGCGCTCAACGTCAATCATTCAGCCCGTATCCGCTGCCATGCCAGGGTTTGCCATGTTGTAGCAAGCCCTGGGACAGCCTGAAAACAATAAGAAGCTGAGGAATTGAAATGAGCGTCTTGTTCGAGCCGATCGCCCTGGGCGAACTGCAATTGGCCAACCGCATCGTCATGGCCCCCATGACCCGCAGCCGCGCCCTTGCCGATGCGATACCCGGCGGCGATATGGTCGAATACTACCGCCAGCGGGCCAGTGCCGGGTTGATCGTGGCCGAAGGCACCGCGCCGTCCGCCAGCGGCCTGGGCTATTGTCGCACCCCGGCGATCTACAGCGACGAGCAGATCGTCGGCTGGCGGCGGGTCACCGAGGCGGTGCATGCCGAGGGCGGGCGCATCGTTTTGCAGCTGATGCACGTCGGCCGCGCAGCCAGCCGCTACAACAAACCTGCAGGGGCGGCCACGGTGGCGCCTTCGGCCTTGCGTGCACGCACCCAGGTGTTCAGCGACGCTGCCGGGCTGGTGGACACTGACGAACCCCAAGCGCTGACCCTGCAAGGCATCGGCGAGGTCATCGAAGACTATCGCCAGGGCGCATTGAATGCGCGCCTGGCCGGCTTCGACGGGGTCGAACTGCACTGCACCAGCGGTTATCTGCCGATGCAGTTCATGGCCTCCGGTAGCAACCGGCGCAGCGATGTCTACGGCGGCGACGTGACCGGGCGAGTGCGTTTCGCCAAGGACGTGATCGAGGTGATGGCCAGTGCCATCGGCGCCGGTCGTGTCGGCTTTCGCCTGTGCCCCGGCAACCCCTACAACGACATCGACGACCAGGATCCGGCCGCGACGGCGGCCGCCCTGTGCGAAGCCGTGGCGCCGCTGGGCCTGGCGTACCTGCACATCATGCGCTCGCCCCTGGCCGAGCTCGACGCCTTCGCCCTCGCGCGTCGGCACAGCCCCCATGCCTTGATCCTCAACGATGGTTTTGACGGCCCTTCGGCCAGTGCCGCGCTCGCGTCGGGCGAGGGGGCTGCCGTGTCGTTTGGTCGTCACTTTATTGCCAACCCCGACCTGGTGGAGCGCTTGCAGCGTGGCCTGCCTTTGAGTGGTTTCAACCGCAAGACCCTGTATACGCCGGGCCCGGCGGGCTACTCGGATTACAGCGCCTATCAAGCCAATGCCCAGGAGGTGGTGCAATGAACCTGAATGACTTGAGCCAAGGCCTGCCGACCCGCGCGGTCCCACGGGAGCAGACCCAGGCCCTGCTCGACCAGCGCTCGGCCGCCGCCGGGCTGATCAAGCCGAGCGACCGCTACACCCTCGCCGACCGCCTGGAACAACGGGCGAGCGAGCAGGGCGATCGCACCTTCCTGATCTACGGCGAGCAGACCCTGAGCTACGCCGAGGTCGATGCCCGGGCCAACCAGATGGCCCACACCTTTTATGCCAATGGCTTGCGCGCCGGCGATGTCTGCGCCCTGGCCATGGAAAACCGTCCGGCGTTCTTCTGCACCTGGTTCGGCCTGGTCAAGCTCGGAGTGGTGGTGGCCTTCATCAACACCCAGGTCACCGGCCGTGCGCTGCTGCATGCGTTGCAAACCACCGACGCCAAGGCGTTGGTGATCGGCGAGGAGTGCCTGGCCAACGTGCAGGCCACCGAAGGTTTTCCGGACCTGCCGTGCTGGCTGATACGCGACGCGGAAAATCCCTGGAGCGGCCCGCTGCCCAAGGGCATCGACGGGCATTTCGCTGCGCGCCTGGAGAAAGCCCCGCGCACGCCGTTTCCCCGGGATATCCGCGCGCACATCGAGGCCCAGGCCGCGACGCTGCTGATCTTTACCTCGGGCACCACCGGCTTGCCCAAGGCGGCGCGCTACAGCCACATGCGCTGGATGTCCTCGGGCGATGTGATGGAAGTCACCCTGAAGGCTACCTGCGAGGACGTGTTCTATTGCTGCCTGCCGCTGTACCACGGCGCCGCGGCCACTTCGGTGACCTCCACCGCGCTGCGTGCAGGTGCCGCCATTGTAGTGCGCCGCAAGTTCAGCGTGCGCGAGTTCTGGAACGATGTCGCGCGCCACCAGATCAGCATCTTCCAGTACATCGGCGAGATCTGCCGCTACCTGCTCAACCAGCCGGTGCGCGCGGGCGAGCGTGAACACAGCCTGCGCTGCATGCTCGGCGCCGGCCTGTCGCCCGATTCCTGGCAGCGCTGGCTGGAGCGCTTCGGCCCGATCCAGGTGTTCGAGGGCTGGGGCGCCACCGAAGCCAATGCCGCCGTGATCAACGTCGACAACTATTTCGGTTCCTGCGGACGGATACCGGACTGGAACAAGACCAACCTGCGACTGGTGCGGTACGACATCGAAAACGACTGCCATCCACGGGACGAAAACGGTTTCTATCAAGTCTGCAAAGTGGGCGAGGTGGGCGAGGCCATGGGCTTCATCGTCGATCACCCCGAGATCGGTGGCGGGCGTTTCGAGGGCTACACCTCGGCTGAGGCGACGATGAGCAAGATCCGCCGCAATGTGTTTCGCGAGGGCGATGCCTACTGGAGCTCCGGCGACCTGATGCGCGAGGACGCCGACGGTTACTGCTACTTCGTCGACCGTATCGGCGATACCTATCGCTGGAAGAGCGAGAACGTTTCGACCCTGGAAGTGGCGGACGCCCTGGGTGATCTGGCCGGGCTGGAGCTGATCAACATCTATGGCGTCCAGGTGCCGGGCCATGAAGGCCGCGCCGGCATGGCCGCAGTGCTGATGCAGGCGGGCGAGGCATTCGATCCCGCCGCCCTGTACGCCCTCAGCGAAGCACGCCTGCCGCGTTATGCGGCCCCGGTTTTCGTGCGCGTCACCCAGTCAGCAGACCTGACGGCCAGCTACAAGCTGCGCAAGGTCGATCTGCAGCGCCAAGGTTACTGTCCGACTCGCTGCAGCGATCCGCTGTTCATCCGCGACGAACAGGCCCGCAGCTATGTGCCCTATTCGCCAGAAGCCCTGGCGCGTGCCGGCCTGACCCCCTTTGCGGTGGCCGACCATGGCTGATCTCGACGCCAACGGTCACGAACTGCGCAGCGGCCTGCGGTACCCATGGCCGCAGGCGCCGGAGTCCGGGCAGGTGCGCGAAGTGGCGCCGGGCGTGTGGTGGCTGCGCATGCCGCTGCCGTTTCGCCTGGACCACATCAATCTCTATCTGCTGCGCCACACCGATGGCTGGGTGGTGGTGGACACCGGCATGAACACCGCGCAAACCCGTGAAGTCTGGGACCGGGTGCTCAGTGAAGTGTGCGGCGCTCTGCCCGTGCTGGCGGTGGTCTGCACCCACTTTCACTCCGACCATGCCGGGGTGGCCGCCTGGCTCAGCGAGCGTTTTCACTGCCCGGTGTACATGACCGCCAGCGAGTTCCAGTCGTTGCATGTCAGGTTTCCCGCCGATCAGCCGCCGGGCTGGGACTTACTCGATTTCTACCGCAAGGCCGGCGTGACGGACGAGCACAGCCGCGAGATGTTCGCGGTGATGAGCAATGCGCATTTCCTGCCGGCGCCACTCAACCATTACCGCCGTTTGCGCGAGGGCAGCGTCCTGGAGATCGGTGGCCGCAGCTGGCAGGTGGTCATCGGTCGCGGGCACTCGCCGGAACATGCCTGCCTGTATGCCGCCGATGACGGCCTGCTGATCTCCGGCGACCAGGTGTTGCCGCGCATCACCTCCACGGTCGGTGTGCATGCCACGGAGCCCCTGGCCAACCCGCTGCGCGACTGGCTCGATTCCATCGAACACTTGCGCAGCGTGCCCGACAGCGTGCTGGTGCTGCCGGCGCACGAGCGGCCGTTTTTCAATTTGCATGAGCGCCTGGATCAACTGCAAGCCCATCACCAAGGGCACCTGGCGCAGGTGCTGGCCAACTGTGACGAGCCGCGCACCGTGCTCGAACTGATGGCCGTGCTGTTTCCCAGGCTGTCGGGTCGTTTCGACGAACTGATGGCGCTGGGTGAAACGTTGGCCCATGCCAACTACCTGGTGGCCGAAGGGTCGCTGGAACGGGAAGAGGACCGGGGGCGATACCGCTACCGGCGTGCTGTAAGGGGAGCGTGCGCTGTTACCCCGCTCAAGGTGTTTTGAGCGGGCGGCACGGCAGCAGTGTTGAACATTCCAGGCAGCCAGCCGGTTGTCATTGAGGAGAGTCAGTGTGATCAACAAGAACAACAATAACTCCACGGTCATCGGTTCGCGTGCGTTTGAGCTCACCAGCCTGGCGGCAGCCATTGCGCTGGTGTCCACACCGGTGTGGGCAGGCGATACGATCGAGTTTGACAACGGCGCGACCATGGATTGGTCGGTGACCACCAGCTACGGCATCGGTGTGCGCACTGGCAGTCAGAGCGATCGCTTGCTGACGGTCAACGCCGACGATGCCAACCGCAACTTCGACAAGGGCAGCCTGACCACCAACCGCGTGGGCGCGCTGGCGGAAATGATCCTGCGCAAGGACAACTACGGCGCCGTGCTGCGCGGCAGTACCTTCTACGACGACGTCTACCACCGCAAGAACGATAACGACTCGCCTGCCACCGTGAACAAGAACGGCGACAACGACGAGTTCACCAGTGACACCCGCTACTACAGCGGCGGTCGCAGCAAATTCCTGGATGCCTATGTGTTCAGCGGCTGGCGCTTTGACAATGACACCATGCTCGACGTCAAGGCCGGGCGGCACATCGAATCCTGGGGCGAGAGTCTGTTCTACCCGGGTGTGAACGGCGTGCAGAACCCTTCCGACGCGGTAAAAGCGTCGCAGCCGGGTGTCGAAGTCAAGGAAATCCTGTTGCCGGTGGGCCAGTTCTCCGGCTCGTTCCGCCTCAACCCCCAGCTGACCTTCGGTGCCTACGTGCAATACGAATGGAAGGGCACAGAACTGCCGCCGGTGGGCAGCTACCTGTCGGGCAGCGACGTGGTCGGGCCGGGGCGCGAGTTCATCCTGTCCAACGGCCAGAAGATCGCCTACCGCGGCACCGACGAGCCGCGCGATGGCGGCCAGTGGGGCGTGCAGGTGCGCTACCGTCCGGTACCGGCCCTCGAGCTGTCGCTGTTTCACGTCAACTACCACGACAAGAACCCGGCCACCGCCCTGGTCGGCTACGACCCGCTGCCAGTGGGTGGTGGCCGCAATGCCTTCGTCAGCAATGGTTACGAGATCAAGTACTTCGAAGACATCAAGCTGACCGGCATCAGCGCCTCGACCAAGATCGGCGACACCCAGGTCGGCGCCGAATGGTCGTACCGTGACGGTGCGCCGGTGATGGTCAATACCGGCCTTGGCGCGGTACCGGCCAAGGGCAAGGGCCAGCAGATGCAGTTGTCGGCGATCCGTATCCTCGGCGATCGCCCGTGGGCCAGCCAGACCAGCCTGACCGCCGAAATCATCCGCGTGCAGGTCGACAGCGTCGAGTCCACTTCGGCGGCGCCCAACCTGCAAGGCGTGAACCTATTACCTTCCCTGGCACCCCTGGTGGCTCCTTCCGATGACTATACCTACAGCACAGCCGCGGGTTACCGCACCAAGTCTTCCAGTGCCTACACCGTGGGCGCATCGTTCAGTTATCCGGGAGTTCTCCAAGGCTGGGATCTGGAAGTCCCCTTCAGTTTCTCCAACGTCTTCAGCGGCTCCACGCCCATGGCCGGAAGCATTTCCGGCGTCGCCGGCGACCGACGCCTGAGCGCGGGCACGACCTTCAAGTACCTGGGCAACCTGGAACTGGGTTTGAAATACATCGCCTACCTGGGCGAGGCCGATGCGATCGACCGTCCGTTCGCCGACCGCGACTACGCCACGTTCTCGATGAAATACACCTTCTGACCGACCACTCAAGCTCCGCGGCGCCTGATGGCGCCCGGACCTCAAACACAACCTGGAAAACGCCGCAGCGTAACGCTTCGGCATGGAGGCACTATGGGGCTCAAAGGGCATGCGGCCATTGTTGGCAGCGCACAGTACAAACCGGAGAAGTACTCCACCGCGCCCAAGATGTTTCACCTTGAACAAGTCGCCGACCTCGCGGCCCAGGCCCTGCGCGATGCCGGGCTCAAGGCCTCGGACCTCGACGGGCTGGTGATCAACGGCCCGCATTTTCATGAAGCCTCGGTGTTCGTACCGGCGATGGCCGCCGAATACCTGGGCCTGCGCCTGAACTTCGCCGAAGTGGTCGACCTGGGTGGCTGCACGTCGGTGGGCATGGTCTGGCGCGCCGCCGCCGCGATCGAACTGGGGTTGTGCCAGGCCGTGCTGTGCGTGATCCCCGCGCGCATGGCGCCGTTGGGTCCCGACGAGGACCCTGGCTGGATGGCCCGCTCCATGCGTTTCGGCGGACACAGTACGGCGTTTGGCGCGCCCGAGGCCGAGTTCGACCTGCCTTACGGGCACATGGGCCAGAACACCGGCTACGCCATGATCGCCCAGCGTTATGCCGCGCAATACGACTATGACCAGCGGGCGATGGCCAAGATCGCCGTCGACCAGCGCACCAACGCCCTGGCCAACCCGCAAGCGATGTTCTATGGCCAGCCGTTGACCATCGAACAGGTGCTGGCGAGCAAAATGGTCGCTGACCCGTTGCACGTCCTGGAAATCGTCATGCCGGTGGCCGGTGGCGCCGCATTGATCATCACCAGCAAGGAAGTGGCGGCGCGGGCCCGCAAGCGTCCGGCGTTCATTACCGGGTTCGGCGAACACCTGGCGTTCAAGTCGCCGTCCTATGCCGAGGACATGCTGCACACGCCCATTGGTCCGGCTTCGCAGCGGGCCTTTGCCATGGCCGGGCTCAAGCCCAGGGACGTGGATGCCGCGCAGATCTACGACTGCTACACCATCACCACCTTGCTCACCCTGGAAGATGCCGGCTTCTGCGGCAAAGGCGAGGGCATGGCGTTCGTGCGCGAACACGACCTGACCTGGCGCGGCGATTTCCCGATGAACACCCATGGCGGACAACTGAGTTTCGGCCAGTCGGCCTCGGCCGGTGGCATGAGCCAGGTGATCGAAGCGGTGACGCAGATCGCCGGCACCGCCGGTGAACGCCAACTGGGCCGCTGCGACAGCGTCTACGTCTCCGGCACCGGCGGCGTGATGAGCGAGCAGGGCGCATTGATACTTCAGGGAGCATAAGCACATGTCCAACAACAAACCGATGCCGGTCGCGACGCCGATCTCCGCGCCCTTCTGGGAGGGCCTGAAGGCTCGCCGCCTGTTGATCCAGCAATGCAACGCCTGTGCGCACTGGAACTTCTACCCGCGCCGGCATTGCCCGGTGTGCCTGGAACACGACCTGGCCTGGCGCGAAGTCGACGGTGCCGCGACCCTGTACAGCTACACCGTGACGCGCATCGCCACCTTGCCCGACTTCATGGATGAGATGCCGCAAAAACTGGCGGTGGTCGAACTGGCCGAAGGGGTGCGCATCAACACCAACCTGGTCGGCCTCGACGAAACCGAAATCCGCATCGGCATGCCCTTGCAGCCGGTGTTCGCCGAAGTCGACGCCAAGGGCAACCGCCTGCTGCGCTTCACTGGCGTGGACAAGGATGCAGCGGCGTTTGAGTCGCTGCCTGCGCAGGACAACGAACCGGCACCTGCGGCCTCGCAACAGCCTGTCGCCCGGCAGATCGATCTCAACGATGACCCGGCCCTGCAGGAGTTGGTCAGCGAGCAGTTCAGCGACTGGAGCAACGTGGTGGTGGTCGACCAGGCACTGATCGACGCCTTTGCCCAATTGTCGGGCGATGATTACTGGATCCACACCGATCCGGAACGGGCGCGCCTGCAGAGTCCGTTCGGCGGCACCATTGCCCACGGCGCGCTGGTGCAAGTGCTGCAGTCGCGGATGAAACTGGCACTGGGCTTCGAGATCAGCGGTTTCAGCACCCAGATCAACTACGGCTCCGACCGCCTGCGCTTCCCGGCGCCGGTACCGGCCGGCTCGCGCATCCACTCGCGGGCCCGGGTGAAAAAAGTCGAAATCCTCGCCCGTGGCACCCAGTTGACCCTGGAACTCAACATTCATGTGGTGGGCCAGGATCGGCCGTCGGTGATCAACGACCTGGTGATCCTGTACATGGCCTGATCCCCGATCCTTTGTAGGAGCCGGCTTGCCGGCGATGGCGTCAGGTCAGACACCGATTAGTCGACCAACTGGACGCCTTCGCTGGCAAGCCAGCTCCTACAGGGTGCGGTGCCAATCAGTTCGGTTTGCACATAAATACCCCCCATTCCCGCCCCATGTCATTCCCGCCATTGCATAAGCCATTTGGACGATGTGCCCCCCCTCCCATGCGCCGACTATTGCCCCAGAGGCAACGCCCATCTCGATTGCCTCGCATGCCCTGGCGCGTGACAAAAACAAGAGGATCGGCCCTATGACTTGCCTTATCCACGCCAACCCCGAGCAGGAGCGTTGCCCATGCGCTCGGTGATCGGCTACGCGGTTTGCCTGGTGGTCGCCTTGACCATTGGCTACACCTTCTCCCCCAAATCCCCACCGCAAGCGCAACTGCTGGCCACGCGCCCGGACCGGGTGCAGATCAACGGCCTGCTCAATCTTGGTGCGCGCGTGGTCGCCGTGGGCGAGCGGGGCAGCGTCCTGCTCAGCGATGACCAGGGCGTCAGCTGGCAGCCGGCGAGCGTCGCCACCCAGCGCAACGCCACCCTGACCGCCGTGGTGGCCCTGGACGACAAGCGCTTGCTGGCCGTTGGGCATGACGGCTGGATCCTGCGCTCCGAAGATGCCGGCAGCAGCTGGCAGGAAATGCGTTACGACAGCGACCTGGGCGAACCGCTGCTGGGTATCTGGAGCGGCGGTGGCGACAGCGTCATGGCGTTCGGCAGCTTCGGCAAGTTCTATCAATCCGTTGACGCCGGGAAGACCTGGACGCCGCAGTCCCTGGACATCGACAACGCCCACCTCAACAGCATGGCCGGTGGCGACGATGGCCGCCGCATGCTGGTGGGCGAGCAGGGCCTGGTACTGCGCACCACCGACGCCGGCCAGCACTGGCAGAGCTTGCCGGCGTTCTACAGCGGCTCGCTGTTCGGCATCGTGCGCCTGAGCGCGAAAGACTGGGTGAGCTATGGCATGCGCGGGCACGTGTTCGTCAGTCACGACTTCGGCGACAGCTGGACCCAGGTCCAGGTCGGCAATCAACTGCCGTTGTACGGCCATGCATTGCTGCCCGACCACTCGGGCCTGGTGATCGTCGGTGCCGGCAGTTCGGTGGTGCGCCTGGATGCACAGGGTGCGCTGGTCGGCGTCGGGCGTCTGGCCGGGCTCGGTACGTTGACCTCGGCGACGATGGTCGGCACGCGGCTGCTGGTCGGTGGCGAGCGCGGGGTATTGCAGGGTTCAAGTGGCAGCGTCGCTGCCCTCGTGGCCACACAGGCCACCCAGTAAATGAGAGGCGGGCAATGAATCAAGGTAAACACTGGGTGACGCGCTGCGTCGAGACGTGCGCGGACCACCTGATGGCCTGGCGCAAGGGACTGCTGGCGCTATTCGTCCTGGTGACGCTGGGCCTGGGCTACAGCGCCACCCACACGCAACTGGATCCGGGGTTCAACAAACAGATCCCGGTGCGTCATGACTACATGATCAATTTTCTCAAGTTCAGCCGCTATTTCACCGGCGCCAACCGCTTCCTGGTGAGCGTGCGCTGGAAGGGCGAAGGGGACATCTATAACGCCGAGTACCTGGAGACCCTGCGCAAGGTCACCGACGACGTGTTTTTCATTTCCGGGGTCAGCCGCCCCAGCGTGACGTCGCTGTTCACCGCCAACGTGCGCTACATCGAAATTACCGAGGAAGGTTTCTTCGGCGACGTGGTGGTGCCACCGCGCTTCGCCGGTACCGCCGAGGACCTGGCGCAGGTGCGCAGCAACACGGCAGCCTCCGGACAGGTTGGCCGCCTGGTCGCCAACGACCTGAAGTCGGCCATGGTCCGCGCCGACCTGCAGGACATCGATCCCAAGACCGGCCAGGCGGTGTCCTATGTGGAGATCGCCCAGCGCCTGGAAGACATCCGCGCCAAATACAACAGCGCGGATATCGAGATCAACATCGTCGGCTTCGCCAAGCTGGTGGGCGATGTGGTCGAAGGGCTGAACACGGTGATCGGCTTCTTTGTGGTGGCCTTCGTCATCACCGGTTTGCTGCTGTGGTTGTACTCGCGCTCCCTGCGCCTGACCGTGGTCGCGCTGATGGTCGCGTTGCTGCCGGTGGTCTGGCTGCTGGGGCTGTTGCCGCTGCTGGGGTTGGGCATCGATCCGATGTCGATCCTGGTGCCGTTCCTGATCTTCTCCATCGGCGTGTCCCATGCGGTGCAAATGACCAACGCCTGGAAACAGGACGTGCTGGCCGGCAGTACCTCGAAGGACGCGGCGCGTTCGGCGTTCTGCAAGATCTTCATCCCCGGTTCCCTGGCCTTGCTGATGAACGCCCTGGGATTCGCGGTGATCATGCTGATCGACATTCCCATCGTCCACGAACTGGGGGTGACGGCCTGCATCGGCGTTATGCTGATGATCATCACCAACAAACTGATGCTGCCAGTGATTATTTCCTACCTGCGCCTGGAGCCTGCGCTGTTGCGTCGGGCGCAATCGCGGCCGGCGGGCAGGCACCGCCTGTGGTGGCGCCTGTCGGCGCTGGCCGAACCGGGGCCTGCCCTCGGGGTGTTTGTGGTCAGCCTGGTGCTGCTGGCGGCGGGGGCCTACAAGGCGCGCGACCTGGCGGTGGGCGATATCGGCGCCGGTGCGCCGGAGCTGCGGGCCGATTCGCGCTACAACCAGGACAACGCCAGGATCATCGGCAGCTATTCCATAGGGCTCGATGTGATGTCGGTGTTTGTCCAGGTCAAGGGCGTCGAAGAAGGTTGCCTGTCGCCTGCGGTGATGCGTGCGGTGGAGGCCTTCGATTTCCGCATGCGCACAGTCACCGGCGTGCAGTCGATCCAGAGCGTGGCGGACATGGGCAAGCGGGTGATCGCCGGCAACAACGAAGGCAATCCGCGCTGGGCGGCGATTCCGGGCTCGCCCCGGGGTTTGAGCCAGGGCGCGCGGGCCTATATGCCGGATGACGGCCTGGTCACCGACGGCTGCCAGCAGATGCAGATCCTGGTGTTCCTGGCCGATCACGAAGGCAGCACCGTCAGCCATGCGATCGCCGAGGCCAAGCGGATCATTGCCGAAGTCAGCTCGCCGCAAGTCGAATTTCTCCTGGCCGGTGGCAATGTCGGGGTGATGGCGGCCTCCAACGAGGCGGTCAAGCGCGCCGAAGTGATCATGCTCGGCGCGTTATTCGGATCGGTGGCATTGTTTTGCTGGCTGACCTTCTTGTCGATCCGCGCGGTGCTGTGCATTCTGGTGCCGCTGGCGATTGTCGCGATCCTCTGTAACGCATTGATGACCCTGCTGGGGATCGGCCTCAAGGTCGCGACCTTGCCGGTGATGGCGCTGGGGGTGGGCGTGGGTGTCGACTACGGCATTTACCTGTATGAACGGATCCAGCACGAGATGCTGCGTGGCGCCAACCTGCGTGAGGCGTTCTACCAGGCCATGTGCCAACGCGGCACTGCCGCGGTGTTCACGGCCGTGACCATGTCGATCGGCGTCTGCACCTGGGCGTTTGCACCGCTGAAGTTCCAGGCCGACATGGGGGTGCTGCTGTCGTTCATGTTCCTGGTCAACGTGTTGGGGGCGATTTTCCTCCTGCCGGCATTGGCCGCCTGGTTCAATCGCGGGCGCCCACTGGTGACTGAACGGGTACGCCAGCCTGCGCCGGCACAAGGGCAGTTCCGCCTGAAAAACAGCCCGGCGGCGCGTGATACCGCGAACGAAAAATAAACCTGCCGGACCTCTTGTGGAGTCCGCAGGCGCTGGTGAAAACTGGCGGGCAAGTAGCAGTCGAGAGGGGGGAGCCCTGGGTTCCCCCGGCCGAAATTATAAAAATAACAAGGGAAGGGCGCAGTCCTTACCCGAGCGAGATAAGACTATGCAGAACGCTGACTTGACCCATGAAGCCCTGGCCAGTCTTGGCCTCGACCTCACGCGCTACAACCAGTTGGTGGGCGAAATCTACGAAGGCGCCCTTGATCCGAAACTGATGGCCACGGCCCTCAGGAGTTTTCTCAAGCTCTACGATGCCAACTTCGTCACCCTGATCCTGCGGGTGCCGGATCAACCCGATACCGGTGTGATGATCATTGTCGGCGACATCGAAGGCGCCGGTGATGTCTGCTACATGACCTACCCGCAGACCAATTCGCCTTTCTGCAATCAGCCGCTGGACAGCGTGTTCACGGTCGATGACATCATGAGCTCCACGGAGTGGGAACACAGCGCCTACTTCAAGGCGTTCTGCGGTCCCAATGATGTGTATCACGTGATGTGCGCGGACATTTCCACCCCGGACGGCGGCAAGCTGCGCTTTCGCGTCACCCGCCCCAAACAGGCTGCCAACTTCTCGGCCCATGACCGGACGGTATGCGCCAGTTTCCTGCCGCACCTGCGGCGCGCCTCGCAGTTGCATAACCTGCTGGACCGCAGCGAATCGCTGAGCGAGTTGTACTCCCAGGCCATCAGCCGGCTATCGGTAGCGACCCTGGTGCTCGACGAGAGTGGCAGCGTGTTGCAGATCAATCCGGTGGCCCAGGAAATCCTTGCCCGCTCCGATGGCTTGAAGCTGGTAGGCGGGCGCCTGGAAGCAACCTATCCCAGCGACAACCGCGAATTGCAGCGCCTGATTCGCGGCGCGTTCTGCCCGGACGCGCCGAAAAGCGCCGAGGCCATGTCGGTAACGCGGCCCTCGGGACTGGTCAACCTTGGCGTGGTGGTGGAATCCATTCGGTCCCTGGACTGGGCCGAGGAGAAGGGCCAGCCGGCGGCGCTGGTGTACATCCGCGATGCATCGAGCAAGTCGCTGGCCAGCGAAGTCGTGACCAAGCAACTGTTCAACCTGACCAAGGCGGAAACCGCCCTGGCCATGGAACTGGCCAACGGGTTGTCCCTGGAGGAAGCGGCGGAGGTCCTGAACATCCGCCGTAACACGGCGCGGGCGCACTTGCGCTCGATCTTCTCCAAGACCGGCGTGCGACGCCAGACCGAACTGGTGCGCATCATGCTCAACAGCGTGGTGGCCTTGGGCAAGCCGCAACTGGCGTTGAAAATGACCGAGAAAATCAAGGTGCCGCCACTGCAACTGGCCGTGCCGATCTATCGCCAGGCCTGACTTGTAGGAGCCCGGCTTGCCGGCGAACCAGACGCTGCGGTGTATCTGTCGCACCGCGATATCGTTCTTCGCCGGCAAGCCAGGCTCCTACAGGGCGATATCCGATCGCAGTGTGACAGGTGTATCGTCCGCACGGACGATGCCGTCCCGTGATCGCCCTGTCGATACTGGGCGGACCCATCACGGAGAACCACCATGCCAATTACAGCCATCACCGGCAGTGCCTCGGGAATCGGCGCCGCCGTATCCGCTGCCCTGCGCGCCGCCGGCCACCAGGTCATCGGGATCGATCGCAGCAACGCCGAAGTCATTGCCGACCTGTCCACTGCCCAGGGGCGCGACGCCGCCATCGGGCAAGTGCTTGAACTCAGCGGCGGGGTCCTCGACGGGCTGGTCTGCTGCGCCGGGGTCGGTGTCACCGCGCCAAACTGCGGCCTGATCCTGGCGGTCAATTACTTCGGCGTCAGCCAGTTGCTCGACGGCCTGCAAGGGGCGTTGGCCAAGGGCCAACAACCGGCGGCGCTGGTGATCGGCTCTGTCGCGGCGACCCATTCGGGCCCCGACGGCCAAGCGCAGATCGACGCGATGATCGCCGGCGACGAGGCCCAGGCGCTGGTTTTGGCCAACACCCTCGGCCAGCCTCACGTCGCCTATGCCGCCTCCAAATATGCCATCAGCCAGCATGTGCGCAGCCTGGCGGTGAGCTGGGGCAAACAGGGCCTGCGATTGAACGTGGTGGCGCCGGGCGCGGTAGAAACCCCGTTGCACCAGGCCTCGCTGGACGATGCCCGTTTTGGCCAGGCGACCCGCGATTTCGTCGCGCCGCTGGGCCGCGCGGGTCACCCTGACGAGATCGCCGCAGTGGTAGCCTTCCTGCAATCGCCGCAGGCATCGTTTGTCCATGGCAGCGTCGTGTTCGTCGACGGCGGCATGGACGCCATGGTCCGCGCCCCGCGCTTCTAAAAGGAACTTGCATGAACAAGGTGGCATTCATCACCGGCGCAAGCCGTGGTATCGGTCGCGAGGCGGCGCTGGCGTTCGCCCGCGCCGGTTTCGACCTGGCGATCAGCGCCCGTACCCTCAACGAGGGCGAACACCATGAACATGCCCTGCGCGACGCTGCCGGAGCGCCGCTGGCCGGCAGCCTCAATGGTACTGCGCAGGCTTTGCGCGAGCTCGGTTGCCGGGTGCTCGTGGTGCCGATGGACCTGCTCGACAGCGACTCGGCCCTGCACGCCTGCCAGGCGGTACTGGCCGAGTACGGGCGCATCGACGTGCTGATCAACAACGCGATCTACCAGGGCAGCGACCTCAACGCCGGGTTCATGGACCTGCAGGCCCAGACCCTGGAGCGGATGTTCCAGGGCTATATCCTCACGCCATTCCTGCTGACGCGGGCAGTGGCCGAACACATGGTGACGCGCGGTGGCGGGGTGGTGATCAACGTCACCTCCGGCGCCGGCGAAAGCGACCCACCGGTGGCGGCGGGCAAGGGCGGTTGGGGTTACGCCTATGGCGCGGGCAAGGCGGCGGTGTCGCGGTTGTCCGGGGTGCTGAGCACGGAGCTGGGCGAAGCTGGTGTGCGCGCCTACACCCTTAATCCGGGCGTAGTGACCACCGAAGCCCTCAAGGCCACCATCGGCGACAAGGGCCTGATCGCCCTGCGCGCCGGCAGTGCGCCGCCCCATGTACCGGCGGCGGTGATGTTGTGGCTGGCGACTGCCGACCAGGCACCAGGGTTTCAACGGCGGACAATCGCGGCGCAGCCGTTTGCGCTTGAACACGGCATCGTCGCCGACTGGCGTTAAACCTATCCATTGACCCCCTGTAGGAGCGAGCTTGCTCGCGATGGACGTCAACGATAACGCGTGCTTCCTGCATGAACGCGTTGTCGAGTCGTTTTTCGCGAGCAAGCTCGCTCCTACAGGGTTCAGTGATTACGACTGCCGCCGCTGCCGGGCCAGGGTCATGGCGGTGTCTTCGATCATGTCTTCCTGCCCGCCAACCATGCCTCGACGCCCCATTTCAACGAGAATTTCCCGAGCCGACACGCCGTATTTCTTCTCGGCGCGCTTGGCGAACAGCAGGAACGAACCATAGACCCCGGCGTACCCCATGGTCAGGGCATCGCGATCGCTGCGGATCGGGAAGTCCATGATCGGCACCACCAGGTCCTCGGCCACGTCCTGGATGCCAAACACACTGACACCGGTGTCGATGCCCATGCGGTCGCACACCGCAACGAGCACTTCCATCGGTGTGTTGCCGGCGCCGGCTCCAAGGCCCGCGCACGCGGCGTCGATGCGGTTGGCCCCGGCGGCAATCGCGGCGATGGAGTTGGAAACGCCCATCGACAGATTGTGGTGGCCATGGAAACCGATCTCGGTTGCAGGCTTGAGGGCCGCACGCATCGCCGCCACGCGGGCGCTGACGTCGTGGGGCAGCAGGTAGCCCGCCGAGTCGGTCAGGTAGATGCAGTTGGCGCCGTAGCTCTCCATCAGCAAGCCTTGCTTGACCAGGCCTTCCGGGCTGTTCATGTGCGCCATCATCAGGAAGCCGACAGTGTCCATGCCCAGGTTGCGGGCGTGGGAAATGTGCTGTTCGCTGACATCGGCCTCGGTGCAATGGGTGGCCACGCGAATGGTGTTGACCCCCAGCTCATGGGCCATTTTCAGATGATCGACGGTGCCGATGCCCGGCAGCAGCAGGGCCGAGACCTTGGCCTTTTTCATCAGCGGGATCACCGCCGACAGATACTCCTCGTCGGTGTGGGCCGGGAAACCGTAGTTCACCGAACTGCCGCCCAGGCCGTCGCCGTGGGTGACTTCGATCAGCGGCACGCCAGCCGCGTCGAGGCCGCAGGCGATGTCTTTCATCTGTTGCAGGCTGATCTGGTGGCGCTTGGGGTGCATGCCGTCGCGCAGGCACATGTCGTGAACGGTGATGCTTTTGCCGCG
Organism: Pseudomonas sp. MHK4; assembly: GCF_054600775.1. NCBI lineage: Bacteria > Pseudomonadati > Pseudomonadota > Gammaproteobacteria > Pseudomonadales > Pseudomonadaceae > Pseudomonas > Pseudomonas sp. MHK4. The sequence goes on along the minus strand of NZ_BAAIAK010000014.1, from coordinate 131,362 downwards.
AAGATCCATGGTCGGCTCCTTATGCGTGGGCGGGTTGGGCGGTGGCTTGCAGCACCAGTTCGCCCTTGAGGATTTCCTCGGCGAACATCTCGGCGGTGCGTGCCGCGGCGGCGGTCATGATGTCGAGGTTGCCGGCGTACTTGGGCAGGTAGTCGCCCAGGCCTTCGACCTCCATGAAGATCGACACCCGGTTGCCGTCGAACACCGGGCCATTGACCAGCTTGTAGCCAGGCACGTAGCGCTGCACCTGCTCGATCATGGCCTCGATGGCGGCGGTGATCGCCGGCTGGTCGGGTTCGCTCTCGGTCAGGCAGTGCACGGTGTCGCGCATGATCAGTGGCGGCTCGGCGGGGTTGATGATGATGATCGCCTTGCCTTTCTTCGCGCCGCCGACTTTCTCCACCGCGCTTGAGGTGGTGCGGGTGAATTCGTCGATGTTTTTCCGGGTGCCGGGGCCGACCGATTTCGATGCGGCGGTGGCGATGATTTCGGCGTACTCCACCGGCTGCACGCTGGACACCGCGGCCACCAGCGGAATGGTGGCCTGGCCGCCGCAGGTGACCATGTTCACGTTCATCACACCCAGGCCCAGTTGCGCCTTGAGGTTGACCGGTGGCACGCAATACGGGCCGATGGCCGCCGGGGTCAGGTCAATCATCAACACGCCCAGGGCATTGAGCTTGCGCGAGTTCTGCGCGTGCACGTAGGCCGAGGTGGCGTCGAAGGCGATCTGGATCTGGTCTTCGAGGACATGCGGCAGCAGGCCGTCGACACCGTCGGCGGTGGTCTTCAGGCCCAGCTCGCGGGCCCGCGACAGGCCTTCGGAGGTGGCGTCGATGCCGACCATCCACACCGGTTCCAGCACCTCGCTGCGCATCAGTTTGTACAGCAGGTCGGTGCCGATGTTGCCCGGCCCGATCAGCGCGCATTTGATCTTCTTGCTCATGGTTTTCTGGCTCCTGGAAAGGGAAGGGCGATCACGGGACAAAACGCAGGCTGGCTTCGCCGAGCCCGGTCATGGACAGGCTGATATGGTCACCGGCGACCACGGGCACCAGCGGCGCCAGGGCACCGGACAGAATGATTTCGCCGCGGCGGAACGGGATGCCCAGCTCGCCCAGGGTATTGGCCAGCCAGGCCACTGCCGCGCAGGGATGGCCCTGCACCGCCGAGCCCAGGCCCGCGCCTGCCGGTTGGCCGTTCTTGCTCATTTGCATGTGCACGGCAGCGAGGTCCAGTGAGCGCGGGTCGATGCGCTGGGTGCCGAGGGCGAACACACCACAGGAGGCGTTGTCGGCCACGGTGTCCTGGATGCGGATCTGCCAGTCGTCGATCCGCGAATCGACGATCTCGAAGCACGGCACGACCCATTGGCTGGCGGCCAGTACGTCTTCGGCGCTGATGCCCGGGCCTTGCAGGTCTTCACCGAGGATGAAGGCGATTTCGCCTTCGGCCCGCGGCTGGATCAGGTTGTAGCGGGCCAGGCTGACATCGCTGCCATCCTCGACCTGCATGGCGTTGGTGAGGAAGCCGAAGTCCGGTTGGTGGACATCGAGCATCTCTTGCACGGCGCGGCTGGTGACCCCGATTTTCTTGCCGATCACCTGCTCGCCGAGGGCTTCTCGGCGTTGCAGGAAGTGCAGGGAAATCCGGTAGGCCTGCTCCAGGGTGATCTGCGGATAACGGCGGGTCAGGGGGGCCAGCGTCTGCCGGCTGCGCAGGGCGTTGAACAGCTCGTCACCGAGCGCGTTGATCAAGTGGGCGTCCATGGCGAGGGCTCCAGTGGGGGTGGGATAAAAAAAGGCCCGCCCCGACATCATCAGGGGCGAGCCCAAAGGAGTGGGTCAGCCGGGCCAGACCGACGAGTCGGCGCCGCCATCGACATCGATGATCTTGCCGGTCACCCAGGCCGAAGCGGGGCTGGCCAGGTACAGCGCGGCGGCGGCGATGTCTTGCGGGGTGCCCAGGCATTTGAGCGGGGTGTTGGCTTCCATGGCTTCGCGCATGGCGGCGGGCATCACGCCGTTCAGCGCTTCGGTCAGTGTCGGGCCGGGGGCGACGGCGTTGACCCGGATCTGCGGCGCGAAGTCCTGTGCCAACAGGCGGGTCAGATGGCTGAGGGCTGCCTTGGCCGTGCCGTAGGCGCTGAAATGGCGCTGGGCATAACGCGCGGCCACCGAGCTGATATTGATGATGTTGCCGCCACCGGCCTCGCGCATCAGCGGCACGCACAACTGGCAGAAGTCGTAGCTGGTGGTCACGTTGAAATTCAGCACCTGGGCGAACTGCTCAGGGGTCATGGCCAGCGGATCGTTGGGGCCGCCACCGCCGACGTTGTTGACCAGATGGGTGAGGCGGCCCATGTGCTCCACGCTGTGGCGCACCAGTGCCTGGCGTTGTTCGGCATCGTTGACGTCACAGGCGACGGCCAGGGCGCGCCGGCCAAGGGCGCGAACCTCTTCGGCCACGGCCTCTACCTCGTCCAGCGAACGCGCCGAGCACACCACATCGGCGCCGGCTTCGGCATACGCCAGGGCGATTGCCCGCCCGATACCCCGGCCGCTGCCGGTGACGATGGCGACGCTGCCGTGCATCTGGAAACGCTGCAAAATACTCATGGGCCCTTGCTCCGTGGGGTCGACTTTGGATGCGTTTACTATGGCTGCGGTGATCTGGTTGGGCATCGTCTCAACGGACTAGCGGGGTTGTGTGTACATATCCGTTTCTTCGGTAACGGACTAGCGGGGCTGTGTACATATCCGTTCCTGCGGTAACGGCTACTTATGGTTTCGCTCTTTGTAGGAGCGAGCTTGCTCGCGATGGAGGTCAACGATGACGTGGGCGGCCTGACACCCCGCGGTGCTCTCAGGTTTTTCGCGAGCAAGCTCGCTCCTACAAATGACCCGCCGTCAGGGCGCAACCCTGCGGTAACGGCTACCCAGGGTTTCGCCCTTTGTAGGAGCGAGCTTGCTCGCGATGGAGGTCAACGATGACGTGGGCGGCCTGACACCCCGCGGTGCTCTCAGGTTTTTCGCGAGCAAGCTCGCTCCTACAAGTGACTCGCCGTAAGGGCGGAACCTTGAGCCGCCGTTACCGAAGAAACGGATATACCCGCCAAACCCCGATACCCACCCCACCCCTAGTCCGCTTTGACGATGAAGGATTGCCCGCTCGATCCGATGATCCGTCTCAACTCGCGCAGTGGCGCAGTGAGATCGGGAGAATTGAGTGATGCACAGCATGCGAGAAAAGACCCAGGACGAACGTGATCTGCTGGAACGTGCACGCAGCCTGGTGCCGGCACTCAAGGCGCGCACGGCGCAGGCCGACAAGGACTTGAAGGTACCGGTGGAGAGCGTCCTCGAGTTGCAGTCCGCCGGCTTGTTGCGGGCCTTGCAGCCACGGGCGTTCGGTGGTTATGAAGTGGACCCGCGGACCTTCTTCGAAATCCAGACCATCCTCGCCGAGGGTTGCATGTCCACGGCCTGGATCTATGGCGTGATGGGGGTTCATCCCTGGCAACTGGCGCGTTACCCGATCGAAGCGCAGCGCGAAGTCTGGGCCGATGACCACAGCGCACTGATCTGCTCGACCTATATGCCGGCGGCCAAGGTCACAGTGGTCGAGGGCGGTTACCGCATCAGCGGGCGCTGGGGTTTCTCCAGCGGCAGCGAGCACTGCCAGTGGGTGTTCCTGGGGGGCATCCTGCCGCCCGATGGCGACATGCCCGCCGAGCACGGCACCTTCCTGCTGCCGCGCAACGACTATCAGATCGAACGCAACTGGGACGTGATGGGCCTGCGCGGCACCGGCAGCCATGACATCGTGGTCGAGGATGTATTCGTCCCGGCCCATCGCGTGCAACGCACCAACAACTGCACCCTCGAAGCGACGCCCGGGCGCCTGGTCAACAGCAACCCGATCTACGCGATCCCGTTCGCCCAGGTGTTCTCCCGCGCCGTCTCGACCTCGGCCCTCGGCGCCCTGCAGGGCGCGATCAACGAGTTCCGCGACAACGCCGCCAAGCACATCGGCAAGCACGGCGCGCGGACTGCTGACGACCCTGTGGCACAAACCGCCGTGGCCGAAGCGATGATCACCGTCGACAGCCTGCGCCTGGTGCTCGAGCGCAACTACGAGCACCTGATGAGCCTGGCCCGCGCCGGCGAGTACCCGGACACCGAGACCCGCCTGCTGTACCGCTACCAGTCGGCCTATGTGACCAACATCTGCGCCGAACGGGCCAACGACCTGCTGCGCAGCATGGCCGCCTCGGGCCTGTACAACACCAACCCGGTGGCGCGGCTGTTCCGCGACCTGCACCAGGCCCGCGGGCACATCGCCAACAACTACATGGCCTATGGGCGCAGCTACGGCGCGGTGCTGCTCGGCCTGCCCAACCCGGACCCTTACGTCTGAGGCCATGGCGAGCGTTTCGACACCCCTGGGTTTACACCTGTCCGTGCTGCACGGCCAGGTGGTCATGAGTAGCTGACCTATGAACAATTATCTTGCCCTGCGCGTGGCGCGCGTGATCGAGGAAACCGCCGATGCGCGTTCCCTGGTGTTCGACGTGCCGGAGCATCTGGGCGAACGTTTTCGCTATCAACCGGGCCAGTTCCTGACCTTGCGCGTGCCTTTCGAGGACGGCTGGTTGCCCCGTTGTTATTCATTGTCCAGCACACCGTTGCTCGATGAGCCGCTGCGGGTAACAGTCAAGCGCGTGCACGAGGGGCGCGCCTCGAACTGGCTGTGCAGTGAGTTGCAGGCCGGCCAGACCCTGGAGGTGCTGCCACCGGCCGGCGTGTTCGTACCGCGTAGCCTCGACGGCGATTTGCTGCTGTTCGGCGGCGGCAGTGGTGTGACCCCGGTGCTGTCGATCCTGCGTTCGGCGTTGCTCGCCGGAACCGGCCGGGTCCTGCTGATCTACGCCAACCGCGATGAGTCCTCGGTGATTTTCAAGGACGAGCTCCGGCAACTGGCCAGTGCTCATCCGCAACGCCTGCAGATCGTCCATTGGCTCGATTCGGTGCAGGGCATCCCCAGCGTCGGGCAACTGGCGGAGCTGGCGCGGCCGTTTATCGATGCCCAGGCATTTATCTGTGGCCCTGGCCCGTTCATGGATGCGGCGGTCAGTGCGCTCAAGGGCCTGGGCATGCCGGATCGCCGGGTGCACGTCGAGCGTTTCGTCTCGCTGCCCGGTGAAGGCGAGCAGCCGCAGGTAGCCAGCAGTGAGGCGGCCATGGCCGCGCAGTTGGCGGTGCGCCTGGATGGCGAGGACCACCAGCTGGCCTGCGACAGCGGCGAGACCGTGCTGGCCGCCATGGAACGCGCCGGCCTCAACCCGCCCAGCGCCTGCCGTGTCGGTGGTTGCGCCTCGTGCATGTGCACCCTGGAAAGCGGCGAGGTCGAGCTGCTGCACAACGATGCACTGGACGCGGGCGACCTGGCCGAAGGCTGGATCCTGGCCTGCCAGGCAGTGCCCACCAGCGCGCAACTGCGCATCCGCTTCCCCGATTGATGCCTTCAATTATGCCAAGCGCGAGCCCACGATGAATCAGAGCCTGAACCTTGCCGCGCCCCTAAGCGCCGCCCCTGCCACCCTTGCCCAGTTGGTCTTCAGCAGCGCCGAACGTTTTGCCGGGCGCACGGCCATCGAGGACAACGGCCAATGCATCGACTACGCCGAGCTGCCCGAGCGCGTCATGGGCTTTGCCCGGGGCTTGCTGGCCCTGGGCATCCAGGCTGGCGACCGGGTCGGTATCTGGGCGCCGAACAGCGGCGACTGGATCCTCGCGGCGCTGGGCATTCAATGCGCCGGTGCGGTGCTGGTGCCGATCAACACGCGCATGAAGGGCCTTGAGGCCGCCGATGTGCTGGAGCGCAGCGGCTGTCGAGTGCTGTTTGTCCAGCAGCGTTTTCTCGACGTCGACTACCCGGCGCTGCTCGCACCCCATCGGCCGACCAGCCTCGAACACCTGGTGGTGCTCGCTGGCGATACCCCCGGGTTGCCGTCGGACCTGACCCTTGCCCAGTTCCTGCTCGGCGCGGCGACCATCGACGCCGACAGCGCCAGGCGCCGGGCCATGGCGATCGGCCCCGAGGCCATGTGCGACCTGTTGTTCACCTCCGGCACCACCGGCAAACCCAAGGGCGTGATGAGCGGCCATGGCCAGAACCTGCGGGCCTTCACTGAATACGTCAAGGTCATCGGACTGCTGCCGGAAGATCGCTACCTGATCGTCAACCCGTTCTTCCATGCCTTTGGCTACAAGGCCGGCTGGCTGACCTGCCTGATCGGTGGGGCGACCATCCTGCCCCATGCGGTGTTCGACGCCGAACAGGTGTTCCAGCGCATCGCCCGCGAGCGCATCAGCGTGCTGCCCGGTGCGCCGACCCTGTATCTCTCGCTGCTGGCCCATCCGCAGCTTGCGCAGACCGACCTGTCGAGCCTGCGCATCGCGGTGACCGGTTCGGCGAGCATCCCGCCGAGCCTGATCGAGCGCATGCGCAACGAGCTGGGATTCGCCGTGGTGACCACCGCCTACGGCCTGACCGAGTGCGGCGGGCTGGCGACGATCTGTGATCCACAAGACTCGGCGAAGGTGATCGCCGGCACCAGCGGCCGACCGATCGCCGGCACCGAAGTGAGCATCCGCGACCCGCACAACCAGGCGCTGGAAGCCGAGCAGACCGGCGAGATCTGCCTGCGCGGTTTTCACATCATGCAGGGTTATTTCCAGAACCCCGAAGCGACCCGCGAAGCCATCGACGCCGAAGGCTGGCTGCACACCGGCGACGTCGGGCGCCTGGACGAGACGGGCAACCTGATCATCACCGACCGCCTGAAGGACATGTACATCGTCGGCGGCTTCAACTGCTACCCGGCGGAAATCGAAGCGGCGCTGATCAGGCACCCGGCCATTGCCCAGGTGGCGGTGATCGGCATCGCCGATGAACGCATGGGCGAAGTCGGCTGTGCCTGCGTGGTGCTGCGCGAAGGGCGAGAACTCGACGAGGCGCAACTGATCGCCTGGAGCCGGGAGCAGATGGCCAATTACAAGGTGCCGCGCCAAGTGCGTTTCTTTGACGCCTTGCCACTCAACCCGTCAAGCAAGGTGGCGAAGAACGAACTGCGCGCGGTGCTGGCCAACAACGTTCCGGCGTAAGGCGCAGCCATCTCGCCAACACGAAAAAAACAACAACAAAAGGAGAGGAGCATGTTCACGGGAATCACTGTAGCGCGCCAATCGGGAAACTTCAGCGGTGGCCGCTGTCTGTTGGCCACGGCCATCACCATTGCCAGTGCCACGGCCAGCGCCGCACCGAGCATCCAGCTGGGGGAGAACACCACCCTGGATTCGTCGCTGACGGTCAACTACACCGCCTCCATGCGCACCGCCAAGCAGGCCAATCAATACCTCAACGACCCGAACAATGACGACGGCACGCGCAACTTCAAGCGCGGTTCGTTGATCAACAACCGCCTGAGCCTGTTCGGCGAATTGCAACTTCGGCACGACAACCTCGGGGCGGTACTGCGCGGCAGTCAGTTCTACGACGATGTCTACAACCAGAAGAACGCCAACGACTCGCCAGAAACGGTGAACAAGACCGGCCACAACGACGGCTTCAGCGACGAGACCCGGCGCCTGAGCGGCAGCGCGGCGCGCCTGCTCGATGCGTATGTGTATGGAAACTTCGAGCTCGGCGAGACCCAGTACCTGTCGCTCAAGGCCGGACGGCACCTGGTGGCCTGGGGCGAGAGCCTGTTCTGGGCCAACATCAGCCAGGGCCAGGCCCCGGTGGATGCGACCAAGTTCAACGTCCCGGGCACCGAAGCCAAGGACTCGTACCTGCCAGTGGGGCAGGTGTCCGGGTCGTGGTCGCTGAATGAAGACCTGGCGCTGGTGGGCTACTACCAGTACGAGTGGGAAAAGACCCAGCTCAACCCGGTGGGCGATTATTTCGGCAGCGACACCTTCGGTCCCGGTGCCGAGTTTTTCCGTCTGGGCGCCGGGCAGGTTGACCGTCTGCCCAACGGCCTGGCGGTCGGTTACGCCGGTGAGAAAGACGCCAGCGACAGCGGCCAATGGGGCCTGGGCGTGCGCTACCGGATCACCGAGAACACCGAAGTGGGGCTGTTCCATTACCGCTACAACGAACGCGTCGGCTCGCTGTTCTTCGACTTCACCGGCACCACCCAATACTCCTCGCTCAAGGGCATCGGGCATGACGGCACCGCACCGTCCTATCGCCTGGGTTACTTCGAAGACGTCAAGCTGACCGGTGTGAGCTTCAGCTCCAAGGTCGGCGATTCGGTGCAGTACGCCGGTGACCTGAGCTACCGCGATGGCGCCTCGGTCTACCTCAACAACGGCGCGCCGACCACCGGGCAGATCTGGCAGGGCAACCTCAACGCCAGCTACATCCTCGGCCCCAGCCTGCTCGCCCAGCAGACCACGTTCATGGGTGAAGTGGTGCATCAACACATCGACGGAGTGGACAGCCTGACGATCACCGGCGGCGGGGTTGGCGTGGATGGCACCTTCGACCAGTTCGAGTCGAAGACCCAGACCCGTGGCTCGACGCTCCTGGGCGTCGGCGCCTACATGGACTACCCGTCCGTCGCCACGGGCCTGGACCTGAGCACCAAGGTGGTATGGACACAGAACGTCGACGGAAGCGCCTACCAGGGCCTGGGCCGCGACGAGAAGCGCCTGACCGTGGGGGGCGACTTCAAGTACCTGGGCAACTTCCAGGTCGGCATGACCTATGTCGCCTACCTGAGTTCGCCGGACGTCGCCCAGGGCCGCTTGCTGGCTGACCGCGACTACCTGTCGTTCAACGCCAAATACACCTTCTGATGATCATGGCTGCGTCGCGATCCGGCGCCGCAGTCCTTCGTTTTAGCCTGATAACAATAAAGAGAGGCCTGTCATGCATCCTCGTCCGACCCCATCACCGTTCAGCCCGATCGCGATTGGCCCGTTGACCCTGAAAAACCGTTTTATCAAGGCCGCCACCAACGAGGGCATGAGTGCCCAGGGCGTGCCTTCCAAACAACTGGTCAAGCTGCACTCGGCCCTGGTCGCCGGTGGCACCGCCCTGACCACCGTGGCCTATTGCGCGGTGAGCAGCGACGGCCGCACCTTGCCCAACCAGTTGACCCTCAGCCAATCCAGCCTGCCGCATTTCAAGGCCCTGACCGACGGGGTGCACCAGGCCGGTGGTCTGGCCAGCGCACAGATCACCCACGGCGGCTGCTTCACCTTCATCCGCGAACGCTCGACCAAGCGTCCACTGTCAGCCAGCGGCGGCTTCAACAAGATCGGCTTGATGAGCGGCATGTTCCTCAAGCAGGCGATGAACGAAGATGACATGCAGCAAGTGGTGCGCGACTTCGCCCAAGGTGCGCGCCTGGCCCGCCAGGCGGGTTTCGATGCCGTAGAAATCCACATGGGCCACGGCTACCTGCTCAGCCAGTTCATTTCGCCGATGTACAACAAGCGTCGCGACCAGTACGGCGGCAGCCTGGAAAACCGCCTGCGCTTTCCGCGCCGGGTGTTGCGGGCGGTGCTGGATGCGGTCGGCAAGGAGATGGCGGTCATCTGCAAATACAGCGTGACCGAAGGCGTGCGCGCCGGTAACAGCGCCGAAGACGGGGCGCAGATTGCGCGCATGCTGGAAGAGGAGGGGGCGCATTTGCTGGTGCTCAGCGCCGGGATGAACGCCGAGTCGATCACCACCATGTTCGGCTCTTCCTTCCCCAAGGAAAACCGCGTGCAGCAGAAGAACAAGATCATCGCCCTGGCCATGGCCATCCAGCGCCGCAAGGAGCCGACCGTGGAATTCCGCGAGCTGTATCTGCTGGAACATGCGCGCAAGGTGCGCGCGGCGGTGAAAATGCCGTTGGCGTACCTGGGCGGTGCCAAGAGCCTGGCGAGCATTGAACGGATCATGGCCGAGGGATTTGACCTGGTCGCCATAGGCCGGGTATTGCTGGCCGAAAATGATTACGTCAACAAACTCGCCAGTGGCGCCAGCCGCGACTCGATCTGCACCGCCTGCAACCGCTGCGTGGCCATGATGTACACCCCCGGCGGCACCTCCTGCGTACTGGGTAAACCCGGCGACGCCGTGTTGAATAGCCAGAAGGCGGCAGATCGCTAACCACCTCACCTCCCTGTAGGAGCGAGCTTGCTCGCGAAGGTCGATAACGATAACGCGTGCTTTCTGGTTGAACGCGTTGTTCTTGAGTCCTTCGCGAGCAAGCTCGCTCCTACAAAGAAGCGCCTGAGGGTTAGCCGTTCTGCAGGAAGTCGATGCAGCTACGGTTGAACAATTCGCGATGTTCCACCTGGACCCAATGCCCGCACCGATTAAGCACGATGAACCGCGCATTCGGTGCGCCGTCGATGATGCGCTGGGCGCCGCTGATCGGGTTGAAGTGATCGTTGTTGCCCCAGAAACCGAGGATCGGGCACTGGATCTCGCCCAGGCGCGCTTCCATGTTCGGCACCATCATCGTGCTGAACAGGTTCTTCGGCTGGGTCACGGCCACCGCCACGCGTTCCTGCAGCAGGCTTTCCGGCAGGATCGATGCATCGAACAGCTGCAGGCTCATCATGCTGCGCATCTCCTCCATGCCGATGGGGCCGGCGCTGAACAGGCTGACCATGCGTACGATGCCCTCCATCTTGAAGTAGGTTTCCCGTTCCTCGACACCGCCCGGTGCCAGCAGGATCAGGCTCTGGGCCAGTTGCGGAAGACGCAGGGCCAGGCCCAGGGCGATCGCGCCGCCCAGCGAGTTACCCAGCAGCGTGCAACGCCGCACACCGACGGACTCCAGGAACGCCGCCACGCAGTCGACGAAGAAATCCAGGTTGTACTGCACGTCCTCGGGTTTGTCCGAGCGACCGAAACCCGGGAGGTCGAGCACGATATTGCGATAGCCGGCGGCGACCAATTGCGGGTAATTGCCCTTGAAGTTGCTGAAGCCACTGGCGCCCGGCCCGCTGCCGTGCAGCCACAGCACCACGGGGCCTGCGCCCTCATCCAGATAGTGCAGGCGCAGGCCGTTGGGCAGGGTCGCGTAATGGCCGACGGGCAGGGGCAGGTCTACGGGTTGGTTCATGGGGTTCTCCATTGTCTGCGGATTCATGAGGCACAACCGCGCCAGGCGCTGCGGCAGATTGAAGGGGATACAGGCCTGGCGAGGTGCGCGCCAGGCGAATGCTGTGCGCTGACGCCGCCATTCACATCGTCCGTTCAGACCACGCGGCGCTAGTCCCATCGGACGATGTGTGCCCGGGGGCTTGCCGCCAATCATGCAAGTGACGGCTCCATTGCAGCGGGCCGCAGCTTATTCGCACACTTGGAGATTGCTATGAAGTTACTCGATAAAGTGGCCTTCGTGACCGGTGCCGCCCAGGGCATGGGCCAGGCCATCGTGCGTGGTTTTGTCGCCGAAGGTGCCAAGGTGGTGGCTGTCGACCTGAACCAGGCAGCCCTGGCCGAGAGCCTGGCAGATCTCGGCGACCAGGTGCTGGCCCTGGCTTGCAACGTCGCTGACGGCGCCTCCGTGGCCGATGCCATGGGCCAGGCCGAACAGCACTTCGGTGGCCTCGACATCCTGGTCAACAACGCCGGCGTGGGCGGCCTGGACAGCTTCCTCGAAACCCCGGACGAGAGCTGGGCGCGGGTGATCGGGGTGAACCTGGGCGGCACCTTCCTGTGCTGCCGTGAAGGCGCCAGGTTGATGGTCAAGGGTGGCCGCAAGGGCGCGATCATCAACCTTTCCAGCACCGCCGCGCTGACCGGCGAAGGCCCAAGCCACTACTGCGCGTCGAAAGCCGGGGTGATGGGCCTGACCCGCTCGATCGCCCGTGAACTGGCCGCCAGCGGCATCCGCGTCAACACCCTGGTGCCAGGACCGACCAACACCCCGATGATGGCCGGCATCCCCGATGACTACATGCAGACGCTGCTGAAAAACGTGCCCCTGGGCCGTCTGTGCGAGCCCGACGAGATCGCCCGGGTCGCGGTGTTCCTGGCCAGCGAAGACGCCAGTTTCATGACCGGGCAGAACATCGCCGTCAACGGCGGCATGGCCTTTATCTGATCAGGGAGTCACCCATGAGCAAGCGTCTACAAGGAAAAATCGCCTTCGTCACCGGCGCCGGTTCCGGCATTGGCGAAGCCACCGCGCTGCGGTTCGCCGAAGAGGGCGCCACGGTGGTGTTGTGCGGGCGGCGCATCGAGCCGCTGCAAGGCGTGCAGGAAAAAATCCGCGCCCAGGGCGGGCAGGCGGAGATCGCCGTGGCCGATGTCAGTGATGAGCAGGCCTACGTCGGTGCGCTGCAGGCCACCGCGCAACGTCACGGGCGCCTGGACATCCTGGTCAACAACGCGATGGCCTACACCTGGGGTGGCATCGACAGCATGACCACCGCCGACTGGCACGCCAACTTCGCCACCACCGTGGACGGCACCTTCTGGGGCACCCGCACCGCGATGCAATTGATGAAAGCCCAGGGCGGCGGTTCGATCGTCAACATCGCGTCGATCTGCGGCCTGTTCGGCACGGCGTGGATGGCCGGTTACTCGGCCGCCAAGGCGGCGGTGATCAACTTCAGTCGGGCGGCGGCCAGCGAAGGTGCACCGCACAACATCCGCTGCAACGTGATCATTCCCGGCGTGGTCGACACCCCGGCCACGGCCGGCATGCTGGCCGATGCCAAGACCCGCAGCAACACGGAAAAAGTCATCCCGATGAAACGGGTCGGCCTGCCCGTGGAGCTGGCCAACGCCATCGTGTTCCTGGCCAGCGACGAGGCTTCGTATGTCACTGGAGCGAGCCTGGCGGTGGACGGCGGACGCGGTTCGGACCTGTACACGGTGCTCGACTGATGAATCAGGACACCAACACATTGCTTGAGCGCATCGACCGCCTGGAGTCGCTGGATGCGATCCGCCAACTGGCCGGCAAGTACGCCCTGGCCCTGGACATGCGCGACATGGACGCCATGGCCAACTGCTTCGCCCCGGACGTGCGCGTGGGCCGCGACAAGAGCGGTCGTGCGCACCTCAAGGCGTGGCTGGACGAAACCATGCGCAAGCAGTTCCATGGCACCTCCCATCATTTGGGGCAGCACATCATTGAGTTCAGCGATGCCGATCACGCCACCGGCGTGGTCTATTCGAAGAACGAACATGAGACCGGTCCCGAGTGGGTGATCATGCAGATGCTGTACTGGGACGACTACGAGCGGATCGACGGGCGCTGGTGCTTCCGTCGCCGCTTGCCGTGCTACTGGTACGCGACCGACCTGAACAAACCTCCGATCGGCGGCCTGAAAATGCGCTGGCCGGGGCGCGAGCCGTACGCCGGCAGCTTCCACGAGCTGTTTCCGTCCTGGGATGCCTTCTGGGCGCAACGCCCGGACAAGGACGCCTTGCCGCAGATCGCCGAGCCCGCACCGCTGGAGGGCTTCCTCAAGACCCTGCGCCGCGGGGCGGGTGACCCGAAGATTCGGGTGCGCTGAACCTGTAGGAGCTGGCTTGTCGGGTCGCCGCATCGCAGCGAAGGCGTCCGTCCCGCCAACCAATGTGTCGCCTGCCCCGGCGCTTTCGCTGGCAAGCCAGCTCCTACAGTTGATTGTCGCCACTCAGGACGGAGCGGGTGACTGGCCCGCTCTTGTAGGGGCTGGCTTGCCAGCGAAGAGGCCCGTCCCGCCAACCAATGTGTCGCCTGACCCAGCGCTTTCGCTGGCAAGCCAGCTCCTACAGTTGATTGTCGCCACCCAGGACGGAGCGGGTGACTGGCCTGCTCTTGTAGGAGCTGGCTTGCCAGCGAAGAGGCGCGTCCCGCCAACCAATGTGTCGCCTGACCCAGCGCTTTCGCTGGCAATCCAGCTCCTACAGTTGAATGTCGCCACCCACGACGGAGCGGGTGACTGGCCTGCTCTTGTAGGAGCTGGCTTGCCAGCGAAGAGGCGCGTCCCGCCAACCAATGTGTCGCCTGACCCAACGCTTTCGCTGGCAATCCCGGTTCCCCACGCCTTTTCCTGCTTAGTCTCAACGGACGATGAAGCCTCGGCCAGTGCTTCGCACAATGCTCCCCACAAAAGTCATTCAGCCAACGAGGACCCAGGCATGATCGACATTCGCGGTTTGAGCTATTTCGTCTCGCAGATCGAAAACCTCAGTCATTGGCAGCGGTACGCCGAAGACGTGCTGGGCATGCAAGTGAACCCGGCGCCGGGCGGTGGCTTGTACGTGAAAATGGACGAGCGTCCGTTTCGCATGCTGATCGTCGAAGGCAGCGAGGCGCGCTACCTGGCCTCTGGTTGGGAGCTGGCCAACGAGACGGCCTTCAAGGCCGCTCTCGAGCACCTGAGCGCGGCCGGTATCGCGTGGCAGCCGGGCTCCGCCGCCGAGATCGAGCAGCGCGGCGTCCAGGCGCTGGTCAAGGTCAGCGACCCGTCGGGCAACTGCCATGAGCTGAGCTGGGGCCATCGCTCCGATTGCCTGCCGTTCGTGTCACCCCAGGGCGTACCGCGTTTCATCACCGGCGACATGGGCCTGGGCCACACGGTGCTGCCGGCGCCGAACTTCGACGCCACCCTGGCCTTCGCCAAGGATGTCCTGGGCTTCGAGCTGTCGGACATTTTCAACTTCCGTCCCGACCCTTCGGTAGCACCGATCCGCATTCACTTCCTGCATTGCCAGAACGCCCGCCACCACAGCCTGGCGCTGGCCGAGTACCCGGTGCCGTCCGGTTGCGTGCACGTGATGGTCGAGGTCGATTCGATGACCGAAGTCGGCCGCGCCCACGACCGTCTGCACGCCCATGCGGTGAACCTGTCGGCCACCCTCGGCCAGCACCTCAACGACCGCATGACCAGTTTCTACATGAAGACACCGTCCGGCTTCGATCTGGAGTACGGCTTTGGCGGGTTGCAAGTCGACTGGGCCGAGCATTCGGCCTTCGAGTTCACCCGCGTGAGCATTTGGGGGCACGACTTTTCGGTCGGCCAACACTAAGGAATTGTCATGATGAACAAACAACTGACAGCGGCCGATGCGGTCGCTCAATTGCGCGATGGCATGACCATCGGTTTCGGCGGCTGGGGCCCGCGGCGCAAGCCGATGGCGATCGTGCGCGAGATCCTGCGCTCACCGGTCAAGGACCTGACCGTGGTCGCCTATGGCGGTCCGGAGGTGGGCATGCTGTGCGCCGCCGGCAAGGTCAAGAAGCTGGTGTTCGGCTTCGCCACCCTCGATGCCATTCCGCTGGAACCCTACTACCGCAAGGCCCGCGAAGCCGGCGAGCTGGAGTTGATGGAACTCGACGAAGGCATGTTCCAGTGGGGCCTGCGCGCCGCCGGCATGCGCCTGCCGTTCCTGCCCACCCGTTGTGGCCTGGCCACCGACGTGACGCACCTGAATCCGGAACTCAAGACCATCCAGTCGCCCTATGCCGATGGCGAGGTGCTGCTGGCGATGCCGGCGCTCAACCTCGACGTGGCGTTCCTGCACGTCAACGTCGCCGACCGCTTGGGCAACTGCCTGGTGACCGGGCCGGACCCGTATTTCGACCACCTGTTCGCCCGCGCCGCCCAGCAGTGCTTTGTCTCGTGCGAACGCCTGGAAGAACGCCTGGAGCTGAGCGCCGAGCAGGCCCGAGGCAATACCTTCGAACGCTATCTGGTGAGCGGTGTGGTGCATGCACCCCTGGGTGCGCACCCGACGCTCTGCGCCCCCGACTACGGCTGGGACATCAAGCACCTCAAGGGCTATGTCGCCAGCAGCCAGGCGGAAAACGGCTGGCAGGACTATGTGCAGACCTGGATCGCCGGTGGCGAGCAGGCCTATCAGGCACAGAACGGCGGTGCCGACTCCATGGGCGCCTTGCCCCTTCCCGTGTTCTGAGGATTATCGACCATGTCTGCAACCTGTGATTTCACCCTGGCTGAACTGATGATCGTCGCCGCCTCCGAGGCCTGGCGTGGCAATGGCGAGGTGATTGCCTCGGGTCTGGGCGTGATCCCGCGCCTGGGCGCGAGCCTGGCCAAACTGACCCACAGCCCGGAGCTGTTGATGACCGACAGCGAGGCGTTCCTGGTCGAAGAGCCGATTCCGCTGGGCCCGCGTGGCGACTACGTGCCGCGTTACTCGGGCTACATGTCGTTCGAGCGGGTCTTCGAATGCGTGTGGGGCGGACGCCGCCACGCGATGATCGGGCCCACCCAGATCGACCGCTGGGGCCAGACCAACCTGTCCTGTGTCGGCGACTATCAAAAACCCAAGACCGCGATCCTCGGCGTACGCGGCCTGCCCGGCAACAGCATCAACCACCTCAACTCGTTCTTCGTGCCCAGCCATAACAGCCGGGTGTTCGTCAGCGGCGAAGTGGACATGGTCTCCGGTGTCGGCTTCAAGGCCGATCGCTGGCCCGAAGGCGCGCGTCGCGACCTGATGGACATCCGTTGCGTGGTCAGCGACCTCTGCGTCCTCGATTTCAACGGCCCGGACCGTGCGGTGCAGGTGCATTCGTTGCACCCGGGCGTGAGCTTCGAGCAGGTCCAGGACAACACCGGCTTCCCGTTGCTCAAGTCGGCGCAGCTGCACGAAACCGCGCACCCCACCCCTGAGCAGTTGGCCCTGATCCGCCGACTCGACCCCCACGATTACCGCGCCACGGCGATCAAGGGCAACCCGCCCGGCATCCGTACGGCCTGAGGCAAGGACAGCGACCATGCACAGCAGCGACAGTGAATTCATCGTCCGCCAGGACAACGCCGTCTACGAGACGGACACCCCGGTGCTGTACAGCGTGGCCGAGGGTATCGCCACGCTGACGCTGAACCGGCCGACCTTCAACAACGCGCAAAACTCGCAGATGACCTACGCCCTGGACGCCTGCTTTCGCCAGGCGGTGAACGACGACAGCGTCAAGGTCATCGTCCTGCGCGGCAACGGCAAGCACTTCTCGGCGGGCCACGATATCGGCACCCCCGGGCGCGATATCGACAAGCCGTTCGAGCGCGCGCACCTGTGGTGGGACCACACCAACAAGCCCGGTGGCGAGCAACTGTATGCCCGCGAGCAGGAGGTGTACCTGGGCATGTGCCGGCGCTGGCGCGAGCTGCCCAAGCCGACCATCGCCATGGTCCATGGCGCGTGTATCGCAGGGGGGCTGATGCTGGCCTGGGTCTGCGACCTGATCGTCGCCAGCGAGGACGCGTTCTTCCAGGACCCGGTGGTGCGCATGGGCATTCCGGGGGTGGAGTATTTCGCCCATCCCTATGAAATGAACCCGCGCATCGCCAAGGAATTTCTCTTCACCGGCGACCGCATGAGCGCCAATCGGGCTTGGCAGGTGGGCATGGTCAACCGCCTGGTGCCGCGCGATGAGCTGGAGCAGGCCACCTATGCCCTGGCCGCCGGCATCGCCCGTCAGCCACGCATGGGCCTGGCCCTGACCAAGCAGGCGATCAACCACGTCGAGGACCTGCAAGGCAAGCGCACGGCGATGGATGCGGTGTTCGCCTGGCACCACTTTGCCCATGCCCATAACGAGCTGTTGTCCGGCGACAAACTGGGCGGTTTCGACGCCAAGGGCATGGCGCGGGTCAACAAGCAGGCCGAGGATAAAAGCCAATGAACCGCTGGCTCGATACGCCGCTGACCGAGGCCCTCGGTTGCCGTTACCCGATCGTGCAGACCGCCATGGGCTGGGTCGCCGACGCCAACCTGGTGATCGCCACGACCCAGGCCGGGGGCTTCGGTTTCCTGGCCGGGGCGACCATCGCAGCTGCTGAACTGGAAGGCGAAATCCGCAAGGTGATCGACGCCACCGGTGGCAGCAATTTCGGCCTCAACTTCCACATGTTCCAGGACAACGCCGCGCAGTGCGTCGACCTGGCGATCAAGTACCGCCTGCGAGCCGTGAGTTACGGGCGCGGTCCGGACAAACAGACCATCGCGCGCTTCAAGGCAGCCAAGGTGTTGTGCATTCCTACCGTCGGCGCCTTGAAGCATGCGCTCAAGGCGGTGGAACTGGGCGCCGACCTGATCACCATCCAGGGCGGCGAGGGCGGCGGTCATACCGGCGGCGTGCCCAGCTCGATCCTGCTGCCCCAGGTGCTGGCGGCGGTCAAGGTGCCGGTGATCGCGGCCGGCGGATTCGCCACTGGCCGTGGCCTGGCCTCGGTGCTGGCCGCAGGTGGCGCCGGCATCGCCATGGGCACGCGGTTTCTCATGACCCGCGAATCGCCGACCCCGGCCGCGACCCTTGAACGCTACCTGAAGGTCAACGATCCGCAGCAGGTGCGCGTGACTACGGCAGTGGATGGCATGCGCCACCGCATGATCGAAAACCGCTTCATCAATCACCTGGAGCAGGCGGGCCCCTTCGGTCGCCTGCGCATTGCCCTGGGCAGCGCCTGGCAGTGGAAGCAGCAGACCGGCATGAGCCTGGGGCACATGGCTGCAGTGTTTATCCGTGCGTTGCGTGAAGACCCCTCGCAGCTGTCGCAAGTGGTGATGGCCGCCAACCAGCCGGTGCTGTTGCAGCGCTCGATGGTCGATGGCGCCCCGGATGAGGGCATCCTGCCCAGCGGCCAGGTCGCGGCGGCCATCGGCGAATTGCTCAGTTGCCGCGAAGTCATCGAAGGCATCGCCAGCGAGGCCCAGCAATGCCTGGACGCGCTCCTGGCCCGCAGCCAGACCCTCCCATCGAATCGTCCCGCCAGTATTGGAGAACCCCTGTGAACCAGGCCTTTACCACACAACTCAATCAGGGGATCGCTGAACTCGTGATCGCCAAGCCGCCGGTCAATGCCCTCGACAGCCAGCAATGGCACGCCCTGGCGCGGGAGATCGAAGCCCTTGGGGCGAATCCCGAAGTGCGGGTGATCGTGATCCGCGCCGAAGGCCGCGGCTTCTGCGCCGGCGTCGACATCAAGGAGCTGGATCAGTACCCGGAGCGCATCGTCGAGGTCAACGCCGGTAACTACGCCACTTTCAAGGCCGTGCACCGCAACCCGGTGCCGGTGATTGTCGCGGTCCATGGCTTCGTCCTGGGCGGCGGCATCGGCATCACCGGGGCGGCGGACATCGTCGTCGCCTCCGACTGCGCGACCTTCGCCCTGCCGGAAGTCGACCGCGGCGCCATGGGCGGCGGTGCGCATCTGCAGCGCCTGTTCCCGGTGCAAAAAGTCCGCTACCTGTTCTTCACCGGCGACAGCATCGGCGCCCCCGAGGCCCTGCAATACGGTTTTATCGAGCGCGTCGTCAGCAAGGACCAGTTGCGTGAAACCGCCCTGGGCATCGCGGCAAAAATCGCCGAGAAGAGCCCGGCGATGATCCGCATCGCCAAGGAAGCCTTGAACGGTATCGAAGACGGCAACCTGGAAGACAAATACCGCTGGGAGCAGGGCTTCACCATGCAGGCCTACAGCAGCCCGGACTCCGCGGAAACGCGGCGGGCCTTCGTCGAAAAACGCGACGCCAAGTTCTGAGAGATTGCCATGGACCTGACTTACACCCCCAAGCAAAACGCCTTCCGCGCCGAAGTACGGGCCTGGCTGGCGGCCAATCTGCCAAGTGAGCCCTTTGCCAGTTACGACAGTCGCGAAGGTTTTGAACAGCACCGCGCCTGGGAGGCCATGCTGTTCGAAAGCCGTTGGTCGATGGTGATGTGGCCGGCCGAACTGGGCGGTCGCGGCAGCGACTTGATCGAGTGGCTGATCTTCGAGGAAGAGTATTACGGCGCCGGCGCACCGATGCGCATCAACCAGAACGGCCAGCTGTTGCTGGGACCGACCCTGATGGAGTTTGGCACCCAGGAGCAAAAGCAGCGCTTTTTGCCACGCATGGCGGCCAGCCTGGACATGTGGGCACAGGGCTGGTCGGAGCCCAACGCCGGTTCCGACATGGCGGCGATCACCAGCAAGGCGGTACTCGACGGCGACCATTACGTGATCAACGGGCAGAAGACCTGGTCGAGCCGGGCGAACTTCGCCGACTGGCTGTTCGGCCTGTTCCGCAGCGAGCCGGGATCGACTCGTCATCACGGCCTGTCGTTCATCATGGTGCCGCTCGATACGCCAGGGGTGAGCATTCGCCCGATCAAGGCACTCAACGGCAAGGAAGCCTTCGCCGAGGTGTTTTTCGATGACGTTCGGGTCCCCGTGAACAACCTCATCGGTGCCGAAGGGCAGGGCTGGCACGTGGCGATGGCCACCGCCGGCTTCGAGCGTGGTTTGCTGCTGCGTTCACCGGCGCGCTTCCAGTCCACGGCACGCAAGCTGGTCGAACTGTACAAGGCGCATCGCGTCAGCGCCGACCGCGACCCTGGCCTGCGCGATGCCGTGCTGGACACCTGGATGTGCGCCGAGGCCTATGCGATGTCGGCGTACTACACCGTAGGACGCTTGAGCCGGGGCGAGCAGATCGGCGCCGAGTCGAGCATCAACAAGATCATCTGGTCGGAGCTCGACCTGAAGATGCACGAGACTGCCCTGCGCATTCTCGGCACTCGTGGCGAGCTGGTGACAAAGGGCGCATCGGCGGGCGATGCGGCGGGCTGGCTGGAGGGCTTCCTGTTTGCCCAGTCCGGGCCGATCTACGCCGGCACCAACGAAATCCAGCGCAACATCATCGCCGAGCGCATGCTCGGTTTGCCGAAATAAGGAACCGCCATGGACTTCACTTTTAACGATGACCAGTTGGCGTTCCGCGAAGCCATCAGTCGTTTCCTGATGACCGAAGCCGCGCCGGAGATGCTCCGGGAAATCTGGGAGACCGATGCCGGGCGCTCCCGGGACTTGCGCGACAAGATCGCCGGCCAGGGCCTGACCGCCTTGTCGGTGCCCGAGGCCGAAGGTGGTCTGGGCATGGACGATGTGACCTGGGCATTGATGACCCAGGAGCTGGGCTACTACGCCATTCCCGACTCATTGGCCGACACCGCTTATGTTGCCACCGGCTTGCTCGCCGGCCTGCCTGCGGCGCATCCGGCGCGTGCCGACCTGCTGCCGCGGATTGCCGACGGCAGCTTGCGCATGGCGATCAGTCATCCGGTCAATGCCCTGGTCAGCGATGCGCAACTGGCCGAAGTGCTGATCCTCACCCACGGCGATGAGATCCATGTGGTGCCGCGCTCGGAGGTGGAGGTGGAAAATCACACGAGCATCGATGCCTCGCGACGCCTGGGCCAAGTGACATGGGCCCCGTCGCCGGCGACCTGCATTGCCAGTGGCGAACAGGGTCGTGCCTTGCAGGAACGCCTGCTGGACCGTGGTGCGCTGTCGGTGGCCGGGCAACTGCTGGGGCTGGCGCAGCGCATGCTCGACCTGTCGGTGGACTACGTGGCCCAGCGCAAACAGTTCGGCAAGCCGATCGGCAGCTTCCAGGCGGTCAAGCATCACCTGGCCGATGTCGCCCGTTATATCGAGCAGGCCAAGCCGGTGCTGTACCGCGCCGCCCATGCCCTGGCCCGGGGCGACGTCAACGCCGGTGTCCGGGTCTCGCAAGCGCGCCTGGCGGCGAACGAGGCGAGCTGGATCGCCGCCCGCAAAGGCATCCAGGTGCATGGCGCGATGGGGTACACCTGGGAAGTGGACCTGCAGATGTTCATGAAACGCGCCTGGGCCCTCGATGCGTCGTGGGGCGACCGCGGTTTCCACAAAACCCGAGTCGGCGACTACCTGTTCGCCGACGCCACCGGCCTTGCGCCGGGGCATACTTTCGAGGAATGAGTCATGGCCCAGGCCTACATTGTTGATGCACTGCGCAGCCCCACCGGCAGGCGCAAGGGCTCTTTGAGCGAGATCCACGCGATAGACCTGGGCGCCCATGTGCTCAAGGCGCTGGTGGCGCGCAACGTGATTCCCGCCGAGGACTATGACGACGTGATATTCGGTTGCGTCGACACCATCGGTTCCCAGGCCGGCGACATCGCCCGCACCAGTTGGCTGGCCGCCGGCCTGCCCTTGACGGTGCCTGGCACCACGGTGGATCGCCAATGCGGTTCGTCGCAACAGGCGCTGCATTTCGCCGCCCAGGCGGTGATGAGCGGCACCCAGGACGTGGTTGCGGTGGGCGGGGTGCAGACCATGACCCAGATCCCGATTTCCTCGGCGATGCTCGCCGGCCAGCCCCTGGGCTTTGCCGATCCGTTCTCGGGCAGCGTCGGCTGGCGCGCGCGTTTTGGCCAGCAGCCGGTCAACCAGTTCTACGCCGCGCAACGGATTGCCGATCACTGGCAGATCAGTCGCGAGCAAATGGAAGCCTTCGCCCTGCAGAGCCATGAACGCGCCCTGGCGGCCATCGCCAGTGGCCGCTTCGCCCGGGAAATCGTCGCCTGCCAAGGCCTGGCGGTGGATGAAACGCCGCGCCACAGCAGCCTGGCGAAGATGGCCGAATTGCAGCCGGTGGACCCGCAGTTCCCGTCGATCACCGCGGCCGTGTCCAGCCAGACCTGCGATGCCTCGGCGGCGCTGCTGGTGGTGTCCGAGGCGGCGCTCAAACGCTACGACCTGACGCCACGGGCGCGGATTCATCACCTGACGGTGCTCGGTGACGATCCGATCTGGCACCTCACCGCACCGATTGCCGCCACCCGCCGGGCCCTGGCCAAGAGCGGGTTGAGCATGGCCGACATCGACCGGGTCGAGATCAACGAAGCCTTCGCCTCGGTGGTCATGGCCTGGGCCAAGGAGCTCGATTACGACCCGGCGCAAACCAACGTCAATGGCGGCGCGATTGCCCTGGGTCACCCGTTGGGCGCCACCGGCGCACGGTTGATGACGACGCTGCTCAACGAACTGGAATGCAGCGGCGGTCGCTACGGCCTGCAAACCATGTGTGAAGGTGGCGGCCAGGCCAACGTGACCATCATCGAACGCTTGTAATTTTCCATGCGGGGCCGCCGCTTCGGGCGCGCGGCCACCCACTATCTTGAGGAGTCATACATGGCTATCTGTGCAAACCGCACCGTGATCATCACCGGGGCCGGCGGCGGGCTCGGTCGCGCCTACGCCCTGGCGTTCGCCGCGCAAGGGGCCAACGTAGTGGTCAACGATATTCGCGCCGAGGCCGCAGAGGATGTGGCGGGGGAGATTCGCGCCAACGGTGGCCAGGCCATCGCCAACAGCGACGACATCACCACCCTGGCCACTGCCCAGCGCATCGTCGATGCGGCACTGGCGGCGTTCGGTGAAGTGCATGTGCTGATCAACAACGCCGGCGTGTTGCGCGACCGCATGTTCATCAGCCTCAGTGAAGAAGACTGGGACATGGTCATGCGCGTGCACCTCAAGGGCCATTACTGCCTGGCCAACATCCTCGGCCGCCGCTGGCGCGACCTGGCCAAGGCCGGAACGCCGGTGGACGCGCGGATCATCAACACCAGCTCCGGCGCCGGGCTGCAAGGCTCGGTGGGCCAGTCCAATTATTCGGCGGCCAAGGGCGGCATCGCCTCGCTGACCCTGGTGCAAGCGGCGGAACTGGGCCGCTACGGCGTCACCGCCAACGCGCTGGCGCCGGCTGCACGTACCTCGATGACCGAAAGCGCCATGCCCGACGTGGTGAAAAAACCCGAGGACGGCAGCTTTGACGCCTGGGCCGCGGAAAACGTCGCACCGCTGGTGGTTTGGCTGGGCAGCCCGGCGTCGGCCCACGTCAGCGGCCAGGTCTTCGAAAGCCAGGGTGGGCGAATCTCCCTGGGCGATGGCTGGCGCACGGGCGTCACCTGCGACAAGGGCGCGTTGTGGAAAGTCGAAGAGATCGGCGCGGCGGTGGACGCCATCCTCGCCGAAGCGCCGAAGGCGCAGAAAGTCTGGGGAAGCTGAAGCCCCCGACCATCTCCCACGGCCGTACCCGATCCCCTTGTAGGAGCGAGCTTGCTCGCGATGGAGGTCAACGATGACGCGGGGATCCTGCCACCCCGCGCTGCTCTCAGGTTTTTCGCGAGCAAGCTCGCTCCTACAGGGTCTGCTGATGCTCCGCGTCATCGTTCTCCATCTTCATACCCCATTTTGACGATGCGCCCGCATCGCTCCCTCCGTACAACTGCAGCGTATTGATTTCTTCGGAGGTAGACGCTGTGAAACAAGCCCCCCCTTATGTTCCCGGTCATCAATTGCTGGCCGGCAAGTCGGTGTTGATTACCGCGGCGGCAGGTGCCGGTATCGGTTATTCGGCGGCCCGGCGCAGTGCCGAGGAAGGTTGCCGGGCGCTGATGATTTGCGATGTGCATGCGCGGCGGCTGGAGGAGGCGGTGGAGCGTCTCAAGGCCGAGACCGGTCTGCAGGCGATCTATGGCCAGCTGTGCAATGTCACTGTTGAGAGTGAAGTCCAGGCCCTGGTAGCGGCGGCCGAAGAGGCGTTGGGCGGGGTCGATGTGCTGATCAACAACGCGGGCCTGGGTGGCCAGAAGCGCGTGGTGGAGATGAGCGACGAAGAGTGGTTGCGGGTGCTGGATGTGACCCTGACCGGCACCTTCCGCATGACCCGGGCGATGTTGCCGCACATGCAGCGCCGCGGCGCCGGGGCCATCGTCAATAACGCCTCGGTGCTCGGCTGGCGGGCACAGAAGGAACAGGCCCATTACGCTGCCGCCAAGGCCGGGGTGATGGCGCTGACCCGCTGCAGCGCCCTGGAAGCCGCCGAGTTCGGCGTGCGCATCAACGCGGTGTCGCCGTCGATTGCCCTGCACGATTTTCTCAAGAAAGCCTCCAGCGAAGAGCTGCTCGCCAGCCTGGCCGGGCGCGAGGCGTTCGGGCGTGCCGCCGAAGTCTGGGAGGTGGCCAACGTGATGATGTTCCTGGCCAGCGACTATGCCTCCTACATGGTCGGCGAAGTGCTGTCCGTCAGTTCACAGCAAGCTTGAGGATGGGCGCATGAGTTATGTATTCAACAGCGCCCAGGCGTTGCTTGCCGCCGAAGGGCTGGACCTGGGCCACACCGAATGGCTGACCATCAGCCAGCAACGCATCGATCTGTTCGCCGAAGCCACCAGCGATCACCAGTGGATTCACGTCGACCCGGTGCGCGCCGCCAGCGGCCCGTTTGGCGCCTGCATTGCCCACGGCTACCTGACCCAGTCCCTGGCCAATCTGTTCATGCCGCAGTTGCTGCTCCTTGAAAACATGGCCATGGGCGTGAACTACGGCAGCGACCGGGTGCGCTTCCCGGCGCCGGTCAAGGTCGACTCGCGGGTGCGCGGCAGCGGCCAGATCATCCGCGCCGAACAACAGGGCGACGCCGTGCAACTGGTGGTGCGCATCACCGTGGAAGTCGAAGGCCAGGCACGCCCCGGCTGCGTGATCGACACCATCAGCCGCTATACCTTCAACGCCATTTCCGAGTGAGTTAGCCATGGACCAGAATGAAGTCGTCATCGTCGCCACCGCCCGTACCGCGCTGGCCAAGTCGTTTCGCGGATCGTTCAACGATACCGAGGCCCCGGTGTTGGGCGGCCATGTGGTGCGCGCGGTGGTCGAGCGCGCCGGCATCGAGCCTGCCGAGGTCGAGGATGTGATCATGGGCGCGTCGGTGCAGCAGGGCACCCAGGGCTTCAACATCGGCCGGCTCTGCGCCTACACCGGCGGTTTGCCGGACAGCGTGCCGGGCATGGCCGTGGACCGCATGTGTGCCTCGGGCCTGATGAGCATCGGCATGGCCGCCAAGGCCATCATGACCGGCGAGATGAACATCGCCATCGGCGGCGGCGTGGAGTCCCTGTCGCTGACCCAGACCAAACACAAGAACGCCTATCGCGCCCGCTCCGAAGCGGTGCTGCAGGTGATGCCCAGCGCCTATATCCCGATGATCGAGACCGCCGAGATCGTCTCCCGCCGCTATGGCATCAGCCGCGCCGCCCAGGATGAGTATTCGCTGCTTAGCCAGCTGCGCACCGCCGCCGCGCAGCGAGACGGCCTGTTCGACGATGAAATCGTCAGCCTGACCGTGGATAAACTGCTGTTCGCCGCCGATGGCCAGCCCAATGGCCATGAGCGCGTGCAGGTGGTGAAAGACGAGTGCAATCGGCCCAATACGCGCCTGGAGGACCTGGCGGGATTGAAAACGGTGTGGAAGGACGGTAACTGGATCGAGCAGGGCGAGTTCGTCACCGCCGGCAACGCCTCGCAGTTCTCCGACGGTGCCGCGGCCAGCCTGCTGATGAGTCGTGCCGAGGCCAAGCGCCGCGGGTTGACGCCACTGGGCATTTACCGCGGCATTGCGGTGGGTGGCTGCGCGCCTGAGGAAATGGGCATCGGCCCGGTGATCGCGATTCCCAAGCTGCTCAAGCGCTTTGGCTTGAGCGTGAAGGATATTGGCCTGTGGGAGATCAACGAGGCCTTCGCCAGCCAGGTGCTGCATTGCCGCGATGCGCTGCAGATTCCGGCCGATCGCCTGAACGTCAACGGCGGGGCGATTGCCATCGGTCATCCGTTCGGCATGTCCGGCGCGCGCATGGTTGGCCATGCCTTGCTCGAAGGGCGACGTCGCGGTGTGCGGTATGTGGTGATCGCCATGTGCATCGGTGGCGGCATGGGCGCCGCCGGCCTGTTCGAGCTGCCATGAGGCGAGCGGGGCAGCGCCGTCCTGTCGATTAATCCATGGGGCCCGCCGGTCGGGCCCCTCTGCTGGGGAATGGTTATGCAAAGTGGTATGCCCAATGCACAGGTCCTGGCGCTCATGGGCCTGGAGTTGGCCGAGTACGAACGGATCATCGGCAACATCTACGATTCGGCGATGGATACCCGCAGCCTGAGCGACGCGTTGCGCGAGGTGCGGGCGTTGTTCAAGGCCAATTTCGTCACCCTGATCCTGCGGGTCCAGGACGAGCCGCTGTTGTCCCCGATGGTGGTCGCCGGCGATGTCGAGCTGGGGCAGGGCGGTATCAACCATTACGCCTACTACGCCAAATCCAGCCTGTTCGACGGCCTGCCCACCGACACGGTGTTCACCGTCGACGAGCTGATCAGCGACAGCGAATGGTCGAGCTCGGCGTTTTACCTGTTGTACTGCCAACCCTACGATTGCTACCACATGCTCGGTGCCGATATCCGCATGCCGGATGGCGGCACGGTGCGTTTCCGGATCAATCGACCCCAAGCCCAGCCACGGTTCAGTGACGCCGAGCGGGCCATGTGCGCCATGTTGTTGCCGCACCTGCGCCGGGCCTTGCACATGTATTCGCTGCTCGACCGCAGCGAATCGCTGGGCAGCCTGTATTCGCAGACGATCAGCCGCCTGGCGGTGGCGACCATCGTGCTCGATGAGCACGGCACCGTGGTGCAACTCAATCCCGTGGCCCGGGAGATCCTCGACAGCCAGGACGGCCTCAAGGTGGTCGGCGGGCGGCTGGAAGCGACTTACCCCAGTGACAATCGGGAGCTGGCGCGCCTGGTGCGCAATGCTTTCCAGCGCGCCAAACAAGGCGCCAGCAGGAGCGTGCAGGTGGCCGAGGCGACCTCGATTTCTCGCCCATCAGGCCAGGTCAGCCTGGGCGTGGTGGTGGAGTTGATTCCGTCCGAGGACCTGCTCGAAGGCAACGGCAAGCCCACAGTGGTGGTGTACGTGCGCGATGCCGTGAGCAAGTCGCTGGTGAGCACGGTGCTGACGTCGCAGCTGTACAACCTGACCCCGGCGGAAACCACCTTGGCCCTGGAACTGGCCAACGGCCTGTCGCTGGAGGAAGCCTCGGAGTTCTTGAACATCCGCCGCAATACCGCGCGGGCGCACCTGCGTTCGATTTTTTCCAAGACCGGCGTGCGGCGCCAGACGGAGCTGGTGCGGATCATGCTCAACAGCGTGGTCGCCCTGGGCGCGCCGCAGCCGGCGACGGCGCGGCTATGAAGCGGGTGCGCGCCAACATGCGTTAGTCCGTGCGGACGATGCTGCCGGGTTCCCGGGCTGTCGATACTGGGCCACCGTTGTCGAACCTAAGGAGAATAAAAATGACCGGCAGTAATCAGTCCCCTGGCTGGGCGTTGGCGTTGTTATTGGGCTGCTGTGCCATCGGCACGGTGAATGCCGCACCCGAAGATGCCGCCCGCCTGGGCACAGACTTGACGTGCGTGGGCGCGGAAAAAGCCGGCAACGCCGACGGCAGCATTCCCGCCTTCAGCGGCAAATGGCTGGGCGCACCGCCCCACGTCGACTTCAAGGGCACGGGTAACCACCCGGTCGACCCGTACCCGGACGAAAAGCCGCTGTTGGTGATTACCGCGCAGAACATGACGCAGTACAGCAACTTACTGTCTGATGGGCAAAAAGCCCTGTTCAAGCTGTACCCGGGCACCTACAAGATGCCGATCTACCCCTCGCACCGGGATTTCCGCTTCGACGACGCGGTTTGCAAAGCCACCCGCGAGAACGCCGGCATTGCTCGCCTGGTGGATGAGGGTGAAGGGGTGGTGGGTAAAACCGGCGGCACAGCCTTTCCGGTACCGCGCAGCGGCCTGGAACTGTTGAAGAACGCCTCGGCCTTTACCTTGCGTGCCTGGACCGAGGAATACACCTCCGACAACGCCTACGTGCTCAAGGATGGCAACATCAACTGGGGGCGCGTGCATTCGCGCAACCTGGCGCCAGCGCTGGAGCCGGGCAAGATTGGCGAGACCAGCGGCAACTCGTCGTTCTACCTCAACGAAACCCTGTTGCCGCAACGGGACAAGGGCGAGATCAATACCGGCACCGAGTTCTGGAATGACAAGACCGAACCGCGCCAGGCCTGGCGCTACGATCCGGGCACGCGGCGGGTGCGCCAGTCGCCGGGCTATGGCTTCGACATGTCGTTCCCGGGCAGCGGCGGCTCGATCACCGTCGACGAGGTGCGCCTGTTCAACGGTTCAGGGCAGCGTTACGACTGGAAGATCGTCGGCAAGCGCGAGATGTTCATTCCCTACAACACCTATCGCCTGCACGCGGCCAACCTCAAGTACGCCGATCTGCTGACGCCGGGGCACATCAATCCCGATGCCATGCGTTATGAGCGCCATCGAGTGTGGGAGCTCGAAGGCACCCTCAAGCCGGGTTATCGCCACCTGTATGGCAAGCGCAAGTTGTATATCGACGAGGACACCTGGTTTCCGATGCTCGCCGATAACTACGACAACCGTGGCGAGCTGTGGCGGACCTCAATGCTGAATTACTTCTACGCCTACGAAACCCAGCGGCCGCAAGCGGGCGTCGGTCTGTACTACGACCTCAATGCCGGCAGCTACCTAGCGTTCAACCTGATCAACGAACAGCGCAACGGCTACCTGTTGAACAAACCCGGCTTCAGTCCACGGGATTTCGGCCCGGAGGCTGCCCGGCGTTTCGGCCAGTAACCGTCCAGCGCGGCGCCCCTGGTGACAGGGGCGCCCATTGAGAGTGGATCGCGTTTGATCTAGTCCAACTGAAGGATGACCTGCCGGCGTGGCTACTCAATGATGTCGGCCATGGGATCACCCTGTATTTCTTGGGGGCATTGCCTGTCCCCCAAGTCTGCAATCGAGGAACAACAACAATGACCAAACTCGCTGAAATCAACATCGAGAACGCCCAGCGCAGCCACCGTTACGCCCGCGGCTGGCACTGCCTGGGCAATGCCAGCGATTACCGCGATGGCAAGCCCCATACCCTGGAAATCTTCGGCACCCGCCTGGTGGCCTTCGCCGACAGCCAGGGCAACATCAGCATCCTCGATGCCTATTGCCCGCACATGGGCGCCGACCTGTCCCAGGGCACCGTCGAGAACGACCGGCTGGTGTGCCCGTTCCACCACTGGAAGTACGACACCGGCGGCAAATGCGTGGAAATCCCCTACTGCAAGCGCATCCCGCCCAAGGCCAAGACCCGCAGCTGGTTGACCTGCGAGGAAAACAACCTGCTGTTCGTCTGGAACAATCCCGAAGGCCGTGCGCCGAAGGACGGCGTGGTCATTCCGCACCTGCCCGAGATGGACGATCCGGACTGGGTGCATGACTGGAACATCGACACCATGCACATCGAGACCAACCCACGGGAGCTGGTCGATAACCTGGTGGACGCCCAGCACTTCGGGCCGGTGCACGGCACGCCAACCAAGTACTTCGCCAACGTCTTCGAAGGCCACATCGGCCACCAGATTTTCCATGGCGATTCCGAACGCCTGGGCGGCGACCTGATCGCGCCGTCGGCCTACTACGGGCCGGCGACCCACTTCACCCACATCAGCTCGATGTTCGGCGACGTGCGCATCCACGCCATCCTGCTCAACAGCCACGTACCGGTGACACCGAACAGCTTCGACCTGCGCTTCGGTTGCATGGTCAAGCGGGTACCGGGCTGGACCGAAGAACAGAACCAGGAAGTGGCGAGGGCCTACGTCCAGGGCAACCGCGACTCGTTCTACCAGGACGTGGTGATCTGGAAACACAAGATCCGCATCGACAAACCGGTATTGGCGGAAACCGACGGCCCGGTCTACCAGTTGCGCGAGTGGTACGAGCAGTTCTTCACCGATGAGGACGACGTGCCGGCGTTCATGGCAGAGCGTCGCGAGTTCATCACGGTGGACGAGCGCTGACAGCGTGACAGGGCGCCTTGGGTCACTCGAAGGCGCCTTTACAAAGCGGACTGCCCACGCAGTTTCGATTCACAGGCCATGAGAGCACTGACAATGAAAATAAAAAGTCATCTCGCCTATTACGTACCGTTTCTGATCCTGTTTTTCCTGGTGTTGACCGTGCTGGTTTCGGTGCCGCCGGAGTCGGCCAGCGTCAAGGCTTGCAAGCGTTACGCGAGTTGTGTGGCGATGAGTTCGAGTGTTCCGAACTGGATCAATTTTCGCTAGGGGAACTGATCGAGGCGTCACCGGCTTCAGCCGCCAGTTTCAATCGGTCAGCCTTGCTGATGTATTTCGGCTTTTTTGGTGCCAGTTTGGCGCTGGCCTTCTTGGCCTTGGCCTTGAACAACTGTTGCAGCTTTTTTTGACGGTTCATGTTTTTCCACCCGGCTTGTAAATACTTGAATGATATCAGCGTCGCCCGCGCCTGGCAGGGCTTGTTGATCATAGTGGCTATTGCAAATTACCCTGCGCACGACTGACAATGCGAGTCATTATCACTCGCGAATTATTCCATCGTCATGTCCGCCAACGATTTATCCCTGCGCAGCGCCGTCAATGATCTGTATTGCGAGCACCACGGTTGGCTCAATGGCTGGCTACGCAAGCGCCTGGGCAATGCGTTCGATGCGGCGGACCTGGCGCAGGACACTTTCGTGCGGGTGATCAAGGCGCGAAACGCGCTGGAGATTCGCGAGCCGCGACCTTACCTGTCGATGATCGCCAAGGGCTTGCTGATCGATCTGTTTCGCCGACGCTCGCTGGAGCAGTCCTACCTGGAAGCACTGGCCGCCATGCCCGAATGGCAGCAGCCGTCGCTTGAGGAACAGGCGATCCTGTTGCAGGCCCTGGTGGAAATCGACCGTCTGCTGCAAGGGTTGGGAACCAAGGTCAAGCAGACGTTCATCCTGTCCCAGTTCGACGGCCTGACCTACCCGCAGATTGCCGAGCGCTTGAATATCAGCACCCGCACTGTCAACAACTACATGGCCAAGGCCATGGAGCATTGCTGCCTGATGCAGATTCGGTTGCAACTGGCATGAGCCTTTCGCCCGCCGAGTTGCAGGCGATTGGCGCCGCCGCCCGCTGGTATGCCCGACTTCGCTCGGGGATCGCCAGCGATTCCGACCTGGCCGCCGCAGAGGATCGACCGCGGTCGTCACCCGGATTTCGCCGCGCAACAGTTCGAGCACACGGCAGCGGCCTGCAGGCCGAGCCCCAGGCCAACGGTACTTATGTGCTGCGGCCGGTCCCGACTGTCGGCTCGGCGCTGGAACTGGGCGCGACCAACATCAATGGCCAAATGCTGGGCGCAACCACCGAATACAGCGGCTCGTACACCACCGGTGCCGTCACCATCGGCAAGGGCGAGCACTCGCTCAGGGAAACGCCGCAATCGGTCACGGTGATGACGCGCAAGATGCTCGATGACCAGAACCTCAACACCATCGACCAGGTCATGGAAAAGACCCCGGGCATCACCGTCTACGACTCGACCATGGGCGGCAAGTATTTCTACTCCCGCGGCTTTCGCATGTCGGGCCAATACCAGTACGACGGTGTGCCTTTGGACATGGGCAACCTCTATGTCCAGGCCGACAGTTTCAGCCAGGACATGGCGTATTACGACCGGGTGGAAATCCTGCGCGGCGCCGCGGGAATGATGAAAGGGGCGGGTGGCACCGCAGGCGGGGTGAACTTCGTGCGCAAGCGCGGGCAGACCTCGGCGCACACGGACATCACGCTGTCCGGTGGCAGCTGGGACAACTATCGCGGACAGGTCGACACCGGTGGCCCGCTGAACGAATCCGGCACCTTGCGCGGGCGGGCCGTTGTCGCCGAGCAGAGCCGGCATTACTTCGTCGACGACGCGAGTCGCAAGGACCAGGTGTATTACGGCGCGCTGGACGTTGACCTGAGCCCCGACACCACCCTCGGCCTGGGCGTCGCCTATGAAGACGTGGATGCCAACCCTTGCTGGGGCGGCTTGCCGCGTTACCGGGACGGCAGCGACTTGAAGCTCAGTCGCTCGACCTGTCTCGACCCTTCGTGGAACACCTGGCGCAGCCAGCGCACCACCGTTTTCAGCGATCTGACTCACCAGCTCAACGACGACTGGGCCTTGAAGGTCGCCAGCGTCTATACAAAAAACACCCAGGACATCAAGTACGCCTTCGCTTCCGGCGCCGTGACGCCGGGCACCAATACCACCGGCATGCTGGGCAGCCTGTACGACTACGACCAGGTCGACTACGGCCTGGACGCTTACGTGGATGGCAAATTCGACGCATTCGGCCAGCGCCATGAACTGGTCGTGGGCTTCAACGCCAGCCGTTCGAACAAGGACGACTTCTACTCGGTGGCGTTTCTGCCGCAGCGCCAGAATGTGTTCAATCCCGACAAGCATATCCCCGAGCCGGATGACAGTTACTTCATCGATAACTCGTCCCGCGGTGGGCCGGTCAACTCAGTGACCAAACAGAAGGGCGTGTACTCGACCCTGCGCTTGAAGCTGGCTGACCCGCTGACATTCGTCGTCGGCAGTCGGGTGAGCTGGTACAACTCCGATACCGATTCCGACTTCATCAACACCGGCACCTCGGAACACTCCAGCACCACGGAGACCGGGCAGGTGACGCCGTTTGCCGGCGTGCTGCTGGACCTGAACGAGAACCTGACGGCCTACGCCAGCTATGCGCAAATCTTCACTCCGCAAGGCAATTACCGCTCCGAAGACGGTTCGGCGCTCAAGCCGCTGGTGGGCCAGAGCTACGAGCTGGGAATCAAGGGCGCCTGGTTCGACGGTCGCCTGAACAGCTCCTTCAACCTGTTCCGCACCCTCCAGAAGGACCAGGCACAGACTGACTTCAACTCGTCCTGCCCGTCCTCCGATGGTTACTGCTACGTCAACGCCGGCAAGGTGCGCGCCCAGGGTTTCGAGGCCGAGATCAGCGGTGAAGTCATCGAACGCCTGCAACTGCTGGCGGGGTATACCTACACCCAGACCAAGACTCTCGACGACATCGACAGCAGCCTCAATGGCGCGGCGTTCAATAGCTATGTGCCGCGGCATTTGTTGCGCATGTGGGGTGACTACGCCCTGGGCGGATCACTGGAGCGATTCACCATTGGCGCCGGGGTCAACGCGCAAAGCGATAACTTGCGGATCTCTCCCTCTAGCGGCGAGAAAATCACCCAGTCGGGTTATGCGATCTGGAACGGCCGCATCGGCTACCGCATCGACGACACCTGGTCGGTTGCGCTCAACGGCAACAACCTGTTCGACAAGCGCTACTACACCACCATCGGTACCGAGTCCTTCGGTAACTACTACGGTGATCCACGCAACTTCATGTTGTCGGTCAAGGCGAGCTTCTGACGCTGCGATGACAAGGTTGTGCGGCCGATGAAGAAATGCCCGGGTCGCAAGAGCCGGGCGTTTATGCTCTAAATCAGGTGCAAATGTGCGCGGAGCCGGCCTGGAAAAACCGGTGTCGTCGAGGCGCGCGGTCATGGGCTGACGGGAGATCATCTGCACATTTTGATCATTAAGTTGTAAGTTTCGGTCATTGAGCGGCGGCGGTTGGGCTCTTAGTCTGTCGAACATGACTGACGGGGGCCGTAGAGCGCCCGCTTTTTCCGTGATCGCTCGCTGTGGAGTTACCGATGACCGCCGCCCATTACCCGCACCTGCTGGCCCCGCTGGACCTGGGATTCACCACGTTGCGCAACCGCACCTTGATGGGTTCGATGCACACCGGCCTTGAAGAAAAGCCCGGCGGTTTCGAGCGCATGGCGGCGTACTTCGCCGAGCGTGCCCGTGGCGGTGTCGGCCTGATGGTCACCGGCGGTATCGGCCCGAACGACGAAGGCGGCGTGTATTCCGGTGCGGCCAAGCTGACCACCGAGGAAGAAGCGCTCAAGCACCGCATCGTCACCCGCGCGGTGCACGAGGCGGGCGGCAAGATCTGCATGCAGATCCTCCACGCCGGTCGTTATGCCTACAGCCCGAAACAGGTTGCGCCAAGCGCGATCCAGGCGCCAATCAACCCGTTCAGGCCCAAGGAGCTGGACGAAGAGGGCATCGAGAAGCAGATCAGCGATTTCGTCACCTGCGGGGCCCTGGCCCAGCAGGCCGAGTACGACGGTGTCGAGATCATGGGCTCCGAAGGTTATTTCATTAACCAGTTCCTCGCTGCCCACACCAACCACCGCACCGACCGCTGGGGCGGCAGCTACGAAAACCGCATGCGCCTGCCGGTGGAAATCGTCCGTCGCGTGCGGGAGGCGGTTGGCCCGAACTTCATCATCATTTTCCGCCTGTCGATGCTCGACCTGGTCGAAGGCGGCAGCACCTGGGACGAAATCGTGCTGCTGGCCAAGGCCATCGAGCAAGCCGGTGCGACGATCATCAACACCGGTATCGGCTGGCACGAAGCGCGGATTCCGACCATCGCCACCAAGGTGCCACGCGCAGCCTTCAGC
Source organism: Pseudomonas sp. MHK4 (assembly GCF_054600775.1). NCBI lineage: Bacteria > Pseudomonadati > Pseudomonadota > Gammaproteobacteria > Pseudomonadales > Pseudomonadaceae > Pseudomonas > Pseudomonas sp. MHK4. The sequence continues at coordinate 96,261 of NZ_BAAIAK010000014.1, read as the reverse complement.
AAGGTCACGGCCAAGCTGCGCGGCTCGGTGAACATCCCGCTGATCACCACCAACCGCATCAACACCCCGGAAATCGCCGAGCAGATCATCAAAGAGGGCGATGCCGACATGGTCTCCATGGCGCGGCCGTTCCTCGCCGACCCGGACTTCGTCAACAAGGCCGCCGAAGGCCGCGCCGATGAAATCAACACCTGCATCGGCTGCAACCAGGCGTGCCTGGACCACACCTTCGGCGGCAAGTTGACCAGTTGCCTGGTCAACCCGCGTGCCTGCCACGAAACCGAACTCAACTATGTACCGGTGCAGCAGATCAAGAAAATCGCCGTGGTCGGTGCCGGGCCTGCGGGGTTGTCCGCCGCGACCGTGGCGGCCGAGCGTGGACATGCGGTGACGTTGTTCGATTCGGCCAGCGAAATCGGCGGACAGTTCAACGTCGCCAAGCGGGTGCCAGGCAAGGAAGAGTTCTTCGAGACCCTGCGTTACTTCGCTCGCAAGCTGCAGACCACCAATGTCGAGGTGTGCCTGAACACCCGCGTCGATGTGGCGAAGCTGGTCGAGGGCGGCTACGACGAAATCATCCTGGCCACCGGCATTGCGCCGCGCTTGCCGGCGATTCCGGGGGTGGAGAATGCCAAGGTGCTGAGCTACCTGGACGTGCTGCTTGAGCGCAAACCGGTGGGCAAGCGTGTGGCAGTGATTGGCGCTGGCGGTATCGGCTTCGACGTCTCGGAGTTCCTGGTTCACCAGGGCCAGGCCACCAGCCTGAATCGCGATGAGTTCTGGAAGGAGTGGGGCATCGATACGCACCTGGAAGCCCGCGGCGGTGTCGCCGGCATCAAGGCGGCGCCCCATGCCCCGGCCCGCGAAGTGTTCCTGCTGCAACGCAAGAAATCCAAGGTCGGCGACGGCCTGGGCAAGACCACCGGCTGGATTCACCGCACCGGTCTGAAGAACAAGCAGGTGCAGATGCTCAACAGCGTCGAGTATTTGAAGATCGACGACGAAGGCCTGCACATCCGCATCGGCGAAACCGCTGAACCGCAAGTGCTGCCAGTGGACAACATCGTGATCTGCGCCGGGCAGGACCCACTGCGCGAGTTGCAGGACGGCCTGGTGGCGGCGGGGCAGAACGTGCATCTGATCGGCGGCGCGGACGTTGCGGCGGAGCTGGATGCCAAGCGCGCGATCAACCAGGGTTCGCGACTGGCTGCTCAATTGTAATACGCAGGCCCAGCGTGCCAATGGCCATCGCCGGCAGGCCAGCTCCCACATTTGATCTGTGTCGTTCACAGATCCCCTGTGGGAGCCGGCCTGCCGGCGATGGCGTCGGCAAGCCTGCTAAGATGCCGGCTCTTTACCCTGAGCAGGCATCAATGCTTTCTCCACCCGAAAACTGGCCACCCCAGGCCCCACTCGATCCCCTCCACCTCGACTGGCTCACCGCAGCCGGCATCGAACTCGCCATCCTGCGCCTGGACCAGATCGACCCGCTGATCAGCGGCAACAAATGGTTCAAGCTCACCGAACACCTCAAGGCCGCTGACCGTGCCAGCGCCAAGGGCATCATCAGCCTCGGCGGCGCCCATTCCAATCACCTGCATGCCCTGGCCGCTGCCGGCAAACGTTTCGGTTTCGCCACGGTCGGCCTGTTGCGCGGGCACCCTCAGCAAACGCCGACGGTGAACGATTTGCAGGCGTTCGGCATGCAACTGCACTGGCTCGGTTATGCCGGCTATCGGGCGCGGCATCAACCGGGTTTCTGGGCGCCATGGCAGGTGCAGTATCCCGATCTGCTGGCGGTCCCGGAAGGCGGTGGCGGTTTGCCGGGGGCACAAGGCTGCCTGCCGCTCAAGGCATTGGCCTGCCGGCAAGTGAATGACCTGGGCTGGAACGACTACGACGCTTGGTGGCTGGCCTGCGGCACCGGCACGACCCTGGCCGGGCTGGTCATGGCCGAGGCGGGTGAGCACCCGGTCTACGGCGCGCTGGCGGTGCCCGACGATCATGGGGTGGCACAGCAGGTCGAGCGCATCCTGGCGCAGGCGGGGGTGAGTGATTCGTCTTACGAACTGTTCGACGCCAGCCGGGGTGGCTTTGCCAAGGTCGATCCGTTTTTGCTCGAATTCATCGAGCAGGCCGAACAAGCCAGCGGCATCCCACTGGAACCGCTGTACACCGGCAAGGCGTTGCTGGCGCTGAAACAGCAGGTAGAGGCAGGCAAGTTTGCCCCAGGCACGCGGCTGATCTTTATCCACACCGGTGGTTTGCAAGGCCGCCGGGGTTTTAGCTCCAAAACCTGAAAAGCACCGCAATCCATTGTGGGAGCGTCAGCTTCCGGTATTGCTGTTGACCCGCTTGGGCATCATTCGCAGCAGGGTGTTGTCGCCCACCACATAGTGGTGATACAGCCCGGCGACGGCGTGCAGGCCGATCAGCCAGTAGCCGATGGTGCCACCGAGTTCGTGCCAGCCCTGGATCTGCTTGGCCAGGTCCTTGTTTTGCGCGACCAGCAGGGGCAGGTCGAAGCCGTAGAACATCACCTGGTTACCTTTGGCGCTGGTGACCAGCCAGCCCAGGATCGGCATGGCGATCATGAAGAGGTACAGCGCCCAGTGCATCAATTTGGCCAGCAGCGTTTGCCACTTGGGCGAAGCCGGAAAGATCTGCGGCGCCGGGCCAAGGCTGCGGGCGAACAGGCGTAGCCAGACCAGCACGAAGACGGTCAGGCCGAGCATGAAGTGCGATTCGACGATCAGCGTTCGCCCACCGCTGCCCTTGGGAAACAGGCCACGCAGTTCGATACAGGCGTAAACCAGCGCCAGCAGGACCAGCATCAACCAATGCAGCGCGATCGAGACGGTGCTGTAGCGCGAGTTGGAGTTTTTCCACGGCATACGGTGTTCCTCACAGGTCCGGTTTGAAGCCACCGTTCTTGATCGACGGCGTGCTTTAACTGTAATCCTGTTTCGTCGCACTTGCCTGTGACTCAATGACGCTGAATGCTCTATTGACAGTAAAAACGCATACCCACTGTAGGAGCGAGCTTGCTCGCGAAGGTCTCGACAGCGCCACGGTTATCCAGAGAGTGCGCGTCATCGTTGGCGACCTTCGCGAGCAAGCTCGCTCCTACAGTATTTTGGGATCAGTTGGTCTGCGGCATCTCGCCTTTGGCCAGGCGCTGGTTGATATCGGCAATCACTTCTGGCAAATCGCTGATGGTGTCGATCATGTAGTGCGGGCGCGAGGCTTCGAACAGTGCGTGGATGCGCTTGCGCTCGCTGGCCAACTGGTCGCTGCCGAGGGCGCGATAGCCTTCGTAGTCCAGGCCCAGCGCGTTGCCCGAACAGATCAGCGCGACGGTCCACATGCCGGCACGACGGCCTTCGAGGATGCCTGGCACGGTGTCGTCGATCTTCACACACGCGGCGACGTCGTCGATGCCCAGCGCGATCACGTTGGCCAATGCCTGGGCTGGCCATGGGCGGCCGTTCGGCACTTCGTCGGTGGCAACCACGTGGTCGGCCACGTAACCGTTGGTGGCGGCCAGTTCGACGACTTTGTCCATGACCTGTTTCGGATAGCCGGAGCAGGAACCGATCTTGATCCCTTGCTGGCGCAAGCCGGCGATGGTGTCCAGGGCGCCTGGAATCAGCGCCGAGTGCTCGGCGATTTTCTCGATCTGCAGCGGCATGAAGCGTTGGTAGATGGCGGTGACGTCATCGTCGGTCGGCGTACGGCCGAATACCTTGCGATAGCGTTCGGCGACTTGCGGCTGGTCGCACAGGGTGCGGATGTGGTCCCACTTACCCATGCCCATCGGGCCACGGGCCTCTTCGATGGAGACCTGGACGTCGAACTCGGCGAAGGCCTCGACGAAAATCTGCGTCGGCGCGAACGAGCCGAAGTCGACCACGGTGCCGGCCCAGTCGAGGATGGCGGCCTGGAGTTTGGTTGGGTTGGTGTAGTTCATGTCTGGAAATCCTTTGGCTACTGGCTAATTGGGGGCTGCTTTAACTGTGGGAGCCAGCCTGCTGGCGATGAGTGCCTGACATTCAGCGGATGTGTTGGCTGGCAGTCCGCTATCGCGAGCAGGCTCGCTCCCACAGGGGAAGTGCGGTGGGGGTTAGATCTCCAGCACTTCCATCTCGCGCAATACTTCGCCGATGGCCGCGACGGCTTCGCGCATTTCTGAAGGTTGCACATGGCCAATGCAGCCCACACGGAACGTCTCGACCTGGGTCAGTTTGCCCGGGTAGAGGATGTAACCCTTGGCCTTGACCCGCTCGTAGAATTCCTTGAACTGATAACGCGGATCTTTCGGCGCATGGAAGGTGGCGATGATTGGCGCCTGGATGGCGGCCGGCAGGAAGCTGCGCAGGCCCAGCCCGGCCATCTCTTCCATCAGGGCCTGGCAGTTGGCGGCGTAGCGCTGGTGGCGGGCTGGCAGGCCGCCTTCTTCGTTGTATTGCAGCAGGGCTTCGTGCAACGCGGCGACCACGTGGGTCGGCGGGGTGAAGCGCCATTGCCCGGTCTTGGCCATGTAGGTGTGCTGGTCGTGCAGGTCCATCGCCAGGGAGTGCGAGTTGCCGGCGGCGTTGGCCAGGGATTCCTTGCGGGCGAACACGAAACCCATGCCCGGCACGCCTTCCAGGCATTTGCCGGAAGCGGCGATCAGCGCGTCGAACGGCACCTGTTGGGCGTCCACCGGCAGCGCGCCGAAGGAGCTCATGGCATCGATGATCAGGCGTTTGCCGTGTTGCTCGACTACTTGGGCGATTTCCTGCAGCGGATTGAGGATGCCGGTGCTGGTTTCGCAGTGAATCAGGGCCACGTGGGTGATGCCGGTATCGGCGCGCAGGAGGCGGTCGACGTCGGCGGCGGTGGTCGGTTCGTCTTCGGCGGTTTCGAAGGTGCTGAAGGAGCGCCCGAGTACTTCGCAGATCTTCGCCAGGCGTTTGCCGTAGGCGCCGTTGATCAGCACCAGGACCTTGCCGTCGCGTGGCACCAGGGTGCCGATGGCCGCTTCGACGGCGAAGGTGCCGCTGCCTTGCAGGGGCACGCAGTGGTGGCTGGCGGCGCCGTTGATGATCGCCAGCAATTGTTCGCAGAGGCTGGCAGTCAGCTGGTTGAAGCGGTCATCCCATGAACCCCAGTCAACCATCATCGCCTGACGGGTGCGGGGCGACGTGGTCAACGGGCCGGGGGTGAGCAGGATGGGGGCGGCAGTACTCATTCTCGTGTCCTCGCAATCGATGGGATGAAGCGTTGGTGCCTAAATTGCAATTTGCCGAGTTATCAATCAAATTGTTTGTTGTTATGCCAGCCATCAGTGAGAGTTATTCATGAACCTGTTTCAGCTGCGTGCGTTCGATGCCGTGGCCCGGGAGGGCAGCTTCACCCGCGCCGCCGAGCGGCTGTTCATCAGCCAGCCGGCGGTCACCGGCCACATCAAGTCGCTTGAAGAGCACTACCAGATCACCCTGTTGCGCCGCACCGCCCGGCGGGTGGAGCTGACGGAGGAGGGCACCAAGCTGGCGGCGATCACCCGGGCGATGTTCGGCCTGGCCGAGGAGGCCCAAGCGATGTTGGAGGCCAACCGGCAGCTGCTCACCGGGCGCCTGGAAGTGGCGGCGGACGGCCCGCACATGGTCATGCCGATGCTCGCGAGCCTGCGCGCGCGTTATCCGGGGATCACCGTGAACCTGCGCCTGGGCAATGCCCAGGAAACCCTGGCGGCGCTGTTGTCCGAACATGCCGACGTGGCGGTATTGACCGAAGTCGAGCCGCGCAAGGGCCTGCATTTGCAAGCCCTGAGCGAATCACGGATCTGCGCTTTGGTGCCCGAGGGTCATCCCTGGGCGCGGCGCACCCAAGGCGTACCGCTCAAGGAACTGGACCAGGTGATCATGGTGTTGCGTGAACCGAGCTCGATCACCCGGCGCACCTTTGATGAGGCCTGCGTCCAGGCGCAGGTCAATCCGCGGGTGCTGCTGGAGCTGGACAGCCGGGAAGCGGTGACCGAGGCGGTCGCCGCCGAGTTGGGGGTGGGGGTGGTGTCGTCGGTGGAGGTCAGCCATGACCCGCGGGTGGCGGCGGTGCCGATCATTGGCGAGGGGTTGGTCAATCGGCACATGATGGGGTGCATGGAGCGGCGGCGGGACTTGCGCTTGATCCAGGCGTTTTTTGGCTTGGCGCCAGTCAGGTAGACCGAGTCGCCTGCATCGCCAGCAGGCTAGCTCCCACAGTGTTTTACGCCGTACACAAAATTGGTAATAGCATAAATCCCTGTGGGAGCTAGCCTGCTGGCGATAGGGCCGGACCTGCTTATGCAAGACTCTCGCGAACCATCTGCAGAAACGTCGCCACCACCCGCCGCGAACTCTGCTCGCGCAAGCACACCAGGGTCTCGGTCAAACGCCGTTTGCAATCGACAATCGGCAACGCGCATACCCGCGAATCCGCACCGAATTCCGCCGCCGACACCACGCCTACTCCAATCCCCACCACCACCGCCTCCCGCGCGGCTTCGCGACCTTCGACCTGAATCGCCGGGCGAATGCGAAAACCCGCGCCGGCCATTTCTTCTTCCAGGGTCTGGCGGGTCACCGAACCGATTTCCCGCAGCACCAGCGGCGTGTCGTCCAGGTCGGCGAGGGTGATGGAATCGCGATCCGCCCACGGATGATTGCGCGACACGAACGCCACCATCGGGTCGTTGCGCAGCGGCAGCGAGATCAATCGTTCGTCGCTCACCTCACGGCCGAGCAACGCCAGGTCGGCCTGATAGTTGAACAGGCGGAACAGCGACTCATCGGTGTTGCCGGTTTCGATCTTCACGCTGATGCCGGGGTAGCGCTCGCAGAACCGGGCGATCTGCGGCAGCACGTGCACCGGCGCATCCACCGCCAGGATCAGGCTGCCGGTCTGCAACGCCTGGGAGTCCTGCAACAACTCCTGGGCCTCGGCTTCGATCACGAACAGTTTCTGGGTGACGCTCAGCAAACGCTCGCCCAGGTCGGTCAGGCGTACCGAGCGCTTGTTGCGGTGGAACAGCAGCACGCCGTAGCGCTCTTCGAGTTTGCGCACCTGGTCGGAAATTGCCGGCTGGGTGAGAAACAACCGCTCGGCGGCTTTGGTGAAGCTTCCATGCACGGCCACGGCATGGAAGGCTTTGAGCTGGGCGTGGGAAACCGACATGGGAATCTCCAGTAACAAGCTGAGCTTATTTTGGAAATACGATAAATCGATTTCACTTATTAATCAGTAATTGTTTTTATCCACCTCAGCCCCGGTGACTGCTCAGTCGAACAGCGCGGGTGCCATGAGCCTGTGCGTGCAACAACAGGACTCATCTGACCGGAATCGCCCACAGGGACAAGGTGATTTCGCAGTGCTCAACAATAAAAACACAGGCGTTTTCTTCCAATTCTGCCGGCACACTCACACCCTGAGGTCAGAACCACAATGAACAAGCACATCGGCACCATCAAGCGTTGGCGCGTGCAGATCTTCGCGATCACCTGGCTCGCCTACGCCGCTTTCTACTTCACCCGCAAAGCGTTTTCCGTTGCCAAGCTCGGCATCGGCGAAGACCCGACGTTCATGCTCGACAAGATGGCCATGGCCAACCTCGACGCCATTTACCTGACCGCCTACGCCATCGGCCAATTCACCTGGGGCATCCTGGCCGACCGCTTCGGGCCGCGGGTGGTGGTCCTCGGCGGTTTGCTGATATCGGCGGCGGCCGCGCTGGTGATGGGCAGTTTCGCCACCCTGCCGATCTTCGCCACCTGCATGCTGGTTCAAGGCCTGGCGCAGTCCACCGGTTGGTCGGGGCTGTGCAAGAACCTCGGTAGTTTCTTTCCCGCCGAACAGCGCGGGCGGGTGCTGGGCCTATGGAGTTCCTGCTACGCCTTTGGCGGACTGGTGGCATCGCCATTCGCCGGATGGTGGGCGTATACGCTGATTGGCTCCTGGCACGCAGCGTTCATTTCCAGTGCGGCGGTGGTTGGGCTGGTCGCCGTGCTGTTTTTTATTTTCCAACGCAACAAACCTGAAGACGTGGGCTTGCCGGCCGTGGAGCCTGAGCCTGAGCTGAGTGCTGAAGAGGCTTATGCCCAAAGCAAGATCAGCGTGCTGGAGCCGCTCAAGGAAATCCTGCGCAACCGCACCGTGCTGATTCTTGGCCTGGCGTACTTCATGTTGAAACCGGCGCGCTACGCGATCCTGCTGTGGGGGCCGGTGATCGTTTTCGAACAGATGCCCTCGGTGGGCAAGGTCGGCGCTGCGATCATTCCCACGGCGTTCGAACTGGCCGGGTTGCTCGGACCGATCATGATCGGCCTGGCCTCGGACAAACTGTTCGGCGCCCGGCGCATGCCGGCCTGTGTCATCAGCCTGCTGGCGCTGACCGTATCGCTGGCCTTCTTCATGGGCGCCCTGCACACCGGCAGTGTGATGCTGGTGGTGGCGCTGTTGTTTGTCATGGGCCTGACGCTCTATGGACCTGACTCGATGATCAGCGGCGCGGCCGCCATCGATTTCGGCACCGCCAAGGCTGGTGCCACGGCCGCCGGGTTCGTCAACGGTTGCGGTTCGGTGGGGGCGATTCTCGGCGGATTGCTGCCAGGCTACTTCGACACCGTCACCGTGTTCATTGTCTTCGCCGGCTGCGCGCTGTTCTCGGCACTGGTGCTGGTCCCGCACTGGAACAGTCGTCCCGGGGGCCTGGGTACTCACTATGCCTACGTACCCAACCGGGCGATGACCATCAAACCCCTGCGTACCTGAATCCTCTCCCTCGTCGCCTGCTGCGCTCGCGGCAGGCTGGCGTGTGGACAACTGACTGGAGATTGACCCATGAGACCCTTTTGGCTGGAGCAGGCCCTGAAGGCGGATGCATCCGAAACCTGTCCGCCACTGCAAGGCGACAACCGCGCCGACGTGTGCATCGTCGGCGGCGGTTATACCGGCTTGTGGACCGCGATCATGCTCAAGGAACAGGACCCGGAACTGGACGTGGTGCTGATCGAAGCGGACATCTGCGGCGCCGGTGCCAGCGGGCGCAACGGTGGATGCGCGCTGTCGTGGTCGGCCAAATACTTCACCCTTGAGCGACTGTTCGGCGTTGAGGAGGCGGTGCGCCTGGTCAAGGAGTCGGAACGCAGCATCCACGCCATCGGCGCCTTCTGCGAGCAGTATGGGGTGGAGGCCGATTACCGCCTCGACGGCACCCTCTACACCGCCACCAACCGTGCGCAATGCGGCTCGACCGACGCGGTGATTGCGGCGCTGGAACGCAACGGCATCAACTCCTTCACCCAGCGCCCCGTGGCCGATGTACAGCGCATGGCCGGTTCGGCCAAACACCTGGAAGGCTGGTTTTCCCCGGCGGCCGCCAGTGTGCAACCGGGCAAGCTGGTGCGTGGCTTGCGCCGGGTCGCCTTGCAACTGGGCGTGAGAATTCACGAAAACACCGCGATGACCGGGCTGGAGGAGGGCAAGCCGGCAGGGATACAGACCCCGCACGGGACAATTCGCGCCGACCGGGTGGTGCTGGCGATGAACGCCTGGATGGCCCGTGCATTCGCGCAGTTCGAACGCAGCGTGGCGATCGTTTCCAGCGACATGCTGATCACCGAACCGCGGCCCGACCTGCTGAGCGAAATCGGTTTGACCAGCGGCGTCACGGTGCTCGATTCGCGGATATTCGTGCATTACTACCACAACACCCCGGACGGCCGGATCATGCTCGGCAAGGGCGGCAACACTTTCGCCTATGGCGGGCGCATGCTGCCGGTGTTCGATCAGCCATCGCCCTATGCCGGCCTGTTGCAGCACAGCCTGGCGGATTTCTTTCCGGCCTTTGCCGAGGTCAAGGTCGAAGCGACATGGAACGGTCCCTCGGATCGATCGGTGACCGGGCTGCCGTTCTTCGGTCAGATGAGCGCCAGTGGCAACGTGTTCTACGGCTTTGGTTATTCGGGCAGCGGGGTCGGGCCCTGCCACATGGGTGGGCAAATTCTCGCATCGATGGTCCGGGGCCTGGACAACCCCTGGACCCGCTCACCGCTGGTGAACGGGCCGCTGGGCTTTTTTCCGCCGGAACCGATTCGCTATCTCGGCTCGTTGATGGTGCGCAACGCCATCCGCCGCAAGGAGCGTGCCGAGGACCACGGGCGCCGGCCACGGCACCTGGACGTGCGCCTGGCGAAGTTCGCCGCCGCGGCCGGCAAAGCCGACAAGGGCTGAGGCTCACGGCTGGTCGTCCGGGCGATTGATCAGCCAGTCGAGGAGCAGGCGGGTATCAGAGTGGCGGGTGTCGGCGCGCACCGCCGGCGGGCTGCGGCGCTGCTCCGTGCTGGCGCAGAACACCGGGCGGTCGGGGTCGCTGTCGAGAAAGCTGACCCAGCCGTCGCTGCCGGCCATTGGCAGCTGGATCGGTTGCGCCGGAGCCTGCGACATTGTTAGTGCGACCGGGAGCCAGAGGCCCTCTACGGGATTGACCTCCATGTCGGGCCACAAACTGACCTGCAAACGACCTTGATCATCCTGTGCCGCGTGCTGTCCGGCCGGGCCACAGACCCGGGCCGGCTGCAAACCGGGTATGCGCGGCCTGGCCTGGTCCAGGGGTGGTCGAAATACCGTCGACCAGGGAATGGCCGTGAACTGATTGCGGTAGCGCCGGGGCCTGCTGTCCTCAGCCAGGATCGAACCCTGCTGTCCCTGATGCCGCGCCTGGCAGACCAGCCATTGATCGTTGAATCCCGGCACGGGATGGTCTTCAACCTGCACGATGCGGGCGCTGCGTAACAAGGGCTGATTGCTTTGGCCGTGAAGCTGCAACTGCTGGCAACGCATGCGCTGCAGATCGCGGCGGTCGAGCTGATCGCGATGACGCGGCGCCTGGTTGGAGTGGGGTGCATACGCGTGGGTAAAAGCGTGATTGGCCGCCCCTTCACCCACCTGGGAAGCACCGGGATTTTTCGCATTCGTTCGTGGGAAAACGGCTTGTGTGTCGTGACGCTGGAACAGCTCGCTGATCACAGGTGTAGCGCATTCTTCTGCTTCATCGCCCTGGAACGGCATCAACAGCGGCTCCTGGGGAAAGCTCATGTTGTCGTCGGCCAACACCAGTACATGGCCGTGAGGGGAGTGTTCGAAGTGGTAGTGAATGCCATCTTCCTCGCACAGGCGCTGCAGCAAGGCCAGGTCGGTTTCCTCGTACTGGATGCAAAAAGGCCGCAGGGGATAGTGCCCGTCTGCCAGTTCCAGGCGGTAGCTGTCTGCGTGCAAGGCATGTTCCTCCAGCAGCTGGCGCAAGATCATCGGCACGCTGAGGCGCTGGAAGACCCGCCGCGATCGGTACCGATCCAGCGCTTGAAGGGCCGGCACCAGCACCAGTTTGTAGCCGATCCGGCCTCGCCCCCGCTGTTCGCAGCTGGCGCTGTGGAGCACGCCATGAATGCCTTGGCCATGTCCAAGGTCGAGCAGTGCCGGTTGTTGCAGCAGCCGCTCAAGGTTGAGGGCCGGTGCCAGGCCGATCACTTCGATATCGAATCGATAGGGTTGGTTGAGGGCCTCGCGCCCACTGAACTGCACCACTTGCATATTCAGCTGGTCGTCGAGGAGTGTCAGGGTAAAGGGACTTTCCTTGTCGTTGTGCATCGATCGCGCTTCTACCATGGAGTACGGCCTGCGAGGGTACGAAACCCGCAGGCCTTGTGGACATGGCAAAGCGAAATTTCAGAATTGCCCTACAACCATCGGTAAAGATGTCGACTCGTGGATGAGATTTTTTGGTCGATTGCCAACTTTAGGCCGTATAAACTTGGCGGCATGCGTCGGCCAATAGATGTTTCGGCGCCATAGACAAGAGAGTGAGTAATGGGCGCACAGTGGAAGGTTAAACACAAAGAAGCGGCAGCCAATGCCAAGGGCAAGATCTTCGGCAAACTGGTGAAGGAAATCACCATTGCTGCGCGCAACGGTGCCGATACCGCGACCAACGCACACCTGCGTCTGGTGGTCGAACAGGCCAAGAAAGCTTCGATGCCCAAGGAAACACTGGATCGTGCCATCAAGAAGGGTGCGGGCCTGTTGGGCGAGACCGTGCAATACCACCGCGTAACCTATGAAGGCTTCGCGCCGCATCAGGTGCCGCTGATCGTTGAATGCGTGACGGACAACATCAACCGTACCGTCGCTGAAATCCGCGTGGCCTTCCGCAAGGGCCAATTGGGCGCTTCCGGTTCGGTGGCCTGGGATTTCAACCACGTGGGCATGATCGAAGCCTCGCCAGACACCCCGGACGCCGATCCGGAGATGGCCGCCATCGAAGCCGGCGCGCAGGATTTCGAGCCGGGTGAAGACGGCGCGACGCTGTTCCTGACCGAACCTACGGACCTGGACGCCGTACAGAAAGCCCTGCCTGAGCAAGGTTTCACGGTGTTGTCGGCCAAATTGGGCTACCAGCCGAAGAACCCGGTCAGCGGCCTGAGCGATGAGCAGATGGCTGAAGTCGAAGCTTTCCTTGAAGGCCTCGATAACCATGATGACGTGCAGGACATGTTTGTCGGCCTGGCCGGCTAAACATCTCTCGCAGTTAACCCGATCTACTGTAGGAGCGAGCTTGCTCGCGATGGACGTCAACGATCACGCGGGGAGCCTGACACTCCGCGGTGCTCTCGGGTTCTTCGCGAGCAAGCTCGCTCCTACAGATCTTTTGATCTTGCCCCGCGTCAAACACCCTCCCGCACCTCCACCAACTGCCCCAACCGACTACGCGTACGCGCCAGGTCAATCGCATCACCGCCCAAACGTTCGCGCAGGGAGCATTGGCCCAGCAAGGTCAGGTGCTTGTCCTGGTCATACAAGACGTCAACGAGGTTGATGAAACGCTGTTGGGCGGCAATCGTGCATTCGGCGAGGTCGGGCAGGTCGTCGATGATCCAGTGGTCGAAGCGCCGGCACAGTTCCAGGTAATCCATGACCGCCGTGGGGTGATCGCACAGGTCGCTGAAGGTGAAGCCGATGGTGCGCCCTTCGCAGTAGCGGGCCGAAAGATGGCGAGCGCCGACCGGCAGGGCAATGGCCGGCGCGTTCGGTCCGGGCAGGTTCGCTGCCTGGCGTTGCGCCAGCGTGGCGGGCCAGACGTATCGACCCTGGGTGAACAGCTGATGCGCATGGGTCCTGGCCTGGCTGCGGTAGTCGTGGGGGCCGCCGACTTCCATGACCTGCATGCGCGCATTGATCAGGTCGATCACCGGTTTGAAGCGCGCATGGTAAAGCGGGTTGGGCAGCAGGCCTTCCGGCGGGTAGTTGGAGGTGACCAGCAGCAGGATCCCGCGCTGGAACAGCGCCTTGAACAGCCGCGTGATGAGCATCGCATCGCCGATGTCGTGGACGTGAAACTCGTCGAAACACAGCACCCGGCAATCGCTCAGCAACTCATCCAGCGTGGTCGCCAGCGCATCCGGTTGCTCGCGATGGCTGAACATGCCTTGGTGCAGCTGGGCAAAAAAACCGTGGAAGTGCAGGCGCTGCTTCTGGGCGAGGGGGATCGCCTGGAAAAAGCCGTCGAGCAGCCAACTCTTGCCGCGCCCGACGGCGCCATGCAGGTAGAGCCCGGGCAGGGCCTTGCCCGAGGTGCCCAACAGGGTCGAGGCGTGCTGCGCCATGCAGTCGATCACCCGTTGCTGGCTGTGGCTGAGGGTGTAGCCCTGGGAACCCGCCTTGTGGTGAAAGTAATCGTGGATGACCCGGGCATTCGCGCAGTGACGGTCAGCCCCTGCCGATCCCTTGTCGAAAAGGCGGCGCAACGATGGCCAGCGCGGTTTGAGTCGCGAATGCTTGGGCGGTCTAACGGCCACTGTGATGTCCCCGTGATCTTCAGGCGGGCTCCGGGAGCCGCGGCGGCGTAGTTTAACCAGATAGATAGTTTTGCTTCCAGCGGGTTTTCAGGCCGCACACGTCCCTTTATATGACGCAATACCCTACGCCATCGGTCAACTAATTACAAAGCAACCTAACTATTACGTTGACATTGACTGCCTAGGCAGTAATATCTCGACATACATTCACTGCCTAGGCAGCTAATTGGTGTTCAGATGAAGCATTTCACGCCAGACGATTTCCACAATTGCCACCTCGGCCTGCTACTTGGACGCGCCGCGCTGCTCAAGGACCGCATCATCGACACGCACATGGAACCCCATGGCATCACCGCCGCGCAGTTCAAGGTGTTGATCATCATCGCCCAGTACGGCGTCGATTCGCCGGGCGAACTGTGCCGGCACCTGTCCCTGGACAGCGGTTCGATGACCCGCATGCTCGATCGTCTGGAACAGAAAGGTTTCCTCGCACGCCAGCGCTCCGAGGCAGACCGCCGTCAGGTGCGGTTGGTGCTGACCGAAGAAGGCCAGAAGCTGGCCGATCGTCTGCCGCACATCGGCGCCGAAGCCATGAATGAACTGGCCGGTGGCATCACGCCGGAAGAATTGAAAACCCTGGAGTCGATCCTCAAGAAAATCCTGATAGCGGCCGGTGACTCGATCACCCTGCTGCGGGTAGGTGACCAATGAACCGTAAAACCTTGCGCACCGGCCTGAGCCTGGTGCTGTTGGCCATGAGCCTGGCCGGTTGTGCCAGCTACAGTGGCCTGAACACCGAAGGCGTCAGCCTCGAGGCGAAAAACCTCAAGGCCGGGCAATCCCTCAGCGGCGTGACGCTGTCGCAGGCGGCCTGGCCGAAAAGCGACTGGTGGAAAAGTCTCGGCGATCCGCAGCTCGACGGCCTGATCCGCGAAGCCCTGCGCGACAGCCCCGACATGCAGATCGCCGACGCCCGCGCCCACCAGGCCAGCGCCGCGGCCTACGCCGCCGACGCCGCGCGGATGCCGACCCTGGATGCCAGCGCCGGCGTCAGCCGTTCGCGCCTGGCCCGGGACCAGGACCCGCTGGGGCAGGGCGACAACTACGCCACCGTGCGCAACATCAGCGCCACCTTCAATTACAACTTCGACCTCTGGGGCGGTCAGCGTGATGCCTGGGAAGCCGCGCTGGGCCAGGCGCGTGCCGCCGAAGTCGACCAGCAGGCCGCGCAGTTGACCCTGTCCGCTGACGTGGCCCGCGCCTACAGCGATCTGGGCCAGGCGCACATCGTCCATGACCTGTCCGCCGAAGACCTCAAGCGCACCCGGCAAATGCTCGACCTGAGCCAGCGCCGCTTGAGTTCCGGGATCGACAGCCAGTACCAGTTCCAGCAGACCGAAAGCCTGGAAGCCACCTCCCAAGCCAATCTGATCGACGCCGAAAAACGCCTGCAAAGCGCCAAGATCGCCCTGGCGGTGCTGCTGGGCAAAGGCCCCGATCGCGGCAACGAAATCGCCCGGCCGAACATTCTCAAGCCCGGTGCCGTGGCCTTGCCGTCGGTACTGCCGGCCGAACTGCTTGGACGGCGTCCGGACCTGGTGGCAGCGCGCTGGCGGGTTGAAGCGGCGAGCAAGAATATCGACGCCGGCAAAACCCAGTTCTATCCGAACTTGAACCTCAGCGCCGCGGCCGGTGCCGAATCGTTATTGGGTGATGCGATGTTTGGTTCTGCCAGTCGCTACTTCAACGTCGCTCCGACGATTTCCGTGCCGATTTTCGACGGTGGCCGTTTGCGCGCCGACCTCGATTCCCGCGACGCCGACTACGACCTGGCGGTGGCGCAGTACAACAAAAGCCTGGTCAGGGCGCTGGGCGACGTCAGCGACAGCATCAACCAGTTGCGTGACATCGGTCGGCAGATCGCTGCCCAGCAGCACGCCACCGACATCGCCCAGGATTCCTACAACACCGTGGTCCAGCGCTACGGTTCCGGCATCGGTAACTATCTGGACGTGCTCAGCATCGAGCAGCAGTTGCTCCAGGCCCAGCGTCAGCTGGCCAACCTGAATGCCGAGCAGATCGACTTGTCGATCCAGCTGATCCAGGCGCTGGGCGGCGGTTTCCAGCCTGAGGCCATTGCCTCGGCCAACACCGCGCCAGCCACGCTGACCCACTAATTCAAGGTATTTGTCATGGCCACTGCCCATACAACTTCAACCCCTGAAACCCCACCCGCCAATCCCGATTCGGGCAAGCGCAAGTTCATGCTGCTGGTCCTGGCCGTGGTGGTCGCGCTGGGCGGCGCGGGCGTCTGGGCCTACCACGAGTTCTACGGGCGCTGGAGCGAAAGCACCGATGACGCCTATGTGAACGGCAACGTGGTGGAAATTACCCCGCTGGTCACCGGTACGGTCGTCAGCATCGGTGCCGACGATGGCGATCTGGTCCACGAAGGCCAGGTGCTGGTCAACTTCGACCCGAACGACGCCGAAGTCGGCCTGCAAAGCGCCCAGGCCAACCTGGCCCGCACCGTGCGCCAGGTTCGCGGCCTGTACAGCGACGTCGACGGCATGAAAGCCCAGGTCAACGCGCAACAAGCCGAAGTGCAGAAAGCCCAGGACAACTTCAACCGGCGGAAAAATCTGGCGGTCGGCGGGGCGATTTCCCAGGAGGAGCTGTCCCACGCCCGCGACGACCTGACCTCGGCGCAAAACGCTTTGGCCAACGCGCAACAGAAGCTCAAGACCACCAGCGCACTGGTCGATGATACCGTGGTTTCATCGCACCCGGACGTGATGGCCGCCGCTGCGCAATTGCGCCAGGCCTACCTGAACAACGCCCGCAGCACCCTGATCGCACCGGTTACCGGCTACGTGGCCAAGCGCAGCGTGCAACTGGGGCAGCGGGTGCAGCCGGGCGAGGCGCTGATGGCGGTGATCCCGCTGGATCAACTGTGGATCGACGCCAACTTCAAGGAAACCCAGTTGCGCAATATGCGTATCGGCCAACCGGTGGACATCGAATCCGATCTCTATGGCAGCAGCGTGAAATACAGCGGCACCATCGACAGCCTCGGTGCCGGCACCGGTAGCGCATTTGCCTTGCTGCCGGCGCAGAACGCCACCGGCAACTGGATCAAGATCGTGCAGCGGGTGCCGGTGCGCATTCATATCAATGCCCAGCAGTTGGCCGAGCATCCCTTGCGCGTTGGCCTGTCGACCGTGGTCGATGTCAGCCTGCGTGACCAGAGCGGCCCGGTGCTGGCGCAACAGCCGCCGCAAAAGGCGTCGTTCAGCACCGGCATCTATGACCGCCAGTTGACCGAGGCCGACGCCATGATCACCCAGTTGATCCACGACAACAGCGCCGCGGTCAGCAAGACCGTCCATCGCTGAACCGCCATCACACCGCCCCCCCCTGTAGGAGCGAGCTTGCTCGCGATGGTGGGTCAGCTACATCAATGTCGACTGACACTCCATCGCGAGCAGGCTCGCTCCCACAAAGGCCAGCTGCGTCTGTAACGGGCGCAGCGCCAATCAGGTTCCAAAGGATTCGCGATGAGCAATAACGCGTCTTTCACGCCCCCCAGCCTGGTGCTGAGCACCATCGGCCTGTCGCTGGCGACCTTCATGCAGGTGCTCGACACCACCATCGCCAACGTGGCGCTGCCGACGATTTCCGGCAACCTGGGGGTGAGCTCGGAGCAGGGCACCTGGGTCATCACCTCCTTTGCGGTGAGCAATGCCATCGCGTTGCCGCTGACCGGTTGGCTCAGCCGGCGGTTCGGTGAGGTGAAGCTGTTCCTGTGGGCAACCGTGCTGTTCGTGTTGGCCTCGTTTCTCTGCGGTATTTCCACCTCGATGCCGGAACTGATCGGCTTTCGGGTGCTGCAAGGCCTGGTGGCCGGGCCGTTGTACCCGATGACCCAGACGCTGCTGATCGCCGTTTACCCACCCGCCAGGCGCGGCATGGCCCTGGCGTTGCTGGCGATGGTCACGGTGGTCGCGCCCATTGCAGGTCCGATCCTCGGCGGCTGGATCACCGACAGCTACAGCTGGCCGTGGATCTTCTTCATCAACGTGCCGATCGGCATCTTTGCGGTCATGGTCGTGCGTTCGCAGCTCAAGGCGCGGCCGGTGGTGACCAGTTATCAACCGATGGATTACGTCGGTTTGATCAGCCTGGTCATCGGCGTCGGGGCGTTGCAGATCATCCTCGACAAGGGCAATGACCTCGACTGGTTCGAATCGAGCTTCATCCTCATCGGCGCGGCCATTTCGGTGATTGCCCTGGCGGTGTTCGTGATCTGGGAAATGACCGACCGCCACCCCGTGGTCAACCTGCGGCTGTTTGCCTACCGCAACTTCCGCATCGGCACCCTGGTGCTGGTGTTGGGCTACGCCGGGTTCTTCGGGATCAACCTGATCCTGCCGCAATGGCTGCAAACCCAGATGGGCTACACGGCCACCTGGGCCGGCCTGGCGGTGGCGCCGATCGGGATCCTGCCGGTGCTGATGTCGCCGTTTGTCGGCAAGTACGCGCACAAGTTCGACCTGCGCTTGTTGGCGGGCATTGCGTTCCTGGCCATCGGCCTGAGCTGTTTCATGCGCGCCGGCTTTACCAACGAAGTGGACTACCAGCACATCGCCCTGGTGCAGTTGTTCATGGGCATTGGCGTGGCGTTGTTCTTCATGCCGACCTTGAGCATCCTGATGTCGGACTTGCCTCCGAGCCAGATCGCCGATGGCGCGGGCTTGGCGACGTTCCTGCGCACCCTGGGCGGCAGCTTCGCGGCGTCGTTGACCACCTGGATCTGGATCCGCCGGGCCGACCAGCACCATGCGTACATGAGCGAAAGCATCAGCACCTATGAACCTGCAACCCGCGAGGCCCTGCATTCATTGGGTGGTGCGAGCAACCAGGCGTACGCGCAGCTTGACCATGTGTTGACCAGCCAGGCGTACATGCTCTCCACCGTGGATTACTTCACGTTGCTGGGGTGTGCGTTCATGGGGTTGATCGTGATCGTCTGGCTGGCGAAACCGCCGTTTGCAGCGAAGGCGGGGCCTGAAGCCAGCGGTCACTGAGCCAAACACAAAACCCTGTGGGAGCGGGGTTGTGTGTGATTTTTAGATCGAGGGTGGCGCCAACTGCGGAGGCGGGGCAAAATCGAATGGCGCTAACGCAAACCCTTGCTCATCTACCTGCAACGCCCACCCTTGCTTGTCCCAATCCCCCAGCACAATGCGCCGTGCCGCCTGTTCCCCCAGCTGCAGCTTGTGGATGGCAGGGCGGTGGGTGTGGCCGTGGATCAGGGTCTTGACCCCGTACTGCTGCATGATCCGCGGAATCTCCAGGGGCGTGACATCGACGATGTCATTGGCCTTCATCCGCGTCTGCGCACGGCTTTCGCTGCGTAGCTTGCGCGCCAGCTTTTGCCGGGTACGCAGCGGCAAGTGGCGCAGGATGAACAGGGTGATCGGGTTGCGCAGGTAGCGACGCAGCTTCATGTAGGCTTCGTCGCGAGTACAGAGGCTGTCGCCGTGCATCAACAGCACGGGTTCACCATTGAACTGCACGACACTCGGATCTTTCAGCAGGGTGCAGCCGGCCTGTTTGCAGAACGCCTTGCCCAACATGAAGTCGCGATTGCCGTGCATCAGGAAAATCGCCGTGCCGCTGTCGCTCAACTCGCGCAGGGCCTGGCAGATGGAATGCTGGAACGGCGTCATGGCATCGTCGCCAATCCACGCCTCGAAAAAGTCGCCCAGAATGTATAGGGCACTCGCCGAACGGGCGCGTCCGGCGAGCAAATCCAGAAACGCCCGGGTAATGTCCGGGCGCGCATCGATCAGATGCAAGTCTGAAATCAGCAGTATCACTCAATGATCTCGGCTTTCTCGATGATCACGTCGTCTGCCGGAACGTCCTGGTGGCCGGACTTGGAAGTGGTGGCCACGCCTTTGATCTTGTCGACAACGTCGGTGCCGGCGGTCACTTTGCCGAATACCGCGTAGCCCCAGCCTTGCACGTTCTTGCCGCTGTGGTTGAGGAAGCTGTTGTCAGCCACGTTGATGAAGAACTGCGCGGAAGCCGAATGCGGCTCCATGGTGCGGGCCATGGCGACGGTGTACTTGTCGTTGGAAAGACCGTTGTCAGCTTCGTTCTGGATGCTTGGGCGCTTGTCTTTCTTTTCTTTCATGCCTGGCTCGAAACCGCCGCCCTGGATCATGAAGTTACCGATGACACGGTGGAAAACGGTGTTTTCGTAGTGACCGGCTTTAACGTACTCGACGAAGTTGGCCACGGTGATCGGGGCTTTGTCGGCGTTCAGTTCGAGGACGATGTCGCCGAAGTTGGTAGTCAGTTTGACTTGGGTCATGTTCGTTACTCATCAAGAGGAATTCGTGGTGTTGGGACAGTCTGTCCCGCAACCGGTTCAGCCAGTCTCGGCCAAGGTGCGCAGTTTAGCGTGACAGGCGCGAATTTCGAGGCTGTTTTTTCATTTACGGCCTATTAAATACGACGGTTTACAGGGTGCGCACTGTCAGGTACTTGACGGCATCGGCTATGATAGCGGCTTTGTTTTGTCCGGCCTTCACTACGGCCACGCACCAGTACGTTCAAGGATCCTATGAGCAAGCCCACTGTCGACCCTACCTCGAATGCCAAGACCGGCCCTGCCGTGCCGGTCAACTTCCTGCGGCCGATCATCCAGGCAGACCTGGACTCGGGCAAGCACACGCAGATCGTCACCCGGTTCCCGCCTGAGCCCAACGGCTACCTGCACATCGGCCACGCCAAGTCGATCTGTGTGAACTTCGGCCTGGCCCAGGAGTTCGGCGGCGTCACGCACCTGCGTTTCGACGACACCAACCCGGCCAAGGAAGACCAGGAATACATCGATGCGATCGAAAGCGACGTCAAATGGCTGGGCTTCGAATGGTCCGGTGAAGTGCGCTACGCCTCGCAGTATTTCGACCAGTTGCACGACTGGGCGGTGGAGCTGATCAAGTCCGGCAAGGCCTATGTCGACGACCTGACCCCTGAACAAGCCAAGGAATACCGCGGCAGCCTGACCGAGCCTGGCAAGAACAGCCCGTTCCGCGACCGTTCGGTTGAAGAGAACCTCGACTGGTTCGCCCGCATGCGCGCCGGTGAATTCCCGGACGGCGCACGCGTACTGCGCGCCAAGATCGACATGGCCTCGCCGAACATGAACCTGCGCGACCCGATCATGTATCGCATCCGTCACGCGCATCACCACCAGACCGGTGACAAGTGGTGCATCTACCCGAACTACGACTTCACCCACGGTCAGTCGGACGCCATCGAAGGCATCACCCACTCGATCTGCACCCTGGAATTCGAAAGCCACCGTCCGCTGTACGAGTGGTTCCTCGACAACCTGCCGGTGCCGGCCAACCCGCGCCAGTACGAGTTCAGCCGCCTGAACCTGAACTACACCATCACCAGCAAGCGCAAGCTCAAGCAGCTGGTCGATGAAAAGCACGTCAACGGTTGGGACGATCCGCGCATGTCCACGCTGTCGGGCTTCCGCCGCCGTGGCTACACGCCGAAGTCGATCCGCAACTTCTGCGAAATGATCGGCACCAACCGTTCCGACGGCGTGGTCGACTTCGGCATGCTCGAATTCAGCATCCGTGACGACCTCGACCAGAGCGCCCCGCGTGCCATGTGCGTGCTGCGTCCGCTGAAAGTCGTGATCACCAACTACCCGCAAGGCCAGGTCGAGAACCTCGAACTGCCGTGCCACCCGAAAGAAGACATGGGCGTGCGCGTATTGCCGTTCGCCCGTGAGATCTACATCGACCGTGAAGACTTCATGGAAGAGCCACCAAAAGGCTACAAGCGCCTGGAGCCGAACGGCGAAGTGCGCCTGCGCGGCAGCTACGTGATCCGCGCCGACGAAGCGATCAAGGACGCCGATGGCAACATCGTCGAGCTGCGTTGCTCGTACGATCCGGACACCCTGGGCAAGAACCCCGAAGGCCGCAAGGTCAAGGGCGTGGTGCACTGGGTGCCGGCCGCTGCCAGCGTCGAGTGCGAAGTACGCCTGTACGATCGCCTGTTCCGCTCTGCGAACCCGGAAAAGGCTGAAGACAGCGCCAGTTTCCTGGACAACATCAACCCTGACTCGCTGCAGGTACTCACCGGTTGTCGTGCCGAGCCTTCGCTTGGCAATGCACAGCCGGAAGACCGTTTCCAGTTCGAGCGCGAAGGTTACTTCGTCGCGGATATCAAGGACTCGAAACCGGGCGCTCCGGTCTTCAACCGTACCGTGACCCTGCGTGACTCCTGGGGCCAGTGATTCAAGGAAATAACGTGCTAACGATCTACAACACGCTCACCAAGAGCAAAGAAGTCTTCAAGCCGCTCGATGGCAACAAGGTGCGCATGTACGTGTGCGGCATGACCGTGTACGACTACTGCCACCTGGGCCACGGCCGCAGCATGGTCGCGTTCGACCTGGTGACCCGCTGGTTGCGCTTCAGCGGTTACGACCTGACCTACGTGCGCAACATTACCGACATCGACGACAAGATCATCAACCGGGCCAATGAGAACGGCGAGTCGTTCGAAACCTTGACCGAGCGCATGATCGCGGCGATGCACGAAGACGAAGCGCGCCTGAACATCAAGAAGCCGGACATGGAGCCGCGCGCCACGGATCACATCCCAGGCATGCACGCGATGATCCAGACCCTGATCGACAAGGGCTACGCGTACGCCCCGGGCAATGGCGACGTGTACTACCGCGTCGGCAAGTTCATGGGCTACGGCAAGCTGTCGCGCAAGAAGATCGAAGACCTGCGCATCGGCGCGCGCATCGAAGTCGACGAGTCCAAGCAGGACCCGCTGGACTTCGTGCTGTGGAAAGCCGCCAAGCCGGGCGAGCCGAGCTGGGAATCGCCATGGGGCGCCGGGCGTCCGGGCTGGCACATCGAGTGCTCGGTGATGTCGACCTGCTGCCTGGGCGAGACCTTCGACATTCATGGCGGCGGCAGCGACCTCGAGTTCCCGCACCACGAAAACGAAATCGCCCAGAGCGAAGCGGCCACCGGCAAGACCTACGCCAACGCGTGGATGCATTGCGGCATGATCCGCATCAATGGCGAGAAGATGTCCAAGTCCTTGAACAACTTCTTCACCATCCGCGACGTGCTCGACAAGTACCACCCGGAAGTCGTGCGTTACCTGCTGGTATCGAGCCATTACCGCAGCGCGATCAACTACTCGGAAGACAACCTCAAGGACGCCAAGGGCGCCCTGGAGCGTTTCTACCACGCGTTGAAAGGCCTGCCGAGCGTGGCGCCGGCGGGCGGCGAAGCCTTCGTCGAGCGTTTCACCCAGGTGATGAACGACGACTTCGGCACGCCGGAAGCCTGCGCGGTGCTGTTCGAGATGGTCCGCGAGATCAACCGCCTGCGCGAGAGCGATCTGAACGCAGCGGCCGGCCTGGCTGCCCGTTTGAAAGAACTGGCCAGCGTGTTGGGCGTGTTGCAGCTTGAAGCCGATGACTTCCTGCAGGCCGGTGCCGAAGGGCGCGTGGACGCGGCTGAAGTCGAAGCGCTGATCGCCGCGCGCCTGGCGGCACGTGCCGGCAAGGACTGGGCCGAATCCGACCGCATCCGCGACCAGCTCACCGCCATGGGCGTAGTGCTGGAAGACGGCAAGGGCGGGACGACGTGGCGTTTGGCTGACTGATAGCGGCTTGCGTTACAAACAAAACCCGCCTTGTGCGGGTTTTGTTTTTTTCAAGATGGCTTTTAACCCTCCGACTGACGCAACCGTTTGTAGAGGGTGTTGCGACTTACGCCAAGCCTGCGCGCCAGATGCGAAATATTCCCCCCCACCGCCTGCAACTGCCGATTCAACTCATCGGCATCATCAAGATCCACCACCAGCGGCTCCGCCGTCTCCACCGGTTCCATCTCCAGATCGACAAAAAAATCGTCCGGCAAATGCTCCGGTCGCACCGGCTGTTCCTCGGCCATGGCCAGCGCCACCTGCATCACGCTGCTGACTTGCCTTAGATTCCCCGGCCACGGATGACGGCTGAACAGTTCCAGCACTTCGCGACTCAATCCTGCCCATTGCGAGGGCTCGCGGTGCTGTTCCCACAAGCGTTTGAACAGCGCCTCCTTATCACTGCGCTCCCTCAACGGCGGCAGTTCCAGGGTCAGGCCGCCGATGCGGTAGTACAAGTCTTCGCGAAAGCGCCCCAGTTGCACCTGCTCGCGCAACGAACGGTTGGTCGCGGAAATGATGCGGATATCCACCGGGAACAACTCGCTGCTGCCCACCGGCTGCACGCAGCGCTCCTGCAACACACGGAGCAAACGGGCCTGGGTCGGCAGCGGCATGTCGCCGATTTCATCGAGGAACAGCGTGCCCTTGTCCGCCTTGCGGATCAGGCCGATGCTGCCTTTCTGGTTGGCCCCGGTGAATGCGCCTTTTTCATAGCCGAACAGTTCTGACTCTACCAGTTCAGCGGGGATCGCCGCACAGTTCACGGCGATAAACGCCTGTTTGCTGCGCGAGCTGGCCTGGTGCAGGGCCTTGACGAACACTTCCTTGCCGACCCCGGTTTCGCCGTGGATCAACAACGGAATGTCTTTTTCCAGCAAGCGCTCGGCCTGGCGCACGGCTTTTTCCACGCGGCTGTCGCCGAAGTGCAGGGTGTTGAGGCTAATCGCTGCCGGTGCCGGTACGGGGGGCTCAACGAACACTCTGGCCTGGATCGGCACCTGCTTCGGACGCTTGAGCAGGCACTGGAAGCGATTACGCCCGCAGGACTGGAGCGAGAAGGGCAGGCCTTCGGGTTGATTCAACAGCTCCAGCAGCGAGACCTTGAACAGGCTCTCGACACTGACCCGCGACAGGCGCACGCCGAGCAGGTTGTCGGCGCGGCGGTTGGCGGACAGCACCTGGCCGCTCTCGTCGAAGATCAGCAATCCGGCCCACTGGCTGTCGAGGTTGTTCAGGCCGGTGTTGAAGGTCAGTTGAAAATGCTGGCCGTGGAACAGGTTGAGGATCAGCCGGTTCTCCACGGTCTGGCTCATCATCTTGACCATGCCCAGGGTATGGGAGGGCGGCAGGTAGCTGTCGCTGGACACATCCAGCACGGCGATGACCTTGCGCTCGGCATCGAAAATCGGCGCCGCGGAACCGGTCATGAAGCGGTTGGCCTTGAGAAAGTGTTCATCGTGCTCAATGTGCACCGCCTGCTCGCAGGCCAGTGCGGTACCGATCGCATTGGTCCCGCTGCAGCGTTCCATCCAGCTGGCGCCCGCGCTGAAACCACGGGTCAGGCTCGGCTGGATAAACCGTTGGGTACCCCAGGACGTCAGCACCTGGCCCTGATTGTCGGCGAGCATGATCAGGCAATTGGAGTTGCTGAGGATGTTTTCGTAATAGGGCAGCACTTCCTGGTGGGTGGTCTGCACCAGTGAGTGCTGGCTCTCCAGCAACTGGGCGATGCCTTCAGCCGGCAGCTGGTCGAACGCCGGGGTGCTCTGGTGATCGAGACCGAACGCACGGCAGCGGGACCAGGAGTCCTGGATGATGGCGTCGTGGGACAGCGGCGAGGCAGGTGCGGCCATGGCAGTCGATCTCTGGGCAAGCTTTTATTGTTCTTATGATTTTTTCGCACACGCCACATACCTGTAGGAGCCCGGCTTGCCGGCGAAGGCGATTTCGATGACGCCTTCGCCGGCAAGCCGGGCTCCTACGGGGGTCGTGAACAGTCCATAGATTGTTGTTCACTATTGTTCATTGTCAATCGGTGAACTGTTCAATTGTTCATTTCAGGTTGTTCATTTCTGTTCAGCTACGAACGTTGGTTCATCACGTTTTTATAAAAATTCCAGCTGGATCAATGGCCTGAGATTTTTGGCACGAAAGTCGCTCTGTCACCCAGGTCGCTTGACTCCAAAAATAAAAAAGGCCGAGCCATGTCGTTAACCCTGGAACATGTCAGCCGCACCGTCGAGGGCCAGATCTGGATCGACGATGCGTGCCTGCGTTTCGAACCCGGATCCTTCAATGTTCTGCTCGGGCGCACGCTGTCGGGCAAGACCAGCCTCATGCGCCTGATGGCCGGGCTGGACAAGCCCGACAGCGGGCGCATCCTGATGAATGGCGTCGATGTCACCCAGCGCCCGGTGCGCCTGCGCAACGTGTCGATGGTGTATCAGCAGTTCATCAATTACCCGACCATGACCGTCTTCGAGAACATCGCCTCGCCGCTGCGCCAGGCTGGTGTGTCCAATGATCAGATCCAGAGCAAGGTGCTGGAAACCGCGAAAATGCTGCGCATCGAGAAATTCCTGCAGCGTTATCCGCTGGAACTGTCCGGTGGCCAGCAGCAACGCACGGCCATGGCCCGGGCGCTGGTCAAGGATGCTGAACTGATCCTGTTCGATGAGCCGCTGGTCAACCTCGACTACAAATTGCGCGAGGAACTGCGCCAGGAAATGCGCGAGCTGTTCAAGGCGCGCCACACCATCGCCATCTACGCCACCACCGAGCCCAACGAAGCCCTGGCCCTGGGCGGTACCACCACCATTCTGCATGAGGGCCGGGTGATCCAGAGTGGCCAGTCCTCCGAGGTCTACCATCAGCCGCAGACCGTGCTGGCGGCCGAGTTGTTCTCCGAGCCGCCAATCAACCTGATGCCGGGGCGCATTGCCGGCAACGAAGTGAGCTTCGCCAATTTCGTGCACTTCCCGCTCAACGTCGATTTGCGCCCGGTGGGCGAGGGTGAATTTCGTTTTGGCGTGCGCCCCAGCCATATCTCGCTGGTGCCAAGCAACGACGATGACCTGGAACTGGCGGTGACCGTTGAAGTTGCGGAAATCAGCGGCTCGGAAACCTTCCTGCACGTGCGCAACGAGCATTTCCTGCTGGTGCTGCACCTGCCCGGCGTTCACGAGTACGACGTCGATGCGCCGATCCGCATCTACATCCCGACCCATAAACTGTTTGTGTTCGATGCGCAGGGGCGGCTGGTCCAGGCGCCTGGCCGGCGCGTCGCGAGGGTTGCCTGATGGCCGAAATCCGTTTGCAGAACCTCGCCCACAGCTACACCAGCACGCCGAGCGGTCCCGAGGATTACGCGATCCGCCAGATGGATCACATCTGGGAGCAGGGCGGCGCCTACGCGTTGCTCGGCCCGTCGGGCTGCGGCAAGTCGACCCTGCTCAACATCATTTCCGGCCTGCTCAGCCCGTCCCAGGGCCATGTGCTGTTCGATGGCAAGGCGGTCAACAACCTGACCCCGGAAAAACGCAACATCGCCCAGGTTTTCCAGTTTCCGGTGGTCTACGACACCATGACGGTGTTCGACAACCTGGCCTTCCCATTGCGTAACCAGGGCATGGCCGAGGCGAAGATCCACACCAAGGTGCAGGAAATTGCCGAAGTCCTCGACCTGCAAAGTCTGCTGAGCAAAAAAGCCAGCAACCTCACCGCCGACGAAAAACAGAAAGTCTCCATGGGTCGCGGGCTGGTGCGCGATGACGTCTCGGCGATCCTTTTCGACGAGCCGCTGACGGTGATCGACCCGCACCTGAAGTGGAAGCTGCGTCGCAAGCTCAAGCAGATCCACGAGCAGTTCAACATCACCATGGTCTACGTCACCCACGATCAATTGGAGGCCTCGACCTTCGCCGACAAGATCGCGGTGATGTACGGCGGGCAGATCGTGCAGTTCGGCACTCCGCGGGAATTGTTCGAACGGCCGAGCCACACCTTTGTCGGTTATTTCATCGGCAGTCCGGGGATGAACCTGATCGAGGTGCAGCCGCAACCCGGTGGTGTCGGTTTCGCTTCGACCCATTTGCCACTGTCCGAAGCCATGCAGAAGCGCATCGCCGAAGCAACCTGGAAAACCCTGAAGGTCGGCATTCGCCCTGAGTTCATTCATGTCTGGGACGAGCCTTTTGATGACGCGCTACGGGCACAAGTCGTACACGTCGAAGACCTCGGCACCTACAAGATCATGACCCTGAACCTCGACGGCGCGCCGCTCAAAGTGCGCCTGGCCGAAGACAAACCGGTGCCCGAAGGCACGGCGTACATCAGTTTTCCGGCGCAGTGGCTGATGGTCTACGCCGATGATTTCCTGCTCGAAGCCAGTGCCAACCAAGAGGCGCAGCCATGAACAAGGTGCAGAACAACAAGGCCTGGTGGCTGGTGCTGCCGGTGTTCCTGTTGGTGGCGTTCAGTGCGGTGATCCCGATGATGACCGTGGTCAACTACTCGGTGCAGGACATTTTCGACCAGTCCAGCCGCTACTTCGTCGGTGCCGACTGGTACAGGCAAGTGCTGCTCGATCCACGCCTGCACGACTCGTTGCTGCGCCAGTTCATCTACTCGGCTTGCGTGCTGCTGATCGAAATCCCCCTGGGCATCGCGATCGCCTTGACCATGCCGACCAAGGGGCGCTGGTCGTCGGTGGTGCTGATCATCCTGGCGATTCCCTTGCTGATCCCGTGGAACGTGGTCGGTACCATCTGGCAGATCTTCGGCCGGGCCGACATCGGTCTGCTGGGGGCGAGCCTCAAGGCCATGGGCATCAACTACAACTATGCGGCGAACACCATGGACGCCTGGGTCACCGTGCTGGTGATGGATGTCTGGCACTGGACCTCGCTGGTGGCGCTGTTGTGTTTCTCCGGGTTGCGGGCGATTCCGGACGTGTACTACCAGGCGGCGCGGATTGATCGGGCGTCCGCCTGGGCGGTGTTCCGGCATATCCAGCTGCCCAAGCTCAAGAGCGTGCTGTTGATCGCCGTGATGCTGCGCTTCATGGACAGTTTCATGATCTACACCGAGCCGTTCGTGCTGACCGGGGGCGGGCCGGGCAACGCCACGACTTTCCTCAGCCAGACCCTGACGCAGATGGCGATCGGGCAGTTCGACCTGGGGCCGGCCGCCGCGTTCTCGCTGGTGTACTTCCTGATCATCCTGTTGGTGTCCTGGTTGTTCTATACCGCCATGACTCACTCTGACGCCAACCGCTGAGGCCAATCATGAGCATGAGAAAGCTGATTCCACTGCTGATCTACATCCTGTTCCTGCTGGTGCCGATCTACTGGCTGCTGAACATGTCCTTCAAGAGCAACAGTGAAATCCTCGGCGGCCTGACGCTTTTCCCACAGGATTTCACCCTGGCCAACTACAAGGTGATCTTCACCGATCCGAGCTGGTACACCGGTTACATCAACTCGGCGTACTACGTCAGCCTCAACACCATCATCTCCCTGAGCGTGGCATTGCCGGCGGCCTATGCGTTCTCGCGCTACCGCTTCCTCGGCGACAAGCACCTGTTCTTCTGGCTGCTGACCAACCGCATGGCGCCGCCAGCGGTGTTCCTGTTGCCATTCTTCCAGCTGTATTCATCGATCGGCCTGTTCGACACCCACATCGCGGTGGCCCTGGCGCACTGCCTGTTCAACGTGCCGCTGGCGGTGTGGATTCTCGAAGGCTTCATGTCGGGCGTGCCCAAGGAAATCGACGAAACGGCCTACATCGACGGCTACAGTTTTCCCAAGTTCTTCGTGAAGATTTTCATCCCGCTGATCGGCTCCGGCATCGGCGTCACGGCGTTTTTCTGCTTCATGTTTTCCTGGGTCGAGCTGCTGCTGGCGCGAACCCTGACTTCGGTGAACGCCAAGCCCATCGCAGCGGTGATGACCCGCACGGTCTCGGCGTCGGGTATCGACTGGGGCGTGCTGGCGGCGGCGGGGGTGTTGACCATCCTGCCGGGCATGCTGGTGATCTGGTTTGTGCGCAACCACGTGGCCAAGGGCTTTGCCCTGGGCCGGGTATGAGGAACTGATGATGGAATGGATGAGTTGGACGGTCCCCACGGCGGCGTTCTTCACTGTCATTGCCTTGATCCTGGTGGGCATGACCACCTGGGAGTTGCGTTCGCCGAGCATCCTCAGGCGAGGCTTTTTACCGATTGCCACCACCCGTGGCGATCGATTGTTCATCGGTCTTCTCGGCAGCGCCTACCTGCATTTGCTGGTCATCGGCGTGACCGACTGGAGCATCTGGGTCGCCTTCGCGATGTCCCTGGTGTGGCTGTTGGCTGTGATGCGTTGGGGCTAGTCGAATCGCTCGGCAATGTTGCTCCGAAACTCAATAAGGAGGTCTCTATGTTCGACAAAAACAATAAGCTGCGACATAGCATTTCATTGGCAGCCCTGCTGGCACTCAGCGGTTTGAGCGCGTCTGCCTGGGCCGATGCCTATGAAGACGCTGCGAAGAAATGGATCGGCAGTGAATTCAAACCGTCGACCCTGACGGCCGATCAGCAACTCGAAGAGCTGAAGTGGTTCATCAAGGCGGCGGAGCCGTTTCGCGGAATGAGCATCAAGGTGGTGTCGGAAACCATCGCTACCCACGAATACGAGTCCAAGGTGCTGGCCAAGGCCTTTACCGAAATCACCGGGATCAAGTTGACCCACGACCTGCTGCAGGAAGGCGACGTGGTGGAAAAGCTGCAGACCCAGATGCAATCGGACAAGAACATCTATGACGGCTGGGTCAACGACTCGGACCTGATCGGTACGCATTTCCGATACGGCAAGACCGAATCGATCACCGACCTGATGGCCAACGAGGGCAAGAACTTCACCTCGCCGACCCTGGACATCAAGGATTTCATCGGCATCTCCTTCACCACCGCGCCGGACGGCAAGATCTATCAACTGCCCGACCAGCAGTTTGCCAACCTGTACTGGTTCCGCGCCGACTGGTTCGAGCGCGCAGACCTCAAGGCCAAGTTCAAGGAAAAATACGGCTACGAGTTGGGCGTTCCGGTGAACTGGTCGGCCTATGAAGACATCGCCAAATTCTTCAGCGAGGACGTCAAGGAAATCGATGGCAAGCGTGTCTACGGGCACATGGACTACGGCAAGAAAGACCCGTCCCTGGGCTGGCGCTTCACCGATGCCTGGTTCTCCATGGCCGGTGGCGGCGACAAGGGCATCCCCAACGGCTTGCCGGTGGACGAGTGGGGCATCCGGGTCGAGGATTGCCACCCGGTCGGTTCCAGCGTGACCCGTGGCGGCGACACCAACGGCCCGGCGGCGGTGTTCGCCACCACCAAATACGTCGACTGGCTGAAGAAGTACGCGCCACCGGAAGCGGCGGGCATGACCTTCTCCGAATCAGGTCCCGTGCCGTCCCAGGGCAACATCGCCCAGCAGATCTTCTGGTACACCGCCTTCACCGCCGACATGACCAAGCCGGGCCTGGCGGTGATGAACGCCGACGGCACGCCAAAATGGCGCATGGCGCCGTCGCCGCGGGGGCCGTATTGGGAGGAGGGCATGAAGCTGGGGTATCAGGACGTGGGTTCCTGGACGTTCATGAAGTCCACGCCCGAGAAACAGAAACTCGCGGCCTGGCTGTACGCGCAGTTCGTGACCTCGAAAACCGTCTCGCTGAAGAAAACCATCGTCGGCCTGACCCCGATCCGCGAGTCGGACATCAACTCGCAAGCCATGACCGACCTGGCACCGAAGCTCGGCGGCCTGGTGGAGTTCTACCGCAGCCCGGCCCGCGTGCAATGGACCCCGACCGGCACCAACGTGCCGGACTATCCGCGTCTTGCGCAGTTGTGGTGGAGTCACATCGCCGAAGCGGCCAGCGGCGAGAAAACACCACAAGAAGCCCTGGACGGGCTCGCCAAGGATCAGGACGCGATCATGAGCCGTCTGGAACGCTCTAAGGCACAAGCCACCTGCGCGCCGAAAATGAACCCCGAGCGCGATGCGCAATACTGGTTCGATCAACCCGGTGCACCGAAACCGAAACTGGCGAACGAGAAGCCTCAGGGCGAAACCGTGAGTTATGCCGAGCTGCTGAAATCGTGGGAGGCGGCGCGCAAGTAAAGTGCTGAAGTCGTGAAATGCGAACGGCACCGGAAGGTGCCGTTTTTGTGTCTGTCCCGACGCCATCGCGAGCAAGCTTGCTCCTACAATTGATCGGCGGTGTTCGCGATTTGTATGTCCACAGAAGATCCCCCGTGGGAGCGAGCTTACTCGCGATGAGGGTATTACAGGCACTGCATCAATTAGAGTAGGCCGATCAGACTAAAACAGCTAAGTCCGTATATTTGGCAACCAACGGGTTGGCAGTGAGAAGCTTCATGGGTTCAGTCGTGGCTGTTGCAACAATGAGGCGGTCGAACGGATCACGGTGGTGATGCTCGAGGTCTTTCACAGCAATGGCATGCTCGGAAGTTACCGGCAATTCGATGAACCCGCTTTCGAGGCAGTACTGCCGGATTTCCTCCAGATCAATGCTCAGCTTACCCAGTCCGACTTTGATCGCCATCTCCCAGAAGGACGCTGCGCTGACATAAATATCGGCAGCGTTCTCAATGAGCTTTCTGGCCTTGCCGGAGAGCCTCTGATCATCACTGAGTGTCCAGAGCAAAATGTGCGTGTCGAGCAAAAGCCTCATTCGTGAGCGCCTTCAAAAGCATCGAGCATTTCGTCTGGCAGGGGCGCGTCAAAGTCTCGTGGAAGTACCAGTTTGCCTTTCATGGTTCCGATTCGCTGTCCGCAGGCTTTTCCTATCGGAACCAGGCGCGCAAGGGCTCGACCATGTTTGGCAATCGTGATGACCTGTCCGGCTGCTGCGTCATCGACGAGTTTGGACAGATTGTTTTTGGCTTCAGCCAATGGAACGATGATCATCGCTTCTCTCCCGTATTCTGGACAAATATAGCCAGAATTTTCGCGCACGGCAAAGAAGCGAGATTGCTCGGCATTGGCCGGGGAATATTTGGAACGTTTCACTCTATTGCTCAGCACCGTGACATTGCCTTGGCGCTCGGCAGCCAAGGCATCGAAGCCTTCTACCAGTTCGGAAAAGATGTCACGTTTCATTGTTGGCTCTCGCATTGGTTTCTCAATCTGGAAGTTCTTCAAGATAGAGCCAAATGCTCAGTTCTGGATGTAGGACGAGGCGGGTAATACCGCGTGAGCTTTCTGGAATTGTTGGAGGAGGAGTGCGTGCCGGTAATAAGTCCTACAAACGCAAAAACGGCACCCGAAGGTGCCGTTTCTGTTTTCTGCCAAGTGTCGCTTAAGCGATCAACCCGCCAGACCCGATTGCTGTACCAGGCTCAACAATGGCTGTGGATACAGGCCGAGGAAGAACGCCAGTACCGCGATGGCCAGCAGCATCACGCCGCCTGCGCGTTGTTCCCAGTGCAGCTGGGCATCGTGGCGACGCAGGTTCGGTTCGATCAGGTACAGGGTGACCATGACGCGCAGGTAGTAGAACACGCCGATGGCGCTGCCCAGTACCAGGGAGCCGACCAGCCACCATTGTTGCGACTGCACACCGGTGGCGATGATGTAGAACTTGCCGATGAAGCCCGCGGTCAGCGGGATACCGGCCAGGGACAGCATCATCACGGTCAATACTGCGGTCAGGTACGGACGGCGCCAGAACAGGCCGCGGTATTCGTACAGGGCATCGGCGTCACGGCCGTTGTACGGCGAGGACATCAGGGTGATCACGCCGAACGCGCCGAGGCTGGTGATCACGTAGGTGACCAGGTACACGCCGATGGCTTCCACGGCCAGGCCCTTGCTCGCCACCAGGGCGATCAGCAGGTAGCCGAAGTGAGCGATGGACGAGTAACCCAGCAGACGCTTGAGGTTGCTCTGGGTCAGGGCCAGCAGGTTACCGAACAGGATCGACGCGATGGCGATGATGGTCAGCACGTTGCTCAGCACGCCGCTGCTTGCAGCAGGGGAGATCTGGAACAGACGCACCATTACCGCGAACACCGCCACTTTCGAAGCGGTGGCGAGGAACGCTGCAACCGGCGCCGGAGCACCTTCGTACACGTCCGGGGTCCACAGGTGGAACGGTACCAGCGACAGCTTGAACGCCAGGCCGATCAGCATCATGCCCAGGCCCAGTTGCGCCAGGGAGCTTGGCATGCCGGTGGCCGCCAGGGCCTGGCCGATGCCGGTGAAGCTCAGGGAACCGGCGTCGGCGTAGAGCAGGGCCATGCCGAACAACAGGAACGCGGAGCCGGCAGCCGACAGCACCATGTACTTGATGCCGGCTTCCAGCGAGCGCTTGTTGAAGAAGGCGTAGGCCACCAGGCCGTAGACCGGTACCGACAGCAGTTCCAGGCCGACGAACAAGCCTGCCAGGTGCTGCGCGCTGACCAATACCAGGCCACCGGCGGCGGCCATCAGGATCAGCAGGTACAGTTCTTCACGGTTTCCCGGGTAACCCGAACCGCCATCGCCGAGGTAGGCGTGGGCAAGGGTCACACAAGCGAGGGTGGCGACCAGGATCAGCGCCATGTACAGGCAGGCGAAGGTGTCGATCTGCAGCAGTGGAGTCACCGCCAGGGGCGCGACTTTCAGGGCCGGCAGGATCGACAGCAGTGCCAGGTTCAGACCCGCCACGGACAACAGGAAGGTCTGGGAGTGGTTGCGGCGCCAGGCAATCGCCAGCATCACCACGATGATCGTGGCGCTGGTGATCAACAACGGCGCTAGCGCGATAAAGTGTTGAGTCGTGAATTCCATAGCGCTCTTACCGGGCCGAAGCGAGTTGAGTGAAGGCGGTGCCGAGCCACTGCTGCACGCCATGCATCGTCGCGGCAGAGGTATCGAGGAACGGTTGCGGGTACACGCCGATGTAGATCAGCAGTGCTGCCAGGCCGACCACCATGATCATTTCGCGACCGTCCATGCCATGCAGTACCGCGTCCGATTTGGCCGGGCCGAAGTAGGCACGGTGGATCATGATCAGCGAGTAGACCGAACCGAACACCAGGCCGGTGGTGGCGATGATGGTGACCCATGGAGCGATCGGGAAGGTGCCGATCAGGATCAGGAACTCACCCACGAAGTTACCGGTACCCGGCAAGCCCAGGGAAGCGGCTGCGAAGAACAGGCTGAGGGCCGGCAGGTAGGCGATCTTCGACCACAGGCCACCCATCTCACGCATGTCGCGGGTGTGGGTGCGCTCGTACAGTTGGCCACTGAGGATAAAGAGTGCCGCCGCCGACAGGCCGTGGGCCAGCATCTGCATTACCGCGCCCTGCAGCGCCAGTTGGCTGCCGGAGTAGATGCCGATCAGGACGAAGCCCATGTGGGATACGGACGAGAAGGCGATCAGACGCTTGATGTCGGTTTGCGCGAACGCCAGGAACGCACCGTAGAAGATCCCGATCAGACCCAGGGTCATGGCGATCGGCGCGAACTCGGCCGAGGCATTCGGGAACAGCGGCAAGGCGAAACGCAGCAGACCGTAGGCCGCGGTCTTCAGCAAGATACCGGCGAGGTCGACGGAACCTGCGGTCGGCGCCTGGGCGTGAGCGTCAGGCAACCAGGAGTGGAACGGCACGACTGGCAGCTTGACCGCGAAGGCGATGAAGAAGCCGAGCATCAGGATGTACTCGGTGGTCAACGACATCTTGGTCTTCAACAGGTCGGCGTAGTTGAAGGTAATCACGCCGGTGTCGTTGAAGTTGACCAGGACCAGACCGAGGATCGCCACCAGCATGATCAGGCCGGAAGCCTGAGTGAAGATGAAGAACTTGGTCGCCGCGTAGATCCGGGTTTTCTTGCCGTCCGAAGAACTGTGACCCCAAAGCGCGATGAGGAAGTACATCGGCACCAGCATCATTTCCCAGAAGAAGAAGAACATGAACAGGTCGAGGGCGAGGAACACGCCAACGACACCGCCCAGGATCCACATCAGGTTCAGGTGGAAGAAGCCCACGTGACGCTGGATCTCTTTCCACGAGCAGAGTACCGAGAGCACACCCAGCAGACCGGTCAGCATGATCATCAACAGCGACAGGCCGTCGAGGGCCAGGTGCACGTTGATGCCGAAGCGCTGGATCCAGACGTGCTTGAACTCAAGCGCCCAGGTCGGGTCGGCGCCAGGCTTTGGTGCAAAGGAATAATCGCCGTTGGCCCACAGCCAGAGGCCGAGAGCGAGCAACAGGGACATGGTGATCAGCGCAATCCAGCGGGGGAGGGTGGCGCCGAAGCGCTCACCCATCCAGCACAGCAGGCCGCCGATGAAGGGGATCAGGATTAGCCAAGGCAGAATCATGACGGGTTCGTTTCCTTTCGCAAATTCGCAAGGTTCATATCAGACCGCTACTAGCACGACGGCGCCGATGACCAGCACGGCACCAGCAGCCATCGAGGCGGCGTACCAACGCAGTTGACCGGTCTCGGTACGGCTCAGGGCGGTGTGACCGCCTTTGGCCATGCGCGGGATCAGACCGATGGTCTGGTCGAGCGGGTCTTTGCGCAGGATGTGGCTGATCGCCAGGTATGGCTTGACGAACAGTTTGTCGTAGATCCAGTCGAAGCCCCAGGCAGCGAACCACCAGGCCGAGAGGAATCGGCCGATGCCGCTGTTGGCGACGGCGGTGACGAAGCGACGCTTGCCGAGGAACAGCAGCGCGGCCAGCAGGATACCGGACAGGGCGATGGCGCCCGAGGCGATTTCCAGGCTGTGCTTGGCTTCGCCTCCGGCATGGCCGACGCTTTGCGGCAGCACACCGTGCAGCGGCGGAACGATCATCGCGCCGATGGCGGTGGACAATACGATCAGCACCGACAGTGGCAGCCAGTGGGCGATACCGTGACCGGCGTGGGCTTCGGTCTTCGCTTCACCGTGGAACGCGATGAAGATCAGGCGGAAGGTGTATAGCGAAGTCATGAACGCGCCGACCAGACCTGCGTAGAGCAGACCCTGGTTGCCGCTGGCGAACGCTTCCCAGAGGATTTCGTCCTTGGAGTAGAAGCCCGCGGTCACCAGTGGCAAGGCCGCCAGGGCCGCGCCGCCGACGATGAAGCTGGCGTAGGCCAGAGGCAGTTTCTTCCACAGGCCGCCCATCTTGAAGATGTTCTGCTCGTGGTGGCAGGCAACGATCACCGCACCGGAGGCAAGGAACAGCAGGGCCTTGAAGAAGGCGTGGGTCATCAGGTGGAAGATCGCGCCATCCCAGGCACCGACGCCCAGGGCCAGGAACATGTAGCCGATCTGGCTCATGGTCGAGTAGGCGAGGATACGCTTGATGTCGGTCTGGACCAGAGCCGCGAAACCGGCCAGAACCAGGGTCACGCCGCCAACCAGGCCCACCAGGTGCAGGATTTCCGGCGCCAGGGTGAACAGGCCGTGGGTACGGGCGATCAGGTAGACACCGGCGGTCACCATGGTTGCGGCGTGGATCAGTGCCGAAACCGGGGTAGGACCGGCCATCGCGTCCGCCAGCCAGGTTTGCAGCGGCAGTTGTGCGGATTTACCGACGGCGCCGCCCAGCAGCATCAGGGTGGCCATGACCATCCAGAAGTCGCCGGCCTGGAATTTCTGCGGTGCCAGCACCAGCAGTTCCTGGACATTCAGCGTGCCCAGCTGGGCAAACAGGATGAACAGGCCGATGGCCATGAACACGTCGCCGATACGGGTGACGATGAAGGCCTTGAGTGCCGCGTTACCGTTGTTGCGGTTGCTGTAGTAGAAACCGATCAACAGGTACGAGCACAGGCCCACGCCTTCCCAGCCGAAGTACAGGAACAACAGGTTATCGCCCAGCACCAGGAACAGCATGCTGGCGATGAACAGGTTGGTGTAGGCGAAGAAGCGCGAGTAACCGGCTTCACCGCGCATGTACCAGGACGCGAACAGGTGGATCAGGAAACCGACGCCGACGACCACACCGAGCATGGTCAGCGACAGGCCGTCCAGGTACAGGGCGAAGTTCGGCGTGAGGCCTTCCACCGCCATCCACTGCCACAACACCTGGGTGTAGTGACCGCCTTGTGGCGGGGCGACGTTGAATTGCCAGATCACGTAGGCGGTGACGATCGCCGACAGACCGATGGAGCCGACGCCAATCAGCGCGGCGAGGTTTTCCGAGATGCGTCCACGGGAGAACGACAGCAGCAGGAAACCTATGAGAGGGAATACGAAAGTCAGATAGAGAAGATTCATCCGCGCATCTCACTGGCAGCGTCGATATCGAGCGTGTGGAAGCGGCGATACAGTTGCAGCAGGATCGCCAGGCCAATACTGGCCTCGGCGGCTGCCAGGCTGATCACCAGGATGAACATGATCTGTCCATCCGGTTGAGCCCAGCGGCTACCGGCAACGATGAACGCCAGGGCGGAGGCATTCATCATGACCTCCAGGCTCATCAGCACGAAGAGGATGTTGCGGCGGACCATCAGGCCGACCAGACCGAGGCAGAACAGGATGCCGGCGACCGCCAGACCATGCTCCATGGGGATAGCAGGCATCGTCATTGCTCCTTGGCTTCGTTACGGCCCAAATGGAACGCCGTGACGGCTGCGGCGAGCAGCAGCATCGAGGCGAGTTCGACCACCAGCAGGTAAGGGCCGAACAGGCTGATGCCCACGGCCTTGGCGTCTACGGTGGTGTGGCCGACGGCCTGGCCGCTCTGGTGGGCGAACAGCACATACAGCAGTTCAACCAGCAGCAGGGCGCCGAGGACGACCGGGCCGAGCCAGATGCCGGGCTTGAGCCAGACGCGCTCCTGCTGGACCGAGGCCGGGCCCAGGTTCAGCATCATCACCACGAACACGAACAGCACCATGATGGCGCCAGCGTAGGCAATCACTTCCAGGACACCGGCAAACGGTGCGCCGAGGGCGAAGAACGTCATGGCCACGGCGATCAGCGAAATGATCAGGTAGAGCAGGGCGTGCACAGGGTTGGTGTTGGTGATCACGCGAAGCGTGGACACCACAGCGATACCCGATGCGAAATAGAAAGCGAATTCCATCTTTCTTCCTTAAGGCAGCAAGCTCTTCACGTTGATCGGTTCGGCTTCATTCTGCGCGGAGCCTTTTGGCTTACCGGCAATCGCCATACCTGCAACACGATAGAAGTTGTAATCAGGGTTTTTGCCGGGGCCGGAGATCAGCAGATCTTCTTTCTCGTAAACCAGGTCCTGACGTTTGAACTCGGCCATTTCGAAATCCGGCGTGAGCTGGATCGCGGTGGTCGGGCAGGCTTCCTCGCAGAGGCCGCAGAAAATGCAGCGCGAGAAGTTGATGCGGAAGAAGTCCGGGTACCAGCGACCGTCTTCGGTTTCAGCTTTCTGCAGCGAGATGCAACCGACCGGGCACGCCACGGCGCACAGGTTGCAGGCTACACAACGCTCTTCGCCGTCGGGGTCACGGGTCAGGACGATACGTCCACGGTAGCGCGGCGGCAGGTAGACCGGTTCTTCCGGGTACTGCAGCGTGTCGCGCTTGCGGAAGGCGTGGCCGAAGATCATCACCAGGCTGCGAAGCTGGGTGTAGAAGCCATGCACGATGTCAAATATGTACTTCATGATTCTCTATCCTCACTGAGCCGCGACGGCGGGCGTGTTGAGCAACACGATCGCAGCGGTCACCAGCATGTTGACGAGGGTCAGCGGCAAGCAGAACTTCCAGCTGAAATCCATCACTTGGTCATACCGTGGGCGCGGAATCGAAGCGCGCAGCAGGATGAAGATCATGATGAAGAACGCGGTTTTCAGTGCGAACCAGATGAACGGGATCTGCGGCAGGATGCCGAACGGACCGTGCCAGCCACCGAAGAACAAGGTCACCAGCAGCGCCGAAATCAACACGATGCCGATGTACTCGCCGACGAAGAACATGCCCCACTTCATGCCGGCGTATTCAATGTGGTAACCGTCGGCCAGTTCCTGTTCCGCTTCCGGCTGGTCGAACGGGTGACGGTGAGTCACGGCCACGCCAGCGATGAAGAAGGTCAGGAAACCGAAGATCTGCGGAATGATGAACCACAGGTTCTGCGCCTGGTAGTCGACGATGTCGCGCATGTTGAACGAGCCAACCTGGATCACGATGCCCATCAGCGACAGGCCCATGAACACTTCGTACGACACGGTTTGCGCCGAAGCGCGCAAGCTACCCAGCAGGGCGAACTTGTTGTTGCTCGACCAGCCGGCGAACAGCACCGCATAGACCGACAGGCCGGCCATGGCGAAGAAGAACAGGATGCCGATGTTCAGGTCCGCCACGCCCCAGGTCGGGGTGATCGGGATGATCGCGAAGGCAATCAGCAGGGCGCTCATGGCGACTACCGGTGCCAGGGTGAAGATCATCTTGTCGGCGAACGGAGGCGTCCAGTCTTCCTTGAAGAACATCTTGATCATGTCGGCGGCGATCTGGAACGCGCCGAACGGACCGACGCGGTTCGGACCGTAACGGTCCTGCCAGAGGGCGAGCAGACGACGCTCGACCCAACTGAGCAGGGCGCCGCAGACCACCACGGCGAGCAGGATCACCACGGCCTTGAGGACCGCGAGGATGATGTCGATCACCTCAGGAGTGAACCAGGTCATTGAGCTGCCTCCTGCAGACCGTCAACGGAAAAGCCTGCGATCGCTGGCGGAATGCCGGCGATGCCCGCAGGCAATGCCACCAGACCGGCGCCCAGCTCTTCGTTGATGCGCAGCGGCAGACGAAGGGTCTGGCCGGCTACGTTCAAGCTCAGCAAGGCACCGTCGTTGACACCCAGGCGGTCGGCTTCGGACTTGGCCAGGGCAACATAAGCAGCCGGGATGCGTTCCTGTACCGGCGCGGCTTTCGAAGAGTTCTCTTCGCTGCCGAACAGGTGGAAGAACGGCACGACCTGCCAGGTACCTGGCGCCGGGTTGAACGCCCGCGGAACACTGGTGAACCAGTTCAGCGAGTCACCGTTGCTTTCGATCAGGCGGGTGCCCGGGTCGCCAGCACGGATGTGACCACCGACTTCGTCCTGGAACTTGTTCCAGGCCTGCGGCGAGTTCCAGCCCGGAGACCAGGCGAATGGCACTTGCTGACGCGGCTCGGCGGAACCCGAGTAACCTTCCATGGAGAAGGCGAACGCGGTGTCCTTGTCCTGCGGGGTACGCGGTTCGTGCACGCTGATGTCGGCGCGCATGGCGGTACGACCGGAGTAACGCAGCGGTTCACGGGCCAGTTTCATGCCCTTGATGCGGAACGCGGCGGACGGTGCTGCATCGACGATGCGATTGAGGATCGAGGTGCTG
The DNA here is from genome assembly GCF_054600775.1 of Pseudomonas sp. MHK4. NCBI lineage: Bacteria > Pseudomonadati > Pseudomonadota > Gammaproteobacteria > Pseudomonadales > Pseudomonadaceae > Pseudomonas > Pseudomonas sp. MHK4. The sequence goes on along the minus strand of NZ_BAAIAK010000014.1, from coordinate 55,275 downwards.
GATGCAACGGCGGCGGTGACGTGGTCCAGTTGGGTCCAGTCGATCGGCTGGTTCAGCAGGGTCGCGCGCAGGGCATGCAGCCAGCGCCAGCCTTCGTGAACCAGGATGCTCGCGTCCATGTACTTCGGATCGAAGACCTGGAAGAAGCGCTGGGCGCGGCCTTCCTGGCTGACCAGGGTGCCGTCGCCTTCAGCGAAGCTGGCGGCTGGCAGGACCAATTGCGCGCGATCGCTGGTAGCGGTCTTCTGATGGTCTGCGACGATCAGCACTTTGGTAGCGCTCAGGGCAGCATCGACACGGGCCTTGTCGGTACGGGTGTACAGATCGTTTTCCAGCACGACGATGGCGTCGGCACGGCCGTCGATTACTGCTTGCAGCGCGGCGTCGACCGATTCGCCACCGAGCATGGCCAGGCCGAGGCTGTTGGCCTCTGGCACGATCAGGCTGATGGAACCGTTCTTCTCGCGCAGCTTCAGGGCTTTGGCGATGTTCGCGGCGGCTTCGATCAAGGCTTTGGAGCCCAGGGAAGTACCGGCGATGATCAGTGGGCGCTTGGCCGCGAGCAGGGCGTCGGCGATGCGCTTGGCCAGTTCGAGGGCTTCAGCGTCCAGGCCTTCAACGGCTGGCGCGCTGGCGTCGAGGGCGTGAGCCACGGCGAAACCGATGCGGGCCAGGTCGTCTGGAGCGGCGTGTACGCACTCTTCAGCGATGTCGTCGAGCTTGGTTTCAGCCAGGCTGGCGATGAACAGCGGGTTCAGCGCGTGCTGGCCGATGTTCTTCACCGCGGCGTCGAGCCAAGGCTGGACGCGCATGGCGTCGGCCATGTCTTCGGCCTTGCCCTTGACCGATTGGCGCAGGGACAGGGCCATGCGGGCAGCGGTCTGGGTCAGGTCTTCACCGAGGACGAACACGGCGTCGTGGTCTTCGATGTCGCGCATATTCGGCACTGGCAGCGGGCTGTCTTTCAGCACTTGCAGAACCAGACGGATACGTTCCAGCTCGGCGGCTTCGATACCGGAGTAGAAGTGCTCGGCGCCGACCAGTTCGCGCAAGGCGTAGTTGCTTTCGAGGCTGGCGCGGGGCGAACCAATACCAACGATGTTGCGACCGCGCAGCAGGTCGGCAGCTTTATCCAGCGCTTCGTCGAGGCTCAGCTTGGTGCCACCCGCCAGCAGTGGCTGACGCGGGCGGTCTTCGCGGTTGACGTAGCCGTAGCCGAAACGGCCACGGTCGCACAGGAAGTACTGGTTTACCGAACCGTTGAAACGGTTTTCGATACGACGCAGTTCACCGTAGCGCTCGCCCGGGGAAATGTTGCAACCGCTGGAGCAGCCATGGCAGATGCTCGGTGAGAACTGCATGTCCCATTTACGGTTGTAGCGTTCGGAGTGAGTCTTGTCGGTGAACACACCGGTCGGGCAGACCTCGGTGAGGTTGCCGGAGAATTCGCTTTCCAGGGTGCCGTCTTCAACGCGACCGAAGTACACGTTGTCGTGGGCGCCGAATACGCCGAGGTCGGTGCCGCCGGCGTAGTCTTTATAGAAGCGCACGCAGCGGTAGCAAGCGATGCAGCGGTTCATCTCGTGGGAAATGAACGGGCCCAGTTGCTGGTTCTGGTGTGTACGCTTGGTGAAGCGGTAACGGCGCTCGTTGTGGCCGGTCATTACCGTCATGTCTTGCAGGTGGCAGTGACCGCCTTCTTCACAGACCGGGCAGTCGTGAGGGTGGTTGGTCATCAGCCATTCGACAACACTGGCGCGAAAGGCCTTGGATTCTTCATCTTCGATGGAGATCCAGGTGTTGTCGGTGGCAGGGGTCATGCAGGACATGACGATACGACCACGGGTGTCGTTCTCGTCGGTGTACTGCTTGACCGCGCACTGGCGGCAAGCGCCAACGCTGCCAAGGGCAGGGTGCCAGCAGAAATACGGAATATCGAGGCCCAGAGACAGACATGCCTGTAACAGGTTGTCTGCCCCATCGACTTCGAGCGCTTTGCCGTCTACGTGGATAGTGGCCATGGTTCAAAGTTCTTCGTTGGCCCGGTGTCAGCGGGCGTGGCTAATGGAATCTTGTTATCCGCGCGAATCAACACAGCCGGTAAAGGCGTCATCGCACGAAAAGCGAAGGGCACGGACCCTTCGCCTTTTTTAAGCGTTTACGCGCCGACTACGATCGGCCGTGCCAGAGGCGGGACGGCGGCGCTGACAGGCGCGATACCGGCTTCGAACTCATGGCGGAAGTATTTGATTGCGCTGCCCAATGGCTCCACGGCGCCCGGTGCGTGAGCACAGAAGGTCTTGCCTGGGCCGAGGAAGCCGACCAGACCCAGCAGGGTCTCGATGTCACCTGGCTGGCCTTCACCGTTCTCGATGGCCATCAGGAGCTTGACGCTCCATGGCAAGCCATCGCGGCACGGGGTGCAGAAACCACAGGATTCGCGGGCGAAGAACTGCTCCATGTTGCGCAGCAGGGACACCATGTTGACGCTGTCGTCCACCGCCATGGCCAGGCCCGTACCCATACGGGTGCCCACCTTGGCGATGCCGCCGGCGTACATTTGTGCGTCCAGGTGTTCCGGCAACAGGAAACCGGTACCGGCGCCGCCTGGCTGCCAGGCCTTGAGCTTGAAGCCGTCGCGCATGCCGCCGGCGTAGTCTTCGAACAGCTCGCGACCGGTAACACCGAATGGCAGTTCCCACAGGCCCGGGTTCTTGACCTTGCCGGAGAAGCCCATGAGCTTGGTGCCCATGTCTTCGCTGCCTTCGCGGGCCAACGATTTGTACCACTCCACGCCGTCGGCAATGATCGCCGGAACGTTGCACAGGGTCTCGACGTTGTTCACGCAGGTCGGTTTGCCCCACACGCCAACGGCGGCAGGGAAGGGTGGCTTGGAGCGCGGGTTGGCGCGGCGGCCTTCGAGGGAGTTGATCAACGCGGTTTCTTCACCGCAGATGTAACGCCCGGCACCGGTGTGGACAAACAGCTCGAAATCAAAGCCGCTGCCCAGGATGTTCTTACCCAAAAGCCCCGCTGCCTTGGCTTCTTCCACGGCACGGTTCAAGTGCTTGGCGGCGGTGGTGTATTCGCCACGCAGGAAGATGTAGCCACGGTAGGTTTTCAGTGCGCGGGCACTGATCAGCATGCCTTCGATCAGCAGATGGGGCAGTTGCTCCATCAGCATGCGGTCTTTCCAGGTGTTGGGCTCCATTTCATCCGCGTTGCACAGCAGGTAGCGGATGTTGATGGATTCGTCTTTTGGCATCAGGCCCCACTTCACGCCCGTGGGGAAGCCTGCACCGCCGCGACCTTTGAGGCCGGAGTCTTTCACGGTCTGGACGATGTCGTCCTGGGCCATGTCGGCGAAGGCCTTGCGCGCAGCGGCGTAACCGTTCTTGGCCTGGTATTCGTCGAGCCAGACGGCTTCGCCGTCGTCACGCAGACGCCAGGTGAGCGGGTGAGTCTCGGCCGAACGCTTGATGCGGTTGGCTGGACCGAAGGAAGTCAGGGTCATACGTAGCCCTCGAGCAATTTGGCAACGCCTGCAGGCTGCACATCCCCGAAAGTGTCGTCGTCGATCATCAACGCCGGCGCCTTGTCGCAGTTGCCGAGGCAGCAGACCGGCAGCAGGGTGAAACGACCATCGGTGGTGGTCTGACCCAGGCCGATGCCGAGCTTGCTCTGGATTTCGCTGACTACCGACTCGTGGCCGCCGATGTAGCAGACCATGCTGTCGCAGACGCGAATGATGTGACGGCCAACCGGCTGGCGGAAGATCTGGCTATAGAACGTCGCCACGCCTTCTACGTCGCTGGCCGGGATGCCGAGGATCTCGCCGATGGCGTACAGGGCGCCATCCGGCACCCAGCCACGTTCCTTCTGGACGATCTTCAGGGCTTCGATCGACGCCGCGCGCGGGTCTTCGTAGTGATGCAACTCGTGCTCGATGGCCGAGCGCTCGGTTTCACTCAAGGTGAAACGGTCTGTCTGGATAAGCGTGCTGTTCATGCTTAGCGGTCCACGTCGGCCATAACGAAATCGATACTACCCAGGTACGCGATCAAGTCCGCGACCATGCTGCCTTTGATCACCGAAGGGATCTGCTGCAGGTGCGGGAAGCTTGGGGTACGAATCCGGGTGCGGTAGCTCATGGTGCCGCCATCGCTCGTCAGGTAATAACTGTTGATGCCCTTGGTCGCTTCGATCATCTGGAAGGATTCGTTGGCCGGCATGACCGGGCCCCACGAAACTTGCAGGAAGTGTGTGATCAAGGTTTCGATGTGCTGCAGCGTGCGCTCTTTCGGTGGCGGCGTGGTCAGCGGGTGATCCGCCTTGTACGGGCCTTCCGGCATGTTGCGCATGCACTGGTCGATGATCCGGATGCTCTGGCGCATCTCCTCGACGCGCACGATGCAACGGTCGTAGGCATCGCCATTGGCCGCCAGCGGCACTTCGAATTCGAAGTTCTCGTAGCCCGAGTACGGGCGCGCCTTACGCAGGTCGAAGTCGCAACCGGTGGCACGCAGGCCGGCACCGGTGACGCCCCATTCCAGGGCTTGCTTGGTGTTGTAGTCGGCGACGCCGATGGTCCGGCCACGCAGGATGCTGTTGTCCAGTGCGGCTTTCTGGTATTCGTCCAGGCGCTTGGGCATCCACTCGACGAAATCCTTGACCAGTTTTTCCCAGCCGCGCGGCAGGTCGTGGGCGACACCACCGATGCGGTACCAGGCCGGGTGCAGGCGGAAACCGGTGATGGCTTCGATCACCGTGTACGCCTTCTGGCGGTCGGTGAAGGTGAAGAACACCGGGGTCATGGCGCCGACGTCCTGGATGTAGGTACCCAGGAACAGCAGGTGGCTGGTGATCCGGAAGAACTCGGCCATCATGATGCGGATGACGTCGACCTTCTCGGGCACCTTGATGCCGGCCAGCTTCTCGACCGAGAGCACGTACGGCAGGTTGTTCATCACGCCGCCGAGGTAGTCGATACGGTCGGTGTACGGGATGAAGCTGTGCCAGGACTGACGCTCGGCCATCTTCTCGGCGCCACGGTGGTGGTAACCGATGTCCGGAACGCAGTCGACGATCTCTTCACCGTCCAGCTGCAGGATGATGCGGAATGCACCGTGCGCCGAAGGGTGGTTAGGACCGAGGTTGAGGAACATGTAGTCCTCGTTCGGTCCGGAGCGCTTCATGCCCCAGTCTTCCGGCTTGAAGCGCGCGGACTCTTCCTCGAGCTGCTGCTTGGCCAGGTTCAGGGTGAACGGGTCGAACTCGGTGGCACGGGCCGGGAAGTCCTTGCGCAGCGGGTGACCTTCCCAGGTCGGCGGCATCATGATGCGCGTCAGGTGCGGGTGGCCTTTGAAGTCGATGCCGTACATGTCCCAGACTTCACGCTCGTACCAGTTGGCGTTCGGCCAGATGCTGGTGACGGTCGGCAGGCTGAGATCGCTTTCGGACAGGGCGACCTTGATCATGACGTCGCTGTTACGCTCGATCGACATCAAGTGGTAGAACACGGTGAAGTCGGCGCCGCTTGGCAGCCCTTGACGCTTGGTGCGCAAACGCTCGTCCACGCCGTGCAGGTCATAGAGCATGACGTACGGCTTGGGCAGGTTGCGCAGGAAGGTCAGGACTTCGACGAGTTTGGCACGGGCAACCCAAAGCACCGGCATGCCGGTGCGGGTTGGCTGGGCGGTGAACGCCTCCGGGCCAAAACGGTTGTTCAGTTCGACGACCACATCCTGGTCGTCTGCCTTGTAAGGCGGGATGTACAGAGCACTGCCTGTAGTCATGGTTATTTTATCGCTTTCGGTCAACGTAAAGAATGAAGCCAGTGTCTCGTTCTATTAAAGAAGCAGATCTGGATCAGACTTCGTCGGGGCTGCGCAGGTTGGTGACTGCGATTCGCTGTTCGCGGCGCTTTTCCTTCTCCGAAGGCATCTCGGCGCGGTATACGCCTTGATCACCAACGACCCAGGAAAGCGGACGACGCTCCTGTCCAATCGACTCCTGCAACAGCATCAGGCCTTGCAGGAAAGCTTCAGGGCGGGGCGGGCAGCCAGGCACGTAGACGTCCACGGGCAGGAACTTGTCCACCCCTTGAACGACGGAGTAGATGTCGTACATGCCACCGGAGTTGGCACACGAACCCATGGAGATGACCCATTTAGGTTCGAGCATTTGCTCGTAGAGACGCTGAATGATCGGCGCCATCTTGATGAAGCAGGTGCCGGCGATAACCATGAAATCCGCCTGGCGCGGCGATGCCCGGATAACCTCGGCGCCAAAGCGCGCGATGTCGTGGGGCGCCGTGAAGGCGGTGGTCATTTCCACGTAGCAGCACGAAAGACCGAAGTTATACGGCCACAGGGAGTTCTTGCGCCCCCAGTTGATCGTGCCGTTAAGCACGTCTTCGAGCTTGCCCATGAAGATGTTTTTGTGGACTTGATCTTCTAACGGATCGGAAACGGTTTCCCGCTGGCCAATCGGATACTGCTCGTTAGGAGCATCGGGGTCGATCCTGGTGAGATTGTATTGCATTGCCAAAGCCTCATTGTTTCAGCTTCGCTTGCCGCTTGCGCCGAGCTTCCGGAGCCCAGTCAAGGGCGCCCACTCGGAATAGGTAGACAAGACCTGCCAACAGAATTGCTATGAAAACGAGAGCTTCGACGAATCCGGTCCAGCCGCTTTCGCGGACGGACACAGACCATGCAAAGAGAAAGAGGGCTTCGATATCGAAGATCACGAACAGCATCGCGACCAGATAGAATTTGGCTGAGAGCCGCAAGCGGGCGCCACCTGTAGGTAGCATGCCGGACTCGAACGGTTCGTTTTTGCTGCGGCCCCAGGCTTTTGACCCGAGTAGGCTGGAGACACCGAGCATGAAGGCACAGAGGCCGCCGACGCCTAGAAGGAAAATGGCAAAGCCCCAGTTGTGGGCCATGAGTCCTGTCGCTTCGGGCATGCTGGTAATCCTTAACAGAGAGCAAAGGTCTCTGAGCTTGAAAAAGTAACAAAGCAGTGACGATATGTCGCAGCAATCAATCCCGCTGATTTTATGGCTAAACACCCAGCAAGTAAAATTCCTATAGCGAAATTATTTATAGGAATAAGGACATAGCTAGCGGCAAAAGCGCCGTAGCCCTTGCGTTGCGGGCATTAGCCGGCTTTTCGGGAAATATGTTTTGTAAGGAATGTAACGAACATAGTTTTCGCTAAATGATAATCAATATTGTTTGTGCTGGTTTTTAAACTGCGTAGTGGGTTTAGGGTGGGGAAGTTGTCTTATTTGCGCATTACTGCATGTAATGCCGGCGCTCCTTTTGGCGGATTTTTTTGACCCCGATGGCGCCCTGGATCAATGTTTTGCCTTGGGCGCCCGCTCCCACAAGGTTTTGTGGTGTTTGGTAGGTCCTGCAAAAAAAACGCCCCGAACCAGTCGGGGCGTCAGAGGTGCAGCGCTGCGGTTAGCTTTCTATAGGGCCCGCGGCGGCTGATGTCTCAAGCGAAGCAGATCAGTGGAACTGTTCTTCTTCGGTCGAACCGGTCAGCGCGGTTACCGAGGACGAGCCACCCTGGATCACGGTGGTCATGTCGTCGAAGTAGCCGGTGCCCACTTCCTGCTGGTGAGCCACGAAGGTGTAACCCTTGGCGGCGTCGGCGAATTCCTGCTCCTGCAGCTTCACGTAGGCGGTCATGTCGTTGCGGGCGTAGTCGTGCGCCAGGTTGAACATGCTGTGCCACATGTTGTGAATGCCGGCCAGGGTGATGAACTGGTGCTTGTAGCCCATGGCGGACAGTTCGCGCTGGAACTTGGCGATGGTCGCGTCGTCCAGGTTTTTCTTCCAGTTGAAGGAAGGCGAGCAGTTGTACGACAGCAGTTGGTCCGGGTATTCCTTCTTGATCGCTTCAGCGAAGCGACGAGCCTCGTCCAGGTCCGGCTTGGCGGTTTCGCACCAGATCAGGTCGGCGTACGGAGCGTAGGCCAGGCCACGGGCGATGGCCTGGTCCAGACCGGCGCGCACTTTGTAGAAGCCTTCCTGGGTACGTTCGCCAGTCACGAATGGCTGGTCGTACGGGTCGCAGTCGGACGTCAGCAGGTCAGCGGCGTTGGCGTCGGTACGGGCCAGGATGATGGTTGGAGTGCCGGCAACGTCGGCTGCCAGACGGGCAGCGGTCAGCTTCTGTACGGCTTCCTGGGTAGGAACCAGTACCTTGCCACCCATGTGGCCGCATTTTTTCACGGAAGCCAGTTGGTCTTCGAAGTGAACGCCGGCGGCGCCTGCTTCGATCATGCTCTTCATCAGCTCGTAGGCGTTCAGTACGCCACCGAAACCGGCTTCGGCGTCAGCCACGATTGGCGCGAAGTAGTCGATGTAGCCAGCGTCGCCCGGGTTCTTGCCGGCTTTCCACTGGATCTGGTCGGCGCGACGGAACGAGTTGTTGATGCGCTTGACCACGGTTGGAACCGAGTCAACCGGGTACAGCGACTGGTCCGGGTACATCGATTCGGCGGAGTTGTTGTCCGCAGCCACTTGCCAGCCCGACAGGTAGATTGCCTGGATACCGGCTTTGACTTGTTGTACAGCCTGGCCGCCGGTCAGGGCGCCCATGCAGTTGACGAAATCTTTCTCAGGACGGAAGGCTGGCTTGGCACCCTGGGTAACCAGGTTCCACAGCTTCTCGGCGCCCATTTTTGCAAAGGTGTGCTCAGGTTGAACCGAGCCACGCAGGCGGACGACGTCAGCAGCGGAGTAAGTGCGTGTCACGCCTTTCCAGCGCGGGTTCTCAGCCCAGTCTTTTTCGAGGGCTGCAATTTGCTGTTCGCGTGTCAGTGCCATGGGAGATAAACCTCGTCGCGTCTTTATGAAAAGTTGTTCTGCGGTGGAAAATTCCTGCGCTCGCTGACCAGAAGCTTAGGTGGTCAAGTCGGATTCGGCGGGGATGGCGACGGGATGAACGATGGGCTCGAGGGGAAGTGAGCAGGTAAGGGCTAACTGGCGGGCGCATTCGGGCGTCGTGGGCCTTGGTGCGAACTTCAGTGTGATGCCGGGTTTACCTAAATACGCTTCCGTCCCTCGGGACAACTTCGTTCCAGTCGGCAACCTCGTCAAACACACCTTGTGGGCGGTACAGACACGAAGCGGTTCGCGGGGTAGGTGCGAACATCGCCTCGAAGGCCCTTGCCAGGGCCCCTGATTAGCGGGAGCGAGGCCATCATGCCTTCGCTTTTTTGCCTCGTCAAACGTTTTGTAGTGCTTTTTTTCAAGCACTACATCTTTGGTCTAATACGACTCGTCAGTCAGTTTTCGAGGCTTTAGTCCAAAGTATCGACTTTCACCCGCAAGGTCATGTCATTGCGACTTTGGGTCGAGTAGCTGCGGGCTACGCCCTGTTTGTCCGCCTGGGTCTGGCCGTTTACCCCGGCCAGGAGGATCCACTCGCCCAGGCGGCCGGTGACGGTTGTGTCGGTGCTTTGCACGTTCACTACATCGGGACGTTCCTGGCTCATCCGGTCACGGTTTGTGCTGATCGACAGGTGAACGATCTCGCCGGTGACGTTGGCGGTGACGTAGAAGCCCTGGGTGACGTTACGGTATTCGGTCTGGCTTCGCAGGTCGCCGTAGGAGTCGGTCTGGCTGCTGGTCAGCGGCACGCTTTGGCCGACCTGGATCAACGCTGGCAGGCCATCCGTGGCCTGGACCTGCTGGATGCCACCGTCACGGCTGTCGGTGCTGTGGCTGATGATGCGGGTCTGGCCCGGTTTTGCGCCGTTGACCGAATAACCCTGATTACCCTGGAAGTTGTTCTCATTGGTATCGACGGTGATCAGCAGGCGTTTTGGTGCGGTGTCGAGTTGGCCGATCAAAGCCTTAAGTTCGTCGATCCTGCGCTGATCGGCGTTGACGATGAGCTGATTGCCATAGGCGCTGACCTGGCCTTCCTTGCCGATGAAATCCTGCGCTACCGGCAACACGTCGGCGCTGGTGTGGTAGTTCAGCGGCACGATTTCGGTGGCGGCCATGAGCGAAAAACTGCAGGTCACCAACAGGGTGGTGAGCAGGGTGCGTAGGGACATATCCGTTATCTCCGCATTCAAAGGCTTGATATTGCCAGTTTGTCGGCCTGGAGTGTCTGTAGGGGCGAGCGTGCTCGCGAAAAACTTGATCGCGACACGTTGCTTCAGGCAGCACGCGTCATCGTTCACCTCCATCGCGAGCAAGCTCGCTCCTACAGATTTGGGTGATAACAGTGTGTCGGCCTGGGAGGGGGCAAATTTAATGCTAGACAGCAAAACGCCCCGGCATCGTGCGATGTCGGGGCGTTTTGTTGTGCGCTTAATGGCCTCTTCACGAGCAGGCCGCGATTCGGTATCAAGCCGAGTGGCGGACCATGTCCACATGCGGAATCCCTGCTTCCAGGAACTCCTCGCTGACCATGTGAAAGCCCAGGCGCTCATAGAACGCCGTGGCTTGCACCTGGGCGCTGAGCATCTGCTGCTTCAGCCCGCGCTCCTCGGCTTCGCCGATCACCGCTTGCATCAGTGCGTCGCCGACTTTCAGGCCGCGCCAGTCCTTGAGTACCGAAACCCGGCCGACGTGACCGTCAGGCAACAGGCGGGCGGTGCCCACCGGAAAGTCGCCTTCGAGGGCAAGGAAATGCACGGCCGTCACATCGTCGGCATCCCATTCCAGCTCGGGCGGAACGGATTGTTCGGCGACGAACACCGCTTCACGAATGCGCCGGATCTCGGCGTTGTCTTTCTGCCAGTCTGCGACACGTACGTGAATCTTATTCATCGGCAAACCCCAGGCTTCCTTGCTTGACCAGTTCGCACAGCAGGCCGCGGCCATCTTCGTCCGCCAGCCAGTCACCCAGGTTGTCGACGTGCAGGGCGTCGGCAGCGCAGATCATCTTCAGTAGCTCGCGCAGTTTGCCCGGCAGGTAACGGCTCTGGCCGCTGGCGAACAGCAGCAGGTCGTCATCGACTTCCGACCAGGCCAGGCGCGCGCTCGGATTGCGGATCAGCACCGCGCCTTGTTCCAGTGCGCCGAGGACGTCGTCTTCTTCGAGGTCTTCCGGGCCAACCACCAGTTCCGGGTAGCGCGGCTCGGTCATGAACTGGCCGAACCAGGTCAGCAGCAGGCGCTCGTCGCTCATGTGCTCGGCCAGCAGGCCTTTGAGGCGATCGAGGGCGTCGTGCTGGATCTGATGCGGATCTGCCACCGGCAAGGCGTCGGCGTCGGTGTAGCGCTCTTCGTCCGGCAGGAACTGGCTGAGGAAGTCGGTGAAGTGGGTCAGCACTTCAGCGGCGCTCGGTGCGCGGAAACCGACCGAGTAGGTCAGGCAGTCGTCGACGGCCACGCCGCAATGGGCCAGGCGCGGCGGCAGGTAAAGCATGTCGCCCGGTTCCAGGACCCACTCATCGGTGGCTTCGAATTCGGCAAGAATGCGCAAGTCCGCGTGTTGCAGCAGCGGGCTTTCGGAGTCGCACATCTGGCCGATTTTCCAGTTGCGCTTGCCGTGGCCTTGCAGCAGGAACACATCGTAGTTGTCGAAGTGCGGACCGACGCTGCCACCAGGGGCGGCGAAGCTGATCATCACGTCGTCGATGCGCCAGCTCGGAAGGAAGCGGAAGTTTTCCAGCAGTTCGCTGACTTCCGGCACGAACTGATCCACGGCCTGCACCAGCAGGGTCCACTCGCGTTCCGGCAATTTGCTGAATTCGTCTTCGGCAAACGGGCCGCGACGCAATTCCCATGGGCGCTCGCCGTTCTCGATCACCAGGCGCGATTCAACTTCTTCTTCCAGCGCCAGGCCGGCCAGTTCGTCTGCGTCAATCGGGCTTTCGAAATCGGGAATCGCCTGACGGATCAGCAACGGTTTTTTCTGCCAGTAGTCGCGCAGGAATTCGCGTGCCGTGATGCCGCCCAGAAGTTGAAGAGGAATGTCAGGATTCATGTGTAACCTATTGAAAAAAAGCACTTTTCATACGGGAATAAAAACGCCCGGCGCGGCCGGGCGTCTTAAACGGTTCGAGCGGTGGATCAGATGCGCTTGGCTTGCGCTACAGCGTTGCCGATGTAGTTGGCCGGGGTGAGCAGTTTCAGCTCGGCCTTGGCCGCGGCTGGCATGTCCAGGCCGTCGATGAAAGTCTGCAACGCTTGCGGGCTGATGCCCTTGCCGCGGGTCAATTCTTTCAGCTTTTCGTACGGGTTTTCGATGTTGTAGCGACGCATCACGGTCTGGATCGGCTCGGCCAACACTTCCCAGCAGGCATCCAGGTCAGCGGCAATCTTCTGCTCGTTGAGCTCCAGCTTGCTGATACCTTTCAGGCTGGCTTCGTACGCGATCACGCTGTGGGCGAAGCCGACACCGAGGTTGCGCAGTACGGTGGAGTCGGTCAGGTCGCGCTGCCAGCGGGAGATCGGCAGCTTGCTCGCCAGGTGCTGGAACAGTGCGTTGGCGATGCCCAGGTTGCCTTCGGAGTTTTCGAAGTCGATCGGGTTGACCTTGTGCGGCATGGTCGACGAGCCGATTTCGCCAGCGATGGTGCGCTGCTTGAAATAACCCAGGGAGATGTAGCCCCAGATGTCGCGGTCGAAGTCGATCAGGATGGTGTTGAAGCGCGCGATCGCGTCGAACAGCTCGGCGATGTAGTCGTGCGGTTCGATCTGCGTGGTGTACGGGTTGAAGCCCAGGCCCAGCTCGTCTTCGATGAAGGCGCGGGCGTTGGCTTCCCAGTCGATCTCAGGGTAGGCCGACAGGTGTGCGTTGTAGTTGCCCACAGCGCCGTTGATCTTGCCCAGCAATGGCACGGCAGCAACTTGAGCGATCTGGCGCTCCAGACGGTAAACCACGTTCGCCAGCTCTTTGCCCAGGGTGGTCGGCGAAGCCGGTTGACCGTGGGTGCGCGACAGCATCGGCACGTCGGCGAAACGGATGGCCAGTTCGCGGATGGCGTTGGCGGTCTGGCGCATCAGCGGCAGCATCACGTCATCACGGCCTTCGCGCAGCATCAGGGCGTGGGACAGGTTGTTGATGTCCTCGCTGGTGCAGGCGAAGTGGATGAATTCGCTGACCTTGGCCAGTTCCGGCAGCTTGGCCGCCTGCTCTTTTAGCAGGTATTCGATGGCTTTGACGTCGTGGTTGGTGGTGCGCTCGATCTCTTTGACACGCTCGGCGTGCTCCAGAGAGAAGTTTTCCGCCAGGGTGTTCAGCACAGCGTTGGCTTCGGCGGAGAACGCCGGCACTTCGCTGATGGCAGGGTGAGCGGCCAGGCGCTGGAGCCAGCGCACTTCAACCAGGACGCGGGCACGGATCAAGCCGTACTCGCTGAAAATTGGGCGCAGGGCCTGGGTTTTGCCGGCGTAGCGGCCGTCAACAGGGGAAACCGCAGTGAGCGAAGAGAGCTGCATGGGGTGTTCTCGGACAGTCGGGCAACGAAATGGGGCGCGTATCATACATGAAAAAATCCGCCGGTCCGTCGCCAACTGACCGGCGTATTACGCGTATTGCTGAGTTCGGTGCTGTCGATGCGGGTTATTCGTTACGCATCAATGGGTAAAGCTCTTTGAGCAATTTGCGGCGGCTGATCACCAGCTGCCAGCGATGACCGCCCAATTGCCGCCACAGGCGTGCCGAACGGATGCCGGCCAGCAGCAGGGCGCGAATTTTCGAGGCGTTGCTCGGTTGCTGCAGGTTGCGCATGTCGCCATGCACCTGGATGCGTTGGCGCAGGGTGCTCAGGGTGTCCTGGTACAGCGCGCCGCAGGCTGCGATCACGTTTTCGTGGGCCGGGCCGAAGTGCTCGACCTGGGACTGAATCTGCGGCAGGCGTTTGCCGATCACGTCCAGCATGTCGCTGCGCTTGGCCAGCTGACGTTCAAGACCGAGCATCGCCAGGGCATAACGCAGCGGCTCGCGCTGCAGGGCGCTCGGGTCGCGTTCGAGGGCGCCGATCAATGCGCGATAGCCTTCGCGCAGGTTGATGTCGTCGCCGCCGTAGACTTCCAGGGTGTCCTTGGGGTCGCGGATCAGCAGGCTGCCGAGCATGCAGGTCAGGCCGGCTTCGTTGGTCTGGCCGGTCTTGGCGATCTTGTCCACCAGCACCGCGGCGAGGAATACCCCGCCGAGGGCTGTCAGTTGCTCCTGAGTGGGGGTCATTGAGCCTGGCCTTTGCTAGTCCAAGGCTCAGCCACTTCGATCACGCCGCCGCCGAGGCAAATCTCGCCATCGTAGAACACCACGGACTGGCCTGGGGTGACCGCGCGTTGCGGGTCATCGAAGGTCGCGCGGTAACCGCTGGCGGTCTTCTCCAGGGTGCAGGGCTGGTCGCTCTGGCGATAGCGGACCTTGGCGGTCAGCTTGCGCGGCTGGCTCAGGTCGATCGGGTTGACCCAATAGATATCAGAGGCGAGCAGGGCGCGGGAGAACAGCCACGGGTGGTCGTTGCCCTGGCCGACGATCAGCTCGTTGTGCTCCAGATCCTTGATCAGCACGTACCACGGCTCGTCGCTGGCGTCTTTCAGGCCGCCGATACCCAGGCCCTGGCGCTGGCCGATGGTGTGGTACATCAAGCCGTGGTGACGGCCGATGATCTCGCCTTCGGTGGTCTTGATCTCGCCCGGTTGTGCCGGCAGGTATTGCTTGAGGAAGTCGCTGAAGCGGCGTTCGCCGATAAAGCAGATACCGGTGGAATCCTTTTTCTTCGCGGTCGCCAGCTCGTATTTCTCGGCAATTGCCCGAACCTGCGGTTTTTCCAGTTCGCCGACCGGGAACAGGGTCTTGGCGATCTGTTCGCCGCCGACGGCGTGCAGGAAGTAGCTCTGGTCCTTGTTCGGGTCCAGGCCCTTGAGCAATTCGGTGCGGCCGTCGATGTCGCGGCGACGCACGTAGTGGCCGGTGGCGATCAGGTCGGCGCCGAGCATCATGGCGTAGTCGAGGAACGCCTTGAACTTGATCTCGCGGTTACACAGGATGTCCGGGTTCGGCGTACGGCCGGCCTTGTATTCGGCCAGGAAGTGTTCGAACACGTTGTCCCAGTACTCGGCGGCGAAGTTGGCGGTGTGCAGCTTGATGCCAATCTTGTCGCACACGGCCTGGGCGTCCGCCAGGTCATCCATGGCGGTGCAGTATTCGGTTCCGTCGTCTTCTTCCCAGTTCTTCATGAACAGGCCTTCCACCTCATAGCCCTGCTCGATCAGCAGGAGGGCGGAAACGGAAGAGTCCACGCCGCCGGACATGCCGACAATGACGCGCTTCTTTTGTGTGTCAGAAGGGGCTGGATCACGCATAGGGATTCAATGAGTGTCTTGAAAAAGGACGCGATTCTAACAGGCCCGGGCCCGCAAGGCTAAAGAGAAGGACGGATCAATTCGAGACCGAAGTGAATCCCGGCCCGATAGTCGTCGATGCAACGCATGATCAGCTCGCTGCGCCAGTTCTCGCGCTGCTCGATTAATTCCTCGCGGGTCAACCACTTGGCGCCGACGATGCCGTCGTCCAGTTGATATTCGGGGTGGTGTTTCAGCGCTTTGGCGATGAAGCAGACCCGCTGGTAGGTCACGCCGTTGCTCGGGGCGGTATATAGATAAATGCCCAGTACGCCGGTGGGTTCGACGTCCCAGCCGGTCTCCTCGAGGGTTTCGCGCACAGCGGCTTCGGTCAGGGTTTCGTCCGGGTCCAGATGACCGGCGGGTTGGTTGAGCACCACGCGTCCGTGCTTGAGTTCTTCGACCATGAGGAAGCGGCCGTTGTCTTCGACGATGGTGGCGACGGTGATGTGGGGTTTCCAGTCCATAAAATGCCCTCAATGTTGAAATGCTGCCCCTGTAGGAGCTGGCTTGCCAGCGATTGCGGTGGGTCAGTCGCCATCAATGTTGAATGGTAGGCCGCCATCGCTGGCAAGCCAGCTCCTACAGGGGATTGTGTGAATTCTGAAAACACAAACCCCGGCACATGGCCGGGGTTTGTGGTGCTTCCCTACAACCTTAAACCAACGCTGCAACCGCTGCGTTGAAAGTTGCGCTAGGACGCATGGCCTTGCTGATCAGCTCGGCGTCGGCGTGGTAGTAGCCGCCGATGTCCACTGGCTTGCCCTGAACGGCGTTGAGCTCGGCAACGATGGTTGCCTCGTTCTCGGTCAGGGTCTTGGCCAGGGTCGCGAACTGCGCTTGCAGTGCAGTGTCTTCGGTCTGGGCAGCCAGGGCCTGGGCCCAGTACAGTGCCAGGTAGAAGTGGCTGCCGCGGTTGTCGATGTTGCCGACTTTGCGCGATGGCGACTTGTTGTTGTCCAGGAACTGGCCGGTGGCCTGGTCCAGGGTCTTGGCCAGAACCAGCGCCTTGGGATTGTTGTAGGTCACGCCCAGGTGTTCCAGGGACGCGGCCAGGGCCAGGAATTCACCCAGCGAATCCCAACGCAGGAAGTTCTCTTCCAGCAGTTGCTGTACGTGCTTCGGAGCCGAACCGCCGGCGCCGGTTTCGAACAGGCCACCGCCGTTCATCAGCGGTACGATCGACAGCATCTTGGCGCTGGTGCCCAGTTCCATGATCGGGAACAGGTCGGTCAGGTAGTCGCGCAGGACGTTGCCGGTCACCGAGATGGTGTCCTTGCCGGCGCGGGTGCGCTGCAGGGTGAACTTCATCGCGTCGACGGGTGCCATGATCTGGATATCCAGGCCGGCAGTGTCGTGATCCTTCAGGTAAGCCTGAACTTTCTCGATCACCACGCCGTCGTGGGCGCGCATCGGGTCCAGCCAGAAGATCGCTGGCGTGCTGCTTGCGCGAGCACGGTTGACGGCCAGCTTGACCCAATCCTGGATCGGCGCATCTTTGGTCTGGCACATGCGGAAGATGTCGCCGGCTTCAACCGACTGTTCCAGCAGCAGGGTGCCGTTGGTGTCGGTCACGCGGACAACACCGTTGGTCTTGATCTGGAAAGTCTTGTCGTGGGAGCCGTACTCTTCGGCTTTCTTCGCCATCAGGCCAACGTTCGGCACGCTGCCCATGGTGGTTGGATCGAACGCGCCATTGGCCTTGCAGTCTTCAATGACCGCCTGGTAGATGGTGGCGTAGCAGCGATCCGGGATCACGGCCTTGGTGTCGTGCAGCTGGCCGTCGGTGCCCCACATCTTGCCGGAGTCACGGATCATGGCCGGCATCGAGGCGTCGACGATGACGTCGCTCGGCACGTGCAGGTTGGTGATGCCTTTGTCGGAATTGACCATCGCCAGGGATGGACGAGCGGCGTAGACCGCCTGGATGTCGGCTTCGATTGCAGCCTGCTGATCGCCAGGCAGGGCCTTGATGCGAGCGTACAGGTCGCCGATGCCGTTGTTCAGGTTGAAGCCGATCTGTGCCAGCACGTCAGCGTGCTTGGCCAGTGCGTCCTTGTAGAACTCGGCAACGATCTGGCCGAACATGATCGGGTCGGAGACCTTCATCATGGTCGCTTTCAGGTGAACCGACAGCAGCACGCCCTGGGCCTTGGCGCTTTCGATTTCAGCGGCGATGAAGGCGCGCAGAGCGTTTTTGCTCATGACGGCGCAGTCGAGGATCTCACCAGCCTGAACGGTGGTTTTTTCCTTCAGGACGGTGGTGGTGCCGTCTTGAGCGATCAGTTCGATCTTCACGGCGCCAGCGGCGTCGATCAGGGCGGCTTTTTCGCTGCCGTAGAAGTCACCGCTGCTCATGTGCGCGACGTGGGACTTGGAGTCCGCAGCCCAGGCGCCCATTTTATGCGGGTGCTTGCGAGCGTAGTTCTTCACCGACAGCGGCGCGCGACGGTCGGAGTTGCCTTCGCGCAGTACCGGGTTCACGGCGCTGCCCTTGACCTTGTCGTAACGGGCCTTGGCTTCCTTGTCGGCGTCGCTGCTTACGGTTTCCGGGTAGTCCGGCAGGGCGTAGCCCTGGGCTTGCAGTTCCTTGATCGCGGCTTGCAGCTGCGGAACCGAGGCGCTGATGTTTGGCAGCTTGATGATGTTGGCTTCAGGCGTAACGGCCAGGGCGCCCAGTTCGGCGAGGTGGTCGGCTACGGCTTTATCACCCAATTGCTCGGGGAAGCTGGCCAGGATGCGCCCTGCAAGAGAGATATCGCGGGTTTCAACGGCGATATCAGCCGAGGCGGTGAAGGCCTCTACGATAGGCAACAGTGAATAGGTGGCGAGGGCGGGAGCTTCGTCGGTGAAGGTATAGATGATCTTCGAGCGGGTGGGCATATTCGGATTAACTCTCTCTTCTTTGCTAAAGCGTGCGCAGAAACTCGAGGGGCGCCGGGTAAGCGCGTTCGTTCAAAGTCATCCATGAGCCGAATATCGAGATTTCGTTGCTGTGATGTTGGGTGCATCAGTAGGGCGTCAAGTAGACGGGCTGCGGTAGCAGACCGTCTCATCGGGTGGAAACACTCGTCGTAGAGCTGTTCAACCTGACGTGACCCTTTAGTCAGCGGCGGCATTATACATAGGTAGCTGGCAATCTGCCGATGGTTCATGCACAACGTTTGTCGTCCATTGGTCTAAAGGTCGCAGGAGCGAGCAGGGCGTAAGGTGATTCGTCGTGCTTGAGTTTGGCGTTTTTCCCTTTGATTTCAGGCCTGTAGGTCACAGCTTGTATGGCTTTGCGGCATATCGATAGAACATAGGGTTTGCGCGCCGATTTAACTGGGTTACGCTCGAACCAAGCCAGATGTTCAATCCAATCAATGGAGTTCAGCATGGGTTACAAGAAGATTCAGGTTCCAGCCGTCGGCGACAAAATCACCGTCAATGCAGACCATTCTCTCAATGTTCCTAATAACCCGATCATTCCCTTCATCGAAGGCGACGGCATTGGTGTCGACATCAGTCCGGTCATGATCAAGGTTGTCGATGCTGCTGTGAAAAAGGCTTACGGCGGCGAGCGCAAGATTTCCTGGATGGAAGTGTACGCCGGGGAAAAAGCGACCCAGGTCTACGATCAGGACACCTGGCTGCCTCAGGAAACCCTGGACGCGGTCAAGGATTACGTGGTTTCCATCAAGGGCCCGCTGACCACGCCGGTTGGTGGCGGTATCCGTTCCCTCAACGTGGCCCTGCGCCAGCAACTCGACCTGTACGTCTGTCTGCGCCCGGTGCGTTGGTTCGAAGGCGTACCTAGCCCGGTCAAGAAGCCAGGCGACGTCGACATGACGATTTTCCGCGAGAACTCCGAAGACATCTATGCCGGCATCGAGTGGAAGGCCGGTACCCCGGAAGCCACCAAGGTCATCAAGTTCCTTAAAGAAGAAATGGGCGTCACCAAGATCCGTTTCGACGAAAACTGCGGTATCGGCGTCAAGCCGGTGTCCCTGCAAGGCACCAAGCGCCTGGCGCGCAAGGCCCTGCAATATGTGGTCGACAACGATCGCGATTCGCTGACCATCGTGCACAAAGGCAACATCATGAAGTTCACCGAAGGTGCCTTCAAGGAATGGGCCTATGAAGTGGCGGCCGAAGAGTTCGGCGCGACCCTGCTCGACGGCGGTCCGTGGATGCAGTTCAAGAACCCGAAAACCGGCAAGAACGTCATCGTCAAGGATGCCATCGCCGACGCCATGCTCCAGCAAATCCTGCTGCGTCCGGCGGAATACGATGTGATCGCGACCTTGAACCTGAACGGCGACTACCTCTCCGACGCCCTGGCGGCGGAAGTGGGCGGTATCGGTATCGCGCCAGGTGCCAACCTGTCCGACACCGTGGCCATGTTCGAAGCCACCCACGGTACGGCGCCGAAGTACGCGGGCAAGGACCAGGTCAACCCGGGTTCGCTGATCCTGTCGGCTGAAATGATGCTGCGCCACATGGGCTGGACCGAGGCGGCCGACCTGATCATCAAGGGCACCAACGGCGCGATTTCCGCCAAGACCGTGACCTATGACTTCGAGCGCCTGATGGAAGGTGCCAAGCTGGTTTCCTCGTCCGGCTTCGGTGATGCGCTGATCTCGCACATGTAATAAAATCCAGGTACGCAAAAACCGCCCGGCTCAAGCGATTGAGCCGGGCGGTTTTTTTTGACTGGATGACGCTGTTGCGTTAAACGGTAACGGTTTGTTGCGTAGCAGGGGTCGCAGGCTTCGTGGTATCGACAGGGTTGCCAATGTTCACGGCGTGCAGCCCCTTGGGCCCCTGGATGATCTCGAAGACGACAGCTTGCCCGGCTTTCAGGGTTTTATAACCCTCCATCTGAATGGCCGAGTAGTGGGCAAACAGGTCTTCCGTCTTGCCGTCCTCGTTGATGAAACCGTAACCCTTGGCGTTGTTGAACCATTTCACCTTGCCACTGACCTTGACACCTGACATACCAACTCCCTCTGCAACAGACTCCATCACTGGAGTATCATCCAGTACATCCGCAGTCACTTCTTAGAAAAAAAGTTGACTCCGCGGACCTTTTTTACCCACTGTGGGCTCTATTGGTTGTAACACCGTTTTGCCGATAGTCAAGGTGACCAGGCAGTCGGAGTTGAAATCACCCAAGACCGCCCCCACCACTGTATTTGCACAACTGACGAACCTTTCTTTCCATGCATGCAATCAGCCAGATTCGACTAACATTCAATCAGGATCGCCCGACTCTCCAGAAAGATCGCCCGGAGGAACACGACGACGATTCCGCAGGCATTGCTGTTCAGGAGGCCAAGCCTGCTTTACAGGCGCCGCCGATGTACAAGGTGGTTTTGTTCAATGATGACTACACACCGATGGATTTCGTCGTCGAAGTGCTCGAGGTGTTTTTTAACCTGAATCGCGAGCTGGCGACCAAGGTCATGCTGGCCGTCCATACAGAAGGACGGGCAGTATGTGGAGTGTTTACCCGCGACATCGCCGAGACAAAGGCCATGCAGGTCAACCAGTACGCCAGGGAAAGCCAGCATCCGCTACTCTGTGAAATCGAGAAGGACGGTTAATCGCCGACCACTTGGGTATGAGGTGAAGCTATGTTAAACCGCGAGCTCGAAGTCACCCTCAATCTTGCCTTCAAGGAGGCTCGTTCGAAGCGTCATGAATTCATGACCGTCGAACACCTGCTGCTGGCCCTATTGGACAATGAGGCTGCCGCCACCGTTTTGCGTGCGTGCGGCGCGAACCTCGACAAACTCAAGCACGACCTGCAGGAGTTCATCGACTCCACCACGCCACTGATCCCCGTGCATGACGAGGATCGTGAGACCCAGCCAACCCTGGGCTTCCAACGTGTCCTGCAACGTGCTGTGTTTCACGTACAGAGCTCGGGCAAACGCGAAGTAACTGGCGCCAACGTGCTGGTTGCGATCTTCAGTGAGCAAGAGAGTCAGGCAGTGTTCCTGCTGAAACAGCAGAGCGTTGCCCGTATCGATGTCGTCAACTACATCGCCCACGGCATTTCCAAGGTGCCAGGGCACGGCGATCACTCCGAGGGCGAGCAAGATATGCAGGACGACGAGGGCGGGGAGTCTTCATCTTCAGGCAATCCACTGGATGCTTATGCCAGTAACCTTAATGAACTCGCGCGCCAGGGTCGAATCGATCCATTGGTAGGTCGAGAGCTGGAAGTCGAGCGCGTCGCCCAGATCCTGGCCCGTCGCCGCAAGAACAATCCGCTGCTGGTGGGCGAGGCGGGCGTGGGTAAAACCGCGATTGCCGAAGGCCTGGCCAAGCGCATTGTCGACAACCAGGTGCCAGACCTGCTGGCCAACAGCGTGGTGTATTCCCTTGATCTGGGTGCTCTGCTGGCCGGGACCAAATACCGCGGCGATTTCGAGAAGCGCTTCAAGGCGTTGCTCAATGAGCTGAAAAAGCGTCCGCAGGCGATCCTGTTCATCGACGAAATCCACACCATCATCGGTGCCGGTGCTGCGTCCGGTGGGGTCATGGATGCCTCTAACCTGCTCAAGCCGCTGCTGTCGTCCGGTGATATCCGTTGCATCGGCTCGACCACCTTCCAGGAATTCCGCGGGATCTTCGAGAAGGACCGTGCCCTGGCACGTCGCTTCCAGAAGGTTGATGTGTCGGAACCTTCGGTGGAAGACACCATCGGTATCCTGCGCGGCCTGAAAGGGCGTTTCGAGTCCCATCACAATATCGAGTACAGTGATGAGGCCCTGCGCGCGGCTGCCGAACTGGCTTCACGCTACATCAATGACCGGCACATGCCGGACAAGGCGATCGATGTGATCGACGAGGCGGGTGCCTACCAGCGCCTGCAACCCATCGAAATGCGCGTCAAGCGCATCGAAGTGCCTCAAGTCGAGGACATCGTCGCGAAGATCGCGCGGATTCCACCAAAACACGTCACCAGTTCCGACAAAGAGCTGCTGCGTAACCTTGAGCGTGACCTGAAGCTGACGGTGTTTGGTCAGGATGCCGCGATCGACTCGCTGGCGACCGCGATCAAGCTGTCCCGCGCCGGCCTCAAGTCGCCTG
This sequence comes from Pseudomonas sp. MHK4, assembly GCF_054600775.1. Taxonomy (NCBI): domain Bacteria; kingdom Pseudomonadati; phylum Pseudomonadota; class Gammaproteobacteria; order Pseudomonadales; family Pseudomonadaceae; genus Pseudomonas; species Pseudomonas sp. MHK4. The sequence goes on along the minus strand of NZ_BAAIAK010000014.1, from coordinate 32,854 downwards.
ACAAGCCAGTCGGTTCGTTCCTGTTCGCCGGTCCCACCGGTGTCGGTAAAACCGAAGCGGCGCGTCAGCTGGCCAAGGCGCTGGGTGTCGAGCTGATTCGCTTCGACATGTCCGAGTACATGGAGCGCCACACCGTATCGCGTCTGATCGGTGCCCCTCCAGGCTATGTCGGGTTCGATCAGGGCGGCCTGCTGACCGAAGCCATCACCAAGCAACCACACTGCGTGCTGTTGCTCGATGAAATCGAGAAGGCGCATCCGGAAGTCTTCAACCTGCTGCTGCAGGTCATGGACCACGGGACGCTGACCGATAACAACGGGCGCAAGGCCGACTTCCGTAACGTGATCGTCATCATGACGACCAACGCCGGTGCCGAAACCGCAGCCCGTGCTTCGATCGGTTTCACCCATCAGGACCACTCGTCCGATGCGATGGAAGTGATCAAGAAGAGCTTCACGCCGGAATTCCGTAACCGTCTGGACACCATTATCCAGTTTGGTCGCCTCAGCCATGAGGTTATCAAGAGCGTGGTGGACAAGTTCCTTACCGAGCTTCAGGCGCAGCTGGAAGACAAGCGTGTGCTGCTGGAAGTCACCGATGCGGCCCGCAGCTGGCTGGCGGCTGGCGGTTACGACTCGGCGATGGGTGCTCGCCCGATGGCGCGCCTGATCCAGGACAAGATCAAGCGTCCCCTGGCGGAGGAGATCCTCTTTGGCGAACTGGCCGAACATGGCGGTGTGGTCCACATCGACATCAAGGACGGCGAGCTGACATTCGAGTTCGAGACTACGGCTGAAATGGCCTGACGTTGATCGCAACAAAGCACAAAGGCGCCGATTGGCGCCTTTGTGCTGTCTGGGTATTGACCTTGAAATCGCCTTCGCTGGCAAGCCAGCTCCTACAAGGATCGCATTCCTGCTGTAGGAGCTGGCTTGCCAGCGAAGGCGTCGGTGAAGTTGCCAGCCAAATCGTAGGCAAACAAAAACGCCCGGCATAAGCCGGGCGTCTTGTATTGACCTGATTAGCGAGCGCGGTAAGTGATGCGCCCTTTGCTCAAGTCATAGGGCGTCAGCTCGACGCGCACCTTGTCACCGGTAAGAATACGAATGTAGTTCTTGCGCATCTTGCCGGAAATATGCGCGGTTACGACGTGCCCATTTTCCAACTCCACACGAAACATGGTGTTGGGCAGGGTGTCGACGACAGTGCCTTCCATTTCGAAGCTGTCTTCTTTCGACATGCAGTAAAGCCCTCGGTGTCCAATGAATGGCCCGGTGCAACTGCGCCAGGCAAAAGCGGCGTGCATTGTGCCCGAAAAAGGGTGTTCAAGCCAAGGGGTTTAGGGCCTGCTCTAGTTCAGGACGACCCAGCGCTGGTTTATCAGCAGTTCGATGGGGCGATACTGGGTCTTGTAGCTCATTTTTTTGCAGTTCTTGATCCAGTAGCCCAGGTAAACCGCATCCAGCCCCAGGCGCCGGGCTTCGGCGATTTGCCAGAGGATGGCATAGCGCCCCAGGCTGCGACGCTCTTCGCCAGGCTCATAGAACGTATAGACCGCCGACAGACCGTTTGGCAGAAGGTCGGTGACGGCAATGGCCAGCAACCGGCCCTGGAGGCGGAATTCGTAGAACCGTGAAAAGGGCAGGTCGCGGACCAGGAAGGTGGAAAACTGATCGCGACTGGGCGGGTACATGTCGCCATCGGCATGGCGTTCTTCGATGTAGCGCTGGTAAAGATCGAAATACTCTTCGCTGAAACCTGGCTTGGCGGGGCGCACCTGCAAATCGGCGTTGCGTTTGAAAATGCGTTTCTGCTGACGATTGGGAGTGAATTGCCCGACAGGAATGCGCGCCGGTACGCACGCATTGCAATTCTGGCAATGGGGTCGATACAGATGGTCGCCACTGCGCCGAAAACCCATTTCAGACAGGTCTGCATAGACGTGCACATCCATGGGCTGGCTAGGGTCGAGAAACAGGGTCGTGGCCTGCTCCTCGGGCAGATAACTGCAGGAGTGGGGTTGAGTGGCATAAAACTTCAAACGCGCCAACTCGGTCATGATCAACCCTCGCAAAGCTTTTGAATAAGTGTAAGCCACGCGGGCCAAAGTCGCTCAGCAAACCCAGGTTGCACGATTGGGCTGGTCCAGATGCCGCGCCAGATAATCGGCAAACTCACGGCGTGGAATCGCCCGGGCGCCCAAGCTGTGCAAATGGTCGGTGGGCATCTGGCAGTCGATGAGCACAAAACCCGAGTCTTTCAGATGTTGCACTAGCGTGGCAAAGCCAAATTTCGAGGCGTTGTCGGCAAGGCTGAACATGGATTCGCCGAAAAACAGCTGCCCCATCGCCAGGCCATACAATCCGCCCACCAGTTCGTCCTGGTCCCAGACTTCCACGGAATGCGCATGGCCGCGCCTGTGCAGTTCGATATAGGCGTCCTGCATGGCGTCGGTGATCCAGGTGCCGTCCGCATACTCCCGGGGCGCGGCGCAGGCACGGATGACCGCGGCAAAATCCTCATCGAAGGTCACCTGGTAGCGTTGTTGGCGCAGGAGTTTCTTCAGGCTGCGGGACACGTGCAGTTCATCGGGAAACAGCACGGTGCGAGGATCCGGTGACCACCAGAGAATCGGCTGGCCTTCGGAAAACCACGGGAAACAACCATGGCGGTAAGCCTGGATCAATCGATCGGCGGACAGGTCGCCACCGGCCGCCAGCAATCCATTGGGATCGCGCATGGCCTTTTCCAGCGCCGGGAACGTCAGGGTGTTGCGTTGTAACCAAGTCAGCATGGCATCAAGGCTTGCAGAAGGGGAGGGCGGTGGCGGGCCTTGGGCCCGCCGTGAAGTGTGCCGTTAAACAGCGGGAATGTCGTCGAGGTATTTTTCCGCGTCCAGGGCGGCCATGCAGCCGGCGCCGGCGGAGGTGACGGCCTGGCGATAGACGTGATCGGCGACGTCACCCGCAGCAAACACGCCTGCGATGGCAGTTGCCGTCGCGTTGCCTTCGCTGCCACCGTTGACCAGCAGATAGCCGTCACGCATTTCCAGTTGACCGGCGAACAGGTCGGTATTGGGCTTGTGGCCGATGGCGATGAACACCCCGGTCAGCGGCAACTCGGTGATTGCGCCGGTATGACTGTCGCGAAGACGCGCACCGGTCACGCCGCTGGCGTCGCCCAGTACCTCGTCCAGGTTCTGGTTCCAATGCAGGCGGATATTGCCCTTGGCGGCTTTTTCGAAGAGTTTGTCCTGGAGAATCTTTTCCGAGCGCAACTTGTCGCGACGGTGAATCAGATGGACTTCACTGGCAATGTTCGACAGATAAAGTGCTTCTTCGACGGCGGTATTGCCTCCGCCCACTACCGCGACCACCTGTTTGCGATAGAAAAAACCGTCGCACGTCGCGCAGGCTGAAACCCCTTTGCCCGCGAAAGTCTCTTCCGAGGGCAGTCCCAGATACTGTGCCGAGGCACCCGTGGCAATGATCAGGGCGTCGCAGGTATAAGTACCGCTGTCTCCGATGAGTTCGAAGGGGCGCTGTTGCAACTTGGCGGTATGGATGTGGTCGTAAACGATCTCGGTGGCAAAGCGCTCGGCGTGTTTTTGCATGCGTTCCATCAATACCGGGCCGGTCAGGCCTTCGACATCGCCAGGCCAGTTATCGACTTCTACGGTGGTGGTGAGCTGGCCACCTGCCTGTATGCCGGTAATGACAACGGGTTTGAGGTTGGCGCGAGCGGCATACACGGCTGCGCTGTAGCCCGCGGGACCGGAACCCAGGATGATCAGGCGGGAATGCTTCGCTTCGCTCATAAAAACACCTCATAAGCCTTTGTCACGAAAGAGAATGCGTGCTCAAATTGAGTCGCACCCAATGTGCTGTTGACTATGCTACACCCAAGAGTTGCCAGCATGGCATCGTACGTACAAACCCGTACAATGCCTGGCTGTAACAGTGTTTGTAACAAAATAGGCACCGCGTTTGCTGTTTATGAAAACCAATGCGCAGTGTTAAAAGTAGTCCCGGTTACGCCTGTTAACTTTTTTACCTGCCTGGATTGGGCAGTTTTTTCATAGTCATTAACAGATGGACGCGCCATTGGCGCAGGAAAAGCAGGTTTTGAAGAAATCCACCGCAGCACCCAAAACAGTTGTTCCACTCTGGCGCCAGCACTTGCACTACCGCCTCAAGGAAGGTGCATTGATCGCCATCGGTGCGTTGTGCCTGTTCCTGATGATGGCCTTGCTGACCTATGGCAAGGACGATCCGGGCTGGAGCCATAACAGCAAGATCGACGACGTGCAGAACTTCGGCGGTCCGGCGGGCTCCTACAGCGCCGATATCCTGTTCATGGTGCTGGGTTACTTTGCCTATATCTTCCCGCTGTTGCTGGCGATCAAGGCCTACCAGATCTTCCGACAGCGCCACGAGCCGTGGGAGTGGAGTGGCTGGCTGTTCTCCTGGCGCCTGATCGGCCTGGTGTTCCTGGTGCTGTCCGGTGCTGCGCTGGCGCACATCCATTTCCATGCCGCAACCGGTCTGCCGGCCGGTGCTGGCGGGGCGCTGGGCGAAAGCCTGGGCGACCTGGCGAAGAACGCGCTGAACATCCAGGGCAGCACGCTGCTGTTCATCGCCCTGTTCCTGTTCGGCCTCACGGTGTTCACCGACCTGTCATGGTTCAAGGTGATGGACGTCACCGGCAAGATCACCCTCGATCTGTTCGAGCTGTTCCAGGGCGCCGCCAATCGCTGGTGGGCGGCCCGTGTCGAGCGCAAGCAACTGGTTGCGCAACTGCGTGAAGTCGATGACCGCGTGCACGATGTGGTCGCGCCGACCGTCACTGACAAGCGTGAGCAGGCCAAGGTCAAGGAACGCCTGATCGAACGCGAGCAGGCGCTGAGCAAGCACATGTCCGAGCGCGAGAAGCAGGTGCCGCCGGTGATCGCCCCGGCGCCACCCAAGCCGCCAGCGCCGAGCAAGCGCGTGGAGAAAGAGAAGCAGGCGCCGTTGTTCGTCGACAGCGCCGTGGAAGGCACCTTGCCGCCGATCTCGATTCTCGACCCGGCGGAAAAGAAACAGCTCAATTACTCGCCCGAATCCCTGGCGGCCGTCGGCCACCTGCTGGAAATCAAGCTCAAGGAATTCGGCGTCGAAGTCACCGTGGATTCGATTCACCCGGGCCCCGTGATTACCCGTTACGAGATCCAGCCGGCGGCAGGGGTCAAGGTCAGCCGTATCTCCAACCTGGCGAAAGACCTGGCACGCTCCCTGGCCGTGACTAGTGTGCGTGTGGTGGAAGTGATTCCGGGCAAGACCACGGTCGGTATCGAGATTCCGAACGAAGACCGGCAGATCGTGCGCTTCTCCGAAGTGCTGTCGACGCCCGAGTACGACAACTTCAAGTCCCCGGTGACCCTGGCCCTGGGCCACGACATCGGCGGCAAGCCGGTGATCACGGACCTGGCGAAGATGCCGCACCTGCTGGTGGCCGGTACTACCGGTTCCGGTAAGTCGGTGGGCGTGAACGCGATGATCCTGTCGATCTTGTTCAAGTCCGGCCCGGAAGACGCCAAGCTGATCATGATCGACCCGAAAATGCTCGAGCTGTCGATCTACGAAGGCATTCCGCACCTGCTGTGCCCGGTGGTCACCGACATGAAGGACGCCGCCAACGCCTTGCGCTGGAGCGTCGCCGAGATGGAGCGGCGCTACAAGCTGATGGCGAAGATGGGCGTGCGTAACCTGTCCGGCTTCAACGCCAAGGTCAAGGAAGCGCAGGACGCCGGCGAGCCGTTGAGCGATCCGCTGTACAAGCGCGAAAGCATCCACGACGAAGCGCCGTTGCTGCAGAAACTGCCGACCATCGTGGTGGTGGTCGACGAATTCGCCGACATGATGATGATCGTCGGCAAGAAGGTTGAAGAGCTGATCGCCCGTATCGCCCAGAAGGCGCGGGCGGCGGGTATCCACCTGATCCTCGCGACCCAGCGTCCGTCGGTGGACGTGATCACCGGCCTGATCAAGGCCAACATCCCGACCCGCATGGCGTTCCAGGTGTCGAGCAAGATCGACTCGCGGACCATCATCGACCAGGGCGGCGCCGAACAATTGCTCGGTCACGGTGACATGTTGTACATGCCGCCCGGCACCAGCCTGCCGATCCGGGTTCACGGCGCGTTCGTGTCCGACGATGAAGTTCACCGTGTGGTCGAGGCCTGGAAACTGCGCGGTGCGCCGGAATACAACGACGACATCCTCAACGGTGTCGAAGAGGCGGGCAGCGGCTTTGAAGGCAGCAGCGGTGGCGGCGACGGCGATGATCCCGAGGCCGACGCGCTGTATGACGAAGCGGTGCAGTTCGTCCTGGAAAGCCGTCGCGCCTCCATCTCCGCGGTCCAGCGCAAGCTGAAGATCGGCTACAACCGCGCCGCGCGCATGATCGAAGCCATGGAAATGGCCGGGGTCGTGACCTCCATGAACACCAACGGTTCGCGTGAAGTCCTGGCCCCGGGCCCGGTACGCGACTGACCCGATACTGAAAAGGGGCGGCGTCCCGAGGCGCCGCCCGCACTCCCACGAATGTTATGAGGACTCCCATGCGTCTGATCCGCATGCTGTTGCTGCCGGTACTGGCTTTGAGCACGCTCTCGGCCCACGCCGATGACAAGGACGTGGCACGCCTGACCCAATTGCTGGAAAAATCCCAGACCCTGACCGCGCGTTTCTCCCAGCTGACCCTCGATGGCTCGGGTACCCAGTTGCAGGAAACCGCCGGCGAGATGTCGCTGCAGCGCCCGGGCCTGTTCTATTGGCACACCAATGCGCCTGCCGAGCAGACCATGGTCTCCGACGGCAAGAAAGTCACTCTGTGGGACCCGGACCTGGAACAGGCCACCATCAAGAATCTCGATCAGCGCCTGACCCAGACCCCAGCGCTGCTGCTGTCCGGTGACGTGTCGAAGATCAGCCAGAGCTTCGATATCAGCGCCAAGGAAGCCGGTGGCGTGATCGACTTCACCTTGAAGCCCAAGACCAAGGACACCCTGTTCGACAGTCTGCGCCTGTCGTTCCGCAATGGCCTGGTCAACGACATGCAGATGATTGACAGTGTCGGTCAGCGCACCAATATCCTGTTCACTGGCGTGAAGGCCAACGAGCCGATCCCGGCCTCTAAATTCAAGTTCGACATCCCCAAGGGTGCGGACGTGATCCAGGAATAAACGCAAAATCCTGTAGGAGCGAGCTTGCTCGCGAAAGCGGTGTAACAGTCACATGATTGCTGGATGTGCCGACGCCTTCGCGAGCAAGCTCGCTCCTACAGTGACCTGCGGTGTTCAAATCTTGCAGTGAGGTTTCACCCGTAACCATGGACCTGTTTCGCAGTGCCCCAATCGCCCAGCCCCTGGCCGCCCGCCTGCGCGCGACCAACCTGGACGAGTACGTCGGTCAGGAACACGTGCTCGGTCGCGGCAAGCCCTTGCGCGAAGCCCTGGAGCAGGGAGCCCTGCATTCGATGATTTTCTGGGGACCGCCGGGTGTGGGCAAGACCACCCTGGCGCGGTTGCTGGCGGAAGTCTCCGAGGCGCATTTTGAAACGGTGTCGGCGGTACTGGCCGGGGTCAAGGAAATCCGCCAGGCGGTGGAAATCGCCAAGCAGCAGGCCGCGCAGTACGGCCGGCGCACGATCCTGTTCGTCGACGAAGTGCACCGCTTCAACAAGTCCCAGCAGGATGCGTTCCTGCCCTATGTCGAAGACGGCACGCTGATTTTCATCGGTGCGACCACGGAAAACCCCTCGTTCGAACTCAACAACGCGTTGCTGTCCCGGGCGCGGGTCTATGTGCTCAAGAGCCTCGACGAAACCGCACTGCGCAAACTGGTGCACCGCGCGCTGACCGAAGAGCGCGGCCTGGGCAAGCGCAACCTGACCCTTAGCGATGAAGGCTTCCAGATGCTGCTGTCGGCCGCCGATGGCGATGGCCGGCGCTTGCTCAATCTGCTGGAAAACGCCTCGGACCTGGCCGAAGACAACAGCGAGATCGGCACCGACCCGCTGCAAAGCCTGCTCGGCGATACCCGTCGGCGTTTCGACAAGGGTGGCGAAGCCTTCTACGACCAGATTTCCGCGCTGCACAAGTCGGTGCGCGGCTCCAACCCCGACGGCGCGCTGTACTGGTTCGCGCGCATGATCGATGGCGGCTGCGATCCGCTGTACCTGGCCCGGCGCGTGGTGCGCATGGCCAGCGAAGACATCGGCAATGCCGACCCGCGGGCGCTGAGCCTGTGCCTGGCGGCGTGGGAAGTGCAGGAGCGCCTCGGCAGCCCCGAAGGCGAACTGGCGGTGGCCCAGGCCATCACTTATCTGGCCTGTGCACCGAAAAGCAACGCCGTGTACATGGGCTTCAAGACCGCGCTGCGTGCCGCCGCCGAGCATGGCTCGCTGGAAGTGCCCCTGCATTTGCGCAATGCGCCGACCAAGCTGATGAAGCAGCTCGGTTATGGTGACGAATACCGTTATGCGCACGACGAGCCTGATGCCTACGCCGCCGGGGAAGACTATTTTCCGGAGGAGCTTGAGCCGATCCCCTTCTATCAGCCGGTGCCCCGTGGCCTGGAGCTTAAGATTGGCGAGAAGCTCAATCACCTGGCGAAACTCGATCGTTTAAGCCCCCGGCAGCGGAGAAAATAGTGCTGGCCCTGATCGCTGCAGTTTCCGCCGGCGGGGTGGCCGGCACCTTGCTACGCTTTGCCACGGGCAACTGGATCAACGCTAATTGGCCGCGGCACTTCTATACCGCGACGCTGGCCGTTAATATCGTCGGCTGTTTGCTGATCGGCGTTTTATACGGTCTGTTTTTGCTACGCCCGGAGGTGCCGATCGAGGTGCGTGCCGGGTTGATCGTCGGCTTCCTCGGAGGGCTGACGACTTTTTCATCCTTTTCACTGGATACGGTGCGCCTGCTGGAAAGCGGGCAAGTGCTTCTAGCCCTGGGCTATGCTGGCATCAGCGTATTCGGCGGGCTGCTCGCCACTTGGGCTGGCCTGTCCTTGACCAAACTTTGATAACGAGAGACCGACATGCTCGATTCCAAACTGTTACGTAGCAACCTTCAGGACGTAGCGGACCGCCTGGCATCCCGTGGCTTTGCCCTGGATGTCGCGCGCATCGAAGCGCTGGAAGAACAGCGCAAGACCGTCCAGACCCGCACCGAAGCACTGCAGGCTGAACGTAACGCGCGCTCCAAATCCATCGGTCAGGCCAAGCAGCGCGGCGAAGACATCGCACCGTTGATGGCGGACGTCGAGCGCATGGCGGGCGAGTTGAGTGCCGGTAAAGTCGAGCTGGACGCGATCCAGACCGAACTGGACTCAATCGTGCTCGGCATTCCCAACCTGCCGCACGAATCGGTGCCGATCGGCGAAGACGAGGACGGCAACGTCGAAGTGCGCCGCTGGGGCACACCGACCGCGTTCGATTTCCCGGTGCAGGACCACGTCGCCCTGGGCGAAAAATTCGGCTGGCTCGACTTCGAGACCGCCGCCAAGCTGTCCGGCGCGCGATTCGCCCTGCTGCGCGGCCCGATCGCCCGTCTGCACCGCGCCCTGGCGCAGTTCATGATCAACCTGCACGTCACCGAGCACGGCTACGAAGAGGCCTACACGCCTTATCTGGTCCAGGCCCCGGCGCTGCAAGGCACTGGCCAGCTGCCGAAGTTCGAAGAAGACCTGTTCAAGATCGCCCGCGAAGGCGAAGCCGATCTGTACCTGATCCCGACCGCCGAAGTGTCGCTGACCAACATCGTCGCCGGCGAAATCGTCGATTCGAAACTGTTGCCGATCAAGTTCGTCGCCCACACGCCATGCTTCCGCAGTGAAGCCGGTGCATCGGGTCGCGACACCCGCGGCATGATCCGCCAGCACCAGTTCGACAAGGTCGAGATGGTGCAGATCGTCGAGCCGTCGACTTCGATGGAAGCACTGGAAGGCCTGACCGCCAACGCCGAGAAAGTCCTGCAACTGCTGGAACTGCCATACCGTACGCTGGCGCTGTGCACCGGCGACATGGGCTTCAGTGCGGTCAAGACCTACGACCTGGAAGTGTGGATTCCAAGCCAGGACAAATACCGCGAAATTTCGTCGTGCTCCAACTGCGGCGACTTCCAGGCCCGCCGCATGCAGGCGCGTTTCCGCAACCCGGAAACCGGCAAGCCGGAACTGGTGCACACCCTGAACGGTTCCGGCCTGGCGGTCGGTCGTACCCTGGTTGCGGTGCTGGAGAACTACCAGCAGGCCGACGGTTCGATCCGTATTCCTGAGGTACTCAAGCCGTACATGGGTGGCCTCGAGGTCATCGGCTAAATGAACTATCTGCCGCTGTTCCATAACCTTCGCGGCAGTCGTGTGTTGGTCGTCGGTGGGGGGGAGATTGCCTTGCGCAAATCCCGCCTGCTGGCCGATGCCGGTGCGCTGCTGCGGGTGGTCGCACCTGAAATCGAAACGCAGCTGCGCGAGCTGGTCAGCGCCAGTGCTGGCGAGTGCCTGACGCGCGGTTACGTCGAGGCGGACCTGGACGGTTGCGCGCTGATCATCGCCGCCACCGACGACGAAGCGCTGAACGCGCAAGTCTCCAAGGATGCCCATCGGCGTTGCGTGCCGGTCAACGTGGTGGACGCGCCGGCCCTGTGCAGCGTGATCTTCCCGGCGATCGTCGACCGCTCGCCGTTGATCATTGCCGTGTCCAGCGGTGGCGACGCGCCGGTGCTGGCGCGGTTGATCCGTGCCAAGATCGAAACCTGGATTCCTTCTACCTACGGTCAGCTGGCTGGCCTGGCGGCGGGGTTCCGTCACCAGGTGAAAAAGCTGTTCCCGGATGTGCAGCAACGCCGCGCGTTCTGGGAAGACGTCTTCCAGGGCCCGATTGCCGACCGGCAACTGGCCGGGCAGGGCGGTGAAGCCGAGCGTTTGCTGCAGGCGAAAATCGAAGGTGAAGCACCAGTGGCGACCGGTGAAGTCTATCTCGTGGGCGCAGGGCCAGGTGATCCCGACCTGCTGACGTTCAAGGCATTGCGCCTGATGCAGCAAGCCGACGTGGTGCTATACGACCGCCTGGTGGCGCCGGCGATTCTCGAGCTGTGCCGTCGCGATGCCGAGCGCGTCTACGTCGGCAAGCGCCGTGCCGATCACGCCGTGCCCCAGGACCAGATCAACCAGCAATTGGTCGACCTGGCGAAACAGGGCAAGCGTGTGGTGCGGTTGAAGGGCGGCGATCCGTTCATTTTCGGCCGGGGTGGCGAAGAGATCGAAGAACTGGCGGCCCATGGCATCCCGTTCCAGGTCGTCCCGGGTATCACGGCGGCCAGCGGTTGCGCGGCCTATGCCGGGATACCGTTGACCCATCGCGATTACGCGCAGTCGGTGCGGTTCATCACCGGTCACCTCAAGGACGGCTCCACCGATCTGCCGTGGGCCGATCTGGTCGCGCCGGCGCAAACCCTGGTGTTCTACATGGGGTTGGTGGGCTTGCCGAGCATCTGCGAGCAGTTGATCAAGCATGGTCGCGGGGCGGATACCCCGGCGGCGTTGATCCAGCAGGGCACCACGGTCAATCAGCGGGTGTTCACCGGCACCCTGGCGGACCTGCCACGGCTGGTGGCGGAGCATGAAGTGCATGCGCCGACATTGGTGATCGTGGGAGAAGTGGTGCAACTGCGCGAGAAACTGGCGTGGTTTGAAGGGGCTCAGGCGCAGGTCTGAAAACCGAGTCGCCCCAATCGCCAGCAGGCTGGCTCCCACAGTGAATTGTGAACTACACAGATTCCCTTGTGGGAGCCAGCCTGCTGGCGATTGGGGCCTTCAAAACCTGTACAAATCTCAGGCCTTGCGCCAAACCCCTTTCCCACTCAACCGCTCCCTATCATGCGGGGTGGTAAAATCCTGCTCCGGCCCTTTCGGCACAATCCCCGTCGGATTGATGGTCTTGTGGCTGCCGTAGTAGTGATTCTTGATGTGCTCGAAACTCACCGTCTCGGCAATCCCCGGCCATTGATAAATCTCCCTTAGCCAGTTGGACAGGTTCGGATAATCCGCAATCCGCCGCAGGTTGCATTTGAAGTGGCCGTAATACACGGCGTCGAAACGAATCAACGTGGTGAACAAGCGGATGTCCGCTTCGGTCAGGTACTCACCGGCCAGGTAACGATTGGCACCCAGCAACTGTTCCAGTCGATCCAGTTCGGCAAACACTTCATCGAAGGCTTGTTCATAGGCGCTCTGGGAGGTGGCAAACCCGGCGCGGTACACGCCGTTGTTCACGGCCGGATAGATCCGCTCGTTCAGCGCGTCAATCTCCCCGCGCAATGCTGCCGGGTAGAAATCCAGGTCATTGCCGGTCAATTCATCGAAGGCACCATTGAACATGCGGATGATTTCCGCCGACTCATTGTTGACGATGCGCTTCTGCTGGTTGTCCCACAGCACCGGCACGGTGACGCGGCCGGTGTAGTCGGCGGTGTCGGCGGTGTAGCGCTGGTGCATGAAGTCGAAGTGATCGAGTTTGTCGCCGGTGGAGCCGTGGGACTTGTCGAAGGTCCAGCCGTTCTCCAGCATCAGATAGCTGACCACCGACACATCGATCAGGCTTTCAAGGCCCTTGAGTTTGCGCAGGATCAGTGTGCGATGCGCCCACGGACAGGCCAGTGACACGTAGAGGTGATAACGGCCGGCCTCGGCAGCAAAACCCCCGATACCGGTCGGACCAGGTTGGCCGTCAGCCGTGACCCAGTTGCGACGCTGCGCCTGTTCACGCTGGAACGCGCCGTCCTTGCTGCTTTCGTACCATTTGTCCTGCCAGCGACCTTCAGCTAACAAACCCATGTCCGAGACTCCTCAACCGATAAGCGTTGGAGAGGAGTCTAGACTGATAGGTTCGATAAAAAAGCGCAAAGCTTGATGGGTTATGATCGATTAAATCGATTTGTCCCGTGCATCCCAGTATTGCTGGGCGGTCTCGAACGCTTGCTCGCGGCTCTGGCCGAGGCCACGCAATGCCAAGGCCATGGTCGAGATCAGGGCCATTTGCGGATAGCTGTCCACCACATCGCCGCGCCACACTGCCTTGAGATGCGCAGGTTCCAGGCTGGCGGGTTTGACGTGGCGTTGACTCGACAGTTGTGGCCACTCCTCATCCCAGCTCTCGCCGCCGGTGGTGCCGTACAAGTGGCTGTCGGCGTCGGGGTTGATCTCGATCTCGCCGCCATCGCCCTTGACCACGATCGCGGTGTCGCCGAGCAGGCCGCTGGCATCGCGATGCACCGCCTGGTAGCCGGGGTGGAAGATGCTTTGCAGGCCGCAACGGGCGCCCAGCGGGTTGAGAATTCGCGCCAGCGAATGGATCGGCGAGCGCAGGCCGAGGGTGTTGCGCAGGTCGATCATGCGTTGCAGTTGCGGTGCCCAGTCCACCAGCGGCATGAAGGCCAGGCCGCCGTTGTCCAGCGCCACGCCCACCTGCTGCCAGTCGCGGCACAACGGGATGTCCAGCTCTTCCAGCAGTTGTTCGCTGTAGAGCCGACCCGCGGTGTGCGCACCGCCGCCATGCATGAACACCCGCACGCCGTTCTGCGCCAGGCACTTGGCCGCCAGCAGGTACCACGGCAGGTGACGCTTCTTGCCGGCATAGGTCGGCCAGTCGAGGTCGACCGCCAGGGCCGGCGCCTGCAAGCGTTCACGCAAGGCCTCGGTGAAACCGGCCATTTCCTGCGCGCTTTCTTCCTTGTGGCGCAACAGCATCAGGAATGCACCGAGCTGGGTATCCTCGACCTGGTTGTCGAGCACCATGCCCATGGCGGCGCGGGCTTCTTCACGCGTCAGGTCGCGGGCGCCACGCTTGCCTTTGCCGAGGATCCGCACGAATTGGGCGAACGGGTGCTCGGCAGGCGTTTCGAGGGTCAGCGCTGGGTAGTCGGTCATAGGCAATTCGTCGGTTTGGGCAGGCCCGCCAGTTTCGCGGCGAGTTTGGCAGGGGTGCCTTTGAACAGTCGGTTCAGGTGCAGGCTGTTGCCTTTGTCCGGGCCGAGTTTCAATGCGGTGTACTTGATCAGCGGCCGGGTGGCCGGCGACAGCTGGTATTCGGCGTAGAAGTTGCGCAGCAGCTCGAGGATTTCCCAGTGCTCGGGGCTCAACTCGATGTCTTCGGCGGCGGCCAGGGCGCTGGCGACGTCCGCCGACCAGTCACTGAGTTCCACAAGAAAACCGTCCTTGTCCAGCTCGATGGCGCGCGCGCCGACGGTCAATACATTCATGTCCAGCTGTTGACCTTGTCGTGGTGGATCGACAGTTCGACGAAGGCCGGATAATCGACCGCCGTCGCCCAGCCCGGCACATCGATGGCCCGGGCCTGGGCATCTTCGGCGAGCACGTAGAGTGCCAGGCCGCGGGCATTGAGCGCCGTGAACGGTGCGGTGCCCGGCTGCAGGGCATAGGCCGCGTCACCGCACAGCAGCAGCGCGTCGTTGGTACCGATCAACCGCAGGCAACTGTTCAGGCGGTCGTCGCCGAACGGGGAATGAGACAACACATGCAAAGTCGACATCAGAGGGTGATCACCTGGTCGTAACGGTCAATGAGCGCAGTGATTTCGTGTGCGGCCAACACGCGGGCTTCCGCGAGCGCCAGGGCGCCAGGGTCCAGGCCACGTTCGCCGGCGCTGTCGGCACAGACATACAGTTCTTCGACGCCGAACATCGGCAGCGCCTGCAGGTTGGCGCTCAGGTCTTTGTGTTGCAGGGCCTTGGCGTCCTGTTTCGTGGCGAGCTGGAACACGCCGTCGTCGAGAAACAGCAGGCCGATCGGCAGATCGAAGGCGCCGCCCGCCAGCACGATGTCCAGCGCTTCCCGCGCGCCCGGACCGGACCATGGCGATTGGCGGCTGATGATCAGCAGGGATTTAGCCATCTCACGCACCTCCGAAGCAGATCAGGCGGTCGGCGTCCTGCACCGCATCGTGCAACTGGCCGAGGCCGGACAATTCCCACGGCGCGCCGACGGCGACAGCCTCGCGCTGATAGCGCTGGGCTTCTTCGTCGTTCAACACCCCGCGACGCAGGGCGGCGGCGATGCACACCACGCCATCGAGTTGGTGTTCGCTGACGAAGGCGCGCCATTGTTTGGGCACATCCAGTTCATCCTGAGGCGTGACCACACTGCTGGACGCGTTGTAGACGCCATCCTGATAGAAAAACAGCCGGACAATCTCATGCCCACCGGCCAGCGCGGCCTGGGCGAACAGCAAGGCGCGGCGCGAGGAGGGCGCATGGGCGGCGGAAAATACGGCGATGGCGAACTTCATGACGGACTCGATCAGCGAAACTGCGGCCATGATAATGCTTTATCGGCGCTGGGGCTAAATCGATGTCGCCTGTGCGGGCCTCTTCGCTGGCAAGCCAGCTCCTACAGGAAATGCGTCGATCACAAAGCTGCCGGTCGCCACAGAACCACTGTAGGAGCTGGCTTGCCAGCGATGGCGACCGAACAGGCAACACAAAACTCAGCGCGGCATATAGCCCAACTGCCAACGCCGCGGGATCTTCAGCGACAACAGCCCCAGCACAGCCGCCAGCAACCCGCTGGCAAACAGCGCCTTGAGCCCGAAATGCTGTTCCAGCACCGCACCGAGGACCGCACCGGCGAACATGCCGGTCCAGGGGATCAATTGCACGCGCCAGCCGCTGCGGCGTTCGCCGAGCAGCCAGCGCCCCAGCCCACGGCCGAAGCGCGACAGGGCGCCGGTGACATAGGTCAGGCCGACCGGCAGGCCGTTGACCTCTTCCACGGCGGCATTGAGCATGCCCATGGCGATGATCGCTGCCAGCAGGGCGGGCAGTTGCGAGTCGTAGGGCCAGGCCGCGGCGGTGCACAGCAGGGCGGCGATGCACATCAGCAAGGGCAGTGGTCGACGCCCGGTCAGGCGGCTGACGATAACGCCCAGCGCATTGCCGACAATGAAGGTGGCGATGAGGAGCACCAGGCGCAGGGTCAAGCCCAGGTCGGCGACACTGATGGCGACGGCCATCCGCGTGGTGTTGCCACTCATGAACGAGACGAAATCGCCGCTGGCCATGAAGCCGATCGCATCGGTCATGCCGGCCAGCACCGAGAGCATCGCCACCAGGCTCAGGCCGATGCGCCCGCGCCATTTCTGCGTGTGCAGGTGTCCGGGGCTGGCGTGGGTCCTGGAGGCGGAAGGCAGCATGGGCGATGACGTCCTCGAGCGGTGGTCAGGGGGTTATCCCGTACAGGTCGCAATACTCCAGCCAGTCCATGCCGGCCATTTCCGCGACTTCCTTGTGCACTTCCAGGCGCTGGGCCTCATATTCTTCAGGTGTGGCGGCGGTCAGTTGCAGCGTCAGCTCCCAGGCAAACAAACCCTGGCGCTCGGCTTCGGCTTCAAAGGCCTCATGCAAACGCTCATCGCGAAACTGTGCAAGGGTTTCGCCCTTGGCCTGGGCCAGCAGCGGGTTGAGGTTGTCGAGCTCGACGCGCAGTTCGGGATGCTCGTCGAGAAACCTGTTCAGTGCCTGTTCGTGTTGCTGTTCGGATGCCGCCATGGTCACTCCTTGGGAACGGATTACGAAGACTGTTTCTTGCTGGCCTTGGCCGCTGCCGCCAGGCACTCGAGGGCAAACTGCTCGGTATAGGTCATCTGGATCGGCGTGGTTTCGCCCTTCACGGTTCTTTCGCCGTCGAGGATGTAGCGAATGCGCTTGTCGGTGACGCCGATTCGCTTGGCGATCCACGAGGGCGTCTGACCGATCTGGCTGATCAGCTTGTCGGCATATTCAGTGGTCGGTTTGTAGAATTCGGCATTGGGTGTCATGGGGCTTCCAGTCAAAGGTGCAATACAGCGTTATTGGCGCGACAGGGTGCGCGAATCGTCACGCGCTGTCGCGGTATAAATGAAGTAAAGCAGAACGATACGCAGTGCCACGGTGATACAGTCCGCTTTTTCCTCATGAGTGAATGCAATGCGAATTCTGATGGTGGCGCTGGCCGTTACCTTGCTGGCGGGATGCGCGAGCTCGGCGATGAACGATGCTCGTACCAAGGCCCCGTACAAGACCTTGAACTCGGACAAGCCGGCCAAGGACGTCGCCCAGTGCGTGCAGTTCTCCTGGCAGGACGAGGCGGTGTTCGGAGTCGATGCCGCCGCGTACCTGGAACCGGGAGAGAAGGGTAGCACCACCGTGTACACCCGCTCGGCGGAGTCTTTTGTCGACGTGACCACCGATGCCTCGGGCACCGTGTTGAGTTACTACGCGCAGCAGGATGACTTTGTCGCCAAGCGGCGGTTGGCGGCGTTGGCCACCTGCCTCTGATTTGGCGCAGCACCCCCTGTAGGAGCGAGCCTGCTCGCGATGGTCGTCAACGAAAACGCTGGAAGTCTGACACCCCGCGGCCTGCTCGCGTTTTTCGCGAGCAGGCTCGCTCCTACAGGGTTTAGCGTTATGGTCAGTAGCTCAGGCGCTTCTGGAAGAAAAAGTGCTTATAGCCCGGCGGGTAGTCGGCGATGTGGCCGATCTCGCTAAAGCCGCATTTTTTGTAGAACTCCGGCGCCTGGAACTCAAAGGTGTCGAGCCATATTCCGACGCACTTCCTCTCCCGCGCCAGCTCTTCGGCCATCTGCATCAACCGGGTGCCCATGCCCTGTCCCCGGGCCTGTTCCGGCACCGACAGCAGGTCGATGAACATCCACTGGTAGAACAACCGGGCATAAAGGCCGCCGAGGATCGCATCGTTTTCGTCGCGCACCAGCAGGGCAATATGCTCGGGCACCGCGCCGTCGGCCTTCGAGGCGTTGTAGGCGCGCAGCGGCAGCAGGATGGCCTGGCGCTCTTCTTCCGTGGGGGTGGGCGAAAACTCTATTCGCAGGTTCATGGCTATGTCCTTATGGCAGTGAATCGGCAGCCTATCGTGGTTGCCGCCATTGTTCCATCACCCTCAGCGAGTGGAACCGTCGCCAACGCGCAGATGTCATTTACTGTGACGCGCCATTCCAGAGTGCGACCGATGAGGACATTCCGTGAATATTTTCGAAGCCTTGCGCGAAAGCCACGAGCGCCAGCGTACCTACGCCAAAGCCCTGATCCGCACCAGCGGCGATACGCCTGAACGCGTCGAGGCGTACAAGCAGCTCAAGTCAGAGCTGCAGGCTCACGAAACCGCCGAAGAGCGGCATTTCTACATCCCGCTGATGGAGTTCGACAACGGCGTCGACTTGAGCCGCCACGCGATCGCCGAGCATCACGAGATGGATGAAATGATGGAGGAGCTGGACGGCACCGAGATGTCCAGCCCGGCTTGGCTCGCGACCGCGAAGAAGCTGTCGGAAAAGGTCCATCACCATCTCGAGGAAGAAGAGCAGAAGTTCTTCCAGATGGCCGGCAAGTTGCTCGACGACAAGCAGAAAGAGTCGCTGGCGGGCCAGTACGAGAAGGAATACAAAGCGCAACTGGCTTGAGGTAAACCCTACAAATCAAAAGCCCGGAAGGCGTGCGGTTCCAGGCCAGTGGCCGCCTTCCAGGGTGAGCAATCTTTGCTTCGCTTCCAGTCCCCCGGCAAACCCGGTCAGCTTCCCCGATGCGCCAATCACCCGATGACAGGGCGCGATGATCGATATCGGGTTCCTGCCATTTGCCGCACCCACCGCCCGCACCGCGCTCGGGTGGCCGATCTGCTCGGCGATCTGGCTGTAGCTGCGGGTCTGGCCGAATGGAATGGTCAGCAAGGCCATCCACACCTTCCTCTGGAATTCCGTCCCGGCAAAATCAAGCTCAAGTTCGAAAGACTGGCGTGTGCCGGCGAAGTATTCGCCCAGCTGTTGCGCCGTGCGTTGCAGGACCTCGTTGTCCGGCGCTTCGCTCATCGGACCGAGGCGTACACGGCCCGGCTTGTCGTTTTCCCAGAGGATGGCGACCAGACGTAAACCGTTCGCCACCAGCTTCAACTCGCCGACCGGTGATGCCAGGGTGATAAAGGTGCAAGTCATGCCGCGAGTGTCGCCCAATTGTTGAACAGGCGTTAAGGATACTGCTTCACCGGGGAGGCGCAATACGCAATCGCGACCATACTTGCCTACGGCTTTTGAAGCGTTTCCCCTGGTTGATAACAAAAAGAGAGCGACTCATGAAGTACGAACCTTTTGCCAAATCGCTGATTGCGACCTCGTTGGCGCTCAGCTGCCTGATGGCCCATGCGGCCTCCGTCGCCCCGGTTGCCGCCGAAAACGGCATGGTGGTCACCGCCCAGCACCTGGCCAGCCATGTCGGCGTGGATGCGCTGAAGAACGGTGGCAACGCGGTCGACGCCGCTGTGGCGGTGGGGTATGCGCTGGCGGTGGTCTATCCCGCGGCGGGTAACCTGGGCGGGGGTGGTTTCATGACCATCCAGCTGGCCGACGGGCGCAAGACCTTCCTCGATTTC
This sequence comes from Pseudomonas sp. MHK4, assembly GCF_054600775.1. NCBI lineage: Bacteria > Pseudomonadati > Pseudomonadota > Gammaproteobacteria > Pseudomonadales > Pseudomonadaceae > Pseudomonas > Pseudomonas sp. MHK4. The sequence continues at coordinate 13,376 of NZ_BAAIAK010000014.1, read as the reverse complement.
CGTGAAAAAGCACCGCTGGCCGCCACCGCCGACATGTACCTGGACAAGGCGGGCAACGTCGTCCCTGACCTGAGCACCCGCGGCCACCTGGCCGTTGGCGTGCCGGGCACCGTGTCCGGCATGGAACTGGCGCTCTCCAAATACGGCACCAAACCGCGCAAGGAAGTGATCGCACCGGCCATCAAGCTCGCCGAGGACGGTTTCGTGCTGGAGCAGGGTGACGTCGAGTTGCTGGAGTACGCCACCGACGTGTTCAAGAAGGACATCAAGGATTCCGGCGCGATCTTCCTGAGCAATGGCGAGCCGATGCAGGTCGGGCAGAAGCTGGTGCAGAAAGACCTCGGCAAGACCCTGCGGGAAATCTCCGAGAAAGGCGCCGACGGCTTCTACAAAGGCTGGGTGGCCGACGCCATCGTCACCTCCAGCCAGGCCAACAAGGGCATCATCACCCAGGCCGACCTCGACAAGTACAAGACCCGCGAACTGGCGCCCATCGAGTGCGACTACCGCGGCTACCACGTGGTCTCGGCCCCGCCACCGAGCTCGGGCGGGGTGGTGATTTGCCAGATCATGAACATCCTCGAAGGCTATCCGATGAAGGAGCTGGGCTACCGCTCGGCCCAGGGCATGCACTACCAGATCGAAGCGATGCGCCACGCCTATGTGGACCGCAACAGCTACCTGGGCGACCCGGATTTCGTGAAAAACCCGATTGCGCACCTGCTCGACAAGAACTACGCGACCAAGCTTCGTGAAGCCATCAGCCCGCAAAAGGCCGGTGTGTCCCGCGATCTCAAACCTGGCGTGGCACCCCATGAAGGCAGCAACACCACCCATTACTCCATCGTCGACAAATGGGGCAACGCGGTGTCGGTGACCTACACCCTCAACGACTGGTTCGGTGCCGGGGTCATGGCGAGCAAGACCGGGGTCATCCTCAACGACGAAATGGACGACTTCACCTCGAAAATCGGCGTACCCAACATGTACGGCCTGGTGCAGGGCGAGGCCAACGCCATCGCCCCCGGCAAGGCGCCGCTGTCGTCCATGAGCCCGACCATCGTCACCAAGGACGGCAAAGTGGTGATGGTGGTCGGCACCCCCGGCGGCAGCCGTATCATCACCGCGACCTTGCTGACCATGCTCAACGTCATCGACTACGGCATGAACATCCAGGAAGCGGTCGATGCACCGCGTTTCCACCAGCAATGGCTGCCGGAGGAAACCAACCTGGAGACCTTCACCACCAGCCCGGACACGGTGAAGATCCTCGAAAGCTGGGGCCACAAGTTTGCCGGTCCCCAGGATGCCAACCACCTGGCGGCGATCCTGGTGGGCGCGCCGTCGCTGGAGGGCAAGCCGGTGGGCAAGAACCGTTTCTACGGGGCCAACGATCCAAGGCGTAATACCGGGTTGTCGCTCGGCTACTGAGGCTTGTGTTTGGAGGGGGACGGACTTATGTTCGTCCCCTGATCCACTGACTTCTTCAAGGAAGGAACCATGACCACTGCACTGCTGATCATCGATGTACAGCAAGCCTTGTGCGCAGGCGAGTACGAGTGTTTTCAGATATCGCGTGTCATCAACACCATCAACGATCTCTCTGCCCGGGCGCGAAAGGCCGGCGTGCCGGTGGTGTTCATCCAGCACGAGGAAAAGGGCAGTCCCTTTGCCCATGAAGCGGCTGGCTGGCAACTGGCCGAAGGGTTGGAAACTTCACCCAAGGATGCGCGCGTACGCAAGACCACCCCGGATTCGTTCTACCAGACCAACCTGCAGAAGCTGTTGCCGATAGATGACTTCGAGCGCCTGGTCATCTGCGGGCTGCAAACCGATTATTGCGTCAACGCCACCGTGCGCCAGGCGTTGAAACTGGGCTACGACGTGGTGCTGGCGGCAGACGCGCACTCCACTGTCGACAACGGCAACCTCAGCGCCGAAGACATCATTGCCGAGCACAACAAGGACTTGGCGCACCTGACCGGTTCGGTGGCGCGGATCGACGTGGTCCCGGCCGCAAAAGTCCTGTTTTAAGCTACGCAGTCCCCTTGTAGGAGCCCGGCTTGCCGGCGAAGGCGTCCTTGAATATTGCACTGGTCTTGCGGGCGCCTTCGCCGGCAAGCCGGGCTCCTACAGGGGAATGCAGCGCTCGCCCAGTTCAAGTCGCAAACTTCAAAACCCTGTCTTCCCGCACCACAAACGGCACCACGCCGCCCAGCACCAGCCGGGTAATGGTCGCCGCCGCGTTGTCGTAATCCTCGTCCTGTGGCGTCCCGCGCCCGGTGATATGCGCCATCTGCCATCCCAGGTTGGTGTACGTGCGCGTCGCCGACCAGATGAACAACATCAGATGCTCCGGATCCACCGGCGCCAGAACACCCCGTTCGATCCAGCTGCTCAGGCATTCGACGTTGCGCCGGGCCTCGGCGTACAGCAGGTCTCGACATTCCTCGGGCAGGTGCCTGGCGCCCAACAACAGCTCATCGCTGAACACCTTTGCAATGTGCGGGTGCTCCCGGGCGATACGAATCCGCGCCTCGATGTAGGCCGGCAGGCTCACCAACGGGTCGTCGCTCTCACGCAGCACCGCAGAGGCTTCCAGCAGCGGCTCGACAAACCCGAGCAGCACCTTGGCGTAGAGGTTTTCTTTGCTCTGGAAGTAGTAATACAGGTTGGCTTTCGGCACCCCGGCGCGGGCCGCAATGTCGCGGGTCTGGGTGGCGTCGAAGCCCCTGGCGGCAAATTCCGCGCTGGCGGCCTCCAGGATCAGCTGCTGGTTGTGTTGGCGAATACGGCTCATGGGGACTTCTTGGCGATTTGAGTTTCGCAATATACAAAACTATATAGCGATAGAGCCAGTCTCATCCCCAAATCCGCCGGTGGACGCCATCGCGGCGCCTGTGGCATGGTCCCGGCGACAAACCATGCAGCGAACAGGATCGGCACGATGAAGCAGGGTAATCAGGGTGGCAACACCCTGCAGGCGTTCAACCGTTGCGTGTTGCACCTGGGGCGACTGGCGCGGGAGCGCGGTGCCGCCGAATTCATCGCCGACGGCTTGCAGGCGTTCCGTCAACTGGTGCCCTTCGCTTCGGCATGGTGGGGCGAGATGTCCGTTTCGCTCGGCAGCGCAGTGCCGCAAAGCTGGATGCACGGGCGCATCGACCTGCCTGGTTCGTTTGCCGGCGAATGGCAACAGACTGCCGGCAGCGACCGATTTTCCCATGACACCTTGAGCCGTCCTGGCGAGGTCATCCGCGACAGCGGCTTCAACGACCCCCACGCCGAAGTCGATGCATTCGCCCGGCGCCACGATCTCTATCACCTGATGTGCATCACCTTCGAGCTGCCGGAAAGCGGCTTGATGTTTTTCGTTTGCCTCTACCGTGGCGCCGATGCAATGGCCTTCAGCGACGACGAGGCCGATCTGTTTTCGGCGTTCTGCGATCACCTGTTGCAGCTGTGGCGATTCCAGGTGCAGGACATGATCCGCGTCGACACCGGCAACGGCGCCAGCGATTTCGGGGTCGCGCGGCGTGACGGTGGCTTGCTCTACATCGGCGCCGGGTTGTGCGCGGTCATTCAACGGGAGTTGCCCGGTTGGAACGGCTCGACGCTGCCCGAAAAGATCATCGCGCAACTGCCCTCAGCGCCCTGCGTGATGCGCCTGGGCCGCTCGGCACTGACCCTCAATCCGAACGCGGAGCACGTCATCCTGTCGCTGCAAACCCAGCTACGGGGTGCCGAGCTGGCACCTCGGGAGCGGACGGTGGCGATGCTGTTTGCGGCGGGCCACTCCTACAAGGAAATCGCCAGGATCCTCTCCCTCAGCCCGGCCACGGTGCGCACCTACCTGCGCAATTGCTACTTGCAGCTGGGCGTGAAGAGCAAGGTGGAACTGGGATCGGTGCTGCGCTCCGTCTGACCGCAACGCCGGGTTATTTGCCTTACCCTCCTCATTTGCAGAGGTCCACTGGAGTGCCTTGCCCTATAGGGTATGCCCTGCATATCAAGGGCTTGCGCGGCAGTCTGCGGACCCTTGCAAAACTATAAAAACAGAGGTGAGGCCATTGAAATTCTCCAGGCTATTTATCGCCGTTGCCGGTGCGACGGCCGTGTCCTGCGTGGCGCTGGTGGGGTGCCAGAGCCAGGGTTCGACCAGCGCCGACATGGTCATGCGCAACGGTTACGTGTACACCGTCGACGGCAAGGATTCGGTGCAACAGGCGGTTGCCGTCAAGGACGGGAAGATTGTGTATGTGGGCAGCGATGAGGGGGTCGCCGGGTACATCGGCCAGCAGACGCAACTGATCGACCTGGCCGGACGCATGCTGATGCCGGGCTTCATCGATGCGCACATGCATCCGGGGGACGGCGGTCGCGCCATGACCTTGTGCGATCTGAAGTACCAGACGATGACCCGCAAGGTGTTCCAGGAAAGCATCCAGGCCTGTCTGGATGCGGACAAGGACAAGGGCCCCGATGTCTGGCTCGAAGTCGGCAGCTGGGATCGCATGGGCATGACCGGCCTCGACGGCGATGCCGACAAATCGACCCTCGATGCGCTCAAGACCCGGCGCCCGATCCAGGTACGCTCCACCGACTTCCACACCGTGCTGGTCAACTCCCGCGGCCTCGCGGTGGCGGGCATCGACAAGCGCACGGCCAACCCCGGCGATGGCAAGTACGTGCGCGACAGCGCCGGCAATCCCACCGGAATCTGCGAGGACGGCGCGGCGGATGCCATGGCCGCCGTGGTACCGCCGGCCACCGACGCCGAGAAGCTGAATCAAAGCCGCGCAGCCCTTGACGCCATGCGCCAGCAGGGCATCACCAGTTTCTTCGATGCCATGTCGGGACCTGAGAATGCCAAGGCGTTCACCGCCCTCGCGCAGTCCGGCGAACTGACCGCCCGGGCGTTGCTGGCGATCAAGCTCGACCCGGCCGCCGCCAGCGCCGACCCGGATAAAACCATCGCCGAGGCCAAGGCCCTGGCCAGCACCTACGACCAGGGCGAAGCCAAAGTCGCGCCGGGCGTGAGCATGCGTCACGTCAAGTTGTTCATGGACGGCATCATCAACGCACCGGCCGACACCGGGGCCATGTTGACACCGTACCTGCACAACGCCGGAACCGAGAAGGCGCCGAAATGGACGCCAGGCAATAACCAGGGCGAGCTGTATTTCCCGCCCAAGGTACTCGATCCGCTGCTGCTCAAGGCCGTCCAGGCCGGTTTCGATCCGCACCTGCACGCCACCGGCGACCGCGCGGTACGCGACTCGCTCAACGGCATCGAATACGTGCGTCAACAATTGCCCGGCAATCCATTCCGCCCGGCCATTACCCACGCCGAATCGGTGGACCCCGCCGATTATGGGCGCTTCAAGGCGCTGGACGTGACCGCCAACATGTCTTTCCAGTGGGCGCAGCAGGCACCGTCCACGGTGGACGGTACCCATGAACACCTGGGTGCCGAGCGGTTTTCCCGCATGGAGCCGTCGGGCAGCATCGCCCGCGCCGGTGGCCGGGTGGCGTATGGCAGCGACTGGCCGGTCGACCCGCTCGACGAGTTCCTCGCGCTGAAGATCGGTGTCACCCGCGCGGGCGATCCACAGAACCCGCACAGCTACGGTGCGAAATACGCGGGCAGGCTCAACGGTGATCCGGCGCTGTCCCGCGCCGAGGTGCTGCGCACCATCACCCTGAATGCCGCCGAGCAGCTCAGGCTGGAGAAAGTGACGGGCTCGGTGGAGGTGGGCAAGTTTGCCGACCTGATCGTCCTGGACAAGAACTTCATGCAGGTGCCTGAAGAGGAGTTGGGGCGCAATCAGGTGTTGCTGACGCTGGTGGGCGGCAAGGTGGTGTGGGCGAAGGCGCCGTTTGTGGGGCAGGTGGCCATGACCGAACCGCAAAAATAAATGCATTCCCCCCCTGTGGGAGAATTGCGTGCATGCCTTCTATTTTCGAAGAGAACAAGAATAATGACCGATAGTCAGCAACGAAGTCCCCTGGTCGAGACCCGCTCGATCGATTACATCCCCGAAGCCGAACGCCATGGCAGCCTGTACAGCCAGTTCACCCTGTGGCTCGGCGCCAACCTGCAGATCACCGCAATCGTCACCGGGGCGTTGGCCGTGGTGTTGGGCGGTGACGTGTTCTGGTCACTCATCGGCTTGCTGATCGGCCAGGTCCTGGGCGGTGCCGTGGTAGCGCTGCACGCGGCCCAAGGGCCGAAGCTCGGGCTGCCGCAGATGATCTCCAGCCGCGTGCAGTTCGGGGTGTACGGCGCGGCAATCCCGATCGTGCTGGTGTGCCTGATGTACCTTGGCTTCAGCGCCACCGGCGCGGTGTTGTCGGGGCAGGCGATTGCCCAGTTGATCAGCGTCAGCGACAGCGTCGGCATCCTGATTTTCGCCGCGTGCATCGCGCTGCTGACGATGTTTGGTTACCGGGTGATTCACTTGGTCGGGCGGGTGGCCAGCGTACTGGGCGTGATCGCGTTCGTCTACCTGTTCAGCCGCTTGATCAGCCTCAACGACATCGGCCTGTTACTGGAAAATCGCCACTTCAGCTGGAGCACTTTCCTGCTGGCGGTGTCGCTGTCGGCTTCCTGGCAGATCGCCTTTGGCCCCTACGTGGCGGACTATTCGCGCTACTTGCCGAGCAACACCTCGTCCTGGAAAACCTTCACCGCCGTCGGCCTCGGCACCGTGCTGGGCGCCCAGGCATCGATGGTGCTGGGCGTGTTTGCCGCGGCGTTGGCGGGGGCGAACTTTCGCGGGCATGAAGTGGCGACCATCGTCGGCCTGGGCAGCACCGGGATGATGGCCTCCCTGCTGTACCTGAGCGTGGTGTTCGGCAAGGTCACGGTCTCGACCCTCAATGCCTATGGCAGCTTCATGTGCGTGGCCACCATCATCAGCGGCTTTCGTCGTCGCCTGGAAATCAGCGCCGGCCAGCGCATGGTGTTCGTGCTGGTGATTGTCGCGGCGTCCACCACTCTCGCACTGTTGGGCCAGTACTCGTTCCTCAACTCGTTCAAGTACTTCATCCTGTTCCTGCTGACGTTTTTTACCCCCTGGAGCGCGATCAACCTGGTGGATTACTACTTCATCAACAAGGAGCGTTATGACATCCCCGCGTTGTCCGACCCGGCAGGCCGCTATGGCCGCTGGAACCTGCTGGGGATCAGCGTGTACGTGATCGGCGTGTTGATCCAGCTGCCTTTCGTCGACACCCATTTCTATTCAGGACCCATGGTCGCGCAACTCGGCGGCGTGGATATTTCCTGGATCGTCGGGCTGGTGGTGCCGGGGATCCTGTATGTCCTGCTGGCCAAGTCATCAGCATCGGTTGCGCCAGTTGCCGAAATCCCAAGACCTGAATAAGATACATCCGCAATAACATTCTGTAGGAGCCGGCTTATCGGCGAAGGCGTCCTCAAGGACGTCTGCGCTGGCAAGCCGTGCTCCAGCAAACAGGGCTTGTTCGAACCAACACACAACGCTCTACTTCAGCAGGGGGCAGCCTTTCATGGATGTTCTCGCACCGCTCGACCACTACCTGCACCGGTGGCTGGTCGCGCCTGTCAGCGACCAGTTCCTGGGGCTCTTCGACCTCAATGGTCGTCTCTGTGTGGCCTTTCTTTTCACCTCCTACGCCGTGGCCTACGGCTTGTTCCGCTGGCGCAGATCCCGCGGGCTGACCGACGCGTCCACCTTCTGGCAGTTCATCGGCGGCAACCGCGTGCATTTTCATCCCTCGGCGCTGCTCGACTACCGCTATTACTTTGTGCGCGCCATCCTCAAAGTCATGCTGGTGGTACCCATCGTCGGCCTGGTGGACCCGTACGTCTTGCGTTCCGGGGACTACATGCGCTTTTTCACTCAGCTGTGGGGCGCACGGGTGCAGGTCGAGGAGCACCTGGCCCTGTCCCTGCTCTATGGCTTGGGCGTGTTCCTGCTGCAGGACTTCATCCATTACTGGGCCCACCGTGCTTACCACACGCGCTACCTGTGGGCGTTCCACAAGGTCCATCATTCGGCGACGGTGCTGGTCCCAGTGACGGCGAGCCGGGTGCATTTCCTCGAGAAGGTGGTCGAGCGGTTGATCGACCTGGTGTTCGTCAGCGCCTTTGCCGGCCTCTTCTGGTACGCCTGCGGCGGGGAGATCAGCCGTTACACGCTGTTCGGCGTGACCTACATGGTGTTCATCCTCAACGCCCTGGCGGCGAACCTGCGCCACAGCCATGTCTGGCTGTCCTTCGGGCCGCGGGTCGAGCATGTGCTGAACAGCCCGGCGCAACACCAGATTCACCACAGCGACGCACCGCGGCACTTCAACAAGAATTTCGGGATCAACCTGTCACTCTGGGACTGGATGTTCGGCACGCTCTACGTCACCCAGGCGCAACCGGAGCCCATCCGTTTCGGCACCGGCGAGGCGGATCATGGCCGTTACCTGAGCCTCTACAGCCTGATCGTCACGCCCTTTGTCGAAACGGCGGGCAAGCTCCGCCTGGCCAGGCGCCCGCTTGGGGTCAGCGCGGTGGCAGGTGCCAGCGTTCCCGCAACTGCTCGTACTGCGCCTCGGGCAGTTGCACCAGTAGCGGGGACTGGCGTGGGTCGAGCCAGCTGAACAGGCGAGCGATATCCGAGGGGTCCATGGCAGTGCAACCCCGTGTCGGCGCCGTCGGCCCACGCCAGATGTGGAAGAAGATGCACGAGCCGGCCGCCGGGGATGCCGGGGTGTTGTGTTCGATGAAAATGCCCCGGCGATACAAGTCATCCTCGCGGCGCATCCGTTCGGCGCTGTTCCAGTCTTTGGCAACCGTGGCGCCGTCGACCAGTTCGTTGTAATGAGTGGACTGACTGTCATCCACGCATTCGATGGCCTTGGTCAGTGCGAGGTAGGGCAGGCGAGTTTCGACGCAAGCGTCGTAGCCAAAAGCGCTGCCCAGTTCGAAAACCCCGGCGGGTGCCTTTCCATCGCCTTCCTGTTTCACCGGCCCCTGAAGTGGCCGGGTGTCGAGCAGCCCCTTGCCCCAGCCCATGCCGTGTTTGCCAAGAACCACCGCAAACGGCGCTTCGACTTTTTCGAAGGTGCTACCGTGGCGTTCATAACGCTGGGCAATGCCCTGGATGGCATCCCAGTCCTTGCTGGTGACCACGATCAACTGACCACTACTGTCGAGCCCTTGCGCCATTGCGGTACAGGGCAGCAGCAGGATCAGCCACGCGCAGATTTTGCCGAGACTGTTCATGGCGCCAAGGGGGTAACGGGGAAGTCCATGACGGTCTTCAACGCCGCATCCCGGGTATAAGTGAAGTGCCACCACTCGGCGGAGTAACCGGTGAATCCCTCCTGCGCCATGGCGCGGGTCAGGCGCTGGCGATTTTCCATGGCCGCCTCCGTGATCGACGTCGAATCGGTGTGGGCGCGCTCATCGAAGCAATCGAACCCGGTGCCCATGTCGACTGCGCCGTCGTGCCAACGCTGACCATAGGGCGCCGTGCAATCGATAGGCGTGGCTGACGGCGTCCAGGTGTCGGCGGGCAGGGCACCCGGCCCTGTCATGCTGAGGTCGACGGTGCCGCCTTTGGAGTGGTTGGACACCCGCGCCACATAGCCCAGGCGCCAGAAATCCTGCTTGTCCACCCGTGGATAGAATTCGGCCTTGCGCGGGTCGCCCGGCTCCGTGGCGAAGCGCCCCATGTCCGTGACCGCGCGGCTGGGGCGATAGCAATCGAAGACCTTCAAGCCGTAGCCTTGCGCCTGCAGTGCCGTTTGCACCCGGGCGAGGGCCTTGGCAGCCTCCCGGGACAACAGGCACTCAGCTGCTTCGTAACCATCGAGCGGATGCCCGGTGAAGTTGTGGGCGCTGGCGTAGCGGATGTCCTGCTCGATGCCCGGATCGATGGTGCGCAAGTACACCATGTGCTCGGGCTTGGGCTCGGCACCGGCGACAGCCGACAAGGCGAGAGTGAGGAATGGGAGCAATGTTCTAGCAACAAATGGCATCGGGCCGGGCCTGCGAAATGGCATGACAAGTCACTTCATCATGGCTTGAAACCGGCGGCACCTCCATGAAGTTGTTGATCGGCATGATAGGACGAGCGCACCAGCGGCCCTGAAGCGACGTTCTTGAAGCCCATCCTGGCGCCTTCCTCGGCGAACCAGGCAAACACGTCCGGGTGCACGAAGCGCTGGACCGGCAAGTGGCTGCGCGACGGTTGCAGGTACTGGCCGAGGGTGAGCATGTCGACATCGTGCTCGCGCAGGCGCCGCATGACTTCGATCACTTCCTCGTCGGTTTCCCCAAGACCCAGCATCAGCCCGGATTTGGTCGGGACGTGCGGGACCCGTTGCTTGAAGTTTTGCAGCAGGTCCAGCGACCATTCGAAATCCGAGCCCGGCCGTGCGGCCTTGTACAGGCGCGGTACGGTTTCCAGGTTGTGGTTGAATACATCGGGCGGCTCAAGGGCGGTAATCGCCAGGGCGACGTCCATCCGTCCGCGATAGTCCGGCACCAACGTTTCCAGCTGGATACCCGGCGACAGCTTGCGGATCTCACGCAGGCAATCGACAAAGTGTTGGGCGCCCCCGTCGCGCAAATCGTCGCGGTCCACCGAGGTGATCACCACGTATTTGAGGCGCAGTTCGGCGATGGCCACGGCAAGGTTGGTCGGCTCATCGACGTCCAGCGGTTTCGGCCGGCCGTGGCCGACATCGCAGAACGGGCAGCGCCGGGTGCAGATGTCGCCCATGATCATGAAGGTCGCGGTACCCCCGGAGAAACACTCGCCCAGGTTCGGGCACGAGGCTTCCTCGCAGACACTGTGCAGCTTGTGTTTGCGCAGCAGTTGCTTGATCCGGTCGACCTCGGGGGAGGTCGGCATGCGTACCCGGATCCAGTCGGGTTTACGCGGGAATTCATCGGTGGGGATGATCTTGACCGGAATCCGCGCGACTTTTTCCGCACCGCGCAGTTTGGTGCCGACTTGCACTTTGTTCATAGGTTTTCCCAAGGACTGTCAGACAAAAACCGGACCTGTGTAGGAGCAAGCTTGCTCGCGATGGTCGCTAACGATGACGCGGTCTTCCTGACGAAAACGCGTCAGCTTTACGTCCATCGCGAGCGAGCTCGCTCCTACAGGGGTTTTGTGGTGTGTGCTTAGTCGCGGTACACCGGGAAGTCGCTGCACATCGCAGCTGCCTGCCGCGCGACCTGGGCCTCGACATCGGCATCGCCGAGGTGATCGAGGATGTCGCAGATCCACCCGGCCAGCTCGATGCTCTGGGCTTCCTTGAACCCGCGGCTGGTGATCGCCGGGGTACCGATGCGCAGGCCTGAGGTCACGAAGGGCGACTGCGGATCGTTGGGCACGGCGTTCTTGTTCACAGTGATGCCGGCACGGCCCAGGGCGGCGTCGGCGTCCTTGCCGGTCAGGCCCTGGCGGATCAGGCTGACGAGGAACAGGTGATTGTCGGTGCCACCGGACACCACGTCATAGCCGCGATCGATAAACACCTGGGCCATCGCCTGGGCGTTGCGGATCACTTGCGCCTGATAGGTCTTGAACGCCGGCTCCAGCGCTTCCTTGAAGCACACGGCCTTGGCGGCGATCACATGCATCAGCGGGCCGCCCTGGCCACCGGGGAATACGGCGGCGTTGAGTTTTTTCTCCAGCTCCGGATTGGACTTGGCCAGGATCAGTCCACCGCGCGGACCGCGCAGGGTCTTGTGGGTCGTGGTGGTGACCACGTCGGCGTAGGGCAGCGGGTTCGGGTACAGGCCGGTGGCCACCAGCCCGGCGACGTGGGCCATGTCGACGAACAGATAGGCGCCGACCTTGTCAGCGATCTCACGGAAGCGCGGGAAGTCCAGGGTCTTCGAGTATGCCGAGAAACCGGCGATGATCATTTTCGGCTGGTGCTCGACGGCCAGGCGTTCGACTTCGTCGTAGTCGATCAAGCCGGTCGCGGTGTCGATGCCGTATTGCACGGCGTTGTAGAGCTTGCCGGAAAAGCTCACCTTGGCCCCGTGGGTCAGGTGACCGCCGTGGGCCAGGCTCATGCCCAGCACGGTGTCGCCAGCCTGCAGCAACGCCAGGTAAACCGCGGCGTTGGCCTGGCTGCCGGAGTGCGGTTGGACGTTGGCATAGTCGGCGCCGAACAGCTGTTTGGCGCGGTCGATGGCCAGTTGTTCGACCACGTCGACGTGTTCGCAGCCGCCGTAGTAGCGCTTGCCAGGATAGCCTTCGGCGTACTTGTTGGTCAGGCCGCTGCCTTGTGCCTCCATGACTCGTTGGCTGGTGTAGTTCTCCGAAGCGATCAGCTCGATGTGGTGTTCCTGCCGCGCGTCTTCGGCGTTCATCGCCGCCAGCAGTTGGTCGTCGTAGCCTTTGATCTGGTCGTGTTTGCTGAACATGGTGAAAGTCCTCTGTTGTTCTCGAAATGGGGTCCACCTGTAGGAGCGAGCTTGCTCGCGATGGTCGCTAACGATAACGAGGGCTTCCTGACGAAAACGCGTCAGCTTCACGTCCATCGCGAGCAAGCTCGCTCCTACAGGGTTATGCGGTGTTTTCAGGCGTAGTCGGCGATGGATGGGCACGCGCAGATCAGGTTGCGGTCGCCAAACACGTTGTCGACGCGGCCTACGGGCGGCCAGTATTTGCCGTCGATCAAGGTGTCCAGTGGGTAAACCGCCTGCTCGCGGCTGTACGGATGCGACCACTCGCCGACGATTTCCGCTGCGGTATGCGGGGCGTTCTTCAGCGGGTTGTCGTCCTTGTCCAGCGTGCCGTTTTCCACCGCGCGGATTTCTTCGCGGATGCGGATCATGGCGTCGCAGAAGCGGTCCAGTTCTTCCCTGGATTCGCTTTCGGTCGGCTCGATCATCAAGGTGCCGGCCACCGGGAAGGACATGGTCGGGGCGTGGAAGCCGAAGTCGATCAGGCGCTTGGCGACGTCATCGACGCTGATGCCGCTGCTGTCTTTCAGTGGGCGCAGGTCGAGGATGCATTCGTGGGCGACCAGGCCGTTGCTGCCGGTGTACAGCACCGGGTAGTGCTCTTCCAGGCGACGGGAGATGTAGTTGGCGTTGAGGATCGCCAGCTGCGAAGCGCGCTTCAAGCCCGCGCCGCCCATCATGCGGATGTACATCCAGGTGATCGGCAAAATGCTCGCGCTGCCGAACGGTGCGGCGCAGACCGCGCCTTCCTTGCGTGCCATGTGCGCGTGGCCCGGCAGGAACGGGGTCAGGTGCGATTTCACGCCAATCGGGCCGACGCCCGGGCCGCCACCGCCGTGGGGGATGCAGAAGGTCTTGTGCAGGTTCAGGTGCGACACGTCGCCGCCGAACTTGCCCGGGGCGC
>NZ_BAAIAK010000013.1:0-158267 GCF_054600775.1 Pseudomonas sp. MHK4 | reverse complement strand
AGGAAAGTATTAATATCGCGCATAAGAACGCCGGTTTGTTAGATGTGTTTGCTCGCACGAACATCATCAATCAAATCGGCGTTCTTGTTTCTGTGTTTCCCAGGATTCCGTGATGAACCTTTTTTATTGCCTGAATACTCCAGACGCCGTCATTCCCCCTGTGGGAGCGGGCTTGCTCGCGAATGCGTAGTATCAGTCGATACAAATATCGCCTGACATTCCGCATTCGCGAGCAAGCCCTCTCCCACAGGGTTGAGCATGGTCAGACACGTTTGCGCAGGCGAAAAAAAGGGCAACCGAAGTTGCCCAAAATGCCTTGCGTGCTCATTGCATCCAGATAGACCTACGGCTCTTTGCGCTTGTGCGAGTCTTTCCAGATAAAGAATCCGAACCCTGCAAAAAATACAAACATGAGGCTGACAGTCAGCACTCCGGCGATCACCACGTTATCGAAAAACATGACGCGTCTCCTGCAGTTGCCCTGTTGCGATGGAGCCAAGGTAACCAATCGGGCAGGAGAGAATATTGACCGGGATCAATGTTGCCCGGGACCGGGCTTGGAAGGAGGGGGAAAACTGACCTGCATCAATCGATGCTGGAGGGCTCAACGCTTTTTCGGTTTGTTCTTCGGTTTTTTCTTCGCCTTGCCCAACGGCATGGCCTGCTCGAACGCCTGGCGCACTTCATTCAGGCGCTTGTCGTTAAGGTCATGGACACGCTTGGCGCGTTCAGCATTAAGGTCGATCAGTTTGTCATCTTGGCTCATGGCGTCAGTGCATCGCTTGTAATGGAGTTCAATGCCGCATCGCTCGGCAGGATTGTGCCAATAATGCGGTCTGACGACGGCGCTGACCAGCCACGGGCTCAAATCTCGATATCGACCCACAGGCCCTGACGAGGCTGGTCTTCCATCAACGGCGCCACAGGCACGGTGTTGTCAGCATTGAGTTCGTCACCCGGGATGGCCAGGTGCGCTTCAGGGTCCTCGTCGGCTTCACGGCGGCGCCGCTGCTGCTCCTGCCTGCGCCGCTGCTCCTCGCGCAGCAGCAGCGCGGCCTCTTCCGGATCGCGCTTTTGCAGGTCGATGGTGCTGTCGCTGGCGCTTTCCTGCATCGGTACGACAGGCGCGATGTCCGGGCGCGGGCGAACCGGGTCGTGCTGGGAAGTGATCGGCACGGCACTTAAGGGGAGCATCGGTGGCAGCATATTTATCAGTCTCCTGTAGCAGTCTGTCGGCCGTGAAGTCGGCGACTTGAGCCATCGGTCGCAAACTGTGGGCCCATTGGCACGGCGGGAACGTTCGCAGGCTACGATTTCTTCAGTCTGGCAAGATCGAAAGATCGCAGCCCGAGGCAGTTCCGACACAGGTAATCCTTTGGTCTGGAGACCTGATTCCGTTAAGATAGCCCGCTTTTTCAAGGTGGGAGTCAGGCAGCATGGCGCAGCAGTATCAACCGGGGCAACGCTGGATCAGTGACAGCGAAGCGGAGCTGGGTTTGGGCACCGTTCTGGCACAGGACGGCCGCTTGCTGACCGTGCTCTACCCGGCCACTGGCGACACTCGCCAGTACGCGCTAAGGAATGCGCCCCTCACCCGTGTGCGGTTTTCCCCGGGTGACACCATCACTCACTTCGAAGGCTGGAAACTGACCGTACGCGAAGTCGACGACGTCGATGGCCTGCTGGTCTATCACGGCCTCGACGCGCAGAACGAAGTGGTTACCCTGCCGGAAACCCAACTGTCGAACTTCATCCAGTTCCGTCTCGCCAGCGACCGTCTGTTCGCCGGGCAGATTGACCCCCTGGCCTGGTTCGCCCTGCGTTATCACACCCTCGAACACACCAGCCGCCAACTGCAGTCATCGCTGTGGGGCCTGGGTGGCGTGCGTGCGCAACCGATCGCGCACCAGTTGCACATCGCCCGTGAAGTGGCCGACCGCATTGCGCCACGGGTACTGCTGGCCGACGAAGTAGGCCTGGGCAAAACCATCGAAGCCGGTCTGGTGATCCATCGCCAATTGCTCTCGGGCCGCGCCAATCGAGTGCTGATCCTGGTGCCGGAAAACCTCCAGCACCAGTGGCTGGTGGAAATGCGCCGACGCTTCAACCTGCAGGTCGCGCTGTTCGACGAAGAACGCTTCATCGAAAGCGATGCCTCCAACCCGTTCGAAGACACCCAGCTCGCGCTGGTGGCCCTGGAATGGCTGGTGGACGACGAGAAAGCCCAGGACGCGCTGTTCGCGGCTGGCTGGGACCTGCTGGTGGTCGACGAAGCCCACCACCTGGTGTGGCACGAAGACCAGGTCAGCCCGGAATACTCGCTGGTCGAGCAGCTTGCGGAAACGATCCCGGGCGTGTTGCTGTTGACCGCAACCCCGGAACAGCTGGGCCAGGACAGTCACTTCGCGCGTCTGCGCCTGCTTGACCCGAACCGTTTCCATGACCTGGCGGCCTTCCGCGCCGAGAGCGAAAACTATCGCCCGGTGGCCGAAGCCGTTCAGGAGCTGCTGGAAAAAGGTCGCCTGTCGCCGCAAGCCCATGAAACCATTCATGGCTTCCTCGGCAACGAAGGCGAAGCCCTGCTGACCGCCGTCAACGATGGCGACACCGAAGCCAGCGCGCGCCTGGTGCGCGAACTGCTGGACCGCCATGGCACCGGCCGCGTGCTGTTTCGTAATACCCGGGCTGCGGTCCAGGGGTTCCCGGAGCGCAAACTGCACCCTTACCCGCTGCCGTGCCCGGACGAATACCTCGAACTGCCGCTGGGCGATCACGCCGAGCTCTACCCGGAAGTCAGCTTCCAGGCCCAGCCGGACGCCAACGAAGAAGAGCGCTGGTGGAAATTCGACCCGCGTGTCGAGTGGCTGATCGACCAGCTGAAAATGCTCAAGCGCACCAAGGTGCTGGTGATCTGCGCCCACGCCGAAACCGCCATGGACCTGGAAGACGCCCTGCGCGTGCGTTCCGGCATCCCGGCCACGGTGTTCCACGAGGGCATGAACATCCTCGAACGTGACCGCGCCGCCGCCTACTTCGCCGACGAAGAGTTTGGCGCGCAAGTGCTGATCTGCTCGGAAATCGGCAGTGAAGGCCGCAACTTCCAGTTCTCCCACCACCTGGTGCTGTTCGACCTGCCGTCCCATCCGGACCTGCTGGAACAACGTATCGGTCGTCTGGACCGGATCGGCCAGAAGCACACGATCGAACTGCACGTGCCGTACCTGGAAACCAGCCCGCAAGAGCGCCTGTTCCAGTGGTACCACGAAGCACTGAACGCATTCCTCAACACCTGCCCGACCGGCAACGCCCTGCAACATCAGTTCGGCCCGCGCCTGCTGCCGTTGCTGGAAGAAGCCGACGATGGCGAATGGCAAGCGCTGATCGACGAAGCCCGCACCGAGCGTGAGCGCCTGGAAGCCGAACTGCACACCGGCCGCGATCGCCTGCTGGAGCTCAACTCCGGTGGAGCCGGCGAAGGTGAGGCACTGGTCGAGGCCATCCTCGAGCAGGACGACCAGTTCGCCCTGCCGATCTACATGGAAACCCTGTTCGATGCATTCGGCATCGACAGCGAAGACCATTCGGAAAACGCCCTGATCCTCAAGCCGAGCGAAAAAATGCTCGACGCCAGCTTCCCGCTGGGCGACGACGAAGGCGTGACCATCACCTACGACCGCAACCAGGCGCTGTCTCGCGAAGACATGCAGTTCATCACCTGGGAACACCCGATGGTCCAGGGCGGCATGGACCTGGTGTTGTCCGGCTCCATGGGCAACACCGCCGTGGCGCTGATCAAGAACAAGGCACTGAAACCCGGCACCGTGTTGCTGGAACTGCTCTACGTCAGCGAAGTGGTTGCCCCGCGCTCGCTGCAACTGGGCCGCTACCTGCCGCCGGCCGCCCTGCGCTGCCTGCTCGACACCAATGGCAATGACCTGTCGGCCCGGGTGTCGTTCGAGACCTTGAACGATCAACTCGAAAGCGTGCCTCGCGCCAGCGCCAACAAGTTCATCCAGGCCCAGCGCGATCAGCTGACGCCAAGGATCAACGCCGGTGAAGACAAGATCTACCCACGTCACGCCGAACGTGTGGCTGAGGCGCAACGCCGCCTGGCCGCCGACACCGACGAAGAACTGGCACGCCTGACCGCGTTGCAGGCGGTCAACCCGACCGTACGTGACAGCGAACTGGTCGCCCTGCGCAAGCAACGCGAACAAGGCCTGGCCATGCTCGACAAGGCTGCGCTGCGACTGGAGGCAATCCGGGTGTTGGTGGCGGGTTAAGTCCCCTGCTCCATCGCTTTAACAAAGAGGCCCGCAGCGATGCGGGCCTTTTTTTACCTGACTTTTGTGGCGATGCCGGTGGCCTCATCGCTAGCAGGCTAGCTCCCACATTAGATCTCCAGTGTGAACACAAACCCTGTGGGAGCTAGCCTGCTAGCGATGGCGATCAAGCAGTCGCCACAGAACCCTCAGGTTCAACCACCGCAACCAACCCCTCCTTCATTCGCTTGGCATCGCGCACAAAACACCGCGACGCCAGCACCAGGAACACCATGGTGAAGAACAGCGCGACCGGGATCAGGTACATCGCGTCATGCAGGCCCACCGCCTTGAACGCCTCGGTCATCTGTTCGGCACCCGCCGCGAGCATCGCCGTGTGGGCAAAGTGGTCGGACAAGGCGCCGACCACCACTGGCCCCAATCCACCACCCAACAGGTAAAGCCCGGCGAAGAACAGAGCCATGGCGGTGGCTCGCAGGCGCGGCTCGACTACATCCTGAATCGCCGTGTAGACGCAGGTATAGAAGTTGTAGGCGAACAACCAACCCAGGCTGAACACAGCCACGAACACGCCGATTTCTATCCGCCCCGAATGCAGCGCCCAGGCCGTGCACAGGGTTGAAATGATCAGGCTGAACGCGGCGAACAGCAGACGACCGTTGGCAACGCGTTGATGGATCTTGTCCGCCACCCAGCCGCCCAATGTCAGGCCGAACAACCCGGTAACGCCGACGATCACCCCGGTCGCCACTGCGGCCTCCTGTAAAGGCATCAGGAAATATCGTTGCAGCATCGGCACCAGGAAGGAGTTACAGGCATAGGTGGCGAAGTTGAAACAGAGCCCGGCCATCACCAACCACAAGAAGGTCGGCACCGCCAGGACGCGGCGAATCGGCCGGTCCACGCGTTCTTGCGAAACCTGCACACTCTCGGCGGCGCCGCGCTTGGGTTCCTTGATGAAAAACATGAAGATCGCCAGGATCAGCCCCGGTACCGCGGCAATGAAGAACGGGGCACGCCAGCTGTCGAAGGCCTTGACCATCGCGCCGATGGTGAAGAACGCCAACAACAAGCCTAACGGCAGCCCGAGCATGAAGATGCCCATGGCCCGCGCCCGGCGATGCGCCGGGAACAGGTCGCCGATCAGGGAGTTGGCGGCCGGCGCGTAACTGGCTTCGCCGATGCCGATGCCCATGCGTACGATCAGGAAACTCCAGAAGCTGCCGACCATGCCGTTGACCGCGGTCAGGCCGCTCCATGCCGCCAGGCCCCAGCCCATCAACTTGCTGCGAGAGCCCGTATCGGCCATACGTCCCAACGGCAGGCCGGCAATCGCGTAGACGATGGTGAATGCCGTGCCGATGATCCCCAACTGAAAGTCGCTGAGGTGCCACTCCATGCGGATCGGTTCGATGATGATGGCGGGGATGGTGCGGTCGAAGAAGTTGAACAGGTTGGCGAGGAACAGCAGGAACAGAATGCGCCAGGCATTCGCCGCTTGGGTCGAGTTCTGCATGGGTCCGTCTCTTTTTTATTGTTATGGGGGCTTCACTGCCACCCGGAACTTGCAATCTAGTCAGGCGGGCCAGGACTGTCTGTAATTATTCGTAAAGCTGATACCCCCCCATGGAAACCGATGCGTTCCATGCAACATTTTATTTCCAAACGAACTAAGGCCCATTCCAAAATCATTGAGAGACAATGTGCCACTATCCCTTGCGTTCAATGCACGGCCTCTATACTCCAACACATTCGCCAGCGTTGATTGGCGGCCAGGAGACAACCACGGGGCGTGCTATGGAGTGGCTTGGTCTGCATTTCACTACAGAGCTGGCAGACAGCGGACAGGTCATTCTTCATTGCGCACATGACCCTTTCCTGGTGCTGCTGGCTTTTCTGGTCGCCTGCGCCGGCTGTTTTGCCACTCTGGATATGGCCGAACGGGTTGCCCAGGTGCAAAAACCAGCATCCCAACGCCTTTGGCGCTGGATCGGCGCCGGATGCCTGTCCGGCGGAATCTGGGCCATGCACTTCATTGGCATGCTGGCGTTCCAGGCACCGATCGACGTGCATTACCATTTGCCCATCACACTCCTGTCCCTGTTGATCGCCCTCTGTGCGTCATGGCTGGCGATGCACACCCTCAGCCTGCCCGCCTTGAATTTCCGGCAATGCTGCAAGGCGTCGATCATCATCGGCCTGGGCATCGCCACCATGCATTACGTGGGCATGGCCGCCATGCGTTCGCAAGCGACGGCTTTTTACCATCCTGCGCTGTTCATGCTTTCGATCATGATCGCCATCGGCGCCAGTCTGGCGGCGTTGCTGCTGGCAAGCTATCTGCGCACGGGTGAGGGACTGTTCAATCAGTTGCTCAAATGCGGCGGCAGCCTGGTGCTGGGGGCCGGCATCTTCAGCCTGCATTTCACCGGCATGGCCGCCTTCTCCCTGGTACTGCCAAACGGCAGCCTGCTGTCCCAACCCGTTGAAAACAACCATGTGCAACTGGGCCTGACGGTAGCCGTCATGACCCTGCTGATCATCGGCAGTTGCATCAGCGCGGCGCTGGCGGACAAGAAGCTGCAGCGCAAGGACCGTGACCTGCTGCGGGTCAACTCACTGCTCAGCCAACTGGACCAGGCGCGCATGTCCCTGCAACAGGTGGCGCACTACGACGCCCTGACCAACCTGGTCAACCGTCGCGGGTTCAACCAGCTGTTCGCCGAGAAGCTCCTGGAGCGAACTCAGGCAGGCGGCATGCTCGCCGTCCTGTTCCTCGACATCGACCATTTCAAGCGCATCAACGACAGCCTCGGCCACGATGCCGGTGATGAACTGCTCAAAGTGCTCGCCCGGCACATCAAAAGCTCGGTGCGCACCCATGAAGACGTGGTGGCACGCTTTGGTGGCGACGAATTCTGCATCCTCATCGACCTGCATGACCGTGATGAGGCGCGACAGATGGCCCAACGCATCATGCAGAAACTGAAGGAACCCATCGAGCTGTCCGGGCGGCGCATGGTCATGACCACCAGCATCGGCATCAGCGTGTTTCCCGAGGATGGAAGGACCTGTGAAGAACTGCTGAAAAACGCCGACCTGGCGCTGTATCAATCCAAGGACAGCGGCCGTAACGGCCTGAACTTCTTCAGTGCCAACCTCAAGGCGCGCGCCATGCTGGAGCTGCAACTGGAGGAAGAACTGCGCCACGCCTTGCGCGAAGACACCGGCCTGATGCTCTATTACCAACCGATCTATGACCTGAAGACCGGCCTGGTCAGCAAGCTCGAAGCCTTGATCCGCTGGCAACACCCGGTCCATGGATTTCTCGCGCCGGACCGCTTCATTGGCATCGCCGAGGCCAACGGCCTGATCACCGAACTGGACAACTGGGTGCTGCGCAAGGCCTGCGAGGACTTGGGCGATTTGTCGCGCCAGGGCTGCGCGAACCTGAAGATCGCCATCAATTGCTCGCCCCTGACCCTGGCGCGCGAAGAACTGAGCGACGAAATCTCACTCGCGCTGCACAGCGCCGGGGTGGAGCCCCATCGACTGGAACTGGAGGTCACCGAAAATGCGTTGATGGGCAGCATTGCCGATACGCTGGTGTCGCTGCGGCAGGTACGCGCCCTCGGCGTGTCGCTGTCGATCGATGACTTCGGCACTGGTTATTCATCCCTGGCGTACCTCAAGCGCTTGCCGTTGAACACGCTGAAGATCGACCGCTCATTCATCCAGGACATTCCAATAGCCACCCAGGACATGGAGATCGTTCAGGCCATTATCGTCATGGCCCACACCCTGCACCTGGAGGTGGTCACCGAAGGCGTCGAAACCTTCGAGCAGTACCAGTTTCTCGAATGCCACGGCTGCGACTTCGTCCAGGGTTACCTGCTCAGTCGCCCGGTACCGCTGGCCGAACTGCGGCCCGTGCTGAACGAAATCAACCAGCGCCAGCAATCGTACAGCGTCACGCCCCTGAGTCTTGTCCACGGTACATCTGCACTAATGTAGACGGGTCCTTCTCGAGGAAACCCTGGCCCCCATGCAGGCGCATCAATTGCGCGGCCAGGCCGCTGATCGGCGTCGCCGAACCTTGTTCGCGGGAAAACTTCACCGCTGAGTCCAGATCCTTGAGCAAGGTCCGCACGTGCCATTTGACCGGTTCGAAACGGCTCTCGGCCATTTGCGGTGCGAGGAACTGCAAGGGCCTCGAATCGGCGAACCCACCGGCCAGTGCCTCGGCGATCAGGCTGGCATCGACCCCGGAACGCTCCGCCAAAGCCACCACCTCAGCGATGACCAGCGCATTGCAGGCAACGATCATCTGGTTGCACGCCTTGGTCACCTGCCCTGCTCCCACAGCGCCCATATGAGTCACCCGCTGACCGAGACTCAACAAAACCGGTTTGACCCGCTCAAGGTCTTCCACGGTGCCGCCGGCCATGATCGCCAGGCTGCCGGCTTCGGCACCCACCACCCCACCGGACACCGGCGCGTCCAGCCAACCCATGCCGGTCTTGCCGAGTTCTGCCGCCATTTCCCGGGTCGCCGTGGGTTCCAGACTGGAAAAATCCACCAGCAGCTGCCCCTTTTTCGCCCCCCGGGCAATGCCCGACTTGCCGAAAACCACCTCGCGGACCACCGCGGTATCCGCCAGGCACAACATCACCACCCCGGCGTATTGGCACAACTCGGCAGGCGTGGCGACCTGGCGTGCCCCGGCCTCGACCAGCGGCGCGCACTTGGCCGGATTGCGGTTCCACACCGTCAGCGGGTAACCCGCGGCGAGCAAACGCCGGCACATTGGCAGGCCCATCAGACCGATTCCGGCAAAACCCAGGGCCGGTAGCGTTGACATCATTTTGCCTCCTTTTGATTAAAGAACAGCGAATATTGGCCGATTTATCAGGACTCAGGAAAGGATTCCGCCGGGCAACGCGCCAGCTGACTGCGCCGCCCGGGACAAATACGCGCTGATAAAAGACGCGAGTTCTCATTCCGTGATGATCGACGACAGTATGTCGTCCGACCAACCAGCCCAGGTAAATGGCGAACAATGACTTCTAAAAACAACCCGGCCACTGCGCTTTCCGATCTGACGCTGAGCCCGGCGGCGAACAGCCCCGCCCCGTCGAAGCCATTGACGCCGTCGCGCCCGCTGGCGACCCAGCAATACCTGTACTTCACCGAAACCAACACCGATCGCATCCTCGACAACCTCGACGGCCTGCGCGACATGGTGTTCCCGCGCCCACCGCATCTGGAAGGCGACAACGAACAGCACAACGACCAGGAATTCCCGTCGGTGTGCCTGATTGGCCTGGGCCGCTGCGGTTCGAACATTGCGCTGGATGTCGCGGAGCTGGTCTACAACGCCCGCAAGTTCTACCTCAACGAATTCAACAACGAAGATCGCCTGTCGCCGGACAAGCGCTATGCGGAAAAAGGTTATAGCCCGGCACAGTGGATTCGCAACAATTTGCGCCTGGGGTCGAACAAGGCGACCAAACCGGTGTTCCTGGTAGAACCGCTGGTGATGCTGGGCGACCTGGACAAGGACATCGCCGGGCGTATCCGCTTCTCGCGCAAAGGCGAAAAGAGCGGTTTCCTGCGCGACTACAGCAAAATGAAAATCATGGACCTGTCGGAAGTCCACGCCGGGGGTGCCGGTAACGCACCGATCCTCGGTCAGTACCTGGCCAAGATCATCCTGAACAAGGACACCCAGCGTTTCTCCAGCCCGGACTGGAAGATGATCCACTCGTACCTGATCGACAGCTGCGGCATCAAGGCCAACCAGTCGCGCCTGTATTTCTCGATCTTCAGTGCCGGTGGCGGTACCGGTTCGGGCATGGCCTCGGAATTCGGCCTGGCCCAGCAACACTCGTACATGAACAAGACGTTCGACACCAAGCCGATGGACGAGCATGACAGCAAAAGCGGTCACGCCTTCGTCTTCGAACCGATCTTCACCAGTGGCATCTGTGTACTGCCGAACATTACCGATCACCGCAGTGAAATGTCCGAGGCGCTGCACATCAACGCCGGTCGCCTGCTGTGCAAATATCTGTCGGAAGAGTGGGACTTCTCCTACAACTTCGCCAACGAAGACAGCAGCGAAGCCAGTGTCATGGGCCGTATCCGCCCATGGAACGCGATGATGCTGATTTCGAACGACATCATGCGTTATGCCGAAGAAAGCGATGACGGCAACATCCAGAACATCGACGTCAACGCAATGGAAAAACATGCCAACCAGTACATCTCGCAGCAGATCTTCAACATCCTGACGGCGCAAGCTGTCACCACCGACTACGACCAGAACTATTTCCGCCGTGCCGGCATCGACATCGGCGAAACCATTCGCCTGGACGCCAACGACCTGTTCATGAGCCTCGCCGGCCCGGTGGCGATTGCCTATGCCGAATCCGTGGTACCGGAAACCCCGCCGCCGAGCAGCGACAAATTCAAGGTCTTCGACAAAGAACCGCAACGCCTGAACATCGACGACCTGTTCTTCCGCTCGATCGACCTGCCGCACTTCAACAAGATTACCCAGGCCATCGAAGGCATCAGCTTGCTGCCGATCGAGTCCAAGCGCTATCGAGCGGCGCTGGAGCAGTACAAGAACTCGGGGTACGACGCGGCCGCACTGCACGACCTGCACTTCTTCAAGAACTGCTCGTCGGTGGTGTCGATCGTTTCCCTGCCCAAGGACTACAAGCTGTCCTACATGGACCTGAACCGCTTGAAGACCCACCTCAACAGCCTGTTCCCCAACACCACGCTCAAGCGCTATGCGCTGGTGATCGGCGCCTCGGCCAACCTGTCGCTGACCACCCTGATCGCCAAGAGCCCGTGCCTGTCGGACGACTTCCTGACCTTGATCGTGGCGTTTATCAAGCGCTGCTTTGCGCGCACCCCGTACCGCTTCGATGACACCCTGGACAACTCGGTGCTGGACTTCATCATCAACGAACATTTCGATGAAGACCTGATCGACGACCTGCTCAACGAGTTCGAGAACCCGGCAAAAATCCTCGACACCAACTGGTACGCGATCAAGCCGATGTACGAGAAGAAGTATCGCGAGCTGATCAACGACAAGGACAAGTTTGTCTCGATCAACGACATCCGCCTGTCCCGCGATTGCGTGAAGAAAGCGATCAAGTACCTGCGTGAGATCTATCGTCACCGAATTGGCAAAACGAAGGTTATTTCGTTGAATAACCACACAGGCAAGACTTTCTGAGACTGACTGGGTACCGAGTCGCTCCAATCGCTGGCAAGCCAGCTCCTACAGGGTGCGGGGTCGTTCACGAAATATGTGCTCGACATCAATTCCTGTAGGAGCTGGCTTGCCAGCGAAACGATCTCGGATTCAACGGCCTTTCAACATCCAGAAACAATTGATCAGCCGTTCAGCTGTCCTGCCAACTGTTCCCGTTACGTTTACGTCACCGTGAAGCTGTGGCCTTTCTCTACGGCAACCTGCCATCACGCTACTCGGCTACACACTTTCCGCTGCCAAGCCATGGCACCAACATGGTGCAGTCATTCAAGCCTGCGCCCTTTCCTGGATCAGGATCCACGGCGAAACCACCACTGCCCATAGTGGCGGATCACGCTCAAAAAGATCCAGCGCCCGCGTTTCAGACAGCTTGGCGACCTTGTCTTCGGCCAGCCAGGCAGCCACTTTCTCGCCCTCATCAGTCGCTACAGCCTCGGCCGCGGCAATCAAATCCAGGCTCGGGTCGACCCACAATAGGGCACCCTTGGCAAAGAACGGCTCCAGTTCCTTCCAGGAAATAGATGCGGTTTCTCCGAGCAGTTTGGCATAGAGGGTGCTAGGTTCTTCAGTCATGGGTCCGGTCCGGAAAAGAAATCGACGCAATGATAACGTCGGTGGTCAGGCAGAAAAACCCAGAAGCAAATTGCTTTACCGAATGAAATGCGCAGGAAAGCCAAGGAGTGCACCGAATCTGGCTATAAGCCCGTCAAAGCCCCGCCGCAATTCTGACTTTTTCTTTCAAAATAGCGACACCCCCAAGTTTTGCCCCCTGGCGCCAGCTTCCCAGGCTGACAATCGGCGCTCTACACTGTACCGGTACAGTTGCCGGGGGGCTTTTCCGGGGGATGTCGTAGATATCTGACCCGGTTCTGCCGCCTACGGCGCCAGGACTATAAAAATTACAACAGTAAGAGTGGAGCACTATGACTAAGGCTACTAAGCAGATTTCCAAACTGTTTGCCGCTATGGTTCTGGCCGGGGTTGCCAGCCATTCGTTCGCAGCTGACACCATCAAGATCGGCATCGCCGGCCCTAAAACCGGTCCTGTAGCCCAATACGGCGACATGCAGTTCAGCGGCGCCAAAATGGCCATTGAACAGATCAACGCCAAAGGCGGCGTAGACGGCAAGAAACTCGAAGCCGTTGAATACGATGACGCCTGTGATCCAAAACAAGCGGTAGCGGTCGCGAACAAAGTCGTCAACGACGGCGTCAAGTTCGTGGTTGGTCACCTGTGCTCCAGCTCCACTCAACCGGCCTCGGACATCTACGAAGACGAAGGCGTGATCATGATCACCCCGGCTGCCACCAGCCCGGACATCACCAACCGTGGCTACAAAATGGTGTTCCGCACCATCGGCCTGGACAGCGCCCAGGGCCCTGCCGCCGGTAACTACATCGCCGACTTCGTAAAACCGAAAATCGTTGCCGTCCTGCACGACAAACAGCAATACGGTGAAGGCATCGCCACCGCCGTTAAACAGACTCTCGAGAAGAAAGGCACCAAGGTTGCCGTGTTCGAAGGCGTCAACGCCGGCGACAAGGACTTCTCCTCGATCATCGCCAAGCTCAAGCAAGCCAACGTCGACTTCGTCTACTACGGCGGCTACCACCCGGAGCTGGGCCTGATCCTGCGTCAAGCCCAGGAAAAAGGCCTGAAGGCCAAGTTCATGGGTCCGGAAGGCGTGGGTAACGACTCCATTTCGCAGATCGCCAAGGACGCTTCCGAAGGCCTGCTGGTGACCCTGCCGAAATCCTTCGACCAGGATCCAGCCAACGTTGCCCTGGCTGATGCGTTCAAGGCCAAGAAAGAAGACCCGAGCGGTCCGTTCGTGTTCCCGGCCTACTCGGCTGTGACCGTGATTGCCGACGGCATCAAGGCTGCCAAGTCCGAAGACGCAGCCAAAGTGGCGGAAGCCATCCACGCGGGCACCTTCAAGACGCCTACTGGCGACCTGAGCTTCGACGCCAAGGGCGACCTGAAAGACTTTAAATTCGTGGTCTACGAGTGGCACTTCGGCAAACCAAAAACTGAAGCCAAGCCTCAGTAAGGTCTTGCCTGATTGACTGCCAATAAAGCCCACGGCGTGCCGTGGGCTTTGTTTTACGAACGTATTGGGCCGCGCTGGCGTGATCCGCCAGTCTCCCCACCTGAAAATCTCAAAACCGTCATCAGCGGTTCGCTGGCAAACCCCGGATTCGAAGTGGATGCAGATCCACGGGGCCCGGGCGGGAAAATGACTCCACCAGTGAAATGCGTATCAGGTTTTTAGGAGCGCTGTAATGCCTGACATCTATCACTTCTTCCAACAGCTGGTTAATGGCCTGACCATTGGCAGCACGTATGCCTTGATCGCCATCGGCTATACGATGGTTTACGGCATCATTGGAATGATCAACTTCGCCCACGGCGAGGTATACATGATCGGCTCCTACGTGGCGTTCATCGCCATCGCCGGGCTGGCCATGCTGGGACTCGACAGTGTTCCGCTGTTGATGACCGCCGCTTTCCTGGCGACCATCGTCGTCACCAGTGCCTACGGCTACAGCATCGAACGGATCGCCTACCGCCCCTTGCGCGGCAGCAACCGTCTGATCCCGCTGATTTCCGCCATCGGCATGTCGATCTTCCTGCAGAACACGGTTCTGCTGGCGCAAGACTCCAAGGACAAATCCATCCCCAACCTGATTCCGGGCAACATTGCCTTCGGGCCAGGTGGCGCACATGAAGTGCTGATTTCCTACATGCAAATCGTGGTGTTCGTGGTGACACTGGTCGCCATGCTCGGCCTGACGCTGTTCATCTCCCGCTCTCGCCTGGGTCGCGCCTGCCGCGCCTGCGCCGAAGACATCAAGATGGCCAACCTGCTGGGTATCAACACCAACAACATCATCGCCCTGACCTTCGTCATCGGTGCTGCGCTGGCGGCCATCGCGGCCGTGCTGCTGAGCATGCAATACGGCGTGATCAACCCCAACGCCGGTTTCCTGGTCGGCCTCAAGGCCTTCACCGCAGCTGTACTGGGCGGTATCGGCAGCATTCCGGGCGCCATGCTCGGCGGGCTGGTACTGGGTGTGGCGGAAGCCTTCGGTGCCGATGTCTTCGGCGACCAGTACAAGGACGTCGTGGCTTTCGGTCTCTTGGTTTTGGTGTTGTTGTTCCGGCCAACCGGCCTGCTGGGCCGTCCGGAGGTTGAGAAGGTATGACTAGGAATCTTAAACAGGCACTGTTCAGTGCCTTGCTGGTATGGGCCGTTGCCTACCCGGTACTCGGCCTGAAGCTGACCATCGTCGGCATCAACCTCGAAGTTCATGGCACCAGCGACGCCACCCTGATCACCATCGCCGTGTGCTCGGTGCTGATGTTCCTGCGCGTGCTGTTCGACCAGCAGATCAGCTCGGCCTGGCGTTCCTCGCCAAGCATGCCGCTGATCCCGGCCAAGGCCAGTAACTTCCTGACCCTGCCGACCACCCAGCGCTGGATCATCATTGCGTTGATCGCCGGCGCCCTGGTCTGGCCGTTCTTCGGTTCTCGCGGCGCAGTGGATATCGCGACGCTGGTGCTGATCTACGTAATGCTGGGCCTGGGCCTGAACATCGTGGTCGGCCTGGCTGGCCTGCTCGACCTCGGTTACGTCGGCTTCTACGCCGTTGGCGCCTACAGCTACGCGCTGCTGTCGCACTACTACGGCCTGAGCTTCTGGATCTGCCTGCCGATTGCCGGCCTGATGGCTGCCACCTTCGGCTTCCTGCTCGGTTTCCCGGTGCTGCGCCTGCGCGGTGACTACCTGGCGATCGTGACCTTGGGCTTCGGTGAAATCATCCGTCTGTTCCTGCGTAACCTGACCGGCCTCACGGGCGGTCCGAACGGCATCAGCAACATCGAGAAACCGACGTTCTTCGGCCTGACCTTCGAACGTAAAGCCGCGGAAGGCATGCAAACCTTCCACGAGTATTTCGGCCTGGAATACAACTCGATCAACAAGGTGATCTTCCTCTACCTGGTTGCGCTGTTGCTGGCACTGGGTGCGCTGTTCGTCATCAACCGCTTGCTGCGCATGCCGCTCGGCCGCGCGTGGGAAGCCTTGCGTGAAGACGAAATCGCCTGCCGTGCACTGGGTCTGAACCCGACCATCATCAAACTCTCGGCATTCACCCTGGGTGCCAGCTTCGCCGGTTTCGCCGGCAGCTTCTTCGCTGCCCGCCAGGGTCTGGTGACGCCGGAGTCCTTTACCTTCATCGAGTCGGCGATCATCCTCGCCATCGTGGTGCTGGGTGGCATGGGCTCGCAGCTGGGCGTGATCCTGGCCGCGGTGGTGATGATCCTGCTACCGGAAATGATGCGTGAGTTCAGTGAGTACCGCATGTTGATGTTCGGTGCCTTGATGGTACTGATGATGATCTGGCGCCCTCAGGGTCTGCTGCCCATGCAACGTCCTCACATGGAGCTGCGCAAATGAGCCGCGAGATCCTGAAAGTAGAAAACCTGAGCATGCGCTTCGGCGGCTTGCTGGCGGTCAACGGCGTTGCCTTGAGCGTGAAAGAGAAACAAGTGGTTGCCCTGATCGGCCCTAACGGCGCCGGCAAGACCACCGTGTTCAACTGCCTGACCGGCTTCTACAAGCCGAGCGGCGGCAGCATCCTGCTCGATGGCGAGCCGATCGAGGGCCTGCCGGGCCACAAGATCGCCCTCAAGGGCGTAGTGCGTACCTTCCAGAACGTGCGGCTGTTCAAGGACATGACTGCGGTCGAGAACCTCTTGATCGCCCAGCATCGCCACCTGAACACCAACTTCCTGTCCGGCCTGTTCAAGACCCCGGGGTTTCGCAAGAGCGAACGCGAGGCCATGGAGTTCGCCGAATACTGGCTGGAAAAGGTCAACCTCAAGGAGTTCGCCAACCGTCCGGCCGGTACCCTGGCCTACGGTCAGCAACGGCGCCTGGAAATCGCCCGCTGCATGATGACCCGCCCACGGATCCTCATGCTCGACGAACCGGCCGCCGGCCTGAACCCGAAGGAAACCGAAGATCTGAAGGCGCTGATCAGCGTGCTGCGTGAAGAGCACAACGTCACCGTGCTGCTGATCGAGCACGACATGAAACTGGTCATGAGCATTTCCGACCACATCGTCGTGATCAACCAGGGCACGCCCCTGGCCAACGGTACGCCGGAACAAATCCGCGACAATCCTGAAGTGATCAAAGCCTACCTGGGGGAAGCGTAAATGCTGCAGTTCGAAAACGTTTCCACCTTCTACGGCAAGATCCAGGCCCTGCACAGCGTCAACGTCGAAGTCCGCCAGGGTGAGATCGTGACCCTGATCGGCGCCAACGGTGCCGGCAAGTCCACGCTCCTGATGACTCTGTGCGGTTCGCCTCGGGCTCACAGCGGCAGCATCCGCTACATGGGTGAGGAACTGGTCGGCCAGGATTCTTCGCAGATCATGCGCAAGAGCATTGCCGTGGTGCCGGAAGGTCGTCGAGTGTTTTCCCGCCTGACCGTGGAAGAAAACCTTTCCATGGGTGGTTTCTTCACCGCCAAAGGCGACTATCAGGAACAGATGGACAAGGTCCTCGGACTTTTCCCACGCCTGAAAGAACGCTTCGCCCAGCGTGGCGGCACCATGTCCGGCGGTGAACAGCAAATGCTCGCCATCGGCCGTGCGCTGATGAGCAAGCCCAAGCTGTTGCTGCTCGACGAGCCTTCCCTGGGCCTGGCTCCGATCATCATCCAGCAGATCTTCGATATCATCGAACAGCTGCGCAAGGACGGTGTGACGGTGTTCCTGGTCGAGCAGAACGCCAACCAGGCCCTGAAAATCGCCGACCGCGCCTACGTGCTGGAGAACGGCCGGGTAGTGATGACAGGCACAGGTGAAGCGCTGCTGACCGATCCGAAAGTACGTGATGCGTACCTCGGCGGCTAAGCCTTTGCTGTAAATAAAAACGGCCTTTGCGGGCCGTTTTTTTATGCCTGCCACAATCTCCCCAACAACACAGAACCCTGTAGGAGCTGGCTTGCCAGCGATAGCGACCGCCCATCCAACATCTCTGTTGAATGTGATATTGCCATCGCTGGCAAGCCAGCTCCTACAAGGGGCCGTGTGATGGTTTAGAGCCTGTCCAGCGCCTCGCCGCTGCGCTTGAACCAGCCAATCAAATAATCCGCCAGCACCTGCGTACGCCTGGGCAGCCCACCCTGATACGGATGCACCAGGTACATCGGCATGCTGCGGGTCTGATAATCGCGCAGGAGCCAGCGCAAGCGCCCGCCGGCCAATTCCGCCGGCAGCAAGTAGGACGGCAAGCGCGCAATGCCTGCGTCAGCTAAAGCGGCCTTTTTCAGCAAGTTGTAATGGTTACTGGCGAACGGTCCCGAGACTCGCACCCGCACCAATTCGTGTTGCTGGTGATACAGCCATTCTTCGCGACCACTGTAGTGGCTGTTGAGCAGACAGCGATGGTCGGCCAATGCCTGAGGAGTCAGCGGCTCGCCGTACCGTTCAAGATACGCCGGGCTGGCACAGGTCATTTCGTGCCACGCCAGCAAAGGACGCGCCACCAGGCGCTGGTCATTAGCCACATCAGCGCGAACCGCCAAGTCAAAACCATCACGGGACAAGTCGCGATAGTCGTTGCTCAGGTCCAACTCGATCTGCACCTCGGGATACTGGGCGGAGAACTCCAGCAACAAGCCATCGAAGAAAGTTTCCCCAAGCGACACCGGAACCGTCATGCGCACTGGACCCGCCATGTCGTCCTTCAGGCGCGCCAGGGCCTGGCGCGCGCGCTCGACTTGCACCACCAGCGCCTGGGCTTGGGGCAACAACGCAGCGCCCGCCGCCGTCAGGCTCAAGCGCCGCGTGGTGCGCTGCAGCAGGACCACGCAAAACTGCGCTTCCAACTGGCTGATGCGCTTGGACAACTGGCCCTTGCTGCACCCCAATTGCTGCGCCGCCAAGGTAAAACTGCCCGCTTCGATCAACACTGCAAACGCCGCCAGATCATCCATTTCGCTCATGGATTGTTTCCATTTGAAAACCAAAGGTTGCCTATTAGCGCGCTTATCCGTAGAAAAAACCACTCTAAACTGAAGCCTCACTCAACCCATACGAGGATCAGCCAGCATGAAAATTCTTTTGATTGGCGCCAGTGGCACCATCGGTACGGCCGTCGACAAGGAGCTGTCCCAGCGCCACGAGATCGTGCGCATTGGCCGCAGCAGCGGCGATTTTCAGGTGGACATCAGTGACAGCGCGTCGATTCGCCGGCTGTTCGAACAGACCGGCAAATTCGATGCACTGGTGTGCGCCGCCGGTAACGTGACCTTCGCGCCACTGGCCGAAATGAGCGAAGAGAGCTTTGCCCTGGGCCTCAGGGACAAGCTGATGGGCCAGGTCAACCTGGTGCTGATTGGCCGTGAGTTTGCCAATGAGGGTGCATCGTTCACGCTCACCACCGGCGTACTCAGCCACGATCCGATCCGCAGTGGCGCGTCGGCAGCGCTGGTCAATGGAGCGCTGGACAGTTTCGTCCGCGCCGCCGCCATCGAGCTGCCACGCGGCTTGCGAGTGAACTCGATCAGCCCGACCGTCCTGGTCGAAGCCATGGGCAGCTATGCCCCGTATTTCCGTGGCTACAAGCCGGTTCCTGCCGAGGATGTGGCATTGGCCTACGCCAAAAGCGTCGAAGGCTTGCAGACAGGTCAGACCTTTCACGTGGGCTAAAGCCTTGTGATGAACGGTCAGGCTGAGTAACGTGGCGGCACCTGTCAGGAGACCCCAAGATGCGTGTTGCCCGTTCCTTAGTCCTTGTTGCCCTGCTCCCCCTGTTCGCGGCCTGCCAGTTGTTCGACGACCCGCGTGAAAGTGCCTCCCACGTCGGACAGACCCGCATGCAGGGCCAGTTGAGTGCCGCCGACGGCAAACTGCAGTTCCAGCCGTGCGGCGAGCAACGCCGTTACCTGGTCAATGACACGGGCGGCACCAGCGTCCTGCAACAGGCCGCGAGCCTCGCCGATGCCCAGGGCAAGCTGTTTGCCGATGTGCGTGGACGCATCGGTCCGGGTGACGGCGAAGACCGGCTCGATGTGGAAACGTTGTACCGCGTCGAGCGCTCCGCCACCGCCTGCGCTGATCCGAATTTCAAGGCGCTGATCCTGCGCGCCGCCGGCCATGGCCCCGAATGGAGCGTGAGAGTCACCGGCAAAGGCATGGTCGTAGAGCGCGCCGGCCAGCCGCCATTGGCCGTGCCCTACGTCGAAGAGCAACTGGGCGAAGGCCGCTTCAACCTCAGCACCGAAGCCAACAACCAGCACATCGAACTGTGGGTCGCGCCACAACGCTGCATCGACAGCAGCACGGGCAGCCTGCAGCACATGAGTGCCGAACTGCGCATCGATGGCAAGGTACAGCGTGGTTGCGGGTATTTCGGCGGATCGCGCGACGACTGATCGTTTTAGCCTCACGGGCCTGCGCCTTTGGGGCTTATAATCGCCGGTTTCAAACGCCCTGGCGCAGTTGTGCGCCCCGCGAACCGGATCCTGCCATGTTACGAATCACCGAACTCAAGCTGCCGATCGACCATCCCGATGAAGACCTGCGCCCTGCCATCCTGCAGCGCCTGGGCATCTCCAGCGAGGACTTGCTCGATTTCACCTTGTTCAAGCGCAGCTATGACGCGCGCAAAAAGTCCTCCGAGCTGTGCTTCATCTACACCATCGACCTCGATGTTCGCGATGAAGCCTCGGTGCTGCACAAGTTCGCCGATGACCGTAACGTCAACGTGGCACCGGATGTCAGCTACAAAATGGTTGGCCAGGCGCCGGCCGACCTGAGCGCACGCCCTGTCGTCGTCGGCTTCGGGCCATGCGGGATCTTCGCCGGGCTGCTGCTGGCGCAAATGGGTTTCAAGCCGATCATCCTCGAACGCGGCACCGAAGTGCGCCAGCGCACCAAGGACACCTGGGGCCTGTGGCGTAAAAGCGTGCTCAACCCTGAGTCCAACGTGCAATTCGGCGAGGGCGGCGCGGGGACCTTCTCCGACGGCAAGCTCTACAGCCAGATCAAGGATCCGAAGTTCATCGGGCGCAAAGTCCTCAATGAATTCGTCAAGGCCGGTGCCCCGGAAGAAATCCTCTACGTCAGCAAACCACACATCGGTACGTTCCGTCTGACCGGCGTTGTGGAAAACATGCGTGAGCAGATTCGCGCCATGGGCGGCGAAGTGCGCTTCCAGCAGCGGGTGACCGACGTGCTGATCGAGGACGGCCAACTGGTCGGCGTCGAACTCGATGGCGGAGAGCAGATCCACTCGAAACACGTGATCCTGGCCCTTGGCCACAGTGCCCGGGACACCTTCCGCATGCTCCACGGCCGCGGCGTGTACATGGAAGCCAAGCCGTTCTCGGTCGGTTTCCGCATCGAG
This sequence comes from Pseudomonas sp. MHK4, assembly GCF_054600775.1. NCBI lineage: Bacteria > Pseudomonadati > Pseudomonadota > Gammaproteobacteria > Pseudomonadales > Pseudomonadaceae > Pseudomonas > Pseudomonas sp. MHK4. The sequence goes on along the minus strand of NZ_BAAIAK010000013.1, from coordinate 137,265 downwards.
CACCCGCAGTCGTTGATCGACCGCGCGCGCCTGGGCAAGTATGCCGGTCACCCGAAACTCGGTGCCGCCGACTACAAGCTGGTGCACCACGCCAAGAACGGCCGTTCGGTCTACAGCTTCTGCATGTGCCCGGGTGGTACGGTGGTGGCGGCGACCTCCGAGCCGAACCGAGTGGTCACCAACGGCATGAGCCAGTACTCGCGTAACGAGCGCAACGCCAACTCCGGCATCGTTGTCGGGATTACCCCGGAAGTCGATTATCCGGGCGGCCCGCTGGCCGGTATCGAGCTGCAGGAACGCCTGGAATCCCACGCCTTCGTGCTCGGTGGCAGCAACTACGAAGCACCGGCGCAACTGGTCGGCGACTTTATCGCCGGCAAGCCGTCCACCGCGTTGGGCAGCGTTGAACCGTCCTACAAACCGGGCGTTGCCCTGGGTGACTTGGCGCTGGCCTTGCCGGCTTTCGCCATCGAAGCGATTCGCGAAGCCTTGCCGGCGTTCGAGAAGCAGATTCGTGGTTACTCGCTGCATGACGCGGTGTTGACCGGGATCGAGACCCGTACCTCGTCGCCGCTGCGCATTACCCGTAATGAGTCGATGCAGAGCCTGAACGTCAAGGGCTTGTTCCCGGCGGGTGAAGGCGCGGGTTATGCGGGCGGGATTCTGTCAGCGGGTGTCGACGGGATTCGCATTGCCGAGGCTGTAGCCAGGGACATCCTCGGCCTCGAAGCCTGACGCAAATCCCCTGTGGGAGCGGGCTTGCCCGCTCCCACATTTGATCTTCGGCGTGTCAGATATTGGCGCGCAGCACGCTCGTCGGCAGCGGCTCGCCGCGCTCGACCGTCGCCGCAACCGCATCGATCAACCCGCTCAATTCAAACCCTTCGGCCTTGAGCCACGCCTGATCGTAATAGGTCGTGGCATAGCGCTCGCCACTGTCACACAAAATCGCCACGATCGACCCCGCCTCCCCCGCCGCCGCCATCTGCTGCGCCGCCATCAACGCGCCGATCAGGTTGGTCCCGCTCGATCCGCCGACATGCCGCCCGAGTCGTTCGGCCAGGTAATGCATGGCCGCCAGTGACAACGCGTCTGGCACCTTGACCATCGCATCGATGACCTTGGGCAGGAATGACGCTTCCACCCGGGGCCGACCAATGCCTTCGACCCGCGAACCGTGATCCAGGCGCAGGCTGGCATCGCCGGTCTGGTAGTAATCGAAAAACACCGAGCGTTCGGCATCGGCACACAACACGCGGGTGCTGTGCTGGCGATAACGCACGTAACGCCCCAGGGTCGCCGTCGTGCCCCCGGTACCGGGACTGGACACCAGCCAGCTCGGCTCCGGGTGCTTTTCGAAGCGCATCTGCTGGAAGATCGATTCGGCAATGTTGTTGTTCGCCCGCCAGTCGGTAGCGCGCTCGGCGTAGGTGAACTGGTCGATGAAGTGGCCATCGTGTTCGCGCGCCAGGCGTTCAGACTCGGCGTAGATCTGCGTCGGATCAGCCACCAGGTGCGTCTGCCCGCCATAGAAAGCGATTTGCGCGATCTTCTCCCTGGACGTGCTGGCCGGCACCACGGCAATGAATGGCACCCCCAGCAAACGCGCGAAATACGCCTCGGAAATCGCCGTCGAACCGCTGGATGCCTCGATCACCGGCGCACCGGGCTTGAGCCAGCCATTGCACAGCGCATACAGGAACAGCGATCGCGCCAGGCGGTGTTTGAGGCTGCCGGTGGGATGGCTCGATTCATCCTTGAAGTACAGCTCGATGCCCGGAAAACCTGGCAGTGGCAAAGGGATCAGGTGAGTGTCGGCGCTGCGCTGGAAGTCGGCTTCGATGATCCGGATGGCTTCGCGGGACCACTGTCGGTTGTCGCTCATGGGGATTTTCTCGATGGATCAGACAATAGGCGGCCCTGTTACAAGCCTCAATCCTCAAGCTTAGGAAAAATCCTACATCAGACACAGGCACAGCTGAGTTCCAATACATCCGGCAACTGCTAGGCTCAGGTCCTTGCCCGAAGAATCGCGCTGTAACGACATATAACAAAAAAGAATATAACTTTTGTTTTAACAACTAACGGTACGGGTTAGGGTGTGCCACCTTTTGACCTTATCGATGGAGAGCGACTTTGCCTCTGCGTAGCACGTTCACGCGTTTCTTTCAGCTGGAAGCTGCCAGCGGTCTGTTATTGATCGCCGCGGCTATCCTGGCGCTGATCATCAACAACTCTCCCCTGTCGTGGCTCTACAACGGCCTGCTGGAAACCCCCGTGGTCGCTCAGGTCGGCGCGCTGAAAATCGCCAAGCCGCTGCTGCTGTGGATCAACGACGGCCTGATGGCGCTGTTCTTCCTGCTGATCGGGCTGGAGGTCAAGCGCGAGGTCCTCGACGGGCAATTGTCCAAACCGTCGCAGATCGTCCTGCCCGGTGCGGCGGCCATTGGCGGCATGGTCGTGCCGGCGCTGATCTACTGGTTCCTCAACCGTGACAACCCACCGGCCCTGGACGGCTGGGCGATCCCGACCGCCACCGACATCGCTTTCGCGCTGGGCGTACTGGCGCTGCTGGGCAAACGCGTGCCGGTGTCGCTGAAGTTGTTCCTGATGACCCTGGCGATCATCGACGACCTCGGCGCGATCATCATCATCGCGATTTTCTATTCCGGCGCACTGTCGACCCTGTCCCTGGCACTGGCCGCCGCCTGCATCGCGGCCCTGATCGGGATGAACCGGCTCGGCGTGGTAAAGCTCGGCCCCTACATGATCATCGGCCTGATCCTCTGGGTCTGCGTGCTCAAGAGCGGTGTGCATGCCACCTTGGCCGGCGTGACCCTGGCGTTCTGCATCCCGTTGCGCACGAAAAACGCCGAACCCTCTCCCCTGCTGACACTGGAGCACGCGCTACATCCGTGGGTGGCCTACGGCATCCTGCCGCTGTTCGCCTTCGCCAACGCCGGCCTGTCCCTCAGTGGCGTGACCGCCGAGAGCTTCACCCATGCCGTGCCAATGGGCATCGCGGTTGGCCTGCTGCTGGGCAAGACCGTCGGCGTGTACGGCCTGACCTGGCTGGCGGTGAAAACCGGCATCGCCGCCCTGCCCCAGGGTGCCAATTGGGGTCAGGTGCTGGGCGTGGCGATTCTCTGCGGCATCGGCTTCACCATGAGCCTGTTCGTCGGTTCACTGGCCTTTGAGCCGGGCGTCAGTGACTACGCAGGCATGGACCGCATGGGGATTTTGACCGGTTCGATTCTGGCGGCGTTGATTGGCTATGCCGTGACGGCGGTGGCCAGTCGCAAGCCTGTACTGCAAGCGGCTTAGTCGCCAAAGACTTGATCGTGATAACGAAAAATGAGGGAGCCGACAACTCCTTCATTTTTGTCGGATATTGCCCACAACATTGTCGGATTCGTACTGCGGCCATTTCGGACGCTGCTGGCATCAACCTCTAATTTTCCTCGCTACCTTTGCGTTACGCGCCTTGCTTCACACAAGGCCTGTCAACAGCAAAACTGTGATGGAGAAAGTGATGGAACTACGCCTGGAGCTAATGCCCCCGGAACTCGACGAAATGAGGGTGGTACGACTTGCGGCGCTCGCATCTGAAATCGACGGTGGACGCAGGGATGAGACCGCGAATCAGTTGGCTGAATTTAATCAAGAGGCCATGACCGATTTCACGTTTTTCGACTTTCAAGGCATTTACGGAGGTCAGGATCACGAAACATGGGTTCGCCAAGTACTGGCTGGCCCCTATGAGTGCCGACTGACAGACATTACTCAATCTGAACTGATCGAAATGGCTCGAAGAGTCATGGATGCCGATAGCCCGGAACACGCCACCTGCTACTGGCTGAAAATGCTGGCACTCAATATTCCAGATGCTCGTATTTCCGATCTTTTTTTCTGGCCGGGTGAATATTTTGGTGATGGGGACAACTCTCGAGAACTGTCACCGGAGCAGATAATCGAAACAGCCCTGAAGAATAGCGATTTTTAGCTTGATGCCGGAGACCGGCCCTAACAAGAAAACCCCGACCAGTCACCTGGTCGGGGTTTTCTTTTATCCGTATTCCGGCTTAGTGGGAAACGCGGCTGGTGCCATCAACCGTGGCAATGCGCACGCGCTCGCCAACACGGAACACTTCGTTTTCCTGAACCTGTTGCACGTAGGCGCGCATGCTGCCGTCGTCTTCACGTACGGTGATTTCCACACCCTGGGTGCGGGTCAGGCCTTCTTCAGCGGCCGAACCTACCAGGCCGCCAGCGACTGCACCAATGACCGCAGCGACAATGCTGCCTTTACCGCCGCCAATCGCGCTGCCGCCGACACCGCCGACTACCGCACCCGCCGCGCCGCCAATCGGCGTCTTGGTACCTTCGATTTTCACCGGACGCAGGGCTTCGATGGTGCCCATGCGAATCGTCTGCACGCGACGCGCTTCGTCACGGGAATAGGAGTCACCGGTCAAGCTCGATTGGCAGCCAGTGAGCAACATCGCCATCGTGGAAAAGGAAGCAACCAGCAGAACAGACTTACGCATAGCATCAACTCCAAAGGACAAGTAACCATTAAACTCCGCAGCTAGACGCCTGTCACGGTCTTGCCCGGATAAAAATGTTTCGATTCAGGCTCCGTACAGGCCTGTCCACGCACTCACCACACAGTAGCGGCCTGTTCACAGAACAGCGCCACTGACCAGGGATCCAGATGGATTACTTTATCATTGTCGTCACTACCGTCGCCGGACTGTACTTCCATGGGTGGCTGTACGTGCGCATCAGACGCTGGATGGACCGAGACCTGGCGTTGGCATTGGCCGGCAAGGACGAGCAGAAAAAAGCATTCATGCTCGAACGGTTGGCGAGTGCCCAGGCACAGAAAATCAGGCGTCGAGACCTGCCACAGTGGCTTGAGGCCGCAGCGGCAGACTATCTCGAGCGGTAGACTGCTTAGGGTGCCAGACGTTCAAGAATCCAGCTGGCACCCTGCAGGCGATAGTTGAGCCGGTCGTGCAGACGGCTCGGACGGCCTTGCCAGAACTCGATGCGCTCTGGCAGCAAACGATAACCGCCCCAGTGTTCTGGGCAGTGAGGTTGGGTATCGCTGAAACGTTGCTCGGTATCCTTGAGCAGTGACTCCAGCTCACCACGATCGGCAATCACCCGGCTCTGCGGCGAAGCCCAGGCACCGAGGCGGCTGCCCAGCGGGCGCACCTGATAGTACGCGTCGGACTCCTCGGGAGTGACTTTCACCACCCGACCTTCGATCCGCACCTGACGCTCCAGTGTCGGCCAGAAAAACGTCATGGCCGCGAATGGATTCGCCACCAGTTGCTGGCCTTTGGCGCTGTCGTAGTTGGTGAAGAAGGTGAAGCCCTGGGCATCCAGGCCCTTGAGCAGCAGGATGCGGCAATGCGGCCGCCCCTCCTGGTCGACAGTGGCCAAGGTCATGGCATTGGCCTCCACCGGTGCCTGCTCGGTTTTCACCGCGTCGGCAAACCATTGGTGGAACAGCGCAAACGGCTCGGCCGGGGCTTGCGCCTCGGTCAGGCCATCACGGGTGTAGTCGCGGCGCATATCAGCCAGGGCCTTGGTCATGGCGCATTCCTTTTGGTTGACGAATTACTTCTTTGTAGTATCGGCGGCGGCGACTTTTTTAGTGTCGGCGGCGGCTTTGGCCGGTGCCGTCTTCTTCGCCGGCGTCGCCGTTTTAGCCGGGGTCTTCTTCGCGGCGGCTTTCTTGGCCGGCGCTTTCTTCGCGACCGGTGCAGCCGCTTTCTTCGCATCGGCAGGTGCTGGAGTCACAGGCGTGGCAACCGGCTTGATGTCCTGGGCCGCGACCATCCGCACTGGCGCCGGGGCCGGCATGTTGTACTTGCTCAGCAACGCGACCATGGTGTTTTGCGGCGTTACCAACAGCTCCACTCGACGGTTCAAGGCACGGCCTTCAACGCTGTCGTTGGCGGCACGCGGGGCTTCACCGCCCATGCCACGCAACATCAGGCGATCACGCTGCAGACCGCTGAGACGGAAGATTGCAGCCACGGCTTGCGCACGCTCCTGACTCAGCTTCACGTTAGCCGGCGCTGCGCCCGAGGTATCACTGTGGCCGAGTACCAGCACAGCAGTCTTCGGATCGGCTTCAAGGATTTTTGCAACGCGAGTGAACGGGCCGAGGGTCACTGGCAGCAACATCGCCGGACGGTCCGGGTTGAACGAGCCTTCCACCGGCGCGGTCACCACCAATACGTTTTCACGGCGTTCGAGTTGCAGGTTGCTGTCCTTGATCGCTGTACGCAGGCGCGGCTCGTAGTCGTCAAGCCAGGCTTGGGTGACTTTCGGATCCGGCATCGGCACGGCTTTGGCCGTGCTCTGTTCTTTACCGCCGAACGGCCACCACCACTTGCCGCCGGCATCGGCCTCAGCCTTGGCCACTTCGACCGGCTTGGCCTCAGGCTTGACCTCTGGTTTTTTATCGAGCACTTCCTCGGAGCCGAACGGCCAGTACCAAGGGCTGGAACTTTCAGTCTTGGCCACCGGAGCGGTTGCGGCGGGTTTCAAGGGCGCCGGGGCTGGGGCTGGAATCGGTTCCTTGGCCGCGACTTTGTCGGAAGACCCGAACGGCCACCAGCTGCCGCCGTCTGCATCATTTTTAGGAGTCTGGGCGCAACCGGTAATAGCGAAGCACAGTGCCAAGGCGAGGGTGGGTTTGGTTGACATTGGATATCCACAAAAATGAAGTAATAAAAATCAGGCCGGGTCGGCCCGCATAAACAGACGCTTGGAAACTGAAAAGGCTGTCGGGTTCCAGCTCCGGACCCCTTGAGCGTGATTTACAGACAAGTGGCCAGTACCCGCACAATCTTTTGTGCGCGCGGATCCATCAAGACGTACGGCCCCAGGGTATTTGTCACAAAACCGAATGCCACATCATGTTCCGGGTCAGCGAATCCAACGGAACCGCCAGCGCCCGGATGACCGAAGGCTCGCGCGCCCAGGCCGAACGTCGCATTGGGCACGTCTGGTTGGTCGAGCATACAGCCCAGGCCGAAGCGGGTTCGGGTCAACAGTGTCTTGTCCTCGCCGAGGCTGTGCTCGCGGGTCAGCTCCTCGAGCAACTCGCCTTCCAGCAGGCTGCCATCGAGCAACCCGGCGTAGAACCCGGCCAGGCTGCGGGCATTGCCATGGCCATTGGCCGCCGGCTGCTGCATGCGTCGCCACTCCGGCTTGTTGGTGCTGGTCAGCACCGAGGGAGGATTGGTGAAGGCACGGGTGGTCATGGCCGTTGGCTCGCGCATCGTTACCTGCAGCAAACGCTGGGCCGCGGCATCGCCGACATTGCCCTTGCCGCGGGCGATGTGCGCCACGCGATGAAACTCTTCATCGGCCAGGCCGACGTGAAAATCCAGGCCCAACGGCTTGGCAACCCGCGCCACGATGGATTCACCGGGGCCACGACCGTCAGCACGGCGCAACAACTCGCCGATCAGCCAGCCATAGGTGATTGCCGCATAACCGTGGCCCTCACCCGGCGTCCACCACGGCGCTTCGGCGGCCAGGGCGTCGACCATGGTCTGCCAATCGTAAAGCGCTTCGGGGGCCAGCAACTCGCGCAACGCCGGCAGACCGGCCTGATGGCAAAGCAGCTGGCGCAGGGTGATCGATTCTTTGCCAGCGGCGGCGAATTCAGGCCAGTAGCGGGCCACCGGGGCGTCCAGTTGCAGCTTGCCTTCGGCCACCAGTTGCAGTGCAGTGACGGCGGTGAAGGTCTTGGTGCAGGAGAACAGGTTGGCGATGGTGTCGCTGTGCCAGGCTTCGGCCCCGTCCTTGTCGGCGGTGCCGGACCACAAGTCGACGACGGTTTCGCCGCCGATCTGGATGCACAACGCAGCGCCACGCTCCTGAGGATCGTCGAACAGCGCCGCGAACGCTTCACGCACTGCCTCGAACTTTAGCTCGTAATGACCCTGAATCTGCACCCGCAACTCCCCGGAAAAACGTTGTGTAAAGTGGGCCGCATTGTTCCAGCCCTTGAGGGTTTTGGGAACAGGGGCGGGCTGGGCGGTCGAATCAATACCCAGGGTCAAGATCAAAAGATCGCAGCCTGCGACAGTTCCTACAGGCGTGCGATCCTGGCTCAATGACCTTCGCCGGAATGCCCACCAGCGCCCTTCACCGGCCCTTTGCCGGCTTCGGCCTTACGCCCGCCCTCGGCGTCGTGACTCGCCTTGTCGCCCTCGGCTGCGGCCTTCTGGGCCGCTTTAGCCAATTGATCGACCGTCGCCAGATTGCTCTTGCGCACGCTGTCGACGAAGCCCTGGAATGGCAGATCGGTAATCCCCACCAGTCCAAAGTGACCATTTTCGCCATCCAGCAGGCGCCCGGTCACGGGTTGGTCGAGGTACTGGAACCAGTGCACGCCGACAATCGAGGGTTCGCCCAGCGCCTGTTTCAGGAAGTTCGCGTAGGCCGGGCCACGGTCTTCTTCCTTCGCCAGTTGCGTCACGCCGCCCCAGAACGGGCCGCGATCGGTCGAGCCGAAGTTGAATTCGGTGATCAGCACCGGTTTGTCCAGGCGGCTCAGCTTGGCGAAGTCGTAACCATCCTGGGGTTGCAAGGTGTACATGTTGAAGCTCAGGACGTCGCAGTACTGCGCACAGGCTTCAACGGCTTGCGGGGTGCTGATGGCAAACCGGCCACCGAGCAATAGCTGGTTCGGCGCATGCCACTGCAGTGAATCGGAAATGGTCTTGAAGTAGGTATCGGCGAAAACCTTCTGGAAGTATTTGAAGTCGGCCTCGATTTCCGGGTGTTCGGCGCTTGGCAGCGGCGGCACGAAGCCCGGGTCTTCCATCAATTCCCAGGCTGGCAGATCGATACCCCAGGCTTTCGACAAACCCGCCTGGTTGCGGTATTTGTCGCGCAACTGTTTGAGGAAAGCGCGCTTGGCTGGCACGTCGGTGGTCATTTTCAGGGTGCCGTAAGCCAGCGCATAACGGGCTTTCAGGTCATCGCCGGGACCGGCCCAAGCCAGTTCGTTGTCGGCGAAGTATCCGATCAGCCAGGGATCGTCGCGATGGTCGCGGGCTGCGATGGCCACCGCGCGCTCGGTCGCCATGGCGAAACGCGGGTCGAACGGGTCAGGCATGCCGCCCCACCAGTCGTTGCCGGTGCTGATGCTGGCGTAATCGCCGACAATCGACAGTGGCAAGGTGTACGGCATGCGCTGTGCGTCGCCCAGTGCCGGTGCGCTCCAGTTACCGAGGGTGTTGAACCCCCAGGCTTGCAGTCGCTCCAGGGTGTGGCCGGTCCAGCGCTGCTCATCAAAGGTTGTTTTGCACGGCTCGGCAGGTGTTGGCTCAGCCGCTTTCGCCACCGTCGCATCGACGGCGCCGGCCTTGGCGGCTTCGGCGACACCGGATTCGGCCGTCGATGGCGCAACGGCAGGTTCGGCAGCTTTCTCGGCCGTTGCCTCTACCGCGTCGGCCTTGGCCGCTTCAGCAACGCCGGCCTTGGTATTGCTGCCCAGTGCACAAGGGTCACCGTACAGGCGCTGCAAATTGGCGCCATAGAAGTCGTACCACTTTCCTGAATTAAAGCCCCGACCCTGATCGACACCGTTACCGCCGCGGTTGTCGCCTTCACCGAAGTGATTGGCCAGCGGTTCGTCAGTCTTGGGCAGGGATTCGAACATCCACTCCCGACCGGCGACATACGTCTGGTTGACATCCGCCGTAACGGTGTTGACCCCCAGCGAGTAGAACGGATGCCCTTGCGGCGTCACCAGGTACCAGCGACCGTCGCGCTTCTCGGTGCGGAAAAAGCCGCTGGCCTTGAATGTCGGCCCGTTGGTCCAGCCGCCGAATTTGTCCAGGGAGGACTTTTCGCGCTCAACCAGCCAGGTTTTCAGCTGCTGTTGTTCCTTGGCGGCCGCGCTTTTCAGTTGTTCGTCGCTGCTGACCTTTTCCGGCCATTTGGCCCGGGTCGATTGGCCAAAAGCATCCACCAGACCGCCATAGACCGCTTGGGTCACACCTTCGCCGTCCTGCACGCCAAAGCGCTCCAGCAGGATGCTCTGGGCGACTTTCGGCTGATCCATGGACAAGCTGACCGATACCACCTGGCCGCGGTCCAGCTCACCGGCACTGCTGGCCAGCAAAACGCGCTGACCGTCGACCGTCATCGGCATCGGCGGGCCGGCCTTGAGGCCCTGGCTCAGCGGCGAAGTCGGCTGCAATGGCACCAACAGGGTCTGCGCCGGGCCGGCTGGAAGATCGACGCGACTGACCAACGTCTTGCCGTCGTTGCTCTGGATGGTCACGTACAGGGTCACGGCCCAGTTCATGGCGCTCTGCAGCCGCAGACTCATGACGCCCGACTGCGACCAGTCCCAGGCACCGGTTTGCGGCGACAGGCGCAGGGTTGGCCGGGCGACCGGATTGAACGTCACCCGGCGCAGCACTTCGCCTTCGGGCGTCTGTTCGGCGTTGGACTGCGGCAGGCTGGCGTCCTGGGTAGCCACCTGGACCACGTCGGCGGGGCGCACAAAATTGAACAGCGTCTGCTGCCCGGTGGGCGCCGCCAGCAAGGGTGTGGCGAACATCAGGGCAAGAGCGGCAGGTAGCGAACAGCGAATCATGAGAACGGAATTCTCCCTAGCGACCCAGGTGGGCCAATGGAAAAGCGATGACAGAGAGATAGACAACGCGGCGGGCAAAACTGCCCACCGGTTTATCAGGAAATTTCACGGCGGAAGGGAGGCAACGCATTGAGGATCGCCTTGCCATAGCGCTGGGTGACCAGGCGCCGATCGAGCAAGGTGATGGTGCCGCGGTCCTCTTCGGTGCGCAGCAGGCGCCCGCAGGCCTGGACCAGTTTCAGCGAGGCGTCCGGCACGGAAATCTCCATGAACGGATTGCCGCCACGGGCCTCGATCCATTCGGCCAGCGCCGCTTCAACCGGGTCATCAGGTACCGAGAACGGAATCTTGGCGATCACCACGTGCTCGCAGTACGCGCCGGGCAAGTCGACCCCTTCGGCAAAACTCGCCAGGCCGAACAGCACGCTGGAATCACCGCCATCGACCCGCGCCTTGTGCTTGTTCAGGGTTTCCTGTTTCGACAGGTTGCCTTGAATGAACACTTGCTTGCGCCAGTCGCGATCCAGGCCGTCGAACACGTCCTGCATCTGCTTGCGCGAGGAAAACAGCACCAGCGTGCCCCTTGAGCCTTCGACCAGGTCCGGCAGATCGCGGATGATCGCGGCGGTATGGGCCGCCGCATCCCGCGGGTCGGCGTTCAGGTTCGGCACCCGCAATACGCCCGCATCGGCGTGATGGAACGGGCTTGGCACCACGGCGGTCACGGCCTTTTTCGGCAGGCCGGCGCGCATGCGGAAGCGATCGAAGGTGCCCAAGGCAGTCAAGGTGGCCGACGTCACCAGCGCGCCATAGGCCACGTTCCACAGGTTGCGCCGGAGCATTTCCGCCGCCAGGATCGGGCTTGCGTTGACTTCGATATCGAACAGCGAGCCGCTTTCCGCGAGGGTCAGCCAGCGCGCCATGGGCGGGTTGTCTTCCGGGTCTTCAGCGGTGAACGCGACCCACAACTCCCAGTTGCCGGATGAGCGCGACAACAGGCTGCCGAACAGCGGGTACCACTCCTCGGCCTGGTTGCTGGCGATGCCGATATTGACCTCGCCGTCCATGCCTTCCTTGAGTAGTTCAGTGAGACGGGTAAACAGGTCGGTCAGGCGCGCGTAGCCTTTCTTCAACTCAATGCCCATTTCGCGCATGTGCTCGGGAATCACCCCGCCGACGAAACGGTGGCGCGGGCGTTCGCGGCCTTCGACATCTTCGCCGGGCTTGAAATCGGCGATCTGCTCGCAGGCGGTGAACATGAACTGTTGCTGGGTCTTGATCTCCCGCGCCAGCTCCGGCACCTGCTCGATCAGCTTGCCCAGGTCGCCCGGCAAAGGATGCTGGGCCAGCAGCTTGGTAAGGTTCTTGGCGGTGGTTTCCAGCCAGTCGGCGGTGGAGCGCAGGCGCGTGTAGTGGGCGAAGTGGCCGATGGCCTTGTCCGGCAAGTGATGGCCTTCGTCGAACACGTAGATGGTGTCGCGCGGATCGGGCAGCACGGCACCGCCGCCCAGTGCCAGGTCGGCCAGGACCATGTCATGGTTGGTGACGATCACATCGACCTTGCCCATGCCTTCGCGGGCCTTGTAGAAGGCGCACTGGCCGAAGTTCGGGCAATGACGGTTGGTGCACTGGCTGTGATCGGTGGTCAGGCGCGCCCAGTCGGCGTCCTCCAGCGCTGTGGACCAGCTGTCGCGGTCACCGTCCCACTTATTGCCGGCGAGTTTCTCGATCATGCTGGTGAACAGCTTCTGGCTGGCCTCATCGACCTCGATCTTGAAGCCTTCTTCTTCGAACAACTGGGCAGTGGCGGTTTGCGCGTGACCTTCCTGCAGCAACATGTCGAGCTTGGACAGGCACATGTAGCGCCCACGGCCCTTGGCCAGCGCAAAACTGAAATTCAGCCCGCTGTTGCGCATCAGGTCGGGCAAGTCCTTGTAGACGATCTGCTCTTGCAAGGCGACGGTGGCCGTAGCGATCACCAGGCGCTTGCCGGCGGCCTTGGCCGTGGGGATGGCCGCCAGGCTGTAGGCCACGGTCTTGCCGGTACCGGTGCCGGCTTCCACCGCGACAATCGCGGGGTCGCCACTGCGCCGGCCTTCGTCGTCGGTGTCGATGTCACCGAGGACCTTGGCGATTTCGGCGATCATCAGGCGTTGGCCGTAGCGTGGCTTGAGGCTCTTGGCTTCGAGAAAACGCGAATAGGCGCCCTGGATCGTGGTTTTGAGTTCAGTGCTGATCATGGATTGTCGGGCGCAAAAAACGCTGGATAAATTTTCAGTGGTTCGGTTCGGCCGCTATCATACCCCGCTAACGAATCCCGCGCAGAACGGAGTAACCCGATGACACCTTTTAGCCTCATTTATAGCCTGCATGTACTGGCAGCCCTGGTCTGGGTCGGCGGCATGTTTTTCGCCTGGATGGTCTTGCGCCCCGCGGCATTGAAGGCACTGGAGGGCCCTGCCCGGCTGAAGCTGTGGGTGGAAGTGTTTCAAGGTTTTTTCCGCTGGGTATGGGTTGCGGTGGTGCTGTTACCGATCAGCGGCGTCGGCATGATTCATCTGCAATACACAGGTTTTGAAAGCGCACCGCGTTATGTGCAGGTGATGATGGGGTTGTATGTGGTAATGACCGCGCTGTTCATCCGGATCCAGGCGTTGATGTTGCCCGAATTGCGCACGGCGGTGACGGCCCAGGATTGGCCGGCGGGGGCTGCAGTGCTGGGAAGGATTCGTCGGTTGGTGGGGATCAATTTGATTGTAGGTTTGGTGTTGGTGGCGATTGCAGCGATTCGGCCAGTGTTGTGAGGTGATCGCTCCCACGCGCAGCGGTGGGAACGATCACTCTGCGGGGGTTTACAAACGCTGCACGGTCACCGACCCCGCAGCGCCCTCCACCCCTGGTTGCCCATCAACGCCAGGCTTGCCGCTCTTGCCGCCGTCGGCCTTGTAGACCAGGCAGCCCTTGGCTTTACCGCCCGCCCCTGGCTTGCCGCCAGGCCCGGCCACGCCACCGGCACCGCCGGCCACTTGAACCTTGATCTTGTCTGCCGGGTAATCGTGCGGCACTGCCAGCCTGACCGCCGCGCCAGGCGCACCTGCCTGGCCATCACTGCCGTCGCTGCCATCGGCACCGCGACCCGCCTGGCCCCAGGCGCAACCCGGGGCCTGGCCGTTGGCCCCGTCGAGGCCGACAAACCCCGGCGCACCCGCGCCACCACGAGCATCCACCAGCAGTTGCGGCGCCTTCAGGGCTTTGATCTGCAAGTTCAGATTGCGCCCGGAACGGGCTGCCTTCTGGTAAGTCCCCGGTGCACCGCGCGCGGTGATCTGGCTGCCCTCGGACAGCTCGGCACGATTGACCTTGAGCTCCAGTGCCTGTTCGCCGGGGACGATGGTAATTCGTGCGTCGCGGCCCAGGTGCAGTTCGCCGACGGTGACTTCGGTCACGTTCGAGGGAATCAGCAAGGTGCCGTAATCGGCCACTTCCAGGCGTTCCAGTTGCAAGGTGCTGGCGGTGTTGGGCAGGCGCATCAACGAGTTGGTTTCGACGCTCACCACTTGGGCGCAAGCCAATGGACTGATGAGTGCGGCGAGCAGACAGAGTTTACGCATGGGAAGCCTTAGATACGGTGGGAGCCGGGATGGTTTGCAGGTGGAAAACGCCGAAAAAGAGGATCTTCAGGCGATCGAGCCAGGGGTGGGCGCGGCCCCTTAGCGTACGGAAGCAGAACACCGCCTCCAACAGATGAAGACCCGCCAGCAGGCAGCCGACCAGGTCGACCAGCAGGTGCAGCGGATAGACGAACGGCGTGAGCTGATTAACCAGCACCACCAGCCAGAACACCAGGGTCAACAGCTTCCCCAGCCCCCATATCACCTTCATACGCGCTCCCGATGAGAATTATTATTTGCTCGCACAGTAACGGCTTCCGTGCAGGATAAGCCAGAGGGCAAATGGAAATTCTCCAGGAAGATGGCAAATGGCCGACGGAACGACGTAAATCATCGCCCGACGGCTCTAATGCGCGGCTCAGCGATTGACGTGCAACTCCACGCGGCGGTTTTTCGCGCGCCCTTCTTCGGTCTCATTATCGGCAACAGGCTCACTTTCACCCTTGCCTTCGCTGGTGACCTTGTTCGGTGCAACGCCCTGGCCCAGCAGATATCCTGCGACACTGCTCGCACGTTTCTGCGACAGGTCCAGGTTGTACTCATCCGATCCGACGCTGTCGGTATGACCGACCACCTTGATACTCGCGACGCTGGCATCCTGCAGTTTGCCCATGATCGAATCGAGTTTGCTTTGCATGGAGGGGGTCAAGTCAGCGCTATTGAAGGCAAACAGCACCTCGTCGGCATCGCTCAAGGTGATGACTTCGGCTTGCACAGGTTCGGGTTTCGCGCTGGCCGGGTATTGCGGCAGCGGGCAACCATGGTGTTCCACAGGGGTATTGGCGGGCGTGTCGGGGCAGCGATCGCGACGGTCGAATACACCATCGTCGTCTTCGTCGCCGTCCTGGGCATAACAGATCAAACCACCGGTCAAGACACCAAGCGCCGCTCCACCGGCCGCCCAACCGCTACTTTCGAGAGCGCCCAGACCTCCGCCGACGAGTCCGCCAATGAGGCTGCAGATCGGCCAGGTACGTTGATTGAGGGGGGCAGTGCCATCGCTGTGAGTAGCGCAACCGGTCAACAGGCTGCCAAGCAGCAGAACCGGCAAGACGGTCCGTGTGAGATTGCTCATTTTTGAAAGCTCCTGTGTCACCGGCCGATGCCGGTTACACAGGAGTAAAGACCCGCATCCACGACTGCACAAGCCGTGGATACCAGGGGTTTAGCGGTTGATTTTGATTTCCGTGCGACGGTTCATCGCGCGGCCGTCAGCAGTTTTGTTGTCTGCAACCGGCTGGCTTTCACCGGCCCCGGTGACCGACACGAAGCTGCTGCGTGGCACACCGCTTTCGATCAGATATTCCACCACCGAATGGGCGCGTTTATCCGACAGTTTCTGGTTGTAGGCATCACTGCCCACGCTGTCGGTGTGACCGGTCACGGTCAGTCGGGCACTGGCAGCTTCCTGTTTCAGGCGAGTGGCAATGGTGTTGAGCTTGTCTTTATCGGCGGCGGTCAGCTTGGCCGAGTCGAACTGGAAGTTGACATCGCGAATGACGATGGTTTCTTCCTTGACCACCACGGCTTCTTCAACCACTGGAGCAGGTGCTGGTGGTGGGCAGCCGTCGGCATCGACCCGCACGCCTTTTGGCGTGCCCGGGCACTTGTCGCGGCTGTCGAGCACACCATCACCATCTTCGTCACCATCACCGTGAACCCAGCAATAGGCTGCCGCCGTAGCACCGACTACCAACGCGCCATAACCGGCCCATGATGAACTCTCGGTAGCACCGAGACCCGCACCTACGACACCACCGACCGCCGCACAGGTCGGCCAGTCGGTTTTCTGCAAACCTGCGCAACCAGTCAACACACTGGTTAGCAGAACCAGGGGTAATGCTGTCCGAACTATGCTCATCTAGTTTTCTCCTGAAGGATCGGCTTGGAACCGATTCAGGGAGTAAAGACCGGACTTTTAATCTCCGCCAGCAATAGGCCATAGCAGTTTTGTCTCGTGTTCACGGGGGATCGTGACTTTTGCCGCAAACGCGCTCTAGGATCGAACTGGCGGGCAGGCTAGTCTTGGCAAATCTGATTGAGGATCTTCGATGATTGCAGCTATTTCTTCGCGCACGCCACAGCAGGCGCTGGCCGCTTTGCTCGACCGATACACCCCCGCGCGCCTGTTGTTGATTGGCGCCAGCGAGTTCCCCGCGCTTGAGGCTTTCAAGCTGGCGCATCCGGACAGCAGCGTGGCGCACGCAGCGCCCGGGCCGTTGCCCGCAGACTTGGCGGCGCTGCGCTTTGACCTGGCGCTGGTGGTCGACTGCCTCGAACATCTGCCCAAGCGTGATGGCCTGAACCTGCTCGGCGGCATTCGCAACCTCAACGCCAGCCGCATCGCGGTGCTGGCCGACTTGCCGGCGAGCGGCTGGCAGGAAACGGATTTTTTCTCCCTGGCGCTGCAAGCCAGCGAACGCTTCCAGCGTGACGAGCAGGTGCTGACCCTATTCACCTATGATCTGCTTGACTACAAACAGGTGCCCGACTGGCTCAACTCGCGGTTCTGGGCCAATCCGGAAAATTTCGGGAAATATTGGTGGTAACGCAATGAGTACATCCATTTGCCCTTGCGGCAGCGGCACCCTGCTCGACGCCTGCTGCGGCCATTACCATGCCGGACATCCGGCACCCTGCGCCGAAGCCCTGATGCGCTCGCGCTATAGCGCCTACGTGCTGGGCCTGATCGATTACCTGGTGGCAACCACCCTGCCCGCCCAGCAGGCCGGACTCGACCGTCAATCGATCACTGACTGGAGCGCCCAGAGCACCTGGCTGGGCCTTGAAGTGGAAAGCTCCGAAGTGCTCGGCGGCCAGCCGGAGCATGCCTTCGTCACGTTCACCGCACGCTGGCACGACGGCAGCGGCGAACACAGCCACCGCGAACGCTCGTCGTTCGTACAGAATGCCGGGCGCTGGTACTTCATCGACCCTACCGTGCAACTGGACATCGGGCGCAACGACACCTGCCCTTGCGCCAGCGGGCATAAGTTCAAGAAGTGCTGTTCGGGGTATTTCGGTAGCTGACCCCGATCTGTAGGAGCCGGCTTGCTGGCGATGCATACGACGCGGTGTGCCCATCATACCGCCTTCGCTGGCAAGCCAGCTCCTACAGGGGTCAGGGAGAAACGACCATGATCACCCAGAGACTCGAACGCATCCTGCTCATGCTGGCTCTTTGCCTGTGGCTCGGCGGCTGCGCATCCTGGTTCAGCAGCGATGAGCCGGACCCCGAGGTGCATCTGGTCAGGGTCGAAGTGGTGCGAGCCAAGCTGATGGAGCAACGGTTTGTCCTGCATTTTCGCATCGACAACCGCAACGACAGCGAGCTCACCGTACGTGGCCTGGAGTATCGCATCCACTTGGGCGAGATCCTGCTGGCCGAAGGCGAGCATGAGCACTGGGTCACCGTAAACCCCAAGAGCAGCCGTTTCTACAAGGTCCCGATCCGCACAAACCTGTGGCCCAAGGTCAAGGACCTGGTCAAACAGCTGAAAAACCCCAAGCAGGCCGTTCCCTATCGTCTGGAAGGTGAGATGGAAACCGGTTTATTCATCGCCCACTACGTGCACCTGGCGCGTAATGGCGTGATAATCCCCGCCGATCTAATTCCGGAGTAACCCCGATGACCCAGCAACCCCATGTCCATGGCCCAGACTGCAACCACGATCATGACCACCACCAGCATGATCACGACCATGGCCATGTCCACGGCCCGAACTGCGGCCACGCCCACCAGGAACCGGTGCGCAACGCCTTGAAAGACGTTGGCCGCAACGATCCTTGCCCATGCGGCAACGGCAAGAAGTTCAAGAAGTGCCACGGCGCTTGATTGACTGAAGCCATCTCTCTGTAGACACCGGCATCATTGCCTGTACCGCTCCCATGTTGCATGGGAGCGGTCATCAGCACCCGATCAATGACCGAACACGCCCACCTTCTTGGCTTTCTTTTCCGAGCGCTTTTCGATCGCCGATTTCAGCGGTTTTTTCTTCGCTGCTTTCTTTGAATCCATACCTTTGGACATGATGCGTACTCCACTGACTGGGATGTGAGATCAGGTATACACCTATCGCCGCCGGCGTGTTCTTTTATAATCGCAAGCTTTGCGCACCGACAGTTCCAGACCATGCCCGATATCCAGTACACCCGGCTCGACGAGCCGTTATGGCCGTTGATGAACAAGTTTTATCGCGCCCACCAATCGTCGATGAAGGCGGTCCGCGATGCACAATTGTGGGTGGCGCGGCGCGACGGGATCATCGGTGCGCTGTGTTTGCGGCCGGTGGCCGGCGGGTATTGGCTGACCGGGCTGTTTGTCGACCCGGCCTGTCGCGGGCAGGGTGTCGCCGCTGCCTTGATCGGTGCGGCAGTCATCCAGGTTGAAAGCCCGGTATGGCTGTTCTGTCATCCGCACTTGCGGGATTTTTATCAGCGTCGTGGCTTCGTCTTCGATCCGCCGATGCCTTACGCCATGGTCGAGCGCCTGAGTCGCTACGCGCGCAGCAAGCCGATGATTGCCATGGGCCTGGAGCGCTAGAGATCAGTCGTCCGCGTTGGGATCGAGATCCGGGAACATCACCTCGGTAAACCCGAACTTGCTGAAATCGCTGATGCGCGACGGGTACAACCGACCGATCAGGTGATCGCACTCATGCTGCACCACCCGCGCATGAAAGCCCGAAGCGATGCGCACGATAGGCTCGCCCTTGGGATCGAAGCCTTCGTAGCGGATGTGTTGATAGCGATCCACCGCGCCGCGCAGCCCAGGCACCGACAGGCAACCTTCGAAGCCTTCTTCCAGGATCGGGCTCAGCGGCGTGATCAGCGGATTGATCAGGATGGTCTGCGGCACCGCTTCGGCGTCCGGGTAACGTTCGCTGTGCTCGAAGCCGAAGATCACCAGTTGCAGGTCGACGCCGATCTGGGGCGCGGCCAGGCCAACTCCGCCGACGCTTTCCATGGTCTGGAACATGTCGTCGATCAGTTGCCACAATTCGGGGCTGTCGAACATCTCGGCTTGTACCGGCGGGGCAATGCGCAACAGGCGCTCATCGCCCATCTTCAGAATTTCACGAATCATGGTCAGGTTTCGTCTATGGTCGGTTTCGGTTGTGAATGATCGCGGCCCAGTCCGGACACGTGCTGTTTTTCCTCATGCACTGGGCCATGCTCGCCGGGGACCTTTTCACCAGGGTCCTTGCCCTCTCGCGACATGTGCTCGATCACCGCATTCATCTCCGCGCCCAGCAGCAACACCGCGGCGGAAATATAGAAATACAGCAATAGCACAATGATCGCGCCGATACTGCCATACATGGCGTTGTAGTTGGCGAACTCCTTGACGTACAGACCGAAACCCAGCGACGCGATGATCCACACCACCACCGCAAGGACGGAGCCGGGTGTGATGAAGCGAAACTCTTGCTTGACGTCAGGCATGACGTAATAGATCAGCGCCACGGCGACCATCAGCAGGATCACGATCACCGGCCAGCGTGCGACGGTCCAGAGGGTGACGATGAAGTACTCGAGACCGACTTGCGCGGCGATCCAGCTCATCACTTGCGGGCCGAGCACCATCAGCGCGGCAGCGATCAACAGCATGCCGGCGATGCCGACGGTGTAGATGATCGACAGTGGAAAACGTTTCCACGCCGGACGGCCTTCTACCACATCGTAGGCGGCGTTCATTGCGCTCATCATCAGCCGCACACCGGCCGAAGCGGTCCACAGGGCAATCACGATACCCACCGACAACAGGCCACCCTTGGATTGCTGAAGCTGATCGATCACCGGGTTGACCTGCTCCAGCGCCTGGGGCGGCAACACCAGTTCCGATTGCAGGCGCAGCCAGGAAAAGAAGTCCGGCAGGTGCAGGAAACCAATCAGGGCGATCAGGAACAGAATGAAAGGGAACAGCGAGAACAGCATCTGATAAGCCAGCGCCGAGGCATAGGTCGACATCTCGTCGTCGACGAACTCAGTGACCGTGCGCATCATCACACGGTGCATGGGCAGACCTTTCATGTCCGGAAAAATCATTAGCGTCTCCATTCGCCGCAATCAGGATAAGGTTGAAGTCGTGGCGACTCAGGGGCTGTTTTCTACATCAAAAGTAGATTATCTGGCGACTTTGAAACAATTTCCCTGCTCAAGTTCAGGCTGACACAAAAACGGCCATCCGTAGATGGCCGTCGCTGTCGCCGATCAAAGGCCGAATCAGGCCTTGTCGACGCCTTTTTTGACAGCGTCCTTGGCTTTGCCCACAGCTTGCTGAGCTTCGCCTTTCTTTTCCTGCACCACGCCTTCGGCGCGCATTTTGTCGTTACCGGTTGCTTTACCGACACCTTGCTTGACGTTGCCGGCTGCTTCGTTGGCCATACCTTTGACTTTATCGCCTGTGCTGCTCATGGTGTTTCTCCTGAACATATTGATGAATAAAGTGGTTACAGAAGGTTGACCGGAGGCGTTTGCACGGAGTTTCATTTATTTTCACCGCGACATTTTATCGATCCGCGCAGGTTGGGCTTTATGTTTACCGGCCAACCCTCGAGAATGTGTAACGTATTCAGGCCCTGGCGCTGAAGATCCAATTTTGTAGGAATGTTATGAAACTCGATAAAAAGCAGGCCATTGCCCGCAGAAACCTGGAACTCGGCGGTGCTGTGCTTGGTGTCAACAACTGCCACTTCACCGAACTGAACCGCAACCGCAACATCTGGTGGTTTGATATCCCGGTGTCACGCCTGGCCGTGGGTCAGTACGAGTGGATTCACCTGCTGATGCACAGCCCGGACACCGACCAACTGCTGCACCTCAAAGTACCGACCGTGTTTCTGCGCGAGAAGCTCGAAGGCCTGGTGGTGCGCAACGAAGGCAAGCGCAAGGCGGCGTTGAGCCTGGAACTGAGCGCTGACAAGGACTCGTTCCTGCAGGACATGCGCCCGGCGGGCACCAACGTCAATTTCGCGCCGTTCCGTCAATAAAAATCAAAAGATCGCAGCCTGCGGCAGCTCCTACATTGAAATACGTACCCCTGTAGGAACTGCCGCAGGCTGCGATCTTTTGATCTTAAAAAAAGCCCCGCATCTGCGGGGCTTTTTGTTTTACGCGGCGTTCTTCGCCTTGATCTTCTTCAACTCTTCATCGCGCAATTCACGACGCAGGATCTTGCCGACATTGGTGGTCGGCAGCGCATCGCGGAATTCCACGGAGCGTGGGACCTTGTAGCCGGTGACGTTGGCGCGCATGTGCTCCATCACCTGTTCCTTGGTCAGGGTCACGCCCGGTTTGGCGACGATGAAAATCTTGATCGCCTCTCCCGACTTCTCGTCCGGCACGCCGATGGCTGCGCATTGCAGCACACCCGGCAGGGTCGCCAGTACGTCTTCCAGCTCGTTCGGGTACACGTTGAAACCGGAGACCAGGATCATGTCTTTCTTGCGATCGACGATGCGCATGTAGCCGTCCGCCTGGATCAGCGCGATGTCACCGGTCTTCAACCAGCCTTCGCTGTCGAGGATTTCATCGGTGGCTTCCTGACGTTGCCAGTAACCCTTCATGACTTGCGGGCCTTTGACACAGAGCTCGCCGATTTCGCCCATTGGCTGTTCGACACCAGAATCGTCGACGATTTTGCACAGGGTCGACGGCACCGGGATGCCGATGGTGCCGATCTGGATGTTCTGGATCGGGTTGACCGTGGCCACCGGGCTGGTTTCGGTCATGCCGTAACCTTCGCAGATGGCGCAACCGGTAACCGCTTTCCAGCGCTCCGCCGCTGCCAGTTGCAGGGCCATGCCGCCGGACAGGGTGACTTTCAACGCCGAGAAATCCAGTTTGCGGAAGCCTTCGTTGTTGCACAGGGCCACGAACAGGGTGTTGAGGCCGACGAAACCGCTGAACTTCCACTTCGACAGTTCCTTGACCATCGCCGGCAGGTCGCGCGGGTTGCTGATCAGGATGTTGTGGTTGCCGATCAGCATCATCGCCATGCAATGAAAGGTGAACGCATAGATGTGGTACAGCGGCAGCGGCGTGATCAGGATCTCGCAACCTTCATTGAGGTTGGACCCCATCAGTGCCTTGCACTGCAGCATGTTCGCCACCAGGTTGCGGTGGGTCAGCATCGCGCCCTTGGCCACGCCGGTGGTGCCGCCGGTGTATTGCAGCACCGCGACATCGCTGCTGGCAGGGTTGGCTTCGGTCACGGGTTGGCCATGGCCCTTGCTCAACACGTCGTTGAACTTCACCGCTTTTGGCAAGTGATAGGCCGGCACCATCTTCTTCACGTACTTGATCACGCTGTTGATCAGCAGACGCTTGAGCGGTGGCAACAGGTCCGCCACTTCCGTGACGATGACGTGCTTGACCCCGGTTTTCGGCACCACGGTTTGCGCCAGGTGCGCCATGTTGGCCAGGCAAACCAGGGCCTTGGCACCGGAGTCGTTGAACTGGTGCTCCATTTCCCGCGCGGTGTACAGCGGGTTGGTGTTGACCACGATCAACCCGGCGCGGATGGCACCGAAGACGGCAACCGGGTACTGCAATACGTTCGGCAGTTGCACGGCGATTCGATCGCCCGGCTGCAAATCGGTATGCTGTTGCAGGTACGCGGCAAAGGCACCGGACAATTCGTACAGTTCACCGTAGGTAATGGTCCTGCCCAGGTTGCTGAATGCCGGTTTGTTGGCGAAGCGTTGGCAGGATTGCTTCAACACTGCCTGAATATTCGGGTACTCGTCTGGATTGATGTCGGCAGCAATTCCAGCTGGGTACTTATCCTTCCAAAAGTCTTCGATCATGGAAGCCCACTCCTCAGCAACGCGAATTCAGCACCGCATTTAATGCGATTATTATTGGTGTTTGATTATTGGTGAATCTGGGCTTTCATACAGGCCGAGAAGCACAAAACGCGCCGAGAGTAGCAGCTTTGCCAAGGGTCGCCTAGAGCCAAAAGCGGCCTCTACAGTCACAATCGTGACTCAAGAATGACAAGCGGTCATTTTAGAGCAAAAAACCTATATCACCTTGAAACCCCCGAAAACCGGGACCTGTAGGAGCGAGCTTGCTCGCGAAAAACCCAAGGCCGGCACCGGGCATCTGGTTTATCGCGTCATCGTTCACGACCTTCGCGAGCAAGCTCGCTCCTACAGGATCCGCGCGAAGCGCGGCCATTCACCGATCAGGCGATATCCCGCAACTCCCGCCGCAGGATCTTGCCCACCGGCGTCATCGGCAACGACTCACGCAAGACGATGTGCTTGGGTACTTTGTACGCCGTGAAGTTTTCCTTGCAGTAGGCCTTCAGCTCTTCAAGGCTGACCCCCGTCTCACGGGCCACCACGAACAACTTCACCGCCTCGCCCGAACGCTCGTCCGGCACACCGATCACCGCGCAGTTGGCGACTTTCGGGTGA
This sequence comes from Pseudomonas sp. MHK4, assembly GCF_054600775.1. Taxonomy (NCBI): domain Bacteria; kingdom Pseudomonadati; phylum Pseudomonadota; class Gammaproteobacteria; order Pseudomonadales; family Pseudomonadaceae; genus Pseudomonas; species Pseudomonas sp. MHK4. The sequence goes on along the minus strand of NZ_BAAIAK010000013.1, from coordinate 113,524 downwards.
GCCATGACTACGTCTTCGATTTCGTTCGGGTACACGTTGAAGCCCGAGACGATGATCATGTCTTTCTTGCGATCGACGATGCGCACGAAGCCGTCCGGGTCGATCACCGCGATGTCGCCGGATTTGAACCAGCCCTCGGTATCCAGCACTTCGTTGGTCGCCTCGGGTTTCTGCCAGTAGCCCTTCATGATCTGCGGGCCCTTGATGCACAGCTCGCCGCGTTCGCCCAATGGCTGCTCGACGCCTTCGTCGTTGATCACCTTCAGCGTGGTGCCCGGCACCGGCAGGCCAACCGTGCCAATGCGTGACTGGTCGCCATAGGGGTTGGTGCAGGCCACCGGCGAGGTTTCGGTCAGGCCGTAGCCTTCGGTGATGCGGCAACCGGTCAGTTGCTCCCAGCGCTCGGCCGTGGCCTTGACCAGGGCGGTGCCGCCGGAGTTGGTGAGCTTGAGGCTGGAGAAGTCCAGGGTCTTGAAGTCCGGGTGATCCATCAGCGCGACGAACAACGTGTTGAGCCCCAGCAATGCCGAGAACCGCCAGTTTTTCAGCTCCTTGATGAAAGCGCCGATGTCCCGGGGATTGGTGATCAGCACGTTGTGATTGCCGGTCACCATCATGCACATGCAATTGGCCGTGAACGCATAGATGTGGTACAGCGGCAGCGGCGCGATCATCACTTCCTGGCCTTCGCGCAGCAGCGGCCGGCCGTCGGCCGCGAACTGGCCGAGACAGGCCCGGGCCTGCTGCATGTTCGCCACCAGGTTGCCGTGGGTCAGCATCGCGCCCTTGGCCAGGCCGGTGGTGCCACCGGTGTATTGCAGCACGGCGATGTCATTGAGGCCTGCCTTCAACGCCTTGATGCCCAGGCCTCGGCCCATGCGCAAGGCACTCTTGAAGGAAATCGCCTGGGGCAAGGAATAGGCCGGGACCATTTTCTTCACCTTGCTCACCAGCGTGTTGACCAGCCAGCCCTTGGCGGCCGGCATCAGGTCGCCCATCTTCGCTTCGATCAGGTACTGGATGTCAGTGTCGGGCAGCACTTGCTGGACCTTCTGCCCGAACATGTTCAGGTACACCAGTGCCCGGGCACCGGAATCCTTGAACTGGTGACGCATCTCCCGCGCGGTGTACAGCGGGTTGGTGTTGACCACGATCAGCCCGGCGCGCAAGGCGCCGAACACGGCGATGGGGTATTGCAGGACGTTGGGCATCTGCACCGCGATGCGATCCCCCGGCACCAGGTCGGTATGGGCTTGCAGATAGCCGGCGAACGCTGCGCTGTAGCGTTCCAGTTCAGCGTAGGTCAGGGTCACGCCCATGTTGGTGAAGGCCGGGCGATCAGCGAACTTCTTGCAGGAACGTTCGAACACCTCGATGACCGACTTGTATTCAGCGACATCAATGTCCAGGGGGACGCCGGCCGGGCGTTTGTCATTCCAGAAATCAGGTTGCATTGTTCTTGTCCTCTTTACCTGAACCGATCCGGGCCGCTGATCTGTCATTTCAATAACAGAACGCGGAGCTTCACGGACACTAGCAGCTATGGCGAATCAGGCAAATATGGGCAAAGGCGTCATAGACCGTGTGAATCTTCCCGCCGTGGCGTGGGCTGATGCCAGCGCCGTTATGCGCTATACAATGCAACCACCTCGCGCCCATGCATGGAAAGGAATCGCCATGATCCACGACACGTTCTGGCTGACCACCAGTGACCGCAGCCGCCTTTACGTCAACCAGTGGCTGCCTTCTGGCAGCCCCAGGGCCGTGATCCTGCTGGCCCACGGCATGGCAGAACACAGCGGTCGCTATGCGCGCCTGGCGGAAAAAATCTGCGATCAGGGCTACGGCGTCTACGCGCCGGACCTGCGCGGACATGGCAAAACTGCCGAAAACGGGACGCTCGGCCATTTCGCCGACAGCGACGGTTGGACCAAGGTGGTGGGCGACCTGGCGTGCCTCAACCAGCACATAGGCCAGCAGCACCCCGGGGTGCCCATCGTGTTGCTGGGACACAGCATGGGCAGCTACATCGCCCAGGCCTACCTGTTGCACCATAGCGCCAGCCTGCACGGGGCCATTCTCAGCGGTTCGAACTTCCAGCCCGTGGCCCTGTATCGCGCGGCACGCCAGATCGCCCGTGTCGAATGCCTGCGCCAGGGCCCCAAGGGCCGCAGCGCCCTGATCGAATGGCTGTCGTTCGGCTCGTTCAACAAGAGATTCAAGCCGGCGCGCACCCGCTTCGACTGGCTCAGCCGTGATCCGGCGGAGGTCGACCTGTACGCCAACGATCCGCTGTGCGGCTTTCGCTGCACCAACCAACTGTGGATCGATTTACTCGGCGGCTTGCAGCAAATCAGCAAAGCGTCCAATCTCGCCCAGATCGATCCGGGCCTGCCGTTGCTGGTGATTGGCGGCGAATGTGATCCGGTGAGTGAGGGCAAGCGTCTGAAAGATCTGGCCAACGCGCTGCGCGAGGCTGGCAGCCAGAGCCTGCAACTGACCGTTTACCCGCAGGCACGGCACGAACTGTTCAACGACATCAATCGCGATGAAGTGACGAGCGACGTGTTGGCCTGGATCAGCCAGACGTTGAGCAATCCGCGACCACACCGAACCGAATAGTTTTTTGTGAATTTTTTAATTCGTCACAGGAATCCAGACACATGACCCAAGTTACCAACACCCCTTACGAAGCCCTCGAAATCGGCCAGACCGCCAGCTTCAGCAAAACCGTCGAAGAGCGTGACATCCAGCTGTTCGCCGCAATGTCCGGCGACCACAACCCGGTGCACCTGGACGCCGAATACGCCGCGACCACCATGTTCAAGGAGCGTATCGCCCACGGCATGTTCAGCGGTGCGCTGATCAGTGCCGCGGTCGCCTGCGAGCTGCCTGGGCCGGGCACCATCTACATTGGTCAGCAGATGAGCTTCCAGAAGCCGGTAAAAATTGGCGACACCCTGACGGTACGCCTGGAAATCCTCGAGAAACTGCCAAAGTTTCGTGTGCGCATCGCTACTCGCGTGTTCAACCAGCGCGACGAACTCGTGGTGGATGGCGAGGCGGAGATCCTCGCGCCGCGTAAGCAACAGTCGGTGACGCTGACCGAATTGCCGGCGATCAGTATCGGTTGATTACGTTAAAAGATCGCAGCCTCGTTTCACTCGACAGCTCCTACAAGGCTGCGATCTTTTGCTTTTAAGGTTCCTGCACCTGCACACTCGCCGTCATTCCCGCACTCAGGTTGAGTCCTTCAGGCAACTTGTCCAGTTTGATCCGCACCGGAATCCGTTGCGCCAGCCGAACCCAGTTGAACGTCGGCTCGACCTCCGCCAGCAACTGCCCATCCGGGGTGGTATTGCGGTCGGTAATCCCCCGGCTGATGCTTTCCACCGTCCCCTGCAAGGCATCCCCGGCGCTCATCAACCAGACTTTCACCGGGTCGCCGACGCGAATCCGCGGTAATTTGGTTTCTTCGAAATACGCCTGCACATAGAAGGTCGAGTCGTCGATCAAGGCCATGACTGACTGCCCGGCGTTCACATAATTGCCCTGGGCCAGGCGCAGGTTGGTGATGTGCCCGTTGCGCGGGGCGTGGATCTGGCTGCGGTCCAGATTGATTTGCGCGGCCTTGGCTTCCGCCTGGGCTTCGCGTAACTCGCCCCGGGCGATGCCGGCGTTGATCTGCGCGTTTTCCCGCAGCTCGGCACTGATCGCCTGCGGCCCGAGACTGGCACGCCGGCTGGCTTCGCGCTCACGTAGATTGAGTTGCTGCTGGCGGGTCTGCACCACCGCCTGGGCCTTCTCAAGCGCAGCCTCGAAACGATCGCGGTCGATGCTCAGCAACAGGTCGCCGGCCTTGACCTCCTGGTTGTCGTAGGCCTTGAGTTCGCGCACCCAACCCGACACATCCGGGGAAATCACCACCACATCGGCACGGATGCGTGCGTCGCGGGTCCAGGGGGTCAGCATGTAGTACTGCCACAAATGGACGCCGGCAAAAATCGCCACGGCCACCAGGCACAGGGTTATTGCGACACGTACGGGGGTACGCATGTTCAACTCCTTATAAAGGTCCGAGGACGACAGTGATCACGGTCAATACGCAGACGTACAAGGCGCAATCGAATAACGCTTCATGCCAGATCCAGCGACTCACCGATGTCAGGCGCAACAACAGGCGCAAGGCGCCGGTGACCAGCAGTGCCAGCACCAGGTAAATCAGGAACGGGCTGAGCAGCACGCCGCCCACCGACCACTCACGCAAGCCCATGAATGTCCTCCTGCTGGCGGCACCAGGCGCGCCAGCTGTTTTGCAATTGCAGCACCGCGCCCTGGGCCAGCTTCACCGCATCGCTGGGGGGCAAGGCGTACAGGGTTTGCAGCAATGCATCGCTCGGTTCGGCCAATGCCTCGGCGCGGCTGCCGGCAGGGCCTTGGCGCAGGACATTTTCCAGATTGTCGAGGTAACGCCGTTGCGGCGCCGTGACCGGTACCTGCGCCACCGCCAGGCTCAAGCGCAAGTGCAGCAGTTCGTCGCCGATGTCCAGGCCGAGCAAGCCGTCGTCCCAGCGACTGCGCGCCGGCTCGGGCAGTTCCGGATAGTGCCGCGCCAGTTGCAGCAGACGGTCGGCCATGCGCCCGCCGAACCAGCTTTCAGCGCCGGCCAGATTGCGCCGGGTCAGGCGCACCAGGTCGTCAAGGGTGGCCGCCAGCAGGCGTCGGCCATGCCAGGTCGGGTTGCGCAGGATCAGCAAGTGGAACGCCAGCACGGCCGCACCCACGCCGATTACCATGGCCTGGGCGCTGTTGAAGAAGGTCGCGACACCGAACTGCATCTGGTTCAACGGTGCCACGAGCACAATGAAATGCAGGCAGAACGAAGTGGCCGTGGCGCCGATCTGCGGTTTGGCCATGCCCAGCGCACCAAAAAACAGCGGCACGCCCATGCCCAGGCAGAGCATGGCGAAACTGCTCCATTGCGGCAGCAAGATCTGCCCGACGACAAATGCCGCGGGGATGGCCAGGAAAATACCGCGCATGAAACTCATGCCGATCTGCGCACCGTTCTCACGGCTGGCAAACAGGCTGCAGACCACACAGGTCAACACCAGCGCACCGGCTGCGGCGGGCCAGGCGGTTGCCAGCCAAAAGCACGACACCACCAGGAAGGCCAGGGCGCTGCGGGCACCGAAGACCAGGGCCAGCGAAAGGTCGCGGTGCGGTGTCAGGGTTCTCGGCGGAACCACTGCGTCACGGCCCTCTTCCACCGCTTTCAACGCCGCGTTGGCCGCCATGGCGGTATCCATCAACAAGGTGAAACGGACCAGGCAATAACTCTGCGCAGAACTGATGCGCGGATCATGGGAAGCATCGAGCAAACGCGGGCGCAAGGCTTGCAGGGTCGCGGCATCGGCACTGCCCAGCACCTCCTGCACTTCGTTCATCCAGGGCAATAACTGCTCGGACTCCTGCGGTTCCAACTGCTTCCACTGCCGACGCACCGAACGGGCAATCCGCAACAGCATCAACAGCTTCTGGCTCAAGCCGCTGATGGCCCGCGCGCGCTGCCGACCCCGGCTGCCTTCGAACCAGGCATGTTCACGCTGGGCGTCCACCGCGACGATTCTGCCGAGGATTTCCAGCAGGCCCTTGCGCGCCTGACCGTCGCCGGCCAGGGTCGCCCGCGCGGCATTGATCCCGCTTTGCCAGGCGGCCCGGGCCTGATCGGCCAATTGTCGTTCGACCCGTAGCGGCCAGAGCAAGGCGCTGCTGGCGGTGGCGCAGATAATCCCCAGGCAGATTTCCGTGCAACGCGCCACGGCCTGATCGAACACCGTCAGCGGATGGTTGATGGCCGGCAAGGCAATGATCGCCACCGTGTAACCGGCCAGCACGAATGAATAGGACCAGGCGCTGCGCAACAGCGTTGAACTTGCGGTACACAGCCCGAGCCACAACGCCAGGGCCAGCAGGAACAGCCAGGGTGTCTGGGCGAAGACGCCCATGAACACCACCGACATGACGGTTCCGACCAAAGTCCCCAACAGCCGCGCCAGGCCTTTTTGCAGCACCATCCCGGACAACGGCTGGGCCACGATGAAGGCCGTCATCAACGCCCAGGCCGGTTGCTCCAGGCCCCAGCGCAACGCGAGCCACAGCGCCACTCCCCCGCCGATCAGGGTCTTGATCGCGAATTGCACGGCGCGGCGGTCAGGCGCGAACAAAGCCTGCAGGGTGATAGGCACGAAATGGACTCTTGAAAGGACGGTTTAACGATAGTCGGCTTCGGCCGGGCAACTTGAAAAACAAATTATTAGCTAGCTATCTATCCCGCGTCCAGCAGTAAATCCCCGGCACAAAAAAACGCCAGACTGGCTGGCGTTTTTGACAGCTAGCGAACGCTTACGAGCGTGCGCGAGCCTGGTTTCGCAGGGCTTTCACCTGATCGTGATTGCGCTGTACGCCGTGGTACTGACGCTCAACCACATCACGAATGCTGACCAGGTTGTCCTTGTTGATTTTTTCGATGGCATCCTTGTAAGCCTTCTTCGCATGGTCTTCACCACGCTCGGCTTCGTTCAGCACGGCCTCTTCGTCCTTGCCGGTGAACATCGACTTCACGTCGACCCAGCGACGGTGCAGATCACCGCTGACACTGGTGGAGGTTTCCGGATCGCCACCCATCGAGCGCACGAGGCTCTGCAGTTCAGCAGCAGCGCTCGCGCAATCTGCCGAGCGTTGCACGAACAGGGTTTTGAGTTCAGGGTGCTTGATGTCTTCAGCGCAAGTCTTGAACCCTTCCTGGCCGTCCTTGCAGGTTTCGATCAGGTCGTTGAGTACAGAAATCGCTTCTTTATTCATGTCGGTCATTTTCAATTCCTCGCGGGTTGATGAAAGATGCAATAGCTATTGCACTCGCCATGCCAGCCTGGAACCGACAATTAATTCCTTATTTTTCAACAACTTAATATTTAACCAAAAATCTGTATCCGTTTTATTTGCATGATCTGTCATTTGGCCTGCATGCAGAATGCCTGTATTTTCCTGACTGATTGATTCAAGACGACCGATTGATGAACCCTGAAAAGCTCGAACTACTGATTACTCGCCAAATGCCCTTCGGCAAATACAAGGGCCGTATCATCGCCGACCTGCCGGGCCCCTACCTCAACTGGTTCGCCCGGGAAGGCTTTCCCCACGGCGAACTGGGCGGGCTGCTGGCCCTGATGCAGGAGATCGATCACAACGGCTTGTCCGAGTTGCTCGAACCCTTGCGCGTCAAACATGGCAAACCCGCCCCCCGTCATTGAACCTGAGTAACCCATGCCCGATAACACCCGCCGCGCCCGTGATGAAGCTTTCTGGCGCACCTTTGCCGACCGCTACGCTGTCCAACCCGGCCCGATCAATCTGGAAAACGGCTACTTCGGGCGCATGTCGCGCACGGTGGTCGAGGAATATCAGCGCAACATCGAACTGATCAACCGCAGCAACTCGGTCTATGTGCGCCAGCGTTTCGAACAGGGCGAGAGCCAGAAGATCAGTGCGCAGGTGGCCGGGTTGATCGGCGTTGCCCCGCAAAGCGTCGCCCTCACCCGCAACGCGACGGACGGTTTGCAATCATTGATCCGCAACTACAACCTTCTACAGCCAGGCGACCAGGTACTGTTCAGCGATCTGGAGTACGACACGGTCAAGGGCGCCATGCGCTGGCTGGCACGCCATCGCGGCGTTGAAGTGATCGAGATCGAACACCAGCATCCCGCCAGTTTTGACAGCCTGCTGGGCACCTATCGCGAAGCCTTCACGCGCTATCCGCGACTCAAGCTGATGGCCCTGACCCACGTCACCCACCGCACTGGCCTGGTGATGCCGGTCCAGGCGATTGCCGCCGCCGCCAAAGAACATGGCATCGACGTGATCCTCGACGGTGCCCATGCGCTGGGCCAGTTCGACTTCGACCTCAATGAGCTGGGCATCGACTTCGCCGCCTACAACCTGCACAAGTGGATCGGTGCGCCGCTGACGCTGGGCTTCATCCATATCGCCCCCGAGCGCCTGGCCGACATCGACCCGGACATGGGCGAGATGCACTTCCCGGTCACCGACATCCGCGCCCGCACGCCGTACAGCACGCCCAATATTCCGGCCTTGCTGACCCTGCCGCTGGTCATCGAGGAGCATCATGCGATGGGCGGTTCAGCCGCCAAGGGGGCGCGACTCAACTACTTGCGCAACCTGTGGGTGAAGCCTGCACGCGAGCTGCCGGGCATCGAAGTCATGACGCCGGATGATCCACGGTTGTATTGCGGCATCACGTCGATGCGCTTTACCGCTCACGCCGACCAGCAGCCGATGGTCGAACGCCTGCTCAAGGACTACGACCTGTTTACCGTGGTGCGCAGCGGGGCGGCGAGTGGGCCGTGTATTCGTATCACGCCGGGGCTGACGACTACGGCGGCGGACATGATGGTGTTGACTTCGGCCCTGACTGAATTGCGCTGAAGGCGTGACCGGCAAACAACAACTGTAGGAGCGAGCTTGCTCGCGAAGAACCAGAGAACGACGCGGGGTGCCAGGTAACCCGCGTTTTCGTTAACGTCCTTCGCGAGCAAGCTCGCTCCTACAAGGTTTTTTTTGCGGGCAAAAAAAACGGTGCACCGACCAAGCGCACCGTAAAGCCGTAAAGCACACAACGAAGTGTCAGGTGTAGCTGATCAGTCCAGCAGCGCCAAGGCCTCGGCGGTGCATTCCTGAATGCGGGCCCAGTCGCCGTTCTTGATCCACTCCGGATCAAGCATCCAGCTACCGCCCACGCACATGACGTTTTTCAGCGCCATGTAGCTCTTGATGTTAGCCGGTCCCACGCCGCCGGTCGGGCAGAATTTCACTTCGCCGAACGGGCCGCCCAGGGCCTTGATGGCCGCGACGCCACCGCTGACTTCGGCCGGGAACAGCTTGAAGCGGCGATAGCCCAGGCCGTAGCCTTCCATGATGCCCGAGGCATTGCTGATGCCTGGCAACAGGGGAATCGGGCTGGCGACGCTGGCTTCGAGCAGGTCACGGGTGATGCCGGGGGTGACGATGAACTGCGAACCCGCAGCTGTAGCCGCGGCCAGCATGTGCCGATCCAGCACGGTGCCCGCGCCGGTCACCAGCTCCGGGCGCTGCTCACGCAGGACCTGGATGGCCTTGAGGCCGAACTGCGAGCGAAGGGTCACTTCCAGGGCGGTCAGGCCACCGGCCGCGAGGGCGTCGGCCAGCGGCAGGATGTCCTGCTCACGGGCAATGGTAATGACCGGCAGGATCCGCGCCTTGGCGCAGAGGCTGTCGATCAGGGCAACTTTGTCCGCCATGGAAACGGTCGGGGATGGGTTTGTCATAGCGGCTGTTCCTTGGCTCATGGGCACCAGTAAATCTCTAACGTAGGTTGCAGAAACGCGCGAATCGGCAGTGCGGCGACATCGTCACCGGCCAGTGCGGTATCAAGGGTGGTCAGCTTGGACTGACCGGAAATCGACAGAATCTTGTGTTTGGCCGAGGCCAGCAGCGCCCGGCTCATGGTCAGGCGCTGACGCGGCACGGTCGGCGCCAGCATCGGGTAGCAGCGACGGCTGCCGTCAGCCTGCAAGGCTTCGGCCAGGTTCGGGCTGCCGGGGAACAGCGACGCGGTGTGGCCGTCGTCACCCATGCCCAACACCAGCACGTCGATCACCGGCAGCTCGGAAAGCAAACGGTCGGCGTGATCGGCGGCCTGTTCCAGATTGGCGCTGGCGCTGTACAGACTCAGGAACTGCGCCTTGGCCGCGGGCCCCTGCAACAGATATTTCTTCAGCAAACCGGCATTGCTGTCGGCGTGCTCGACCGGCACCCAGCGCTCATCGGCGAGGCTGACCACCACGTTCGACCAGTCCAGCGGCTGTTTGGCCAGATGCTGGAAAAACGCCACCGGGCTGCGGCCACCGGACACCACCAGGGTCGCAGTGCCCTGGGCGTCGATCGCCTCGCTCAACTGCTTGGCCACATTCATTGCCAGGCTTTCAGCCAGCAGCACCGGGCTCTTGAACGCATGGGCGCTGACGCCCTGCGGCAGTTTCAAATCAGATATCGCCATACCACGACCTCCCATCCCGCGTGATCAGAGCAATGGAGCTCATCGGCCCCCAGGACCCGGCCGCGTACGGCTTGGGCGCATCACCGGATTTTTTCCACCCGGCGATCAACTGGTCACACCACTTCCACGCGGCTTCGATTTCATCTTTACGGACAAACAGGTTCTGATTGCCGCGCATCACTTCCAGCAACAACCGCTCGTAGGCATCGGGGATCCGTGCGCTGCGCCAGGTGTCGGAAAAATTCAGCTGCAACGGACCGCTGCGCAGCTGCATGCCCTTGTCCAGGCCTTGTTCCTTGGTCATCACGCGCAAGGAAATGCCTTCGTCCGGTTGCAGGCGGATAATCAGCTTGTTGCTGATCTGCAGGCGCTGCTCGGGAGCGAAGATGTAGTGCGACGGTTCCTTGAAGTGGATAACGATCTGCGACAGCTTCTGCGGCATGCGCTTGCCTGTACGCAGGTAAAACGGCACGCCCGCCCAACGCCAGTTGCGAATGTCGGCACGCAGGGCGACGAAGGTCTCGGTGTCGCTCTGGGTGTTGGAATTGGGCTCTTCCAGGTAACCGGGTACCGGCTTGCCTTCGCTGTAGCCGGCGATGTACTGGCCACGCACCACCTGGGTGGTCAGGCCTTCCGGGCTGATCGGTGCCAGCGCCTTGAGCACTTTGACTTTCTCGTCACGGATGCTGTCGGCGGACAGGTCGGCCGGCGGGTCCATGGCGATCAGGCAGAGCAGTTGCAGCAGGTGATTCTGGATCATGTCCCGCAGCTGGCCGGCCTTGTCGAAGTAGCCCCAGCGGCCTTCGATGCCGACCTTCTCGGCCACGGTGATTTCCACGTGGGAGATGTAGTTCTGGTTCCACTGGGTTTCGAAAAGGCTGTTGGCAAAACGCAGGGCGATCAGGTTCTGGACGGTCTCTTTACCCAGATAGTGGTCGATGCGGTAGGTGCGATTCTCCGGGAAGAACTGCGCCACGGCGTCATTGACCTTGCGCGAGGATTCCAGGTCCGAGCCGATGGGTTTTTCCAGCACCACGCGGGTGTTTTCCGAAAGTCCGACCTTGGCCAGGTTCTCGCAGATCGCGCCGTAGACCGCTGCCGGCGTGGCGAAATAGGCGATGACCCGTTGCGCGCTGCCGGCCGCTTCGGCCAGGGCCACGTAGTCTTCGGACTTGAGGAAGTCGACGTGCAGGTAGCTCAGGCGTGCGAGGAAGCGCTCGAGCACGGCTTCGTCCAGCTCCTTGGCACCGACGTAGCGGCGCAGTTCGGACGTAATGAACGCCAGGTGCTCCTGCTCGCTGCCAGGCTCCCGGGCCAGCGCGATGATCCGCGTGTGCTCGTGCAAGAGGCCTGCGCTATCGAGTTGATAAAGGGCAGGAAACAGCTTGCGCAGGGCAAGATCGCCCAGGGCGCCGAACAAGGCGAAGGTGCACGGTTCAACCGTAATCGAAGGCATGATGTTTGTTCTTTTATCAAGTTAAGCTACAAATACCTTTTTTCAAGGCATCACTCAAGGGAAAATGTAGTAATAACCACAACATTTTCGCAAAATACAGATTCCGTGTGGTGGTCGGTCGGAGCCATCAGTAGGATAGGCCACCGTTACGGGCCTCACCAAAGGCCCTTTTTGCATTAGCCGTGCGCTTATCGGCGCAGGTGTAAAGGATACTTATATGGACCGCGTGCGAAATTTACTGGAGCAAATCCAGAGTCGCCTTGAAGAGCTGAACAAGGCCGAACGCAAAGTGGCCGAGGTGATCCTGCTCAACCCACAGCAGGCCACCCGCTTCAGCATCGCCGCCCTCGCCCAGGCGGCGTCCGTCAGCGAACCGACGGTCAACCGTTTCTGCCGTTCATTCGGCGTCAGCGGTTACCCCGAGCTCAAGCTTCAGTTGGCCCAGAGCCTGGCCAGTGGCGCGGCCTATGTCAGCCGTGCGGTCGAGGCTGATGACAATCCTGAAGCCTATACCAAGAAGATTTTCGGCAGCGCCATCGCCTCCCTGGACAGTGCCTTGCAGGCGCTGGACCCGAACCTGATCAGCCGCGCCGTCGACCTGTTGATCCAGGCCCGGCAGATCCACTTCTTCGGCCTCGGTGCCTCGGCCCCGGTGGCGCTGGATGCGCAGCACAAATTCTTCCGTTTCAACCTGGCCGTGACCGCCCATGCCGATGTGCTGATGCAGCGCATGATTGCCTCGGTGGCGCACACCGGCGAGTTGTTCGTGATCATTTCCTACACCGGCCGCACCCGCGAACTGGTGGAAGTGGCGCGCATCGCCCGGGAGAACGGTGCTTCAGTGCTGGGCCTGACCGCAGAGAACTCGCCCCTGGCCAAGGCCAGTACCTTGAGCCTGAACATTCCGCTGCCGGAAGACACCGACATCTACATGCCGATGACTTCGCGGATTATCCAGCTGACTGTGCTGGATGTACTCGCCACCGGCATGACCTTGCGTCGCGGGGTGGATTTCCAGCCGCATCTGCGCAAGATCAAGGAGAGCTTGAATGCCAGCCGGTATCCGGTAGGCGACGAGTTCAACTGATCCGTAATCTCGGCTGAGCGGTCCGGCCTCATCGCTGGCAAGCCAGCTCCTACAGGTTCAGCGGCGGTCGCAGTTTTTGTGCTCGACGCGGACACTGTAGGAGCTGGCTTGCCAGCGATGGGGCCAACCCAGCCACCGCAATATCCGGAACTAACCCCCCACCCGCGCCTGCAAACTCAAATGCGCCCGCTCCCCAGGCGCAAGGCACAGGCTGTCGGTCCCCCCACTTGCCGCTTCCACACAAACGAATTCGGATATCTCGCTCCAGCTCACCCCCAGCAACGGCCGCGAACCCGGATGCCAGACAACGGTATCAGCGCTGGCGCCCGTATCGATGCACAACGCGCGCTCCCAGGCGTGATCGTTGAGCTGCAATTCGCCGTCATGCTGGAACACCCGCTGACAGCCGCCTTCGACGCGCAATTCGCCTTCCTGCTGGCAACTCTGCCGATTCAACTGGTCATAACCCTGCGCGCCATCGAGCCCAGACAGCGCTACCTCACCGACATCACCAATACGCCAGTAAGCGTGCAAAGCCTGGCTCAACTGGCATGGCATGTCGTCCTGGTGCTCGGTACTCAGGCGCAAATCCATGCGTTCACCGAGGTGCGCGTGCAGGTCTACCTGCCAGTCGCACAGCTCAAGCTGCCAGTGCAGGTGCACGCCCTCGTCATCACTACGGCTGTCGATCAATTTCCAGTCGAGCAAGCGCGCCCAGCCGTGGGAGGGCCAGGCATTTTCGCTCGGATGACGGCCGTACCATGGCCAGCACACCGGCACGCCACCGCGAATGGCCCCGACCTGCGGCCACTTCGCCGCGCACCACAGCCAGGGTTTCTGGCCCTTGGGCTGGAAGTGCAGCAACTGCGCGCCCTGGCGACTGAACACCGCCTGACACAGCGGATGATCGATCACGAGCACGTCGCGCTTCTGATAGCGCTCCCACGCAAACACCGGCCGTTCACGCAAGGATTTGAAGAAGCGTTGTAGCGGATGCTCAAGCATGTACCACGGTCCTGAAAATCATCTGTTGCCGGGGTGCGCCGCCGGCAAAAAAAAGCGGACAGCCTTGGCCGTCCGCAAAATGCGCACATGGAGAGGAGCTTATCGCAGTCGCGTTAGAACACCGACTGAATTTTCAGGCCGGCGACCAAAGCGTCATCCACTTCATCCACACCGCCCGGGTGAGTGATGTATTGCAGGTTGGGACGCACGGTCAGCCAGTTGGTCACGTGGAAGCCGTAGTTGAGTTCGTAGTTGTATTCGGTGTCGCGCAGCGGCGAGAACAGCGGATCGTTGTAGTCGCTGACGTTATTGGAGGCGTTGACCAATTCGGCATTTTTCTTCACGTCATCGTTGACATGGATGCGGGCGAAACCGATCCCCATGTCATCTTTCGGACGTGCGTCGAACGGCCCTTTGTACACGAACATCAGCGACTGGTAGTTGTCGACGATGTTGGTGTCCTTGTCGTGGAAAGTGGCGTTGGCGGCGATGTTCAGGCCGCGGGTTGCGTCACCGTTATGGCTGGTGAGTTGCTGCTGTGCAACGAACCAGTAGCCGTGCTTGCTGCTGTGGCTGCGATAGGCGTTGCCGCTGGTGGCCGCGTTGTTGCCGTTGTCGTCTTCAAGGACGTCATCGGCGCTGGCCGTGCTTTTGTAGTAACCGACGCGGTATTCGCCCGGCAACTTGCCAGGGTTGGGCAACCACACCAGCTCGACCGGCAGCACGGTGCCTTCGGTACCGCTGCCGCTGAGCTTGAAGCCGTTGCCGTGCTCCAGTTGCGACGGGTTCTGGTTGTACGCGCCGATCTGCGCATACCACTCGGGCGAGAAGTTGTACTTCACCCGGATCGCCGCCTGGCTGACCGGCCAGTTGTACCAGATGTTGGTGGCCCAGTTGCCCACCTGGGACCCGCAGAACGCCAGGTTCTGGAACTCGCACGGGAAGGTATTGAAGTCTTCACCTTCGCCGAAGTAACCGGCCTTGATGTCGAGTTTGTTGTCGAAGAACTGATGCTTGATCCACAGTTGGGTCAGCCGGACCATGTGTCCACGGCCATAGACTTCCTGGGAGGAACTCAAGGTGCCGGCACGCGGGTCGCCGATACGGTCATTGGAGATGTTTTCACCGTTACGGTTGGTGAGCTGGATCTTGGCCTGGGTGTTGTCCCAGCCGAACAACTTCTCCAGGTCCAGCGCCGCGCCCAGGCCAAACTGGTCACTGTAGCGCGCGGTCTTGTCATCGTTGAACCCGCCGTCGAGGTTGCCACCCACTTCACCGACGTAGTCCATCTTGATGTCGATGCCTTGCTCGATCAGCCTGGTTCGCTCGCCACCCCAGTCGCCCGTCATCCATTCGGAATCGGCGCTGAACGCATCAGCCGCGTGCACGCTACCGGCCAGCATCATTGCCGCAATCGCCGATAACTGGCAGATAAGCTGAGCGTTGTTGTTCTTCTTCATCCCTACATCCTCGTCTTATTGTTATTAACTGTTTTTATCTAACGCGGTTACATCCCCTGTGGGAGCGGGCTTTTGTGGGAGCTGGCCTGCCGGCGATAGCATCGACTCGGTTCGAGGTTAAACCGAGTCGTCTGCATCGCCGGCAGGGCCAGCTCCCACATGACCCCATTCCCACATTTGATCTTCAGCGGCCTTTGAATTGGGCCACGTTGGCGCTGTGAGTCTCGGTTTTTGGTTGACCAGCCACCCCCAGGCGTTCACCGGTCTTGGCATCGAACAGCAGCACTTTTGCCGGATCGAATTGCAACGTCAGGGTCTCGCCCACCTGCGGCGCAACGTCCGGCGCCAGGCGGCAGCAGACCTTGGTGTCGTTGAGGTTGACGAAGACCAATGTGTCCGGCCCCGTCGGCTCGGTGACCTGGACTTCAGCGCGAATACTCGGCAAGCCGTTGGGCTCGCCGCTGGCCAGCACGATCTGCTCCGGGCGCATGCCGAGGATCACTTCGCGGTCTTCGAGTCCGGCATCCTGCATGCCCAGCGGCAGCTCGCAACGGGCCTGGCCGCTGTCGAGCAGCGCCAGCAGGCGACCGTCCTTGCGCTGCAGGCGCAGGGGGATGAAGTTCATCGGCGGCGAGCCGATGAAGCTCGCCACGAACAGGTTGGCCGGGTTGTTGTAGATGTCCTTCGGCGTGCCGAACTGCTGGATGATCCCGTCCTTCATCACCGCCACCTTGTCGCCCAGGGTCATGGCCTCGATCTGGTCGTGGGTCACGTACACCGTGGTGGTTTTCAGGCGCTGGTGCATCAGTTTCATTTCGGTGCGCATCTCGACCCGCAGCTTGGCGTCGAGGTTGGACAGCGGCTCGTCGAACAGATAGATCTTCGGCCGCCGCGCCAGTGCACGGCCCATCGCCACACGCTGTTGCTGACCACCGGAGAGTTGCCCGGGCTTACGATTGAGCAGGTGTTCGATCTGCAGCAGCTTGGCAACGCGAGTGACTTCCTCATCGATGGCCGACTGGCTCATCTTGCGGATTTTCAGGCCGAACTCGATGTTCTCGCGCACGCTCATGGTCGGGTACAGCGCGTAGGACTGGAACACCATGGCGATGTCGCGATCCTTGGGGCTCATGCCGCTGACGTCCTGGTCGCCGATCATGATTGCGCCGCCGGTGATGGTCTCGAGACCGGCGATGCAATTCATCAGGGTCGACTTGCCGCAGCCCGACGGGCCGACAAGGATCAGGAACTCACCGTCCTTGATCGACAGTTCGATGTTCTTCAGGGTGTCCGGCAGGCCGGCGCCATAGGTCTTGTTTACATTGCGAAGTTCGAGCGTAGCCATGATTACCCCTTGACTGCGCCGGCCGTCAGCCCGCGCACGAAATACTTGCCTGCGACCACATAGACCAGCAGGGTCGGCAGCCCGGCGATCATCGCCGCGGCCATATCAACGTTGTATTCCTTGGCCCCGGTACTGGTGTTGACCAAGTTGTTCAGCGCCACCGTGATCGGTTGTGAATCCCCGCTGGAGAACACCACCCCGAACAGGAAGTCGTTCCAGATCTGAGTGAACTGCCAGATCAGGCAGACCATGATGATCGGCGTCGACATCGGCAGGATGATCCGGCGGAAGATGGTGAAGAAACCCGCGCCGTCGAGGCGCGCCGCTTTCACCAGCGCATCGGGAATGCTGATGTAGTAGTTACGGAAGAACAGCGTGGTGAACGCCAGGCCATAGACCACGTGCACGAACACCAGGCCCGTGGTGGTGCTCGCCAGGCCCATCTTGCCGAGGGTGAACGAGGCCGGCAGCAGGACGGTCTGGAACGGCAGGAAACAGCCGAACAGCAACAGGCCGAAAAACAGCTGTGAACCACGGAAACGCCACATCGACAGCACGTAGCCGTTCAAGGCACCGATGGCTGTGGAGATCAGCACTGCCGGAACGGTGATCTTGATCGAGTTCCAGAAATAACCGTCGACCGTGGCCCAGGCCTTGACCCAGCCGATGCCGCTGACCACGGTCGGCCAGCTCAACAGGTTGCCGGTGCTGATGTCTTCCGGGGTCTTGAAACTGGTCAACAGCATCACCACCAGCGGAATCAGGTAGAGCATTACGGCGAGGATCAGCACGGCGTAGATCGCGATGCGACTCAAGCTGATGGCAGGTTTGGCAGCGAGACTAGTCATGACGCTTGGTCCTCAGCTCGGAGTACAGGTAAGGCACGATGATTGCGAGAATCGCACCGAGCATCAGAATCGCACTGGCCGAACCCATGCCCATCTGGCCACGACTGAAGGTGAAGGAGTACATGAACATCGCTGGCAGGTCCGAGGAGTAGCCCGGGCCACCGGCGGTCATCGCCGCCACCAGGTCGAAACTCTTGATCGCGATGTGCGCCAGAATCATCACCGCACTGAAGAACACCGGGCGCAGGCTTGGCAGCACCACTTTCCAGTAGATGCGCGGCATGCTCGCCCCATCGATCTGCGCGGCACGGATGATCGATTGATCAACGCCGCGCAGGCCGGCGAGGAACATCGCCATGATAAAACCCGAGGCTTGCCAGACAGCGGCAATCACCAGGCAATAGACCACGCGATCCGGGTCGATCAGCCAGTCCAGGCGCAAGCCTTCCCAGCCCCAGTCACGCAACAATTTGTCCAGGCCCATGCCCGGGTTGAGCAGCCATTTCCATGCAGTACCGGTGACGATCATCGAGAGCGCCATCGGGTACAGGTAAATGGTGCGGATAAAGCCTTCACGACGGATGCGCTGGTCGAGGAAAACCGCCAGCAGCACGCCGATCACCAGGGTGATGCCGATGAACATGCCGCCGAACAGCGCCAGGTTCTTGCTCGCCACCCACCAGCGGTCGTTGTCGAACAGCCGCGCGTACTGCGCCAGGCCCGCCCACTTGTAGTTGGGCAGGAAGGTCGAAGTGGTGAACGACAGCACGAACGTCCACAGGATGTAGCCATAGAAGCCCACCAGAACAATGAACATGCTCGGCGCCAGCACCAGTTTTGGGAGCCAGCGTTGCAATGCATCGAACGGCGAGGCCTTGCTGAACACAGCAACAGAACTCATGGGGAAATCCAGTACGAGGGAATAAAACTACATGCAGATCTCTTGTAGGAGCCGGCTTGCCGGCGAAAGCGCTGTGTCAGGCGGTGGATGAGTCGGCTGACATGACGCCTTCGCTGGCAAGCCAGCTCCTACAAGGGCCGGCGTTGCTTACGGTTATTTGGCCGACTGAACCGCCGCGCCGAGTTTTTTGGCCGCATCAGCCGGGTCGGCTTTCGGGTCGTTGATGTAGTTGGTCACTACGTCGAAGAACGCACCCTGTACCGCCAGCGTGGTCGCCATGTTGTGCGCCATGCTCGGTTGCAGGCCGCCGGACTTGGCGTCAGTCAGGAAATCCTTGGCCGCAGTCTGGGCGCACGCATCGAAACCGTACTTGCCCATGTCCGACAGCATGTCGTTACGCACCGGGATCGAGCCCTTGTTGATGCTGAAGACTTTCTGGAAGTTCTCACCCAATACGATTTTGGCGATGTCCTGCTGACCGGCAGAAGTGCCTTTGTCTTTCTGCTTGAACACTGCCAGCGAGTCGATGTTGTAGGTGAAGGCCTTGTCGGTACCCGGGAACGCTACGCACTCGTAGTCCTTGCCGGCGACTTTCCTGGCGGCGGTCCACTCGGACTTGGCCCAGTCACCCATGATCTGCATGCCGGCCTTGCCGTTGATGACCTTGGCCGCCTCCAGGTTCCAGTCCTGACCTTTGCCGTCGGCGTCCATGTAGGTCGCTACTTTCTTCAGTTCGGTCAGCGCCTTGACCATTTCCGGGCCGGTCAGCGCGCCGTTGTCGAGATCAACCAGGGCTTTCTTGTAACCATCGACGCCCATGACCGAAAGCACAACGGCTTCGAACACGGTGCTGTCCTGCCAAGGCTGGCCGCCGTGGGCGAGCGCAATGAAGCCGGCAGCCTTGAGCTTGTCGCCCGCCGCGTAGAATTCTTCGAGGGTGGTCGGGTTCTTGGTGATACCGGCTTTCTTGAAGACTTCCGGGTTGATCCACAGCCAGTTCACCCGGTGAATGTTCACCGGCACGGCCACGTAATCACCTTCGTACTTCACGGTATCGGAGACTTTCTTGTCGAGCAGGCTGTCCCACTTCTCTTCTTTGGCAACGTCCTTGAGGACGTCGGTGTCGAGCAGACCGGTCGACGCCCATTCCTGAATGTCCGGGCCCTTGATCTGGGCAACGCCTGGCGGGTTACCCGCGACGGCACGGCTTTTCAGCACGGTCATGGCCGTCGCACCGCCACCACCGGCGACTGCGCCGTCCTTCCAGGTGAAGCCGTCTTTTTCGACTTGAGCCTTGAGCACATCGACCGCTGCCTTTTCACCACCCGAGGTCCACCAGTGAACGACTTCCACGGAACCTTTGGATTCGGCGGCAAGCACACTGAGAGGAAGCGCAGACAGGGAGACGAGAGAAATGACAGTAGCGAGGCGAGAAATCGCATTCATCTAGAAGTACCTTTCTTGTTGTTATGCATGCAAGTCTGGTGCTTGCGCTGCAGAGGATTTTAAACAGGGGACGACCCTTCGCAGGTAACGAAGGGACGCGCGAATGTCACTGCATGGTTACATAGAACCGCTCTGGGACGACGCTGCCAGCGCACTGGCCATACTTGGCGCCAGCGGCAGGCGCGGGATCAGCACCGCTTGCCAGGCGTGATAGAGGTCGGGCTTGCCGGCCCAGATATCGCCGCTTGGGCGGTTCAGCGGGTCGAGTTCGTGGTGCCAGCTACCGCCTTCGCGGTCGATGAAATGACCGTCACAGAACTCCCAGAACAGTCGGTACCAGCGTTCGTATTGCGCATCGCCCGTGCGCTTGAGCAAGGCACTGGCAGCGGCGCTGGCTTCGCAGTGGGTCCAGTGCAGGCGATGGCGAACCACCGCCTTGTTATCCCAGTCGAGGGTGTAGACCAGGCCCGGCGCGCCGTCGATGTTCCAGCCGTGACGGCAATTGTGCTCGAAGAGTTTTTGCGCGTCGGTGACCAGCCAGCCCGGCGTAAGCATACCGGCGCGTACTCGCGCCGCCTCGAGATGCAAGAGCAATCGAGCCCATTCGAAACCGTGTCCCGGCGTGGTGCCGTAGGGACGGAAACCGTCGGCCGGGTTGTCGTGGTTGTACTCGCGCAGCGGTTGCCAGTCGCGGTCGAAATGCTCGATCACCAGGTAGTCATTGGCGGCGGCGTGCCCATGAATCACCCGCTCGACGATGCGCTGGGCGCGGTTTAACCAGCGCTTGTCATCGGTGACATCGGCCAGGGCGAGGAAGGCTTCGGTGGCGTGCATGTTGCTGTTGGCGCCTCGGTACGCTTCCTCTTCGCTCCAGTCGCGATTGAAGGATTCGCGCATGGCGCCTTCTTCTTCGTTCCAGAAACAGCTGTCGATGATGTCGATCGCGTCATCGAGCAAGGCCTGCGCGCCGGGCCGTTGCGCGACCACCGCGGAACTGGCGGCCAGGGCCACGAAGGCGTGCAGGTAAGCGTTCTTGCCGGTGTTGCCATCGCGATGTCCGGCGTCCGCGAACCAGCCACCGTGCACGGCATCGCGTAACGGCCCGAGCAAGGCCTGGATGCCGTGATCCACCAGGTCGGCAAATCCTGGCAGGCCCTGGATATGCGCCATGGCGAAGCTGTGGGTCATGCGCGCGGTGTTCATGGTGTGGGCTTGGGCGTTGGCCGGGAGACGACCTTTTTCGTCGAGATTGCCAAAGCCTTCAGGCAGTCTTGATGCCTTGGCGAATGCCAGCAGGCGCAAGCCTTCGGCGGCGAGCCATTGCTGATGGGCCGGTGCGTTCAGCCAGCTGCTGAAGGCGGGTTGAGAGGAGTCCATGGGGTGCCTTTTTTGTTGTTATGACTGAGGGGCAGTCTAAACAACGGGCGGTGGCGGGCTTGTAACGAAGGGGGCGAGTTATGTCACCAACTTGTGACAATGATGCGAAACGCTTTTCCGCAGGAGCCGGCTTGCCGGCGAAGGCGTTCTTGAGGGCGCATTCGCCGGCAAGCCGGCTCCTACAAGGTTGGGTGTTTCAATCGGCAGAGCGGGGTAGTTGCAGGGTCACCCGCAACCCCCCCTCACGCAAATTCTGCAAACTCACTTCACCCCCATGACTATGGGCAATATTGCGCGCGATCCCCAACCCCAACCCATACCCCTGCTGCTGCCCGGCCAGACGAAAGTGCGGCTCGAACACCTGCTCCAGTCGCTGCTCGGGAACCCCTGGCCCTTCATCATCGACATGCAGGACGAACGCGCTGTCGTCGTCATCGATGTGCAGGTGGGCGTTCTGGCCGTACTTGAGGGCGTTGTCGATCAGGTTGCCGATGCACCGCTTGAGCGCCAGCGGTTTGCCCGGATAGGCCGCCAGGGCACGTCCTTGCTGGGTCACGCGACCGTTGCCGGTGGGTGGCAGGTACGGCTCGACCAGGCACTCAAGCACATGATTGAGGTCCACCTGCTCGATGTTCTCGTGGATGTCGGTGTCTTTGACACATTGCAGCGCCCCCTTGACCAGCAGCTCCAGCTCATCCAGGTCACGCCCGAACTTGGCTTGCAGCTTTTCGTCTTCGAGCAATTCGACGCGCAGGCGCAAGCGGGTGATCGGGGTGCGCAAATCGTGGGAAATCGCGCTGAACAACTGGCTGCGTTCGGTCAGGTAACGGCTGATGCGCTCGCGCATGGTGTTGAAGGCCCGGCCGACTTCGACCACTTCGCTGCCGCCGCCTTCGGCCACCGGCTCGACGTCGGCGCCCAGCGACAGGTCTCGCGCCGCCCGCGCCAAGCGCTTGAGCGGCCGGCTTTGCCAGTGCACCAGCAGGCCGATGAACAACAGCAAGAAGCCGCTGGTGAGGACGATGAACCACACTTGCTGCGCCGGCAGGCCCTGTTCTTCAAGACTGGTGTAGGGCTCAGGCAACAGCGAGGCGATGTACAGCCATTCGCCCGGCGCCATCTGGATCTGCGTGACCAGCACCGGCGGGTTCACCGGCTCCAGGGTCAGCGCGTAGTGCGCCCAGGATCGTGGCAGTTCGTCGAGCTTGAGGCCGCCGTTGAAGATGCGCAAATCTTCGGGGCTGACAAAGGTCACCGAGATGTCGGTGTCCTGGCCGAGGGACTGGCGCAGCACCTGATCCACCGCCTTGATCACCGCCTCCTTGCGTGGCGTGATCGGCAACACTTCCATGCCCAGGGGTTTGTCATTGAGCGTCACCACGAACCGCGTACCGCCCATGCTGCGCAGCTGGTCGAGCACCAACGGGCGATACGCCACCGGCAGAGAGCGCAGGTAACTGACGCTGGCGTTCATCGAGTGAGCGAGGCTGCGCGCGCTGGTGACCAGGCCTTCCAGCTGGGTCGCACGCAGTTGGGAAACCCAGATCACGCTCGACAAGGTCTGGGCGAACAACACCGCGAGCAAGGTCAGCAGCAACATGCGCCCGAGCAGCGAGCGCGGCACCGGCACGCGGCCGGCGAGCTTGCGCAAAAAATCAGTGGCCATTGGCGGCAACCACACTGGCTGCCAGCTGATAGCCGCTGCCCCGCACGGTGCGAATCAGTCGCGGTGGTTTTTCCGTATCGCGCAGACGCTGGCGCAAACGACTGACCGCCATGTCGACGATGCGATCGAGAGGCATCAGGTCCCGGCCACGGGTGGCGTTGCCGATGGTGTCGCGGTCGAGGATTTCCTGGGGATGATCGAGGAACAGCTTCAACAGGGCGAAATCGGCACCGGACAGAATCACCTCTTCGCCATCGATGTGAAACAGGCGATGACTGACCATGTCCAGGCGCCAGTCATCGAAGGCCAGCACTTCGCCGCCCGAGCGCTCCTGGCCGAACTGGGCCCGGCGCAGCAAGGCCTTGATGCGCGCCTGCAATTCCCGGGGGCTGAAGGGTTTGCCCAGGTAGTCGTCGGCCCCCAGCTCCAGGCCGATGACCCGGTCGGCCTCGTCGGAGCTGGCAGTGAGCATGATGATCGGTACCTGTGACTGACGCGGGTGCTGGCGAATCCAGCGGCACAGGCTGAAACCGTCTTCGTCCGGCAGCATCACGTCGAGGATCACCAGGTCGCTGGGGGCGTCGTTGAGGGCCTGGCGAAAGCCTGCGCCATCGGGCGTGGTCCGCACCTGGAAACCGGCGCGGGTCAGGTAGGTGTCCAGCAACTCGCGTATCTCTTGATCGTCATCGACCAACAAAATCGACTTGTTGACTGAGCTCACAGGAAGGCGTCCTTGTTATTTGAATTGGGCGGATTATGCCTGATCGTGCGTATATCTATGGTGTCTGTGCGGGCCCAATCGCCGGCAAGCCAGCTCCTACAGGATTGGCGTCGTTCAGAAAAACACCGAAAACCTGTAGGCGCTGGCTTGCCAGCGATGAAGTCGACGCGGTCTCAAGCCTGCTCCAGCGCCACTCCCGCGCCAACAAGGCCGGAATACGGCGCCGTCACCAGCCAAACCGGGATCCCCTTGAAGTAATCGCTCATGCAACCCTTGTCGGCAAAACACCGGGCAAAGCCGCTTTCGAGGAAGAAATCGGCGAAGCGCGGGATCACCCCGCCAACGATGAACACACCACCGCGCGCACCGGTGGTCAGTACGTTATTGCCGGCCACGCGACCGAGCCAGCAGCAAAATTGCTCGAGCACTTCCAGGGCAATCGGGTCCCCCGCCAGGCCGGCAGCCGTGATCGCCTCGGGAGTTTCGAGCACCGGCGTGTGACCGTCCACCGCACAGATAGCCCGATAGACCCGTGGCAAACCACCGCCGCTCAACGCCGTTTCAGCGCTGACATGGCCGATCTCGTTGAAGATGTGCTGCCACAGTTGAGTCTCGCGCGGGCTGCTCAGCGGCAGATCGACGTGACCGCCCTCCCCCGGCAACGCGGCAAAACGCCCCTCGCCCAGATCGAGCAAAGTGCCAACACCCAGCCCCGTACCCGGGCCAATCACCACCGCCGGGCGCAACGGCTCCGGCGTGCCTTCGCACACCACGCGAAACTCGCCGGGTTGCAGGCGGGTCATGCCCAGGGCCATGGCCGAGAAATCGTTGACGAGCAGCAGCTGATCGACCTGCAAGGTCTTGCAGAAACCCTTGCGGCTCAAACGCCAGTGATTGTTGGTGAATTTGAATTCGTCGCCGCTCACCGGGCCGGCCACGGACAGGCATACCGAGCCGATGGAACCCGGCGCCAAGCCGAGTCCGCTCAGGTAGAGGCTGATCGCCTCTTCCGGGCTGGCGTGGTCGGCCGTCGCCAGCACCTGGACGCTTTCCAATTGCTGGTTTTTCCACAACGCGAACCGTGCGTTTGTGCCTCCGATGTCACCGACCAAAGCCAGTTTCAATTAAGCGTCTCCAGGGCAGAAGTGAAGGCGCTGGCCCCCTGCTCCGCCGAGCTGAAGGCCATGCGCATGAAACCAAACAGCTCGCGACCGGTGCCGATGTTGTTGCCCAACAGGCCCTTGGCCGGTGTGCGCGCTGCAAATTCTTCGGCGTCCACCTTAAGCTCCAGGGTGCCTTTGACGCCATCGACGCGGATGATATCGCCCTCTTGCACCCGTGCCAAAGCGCCGCCCACATAAGCTTCGGGGCTGACATGGATCGCCGCCGGGATTTTCCCCGAGGCACCGGACATGCGCCCGTCGGTCACCAGTGCCACCTTGAAGCCGCGATCCTGCAGCACGCCGAGGAACGGCGTCATCTTGTGCAGTTCCGGCATGCCGTTGGAACGCGGCCCCTGGAAGCGCATCACCGCGACAAAATCCTTCTCCAGCAAACCGGCCTTGAACGCGTCGGCCAGGTCCTGCTGATCCTGGAACACCATGGCGGGCGCTTCGACGATCTGGTTTTCCAACGCCACGGCGGAAACTTTCATGACGCCGCGACCGAGGTTGCCTTCCATCACCCGCAAGCCGCCCTCTGGCGAGAATGCACGGGCGACCGGACGCAGGATGCTTTCATCGAGGCTTTCGGTGATGCCTTCGCGCCAGACCAGCTCGCCGTTGTCGAGGAACGGTTCCTGGGTGTAACGGCTCAGGCCATGGCCCAGCACGGTGTTGACGTTTTCGTGGAGCAGCCCGGCCTCCAGCAGCTCGCGGATCAGGAACGACATGCCGCCCGCGGCCTGGAAGTGGTTGATGTCGGCCTTGCCGTTCGGGTAGACGTGGCTCAGGGTCGGCACCACCTCGGAGAGGTCGGCCATGTCCTGCCAGGTCAGCTGGATGCCCGCCGCCATGGCGATCGCCGGCATGTGCAAGGTGTGGTTGGTCGAGCCGCCGGTGGCGTGCAGGGCGACGATGGAGTTGACCAGCGAACGCTCGTCGACGATTTCGCCAATCGGCAGGTAGTCGCCGTTCTGTTTGGTAATGCGCGTCACCTGGTGCGCTGCTTCGCGGGTCAGGGCGTCGCGCAACGGTGTGTTCGGGTTGACGAAGGAAGCGCCAGGCAAGTGCAGGCCCATGACTTCCATCAACAACTGGTTGGTGTTGGCGGTGCCATAGAACGTGCAGGTGCCGGGGCTATGGTAGGAATTCATTTCCGACTCCAGCAGCTCCTCGCGGCTGGCCTTGCCTTCGGCGTAGCGCTGGCGCACGTCGGCTTTCTGCTTGTTGGAAATACCCGACACCATCGGCCCACCCGGCACGAAGATCATCGGCAGATGGCCGAAGCGCAGCGCGCCCATCATCAGTCCCGGGACGATCTTGTCGCAGATGCCGAGCATCAGCGCGCCATCGAACATGTTGTGGGACAGCGCCACGGCGGTGGACAGCGCGATCACTTCACGGCTCGGCAGGCTCAACTCCATGCCCGGCTCGCCCTGGGTCACGCCATCGCACATGGCGGGAGTGCCGCCGGCGAACTGGCCGACGGAGCCGATTTCGCGCAGGGCCTTTTTGATCAGCTCGGGGAAGACTTCGTACGGCTGGTGCGCCGAGAGCATGTCGTTATATGACGAAACTATGGCGATGTTGGCGGAGTTCATCATCCGCAGGCTGTTCTTGTCGTCGCTGCCGCAACCGGCCACGCCGTGGGCAAAGTTGGCGCACTGCAACTTGCCGCGCATCGGACCGTCGCTGGCGGCATCGCGAATCAGTGCAAGGTAAGCCTCACGCGTGGCGCGACTGCGGGCGATAAGCCGTTCGGTGACCTCAAGGACGCGGGGATGCATGTGTAGAACTCCAGGCTAACGGATGTGGCGACCTGATTGTCTATGCTGATCAAAGGCCGGTGTCGATGGGATGACAGACGGTTTTCTTGATCGGTTGGACCAGTTGATTCAGGTCACTCGTTGTAGATTGAATAAAATATTGCCATTAAAAAGGCTTGTTTTCTATTTTTTTGCGAATAATCTTGTAATTCCAACAACAAAACGACGGCGGCGCTGACAAATGACTCTACGAATCGCAATCAATGGTTTTGGCCGCATTGGTCGTAACGTCCTTCGAGCACTCTATACCCAAGGCTATCGCCAGGATTTGCAGATCGTCGCCATCAACGACTTGGGAGACAGCGCTATCAATGCGCATTTGCTCAAGTACGACACGGTTCACGGCACGTTCGAAGCCGATGTCCAGCATGACCAGGAGAGTCTGACCGTCAACGGCGACCGTATTTCGGTCAGCGCCATTCGCAATCCGGCCGACCTGCCCTGGGCTGCGGAAAAGATCGATGTGGTGTTCGAATGCACCGGTCTGTTCACCGACCGCGCCAAAGCCGCCGCGCATATTACGGCCGGCGCGCGCAAAGTGATCATCTCGGCGCCGGCCTCAGGCGCCGACGCCACCGTGGTGTACGGGGTCAACCACGACATCCTGCGCCAGTCGCACCAGATCATTTCCAACGCCTCGTGCACCACCAACTGCCTGGCCCCGGTGGCCCAGGTGCTGCACCGCGAACTGGGCATCGAAAGCGGCCTGATGACCACCATCCATGCCTACACCAACGATCAGAACCTCACCGACGTCTACCACAGCGACCCGTACCGCGCCCGCTCGGCCACCCAGAACATGATCCCGAGCAAGACCGGTGCTGCCGAAGCGGTCGGCCTGGTGCTGCCGGAACTGGCGGGCAAACTGACGGGCATGGCGGTGCGCGTGCCGGTGATCAACGTTTCCCTGGTCGACCTGACGGTGCAGCTGAAAAAGGAAGCCAGTGCAGAAGAGGTCAACGCACTGCTCAAGCAAGCCAGCCAGCACTCGAAAATCCTCGGCTACAACACCTTGCCGCTGGTCTCCAGCGACTTCAACCACAACCCGCTGTCGTCGATCTTCGACGCCAACCACACCAAGTCCAGCGGCAAGCTGCTCAAGGTGCTGGCCTGGTACGACAACGAATGGGGCTTCTCCAACCGCATGCTCGATAACTGCCTGGCGCTGTGCCACGCAGAGTAAGCGAAGCTTACTTGTAGGAGCTGCGATGCGGCGATCCGACTTGCCAGCGAAGGCATCCTCAAGATCGCCATCGCGAGCATGCCAGACGCCACCCGTTGTTTATGGAACAACCCATGATCGGTATCAGCTTTACGCAAAAGACCATCGCGGCGCGCAAACGCATCGCCCTGGTCGCCCACGACCACTGCAAGGTGTTCTTGCTGGACTGGGCAGAGCGCCAGAAAGATCGACTGGCCCAACACGAACTGGTCGCCACCGGCACCACCGGGTTGTTGTTGCAACAACGCCTGGACCTGCCCGTGGAGAGCATGATCAGCGGCCCGCTGGGCGGTGACCAACAGCTCGGCGCGCGCATCGCCGAGCAGCGGGTCGACATGCTGGTGTTCTTCTGGGACCCGTTCGAACCACAGCCCCACGACCCCGATATCAAGGCTTTACTGCGGGTCGCGGCGGTCTGGAACATCCCTGTTGCGTGCAACGAATGCAGCGCCGACTACCTGCTCAGCAGCCCGCTGATGGAGCAGGCGCACGCCCATCGGATTCCCGATTACGCGACGTATTTGCAGGGTCGTGCGTAAACCTTCACAAATCAGGACTTGACCACTCGAGTGGATGATAAGCATTATCATTCGCTCGAAATGGATCAGGTCCTCCCGTGAGTCAATCGCGCTTCAACGACGTCTTCATCACCCAGCGAGTCTCCCTGCTGCGCACGCTGGAGCGGATGGTCAACAATCACAGCACCGCCGAAGACCTCTTGCAGGAGACCTACCTGCGCGTGACCCGAGCGCTTGGCGAGCGGGCCATCGATCACCTGGAACCCTTCGTTTTCCAGACCGCCCGCAACCTGGCGCTGGACCATTTGCGCGCGCGGCGCATCCACTCGCGCACCATGGTCGATGACGTGCCACTGGACGTGGTGGAAAGCGTCGCCGCCCCCGCCAGCAGTGCCGAGGATGCCGCCCATGCCGAACAACTGCTCGAGCGTCTGAACGTGCGCCTCAGTCAACTCAGCGCCCGCCAGCAACAGATCTTCATCCTCAGCCGCCTCCACGGCCACAGCTATCTGGAGATCGCCGAGAAACTCGGCGTCTCGCTCAGTACCGTGCAGAAGGAGCTGAAACTGATCATGACGATCTGCATCGGTGTCGCCGACCGGTTGAACGACCACTGAATCGCCCGTGGCTCGACGACCCTGGTCATCAGGGCTACCCTTGGCCCTCTTTTGAGCTTCACTAAAAAAACAGCCGTGCACAGACACTGCCGAGGAAACACCGTGACGGACACCCACCGCGCCCCTTCGCCTGCCCCGGCGCCGGCCACAGCCGAGGCGATGGACCAGGCCCTGGACTGGCTGATCGTGCTGGACAGCCCGAGCGAAGAACAGACCCGCCAGTTCCACCAATGGCTCGCCGCCGACCCGGCGCACGCCGAGGCATTCGCCAGGGCCCAGGCGATCTGGAACGGTGCGCCAGTCACGCAATGCGCGCAAAGCCTGGCAGCGCAGCCCACGAAAGTCAGTGTGCTGTCGCGCTTGCGTCCGCACTGGAAACCCCTGGCCACGGCCGCCGTGCTGATCCTCGGTTTGTTCAGTTTCAGCAATCTGCCCCTGCGCCTGCAGGCCGATCACCTGACCGTGGTCGGTGAGCGCCAGCGCCTGCAACTGGAGGACGGCTCGCAAGTGCTGCTCAACACCAACTCGGCGTTTTCCAGCACCATCAACGATCAGAAGCGCGTGGCCCGCCTGTATCAGGGCGAGGCGTTTTTCGACGTGCAGCCCCATCGCGGCCTGCCGCTGGAAATCGACGCCGGGCGGGTCACGGCGAGTGTCCGCGATACCGCGTTTGCCGTGCGTTACCTGGACGGTGTGACCCAGGTTCGGGTGCAGCGCGGTGATGTCGACTTGCGCGCCAGCGGCGACAACGCCCTGGTACGCCTGACCGCCGGGGAAAGCATCCGCATCGGCCCCAACGGTTTCGACCGCACGGCCAAACTGGATGCGGCCACCGACCTGGCCTGGGTCCAGGGCCGCCTGGTGTTTGAAAACTGCCCGCTGAGCCAGGTGCTGGCGGAGCTGCGTCGCTACTATCCGGGCTGGATCATCAACAACAACGAGCAATTGGCTGATGTCGCGGTGACCGGAAATTACCGTCTCGACCAGCCGCTGGACGTGGTCCGTTCCCTGGCACACATCACCTCGGCGCAGCTCAAGGAATACCCGGCGCTGGTCATCCTGAACTGAATGAGAATTATTTTTACTCGATAGCCGAAGCTCGTACGTCTCGTTATAGCCAATGCAATTGATTCGCATCCTTGATGCCAATCAGCACCTATAAAGATTCGTGCGACACGGAGCGCTATCGATGTCCTCTCGCCTTACCCGCCCAGCTTCTTCACCTTCCCGCGTTCTGTCGCTGCTGACCGCCGCCATTTTGATGGCCGGTACTGCGCCGGTCATGGCCGCCACTGCCGTCGAGCAGCCGGCGCGCAAAATGGGCGATTACGCGTTCACCATTGCGCCGCAGTCGCTGGTCTCGGCGCTCAATGCCTTTACCGCCGTGACGGGCTGGCAAGTGGGCTTTTCCGCCGAACTGGCGCAAGGCATGAATTCACCGGGCGTGCGCGGCTCGCTGCCGCCGGAGAAAGCCCTGGATCGCCTGTTGGTGGGGACCAACCTGAGCTATCGCATCCTGAGCACCAACAACATCATCCTGGAACCGCGCAGTAATACCGGCACGCTCAACCTGCAGCAGGTGACCATCAGCGCCACGCGTCAGGAGCAGGACGTGAGCAGCGTGCCCAGCACCGTCACCGTCCACACCCGCGAAGAACTCGACCGCAACAACGTCAACAGCATCAAGGATCTGGTGCGCTACGAACCGGGCGTTTCGGTAGGCGGCACTGGTACCCGCGCGGGGCTTTCCGGGTACAACATCCGCGGCATCGACGGCGACCGTGTGTTGACCCAGGTCGACGGTGTGCAAGTACCCGACGGCTTTTTCAACGGTCCGTATGCCCAGACAAACCGCAACTATGTCGACCCGGAAATCGTCAAGCGCGTGGAAATCCTGCGCGGCCCGGCTTCGGTGCTGTACGGCAGCAATGCCATTGGAGGCGCAGTCAGCTACTACACACTGGACCCGGACGACATCATCAAGCCAGGCCAGGACGTTGGTGCACGCCTGAAGACCGGCTACAGCTCGGCCGATGATAGCTGGCTCACCTCAGGCACCGTGGCCGGGCGCACCGGTGACTTCGACGGTCTGTTGCACCTCAGCCAGCGCAACGGCCATGAAACCGAGTCCTACGGCGAGACCGGTGGAACCGGCCTTGACCGCACCGAAGCCAATCCTGAGGACGTGCGCACCACCAACGTGCTGGCCAAGCTGGGCTGGAACTACGCCGACGATGCGCGCTTCGGCTTGACTTACGAGCACTACAAGGACGATCGCGACACCAATCAGCTGAGCGCCGTGGGGGGTCCCTTCAACGCGGGGCGCGGCTTCGGCTTCTACCAATCGCGCACCGGCAACGACACCATCACCCGCGAGCGCTTTGGTTTGGATCACAGCTTCGCCCTGGACAGCCTGCTGGCTGACAACATCAAGTGGACGTTGAATTACCAGATTGCCAAGACTGACCAGAGCACCGAAGAAATCTACGCGCCGTCGCGCACCGTGCTGCGTAACCGCGATACCACCTACAAGGACCGCCAATGGGTATTCGATGCCCAGGCTGACAAGGCGTTTGCCATTGCCGACACGGACCATGTCGTCACTTACGGCACCACCATCAAGCAGGACAAAGTCACCGGCCTGCGTACCGGTAGCGGCACCTGCCTGACCGTGGCCGGTACTTGCCGTGTCGTCGGCGCTGCCAGCCCTGCCGACACCTTGACCCCGGCCAGCGACTTCCCGGATCCGACCATCAACACCTACAGCCTGTTCGCCCAGGACCAGATCGCCTGGAACAACTGGACCTTCGTGCCCGGCCTGCGCTACGACTACACCCAGCTCAAGCCGCACCTGACCGATGAGTTCCTGGTGACGGCCGACCAGAGCGGTAACGGCGAGGTCAACGAGGACACCAAGACCTGGCATCGCCTGTCGCCGAAATTCGGCACCACTTACCGCTTCGACGACAACTACACCTGGTATGGCCAATACGCCGAAGGCTTCCGCACACCGAGTGCCAAGGCCCTGTATGGCCGCTTCGAAAACCTCGCGGGTGGCTATCAGGTCGCGCCCAACCCCGACCTCGAACCGGAAAAGAGCAAAAGCTATGAAACCGGCCTGCGCGGGCAGTTCGACGCCGGCACCTTCGATGTCGCGGTGTTCTACAACAAATACCGAGACTTCATCGACGAGAACGCCATTACCCCCGGCTACACCGAGACCACTTTCCAGAGCAACAACATCAAGCATGCCACCATCAAGGGCCTTGAGCTCAAGGGCCGCTTGAACCTGGATACCTTCGGCGCACCCGG
The DNA here is from genome assembly GCF_054600775.1 of Pseudomonas sp. MHK4. Taxonomy (NCBI): domain Bacteria; kingdom Pseudomonadati; phylum Pseudomonadota; class Gammaproteobacteria; order Pseudomonadales; family Pseudomonadaceae; genus Pseudomonas; species Pseudomonas sp. MHK4. Next base: position 81,440 of record NZ_BAAIAK010000013.1, on the reverse strand, counting down.
TGGCCTCTACACCCAGGGATCCGTGGCCTACCTGTACGGTCGCAACGATGACAGCGGCGAACCGCTCAACAGCGTCAACCCGCTGACCGGCGTATTCGGCCTGGGTTATGACCAGGACCAATACGGCGCATTGCTGAGCTGGACCCTGGTCAAGCGCAAGACCCGGGTCGACAGCACCAGCTTCAACACCCCGGACGGCACCAGCACCCAGTTCAAGACACCGGGTTACGGCGTGCTCGACCTGGCCGGTTTCTACAAGGTGACCGACGATCTGACCGTCAACGCCGGCCTGTACAACCTGACCGACAAGAAATACTGGCAGTGGGATGACGTACGCGGCTATGACAGCGTCGGCGAAGCCTCGGTAACGCAGCCAGCCAATCTTGATCGCCTGACTCAGCCTGGACGAAACTTCGCGATCAACCTGGTCTGGGATATCTGAACCTGTGCTCACCGGGCGGCGCTGTAACAGCCGCCCAGTGAGGATTTTTTACTGTCATGAACCCGCTCATTCGTCTCGTTACCAAGCGCCTCTTCTTTTCCAAGGATTTGCCATGACCACCCAGGACACCGCCCAACGCCCTACCCTGCGTTCGCAACGCTTGAACCAGGTCACCAACGAACCCCACAGCAAGCTCGATGCACTGGTCAAAGCCCACGCACCTTTTGAAACCCAAGCCAGCTTCGCCCGTTTCGTGGTGGCGCAATACCTGTTCCAGTCGGAACTGGTGGCGCTGTACAACGATGCCCAACTGACTGCCATCGTCCCGGACCTGCCGGCCCGTTGCCGTGCCGACGCGGCCAAGGCCGACCTGGCCGACCTCGACACCGAAGTGCCGGCGCCGGTGGCCGGTGCGCTGCACAACCCGAGCAAGGCCCAGGCCCTGGGCTGGCTCTTCGTTTCCGAAGGTTCGAAGCTGGGCGCGGCGTTTCTGATCAAGCGCGCCGTGGGCCTTGGCCTGAGCGAAACCTTCGGCGCCCGCCACCTTGGCGAACCTGAAGGTGGCCGCGCGCAAGGCTGGAAAAGCTTCATCAAGACCCTCGATGAACTGGAACTTCGCGCAGAGGAAGAAGCCGAGTTGGACAAAGGCGCCATCGACGCCTTCAACCGCTTCACGGTATTGCTGGAACAGGCTTACGCCAGCACCCCGGAAACCGCCTGACCCCCCACCGCCCTTTGTAGGAGCGAGCTTGCTCGCGAAGGTGGCACATTCAACATCAATGTGCCTGACACACCTTCGCGAGCAGGCTCGCTCCTACAGGGGACCGAGTACGCCCGCAAGATCGCCATCTTCTTTTGAGCCCATGCCTGCCTCCTCCAAACTCGCCCGCCTCCTTTTCGGCCTGCTGGCCTACGTCAGCCTCGGCATCGGCCTGGTCGCCATCGTCATACCCGGCCTGCCGACCACCGAATTCATCCTGCTGGCCGCCTGGGCTGCCACCCGAAGCTCGCCGCGCCTGAGTGCCTGGCTGGAAAACCATCGGCTGTTCGGCCCCATTCTCATTAACTGGCGCAACGGCAAAATCATTGCGCGCCGGGCCAAGGTCAGCGCCACCGTCAGCATGCTGCTGTGCGCCACGTTGATGCTGGTAATGCTCGATCACGGCTGGCCGATCTACCTGGCGATTGTCGGCATGGGCCTGGGCAACCTGTGGATCTGGTCGCGACCGGAATCACTGGGGTAACGCCGATAAACTTCCCCGTTTTTCATCCCGTTTTCGGCACATTCCCCCGCGCAAACGTTCAAACATAACCGTTCGTCGGCAGCCCCCTCATGCAATCTGTGCCCCACGCCGATGTGCTGGAATGGCGCTAAATGGATTTGGCGAGTCGAGCCGCAATGGCTCACAGCCGACCCCTCATCCATTCGCGAGTTCGCCCCATGTTCGACTCACTGTCCATCCGCCTGAAAATCGTCCTGCTGTCCGGTCTGTGCCTGCTTGGCGTGGTCGCATCCATCGTGGGCATGAACCTCTACCAGACCAATCAGAACGATGAACTGGTCAGCGCCTCCAGCAGCAAAATGCTCACCGATAGTGTGCAGGACCTGCTCCAGGCCAAGGCCGCCGAGCAGGCGGTGCGGGTGCAGAAGACGTTCGGTGAAACCCTGACGGTGGTGACCGCCCTGGCGGACCAGATCAAGGACCTGCGCACCATGGCCGCCAAGCGTTCGCTGGACGCCGGCTCCCTGCGCGAGGAGCTCAACGCGAGCCTGAAAACCGCCTTCGAGCGCAACAGCAAAGTGCTGGGTATCTGGCTGGCGTTCGAGCCCAATGGCCTGGATGGCAAGGACAGCGAATTCGTCGATGACGCCGCCCGCCAGTCCAACGAAACCGGTCGATTCGCCTCCTACTGGAGCCGTAGCGCAGGGACCGCGCTCAACACGATCATGGTCGAAGAAGACATGACCAAGACCACCCTGAACCTCAGCGGCACTCCCTACAACGTCTGGTACACCTGCCCCCGGGACAGCAAGCGCACCTGCCTGCTGGACCCGTACGCTGACACCGTGGCGGACAAGGAAGTGCTGATGACCACCATTTCCCTGCCGCTGCTGGTGGATGGCAAGGTCATCGGCGTAGTCGGCATCGACATCGCCCTCGACACCCTGCAAGCCGCGTCCGTCGATTCCCAGCGCGCGCTGTTCAACAATGCGGGGCACATGCTGATCGTCTCCGGCAGCGGCGTGCTCGCCGCCTACAGTGTCGACGCCGGCAAAGTCGGCAAAAGCATCGGCGACACCCTGGGCGCAGACGGTAAAGACATCCAGCAATCGCTGGGCAACGGTGCGCCGAAGATTCTTCAACAGGGCGACCTGATCCGCGCGGTGTACCCGGTCAGCCCGATTGCCGACGCCAAGCCCTGGGGCGTGGTGATCGACTTGCCCAGGCAAGTGCTGCTGGCCGATTCGGTGAAGCTGCAAGCGGTGCTCGACGATGCCCGGCAAAGCGGCACGCTCATGGCGCTACTGGTCGCCGTCGTTGCCGGCCTGCTCGGCCTGCTGCTGATGTGGCTGACCGCTTCGGGCGTAACCCGGCCGATCAACAGCGTGGCCGTGATGCTCAAGGCGATTGCCAGTGGCGACGGCGACCTGACCCAGCGCCTGCACTACAGCAAGCGCGACGAGCTGGGCGAACTGGTCAGCTGGTTCAACCGCTTCCTCGACAAGCTGCAGCCGACCATTGCGCAGATCAAGCAGAGCATTACCGATGCCCGCGGCACCGCCGACCAGTCTTCGGAAATCGCCCGCCAGACCAGCGAAGGCATGCAGGTGCAATTTCGCGAGATCGACCAGGTCGCCACCGCATCCAATGAAATGAGCGCCACCGCCCACGACGTCGCCAACAGCGCATCGAACGCCGCCAGTGCGGCCAAGGGCGCCGATCAGTCGGCCCGCGATGGCATGCAGATCATCGAGCGCAGCACCCGCGACATCAATCAACTGGCCGACGAAGTCAGCAAGGCCGTGACGGAAGTCGAGGCATTGGCAGTCAACAGCGAGCAGATCGGCTCGGTATTGGAGGTGATCCGCAGCATCGCCGAACAGACCAACCTGCTGGCGCTGAACGCGGCGATCGAAGCCGCCCGTGCCGGCGAAAGCGGTCGCGGCTTTGCGGTGGTCGCCGACGAAGTGCGCAACCTGGCCAAGCGCACCCAGGACTCGGTGGAAGAAATTCGCCTGGTGATCGAGCGCATCCAGAGCGGCACCCGCGGCGTGGTCGCCACCATGCACTCGAGCCAGACCCAGGCCCACAGCAATGCCGGACAGATCCAGCAAGCGGTCCAGGCCTTGGGCAAAATCAGCGACGCGGTCACAGTGATCAGCGACATGAACCTGCAGATCGCCAGCGCCGCCGAACAGCAAAGCGCCGTGGCCGAAGAGGTCAACCGCAACGTTTCGGCGATCCGTACCGTCACCGAAACCCTGACCGGACAAGCCACCGAATCGGCGCAGATCAGCAGCCAGCTCAATGCCCTGACCACCCAGCAGATGAAACTGATGGACCAGTTCAGGGTGTGATTTCCCCCGCGGGTTTTCATCAGGCCTGACAGTTTTTTGATTTATGCTCGGGCTCTCGTTCCGGAGGGCCCTTCGATGACTGATCTACTCACGTCCATTCAAGCCGAACTCGGCTTGCCGCTCACCCCCATTGCGTTCACCTCCAGCGGCGCCCTGCCCTCGGCGTTTGCCGTCACCGACCTGGCGTGCGCCAGCATCGCCGCCGCCGGCCAGGCTGTCAGCGAATTGCTGCATCAGCAAACAGGACGCTTGCCCGGGCTGGAAGTCGACCGGCGCCTGGCCTCCTTCTGGTTTTCCAGTTCGATCCGCCCGCTGGGCTGGAAGGTCCCGCCGTTGTGGGACCCGATCGCTGGCGACTACGCAGCGAAGGATGGCTGGATTCGTCTGCACACCAATGCGCCCCATCACCGCGCCGCCGCTGAAGCCGTGCTGGGCGCTTGCGTCGACCGCAAGGCGATGGCAGGTAAAGTGGCGCAATGGGCCAAGAGCGATCTGGAGCAGGCCGTGGTCGATGCCGGTGGCTGTGCCGCTGAAATGCGCAGCTGGGAGCAGTGGCAGGCCCATCCACAGGGGCTCGCGGTCAACGCCGAACCGCTGATTCAGTTCACCGCCGGCGGCAACCCGCAGAGCACGGCCTGGCAAGGTTCGGTGGCGCAACCCTTGGCCGGGATCAAGGTGCTGGACTTGACCCGCGTACTCGCAGGCCCCGTGGCCAGCCGCTTCCTCGCGGGCCTTGGCGCCAATGTACTGCGCATCGACCCACCCACCTGGAACGAGCCGGGTGTGGTGCCGGAGATGACGCTGGGCAAGCGTTGCGCACGCCTGGATCTGCACGACAAAACCGATCGCGATGTATTCGAAAGCCTGCTCAAGGACGCCGACATCGTGCTCCACGGTTACCGCGCCGACGCCCTGGAGCGCCTGGGTTATGGTGCCGCTGAACGGCACCGACGGATCCCTGGCCTGATCGACATTTGCCTCAACGCCTACGGCTGGAGCGGCCCGTGGCAAAACCGTCGCGGCTTCGACAGCCTGGTGCAGATGAGCAGCGGCATCGCGCAAGCAGGCATGCACAGCCAGCAGACGGACAAACCGACGCCATTGCCCTTGCAGGCGCTCGATCATGCCACCGGATACCTGATGGCGGCCAGTGCGATCCGCTTGTTGGCAGGACGCTTGGACAACGGCCAGGGTGGTTCGGCGCGGCTCTCATTGGCGCGTACGGCGAAGCTGTTGATCGAACAGGGTCCCGGCAGCGCCGAGCCGCTTCGGGCCGAGAATGAACAGGATCAAGGCATGCTGGTCGAGCAAACTCCATGGGGCCCGGCCCATCGCCTGCACGTGCCGTTGAAGATCACCGGGACGCCCGTGCAGTGGACGATTGCGGCGTCTGAACTGGGCTCACATCGCGCGCAGTGGTAACCCCATGAAATTCGACCTCGCCTATTGCCTCGGTCTCGACGAAAAACTGTCGATCTATGACGTGCGCGATCTGAACTTCGACGAGACGATGGCTTTCGATTCCGCGAAGGAACATTTCCAGTGCCCCAACGATGCCTGTCGCCTGGCGTTTGAAGTGGCGGACGGGTTGGGCACGTTCAACGCCAAGAACCTCAACTACGTGCGCACGCCGCACTTCAAGAACCTGCCGAGTACGCGACATGTCGCGGGTTGTCCTTATGTGAGCCTCAAGACCCCGGCTTCGATCAGTGAGGAAACGGATGACAGTCGCGAGGAACATTTCCCGTCGGAATTGTTGCTGAGTCGGCGTGAGTATGTGCGCAAGCCGTCACACCCGACTGTGGCTGCCGATCTACAAAGGAATGCGCCGGCAGCAGATATGACGGCCAACAACGTCGAGCAGCCCGGCCGCGAGTCGGCGCCAGACAAGACCAGTGTCTTCGCCCATCCGGTGGAATGCTTCGTGTCCAACTTCGAGGACAAGGCGCTGCTCAAGCGCATGCCGCTGAAGATTGGCCAGCACACCGCGCCCTATGCCTCGTTTTTCAAGAAGATCGAGTACCTGCAAGACAACCCAGGGCTGATTTACTGGGGCAGGATCAAGCAGATCAAGGACTACACCCAGAGCTTTCGCATCGACTTCGAGAAGAAGGTCTGGTTCGAGAAGAAGCCCTACTCGGTCAACGTTTACCTGAACAAGAAGCTGATCGACAGCTACCGCAAACGCAAGGCGTTCCTGGAGGAAATCAAGCACGCCATCGAGAGCGGGAAGCCATTGTATTGCTTCTTTTATGGCGTCCAGCCTGCGTTGCAGCAGGTACCCAGCAAGAAAAACCCCGAGCGGACGTTCGATGTATTCAGCGCCAACATCGAGAATCTGGATCACTTTATAGTGCGCGAGGCACCGGGGCTGGATGAGTGATCCAGGCCACAACGGCAGTGACCTTCCGTCTGGCCATGGGGTACGAAACGGCAAAAATCGAAAAATGCATTTGATCCGGCTCAAAAACAACTGTACAAAAACACAGTTAATTTAAAACCAGTACTCTCGAGCCCGGAGAACTCCCATGGCCTCTCAAGCGATGAAAATCACCCTGGAACGTATCGCCCTCTTCCAATTCACCCCGGCCCACTGCGCCCAGGCCCGAGCAATGCTGGGCTGGAGCGTGGAAGTCTTGTCCCGCGAAGCCGGGGTTTCGGTGCAGGCCATCGAGCGCTTCGAGGCGCGCCAGGAGGTGCTGGATGTCACTCGCCTGGCATTGGCCTATCGGCTTGAAGCGCAGGGGCTGGTGTTCTTCCCGGGGTTTGCGCCGGGTAGAGGGATGAACGTGAAAGGCTCTACGCCGAATCCGGTGGCGCGGGCGGATTTTGCGATGGTTGAATGAGGTCGCAGCTCCGGCACTGGAGCCACGACCTGACTTGCACCGATCAGAACCTACGGCCTGAATAAAGGTATTGGCCGCGCATGGGAGGCTTGTTCATAGCCATAGGCCATTGCCAGTAGATTGGCTTCGCTCCAGCGTGCACCGAAGAAAAATGCCGACGTGGGCAGCCCGTCTTCATCCGCTCCGGTAGGCACCATGATGCTGGGATAGCCTGCCAGTGGAACGACGTTCATGCCCGGTGAGCCGACGTCCATGACCACGGCATCCAGTTGGTGCCGCGCCAGGACGTCATCGATGGCAGCCGCGTTTTCAGGCTGGATGGTCTGCCACAGTTGCTCGTAGGTAAGCGGGTCAAACACCACATCGTTGGCCGCAATCAATACGCTTTGCCCATAGCCTTCGACACCGGGAGTCTGTTGATTGAAACGGACAAGGTCTTCCAGATTCCGGATGGCCAGGCCGGTCCGTTTCGCGAGGTATTCAGGCAGGTGTCGTTTGATCCCCATGGACAGGGCCTCGTCCACCTGCGCTGACTGCGGGTCTATGAGCTCAATGGGTATCAACGTTGCGCCGGCGGCCTGCATGACTTCCAGCGCCCGGGAAAACTGCGGATCGATCTGCGCCGCCTCACCGCTCATATCGAACTTGAGTGGATAACCGAGGCGCCGCCCCACCAGCGAACCAGGTCTCAACAATGCCGTGTAGTCCACGTCATCACGCGCTCGGGGTTTGCTGACCGGATCGGTGGCATCATTGCCCGTCATGGCATTGAGCAGCAAGGCCGCGTCGCGAACGGTGCCAGCCATCGGCCCGGGGGTGTCGAGTTTGTATGTCACCGGAACAATGCCACTGCGACTTAACAACCCCACGGTGGGCTTGAGCCCCACCACCCCATTGAGCGATGCCGGGCAGATAATGGAGCCCGCTGTTTCCGTCCCTACGCTCAAGGGTGCAAAACCTGCGGCCACTGCCGCAGCGGAACCTGAACTCGAACCGCAGGGCGTCTGGCTTAACAGATGCGGATTCCTGGTTTGCCCGCCTCGGCCGCTCCAACCGTTGGGGACCGCGGGGTCGCGGAAGTTTGCCCACTCGCTGAGGTTGGTCTTGCCCAGGATGATCGCGCCGGCGGCTCTTAGCCGTTGCACGATAAAGGCATCCCTGGCGGCGGGTTGCCCGATCATGGCCAATGACCCGGCGCTGGTCTGCATCTGGTCAGACGTATCGATGTTGTCTTTCAACAACAGCGGAATACCGTGCAAGGGGCCGCGAACATGCCCGAGTTCGCGCTCCCGATCCAGAGACCTGGCAATCGCCAGCGCATCAGGGTTTAGCTCGATGATCGCATTGATCGTGGGTCCGTTTTTATCGAGCCTGTCGATGCGTTGCTGCAGGTGTTGCACCAGCGCCTCGGCACTCAGTTGGCCGCGCGCCATTTCTCTACTGATTTCATCGACACTCAAGTACTCCAATGGTTGTGCGTTGGCGTAGCTTGCGATCGAAAGCAGAACAACCTGGGCCAGCCGCGTCATGCAGCCTTTCATCCTTACATCCATGTGAATGACATCCTTGTGGTAGCGAGTGAAAGAGCTCACTCGCTTCCTAGCCTACAGACGCGGCCGGAAATGTCCGTCATCACTTGCCCACGGATCACATGGGAAAAATCGCCTCGTCCTGTAGTTGCTTCACACCAGGCTTTGCTGATCCTGGTAGACCTGCTGTTCGACTTCGTACCACCACGCCGTTCCGCGCTGCGCCGCCAGCACATTGAACGCCTCGCCCATCCGTGGCGTGGTGATCGAGACATTGCGCTCCCAGGCCAGGGCCAGGATGCGATCGAACGGTTCGTACCAGGCATGCATCGACAAATCGAAGGTACCGTTGTGAATCGGCAGCAGCCAGCGCCCCTTGAGGTCGAGGTGGGCTTGCAGGGTTTGCTCAGGTTGCATGTGTACATGGGGCCAGTCGACGTTGTAGGCGCCGGTTTCCATGAGCGTCAGGTCGAAAGGGCCGTATTGTTCGCCGATGCGTTTGAAGCCGTCGAAGTAGCCGGTGTCGCCACTGAAGAAGATCCGCGTAGCGCCATCGATCATCACCCACGAGGCCCAGAGGGTGCTGTTGCCATCGAACAGGCCGCGACCGGAAAAGTGCTGCGAGGGAGTGGCGACGAACTGGATGCCCTCGACCTCGGTACCCTGCCACCAGTCCAGTTGGCGGATTTTGCTCGCGTCGATCCCCCACTTGATCAGGGTGTCGCCCACGCCCAGCGGGGTAAGGAAGTACTTGGCCTTGTCGGCAATCTTGAGCACCGCGTGATAATCCAGGTGATCGTAGTGATCGTGAGACAGGATCACCGCTTCAATCGGCGGCAATTGCTCGAGGCTGATCGGCGGCTGGTGAAAACGCTTGGGGCCGGCCCATTGCACAGGGGAAGCGCGTTCGGCGAAGACCGGGTCGGTGATCCAGAATTTGCCCCGCAGCTTGAGCAGTACCGTGGAATGGCCGAGGCGATAGACGCTGTGGTTGGGTGCTGCCAGCAACGCCGCCTGCGTCAGTGGTTGCACCGGCACAGGCGCCGTCGGACGGGTGTTGCGCGGCTTGTGGATCATCGCGTTCCAGAGGATGCGCAGGGTTTTGCCAAGGCTCAGGTGCTGTATCGGCCGATGGTTCTGAAACTTTCCTTGTGCCTGTCGGGAAGCTTCAGGCTGGGAGGCGCTGTTCGCCGCGGAGATTGTTTTGGCCATGGGGCAATGACTCCAGAAAAACCGCAGGCTTCACGATTTTCCGTTTTGGGACGATAAATGGCCAAGGCATGCACGCATCAGCCGAACACTCTATTTTTACCGGGCAGGATTAACAAAACATTACACTGCACAGTGTAGTTTCTAGGTTGCATCAAGGCCGATCACAAGTAAACTACCGAGTGTAATTTTACTTTTTTTACTGCCGAAGCGTATTTATGACAGCTCCACAGCGCCTCACCGACCGTAAACGCGAAGCCATCATCCAGGCGGCGATTGTCGAATTCCGTGCCAATGGATTCGATATCACCAGCATGGACAGGATTGCCGCCAGCGCCGGTGTGTCCAAGCGCACGGTGTACAACCACTTCCCCAGCAAGGAAGAGTTGTTCGCCGAAATCCTCAATCAATTGTGGGTCCGGGTCACGGCGGAACCGGAAGCACCCTACCGCCCCAACCTGCCCCTGCGTGACCAGATGCGTCATATGCTGACGGTGAAGCTTTCGGTATTGAGCGATGAAAATCTGCTCGATCTGGCGCGGGTGGCCATCGCCGCCACCATTCATTCTCCCGAGCGCGCGCAAAGCATGGTGACCCGAATGGGTGAGCGCGAAGAAAACCTGACCATCTGGATTCGCGCCGCCCAGGCCGACGGACGCCTGAAAGCGGTGGACCCGGAATTCGCCGCGCAACAGCTCCATGGCATGCTCAAATCCTTTGCCTTCTGGCCGCAGATTTCCCTGGGGTTGCCGGCTTTGTCGGCCGAGATGCAGGGCACCGTGGTGGAGTCGGCGCTGGACATGTTCCTGGCGTGCTACCAGGTGCAATAAATGACAATCTCGACGGCGGCGTCGAAGAATTGCTCGCTCTGATCTGTACGGCGGAATGTGTTTCAGAATGAAACTCGCACCGGGGCTATAGTGAGTCTCAGTCCCAGCGCCCCGCAGAGAGCATCATGAATTCCACCCGCAACGAAACCACCGCCCCCGTCGATCACCTGCGTTTCCATCGCCGTCATGCCCATCTGGCGCCAACCTTCGGCAATGACAAATTCGCCCTGCGCGCCGAAGCCTTTGCGCGGTTCTTCGGTACACCGACTTTTCTGGGTGCGCAAACGCTGATTGTGGTGGTCTGGGTGTGCCTGAACCTGTTCGGTGTCACCCACTTCGATGCCTACCCGTTCATCCTGCTCAACCTGGCTTTCAGCCTGCAATCGGCCTATGCCGCCCCACTGATCCTGTTGGCCCAGACCCGTCAGGCCGCGCGGGACAAGGCGCAATCCGATGCAGATGCACAGCACCGCGAAGCGCTGGCGATCGCCAACAGTGAACGCCAGGCAGAAGCGGCGAAGAACACCGCGCAACTGATGGCGCTGCTTGAGCAGAACACCCGCCTCACGGAAATGACCAAAGCCCTCACCGAGCGCATCGAAAACCTGACCACGGAAATGCATCAGCACTTCGTGCACAAGGACGAACCGAAGGCCTGAACGGCCTAGCAACTTCAGCGACCGTCCCAACTCCCCTGCAGGAGCAAGCTTGCTCGCGATGGAGGTCAACGATGACGCGGGAAACCTGACACCCCGCGGTGCTCTCAGGTTTTTCGCGAGCAAGCTCGCTCCTGCAAGGCCTCCACTCACACCAGACTGCGCACCGCTGAAATCTCCGGCACTTCCCGCCTGTTCATGTACACCCGCAACGGTTCGGTAATGTTGATCCGCACGTCGACGTTCTGGTCCAGCAACAACTGGATCAACTCGCGCTTGAGCGTCATGGTCTGTTCTGGGCCGGGCACCCAGACGAATTCGCTGGTGGGAATAATGCCGTCGTCAGCCACGTCCATGCCAAAGGAGTCCTCACTGAAACGCACGATGTAGTGCCCGGTCTTGCGATTGAGGCCGACGAAGCCCTGGAGTTGGTCGGCAGCCTGGCAGATGAGCTGGGAAGTAGTGCGCATGGAAACCTCACAAGAAGTGATCGATGGTTTACACGCATGGCCAGCGAATGGTTTTCCCTCTGCCGGGGAAGTTGCCAGGGCCAAGAATAATGCAGACAGGAGCACAAAAACGCTGACCGACATCAGCTTTAAACAGGTTTAGGTCGGTCTCGCGATAGCGCTGGCAACGCTCAGTTGTTAAAAGAGACCTCTTTGAAACCCCTCGCGAAAGGATCTCGACCATGCCGGCCACCTTCACCCAAAGCGCCCTGCTCCTGAGTTTGCTGCTCGGCCTCGGCCAGGCCCAGGCTGCCAGCGAGCCCGGCCCAGCCGCGCTGGCCACCCGCGTGGGCATCCCCCACCCGGCGGTAATCGCCCACCGTGGCGCGTCGTTCGATGCACCGGAATCCACCGCCGCCGCCTACAAATTGGCCCGCGACCTCGGCGCCGATTACCTGGAGCTGGACCTGCAGCGCAGCAAGGATGGCGTGCTGTTCGCCCTGCACGACAATAACCTGCAACGCACCACCGATGTCGCCAGCAAGTTCCCCGAGCGCAAGGACAGCCCGGCCAATGCCTTCACCATGGCCGAGCTGAAAACCCTGGACGCCGGCAGCTGGTTCAACGCGGCTTATCCGGATCGCGCGCGCCCTTCCTTTATCGGTCTGAAAATTCTCACCCTCGATGAAATTATCGACATCGCCCATGGCAATCCGCTGCACAAGCCTGGCCTGTACATCGAAACCAAGGAGCCCAAGCAGTTTCCCGGGATCGAACACGACCTCAAGGAAAAACTCCAGGATCGCGGCTGGCTGAGTTCCGCGGGGTCGAAACTGGCCAAAAGCGAACTGGCCGTTGGCCAGGGCAAAGGCAAGGTGGTGCTGCAAACTTTTGAAAAAAGCAGCCTCGAATTGCTGCACAAGGAAATGCCGCAGGTGCCCAAGGTTCTGTTGCTGTGGGTCGGCGAAGGCAGCATCGAGCCCAAATCGACAGTGACCTTCGCTCAATCCGGCGACGAGGACAAAGCCGCTTACTACGCCAAACAGCAACCCAAGGACAAAGCCGAGTTCCAGCGCTGGGTCGACTACGCCAAGGCCCAGGGTGCGATCGGCACCGGCCCGTCCGCCGCGCTGACCCGGGGTGGCGATCAGAGCTACGCCGACCTGGTGCAACCGTGGATGAACCAGTACACCCACGATCAGGGGCTGCTGGTGCACGTCTACACCATCGATGAGGCGGTGGATTACCAGAAGGTCATGGAGGCCGGGGTCGATGGCATTTTCACCAACCGCGCCAGCGAACTGCTGAAGCTCTACAAGCGCCCGGCGCCTGCGAGCGTGGCGCAGGTGCTGAGCAATAATGGCTATTGATCATTCGATTCAAGGGAATTTAAGCGTGAATTAAGTTGCCACAGTTAATCTGATCCCACTTAAACAGTTCACCCAAGGAAAGAACCCCATGAAAACCCTGACTGCTCTGTTCACCGCTGCCGCCCTGACCCTCACCGCCGGCCTGGCCCAGGCCAAAGACGTGCCCGTCGACCAGATCCCGCAGTTGGTCAAGGATGGCAAGATCAAGCCGCTGGAAGAGCTGAACCAGATCGTGCTGAAGTTGCACCCCGGTGCGACGATTACCGACAGCGACCTGGACAAACACTCCGACATCTACGAGTACGAAGTCGAGTTGCGCGACGCCAAGAATGTTGAATGGGACGTGGACCTGAATGCCGCCACCGGCGAAGTCCTGAAGAACAAGCAAGACGACTGATACACCCGGCAAATAGCCGCACGATGTTGCCCATCGTGCGGCTTTTTTGCGTCTGAGCGACCGATCAAGCCGAGGTCACAAAACCGTCATCCGGCCTTGCGATGATGCGGCTCACGTGAACCTGTAAAACACGCGACAGGCGCCCCCCCATGCGAGCCCTCATGAACCACAGCATCGATCACAGTCATCGCGATCCGGACCTGTTCGGCCTGCTTTACGGTTTCAGTTTTCGCCCCGGTGAGCGCGGCCAGGAAATCGATTCGGCCAGGGCCTTGCGGTACCTGCAAAACCCGCAGGATGCCGAGCAATTTCTCTGGCTGCACCTGAACCTCGCCCATGCCGCGTGCGAGCGCTGGATGAAGAGCCATCTGGAACTGCCCGACGAGTTTTTCGAAGCCCTGCATGAAGGTTCACGGTCGACGCGCATCGAGCATGTCGACTCGGCGTTGCTGGCAGTGGTCAACGACGTGGTGTTCAACCTCAGCAGCATGACCTCCTCCGATGTCTCGACCCTGTGGGTCTGCGCCCGTAGTCGAATGATCATCAGCGCCCGCCTGCAACCGCTGCATTCGGTGGACAAGTTGCGCTCGTCGGTCAAGGCTGGCGAATGCTTCCGCTCGCCGCTGGAGTTGCTGGTGCATCTGCTGCGCGATCAAGGCGAAGTGCTGACCCAGATCGTGCGCAAGACCAGCCTGAGCGTGGATCAGATCGAAGACGAACTGCTGTCCTCGCGCCTGTCGACCAACCGCGCGGAACTGGGGGCCAACCGCCGGGTGCTGGTGCGCCTGCAACGCCTGCTGGCGCTTGAGCCGGGGTCGTTGCTGCGCCTGCTCAATCGCCCGCCACCCTGGCTGCAGAAGGAGGACGTCAAGGAGCTGCGCAAGTCCACCGAGGAGTTTGCGCTGATCATCAACGACCTCACGGCGTTGGGGGAACGGATCAAGCTGCTGCAGGAGGAAATCGCCGCCAACCTCAACGAACAGAGCAACCGTACCCTGTTCACCCTGACGGTGGTGACGGTGCTGGCCCTGCCGATCAACATCATTGCCGGTTTCTTCGGCATGAACGTGGGCGGGGTGCCGCTTTCCCAGGACCCCGAAGGGTTCTGGATTTTGGTGGCGCTGGTCGCGACCTTTACCCTGATTGCGGGGCGTTGGGCCTTTCGCAAGCGCCAGGATTTGTAGGCGCAAACACCCAAACCCTGACCCAAAGCAGTCTCCCTGTAACAATTAGCAACGAATATCAGCGACACTCCTTCCCTCCTCAGGAATGTCCGGCATGGCTACCCCCTCCTTTACCGCCGCCCCGGCGCCCGCCAGCAGCGCCAAACCGCAGTTCGATAAAAAACCCGGCGTGCTCACCCTCGTGGTGTTTTTTGCCGTGCTGGGCATCGGGCTGTTGTTCACTGCCTACAGCCTGATGCATGACATGAACGAACTCGGCACGGTGGTGACCACCTGGACGCCGTTCATCCTGCTGGGTGTGGCCTTGCTGATTGCCCTGGGCTTCGAGTTCGTCAACGGTTTCCATGACACCGCCAACGCCGTCGCCACGGTGATCTATACGCACTCGCTGCCACCGAATTTCGCCGTGGTCTGGTCCGGATTCTTCAACTTCCTCGGGGTGCTGCTGTCCAGTGGCGCGGTGGCGTTCGGCATCATCGCGCTGTTGCCGGTCGAGCTGATCCTGCAAGTCGGTTCATCCGCCGGTTTCGCCATGATCTTCGCCCTGCTGATCGCCGCGATCCTGTGGAACCTCGGCACCTGGTGGCTGGGTTTGCCGGCCTCGTCGTCGCACACCCTGATCGGCTCGATCATCGGTGTCGGCGTGGCCAATGCGCTGATGCACGGGCGTGATGGCACCAGCGGCGTGGACTGGGCGCAGGCGACCAAGGTCGGCTACGCCCTGCTGCTCTCGCCGCTGGTCGGTTTCGGCTGCGCCGCGCTGTTGCTGTTGGCCCTGCGGGCGTTCGTCAAAAATCGTGCGCTGTACAAGGAGCCCAAGGGCAACACCCCGCCGCCATGGTGGATCCGTGGCATGTTGATCCTGACCTGCACCGGCGTGTCCTTCGCCCACGGCTCCAATGACGGTCAGAAAGGCATGGGGCTGATCATGCTGATCCTGGTCGGGACCCTGCCGATGGCCTATGCACTGAACCGCACCATGCCCGCGGACCAGGCATTGCAGTTTGCCGCCGTGGCCGAAGTGACCCAACAGGCGCTGGTCAAGAGTGCGCCGCTGCCGGCACCGGCCGACCCGCGGCCGATCCTGTCCGATTACGTGCGCAGCAAGGAAGTCACGCCGCAACTGATCCCCGCCCTCGCGGCACTGGCCGGCAACATCGGTAACGAGGTGAAGGGATATGGTTCGCTGTCCAAAGTCCCGGCCGAAGCCATGGGCAACGTGCGCAACGACATGTACCTGACCAGCGAAACCATTCGCCTGATGGACAAGAACAAGGTCGGTAACTTCGACGCCGACACCACCGGAAAACTGCAGCTGTTCAAGCAGCAGATCGACAACGCCACGCGCTTCATTCCGTTGTGGGTGAAGATCGCCGTAGCGATTGCGCTGGGCCTGGGCACCATGGTCGGCTGGAAGCGCATCGTGGTGACCGTGGGCGAGAAAATCGGCAAGACCCACCTGACCTACGCCCAAGGCGCCTCGGCGGAAACCGTGGCGATGCTGACCATCGGTGCCGCCGACATGTTCGGCTTGCCGGTCTCGACCACCCACGTGTTGTCGTCAGGAGTGGCCGGGACCATGGTCGCCAACGGCGGTGGCTTGCAGATGAAGACCATCCGCAACCTGCTGATGGCCTGGGTGCTGACCTTGCCGGCGGCGATAGTGCTGTCGGGCAGTTTGTACTGGCTGTTCACCCAGATTTTCTGATACAGCCCTTGTTACGCGTTTGACGTGGTGCGAATGACCAACCGCTCGCGCACCACGTCATACACCCAGTGGTAAACGTAGGTATACGGCAGGAAAAACAGCAGCACGCCGATATCCAGCAGGAACGCTTGCCACAGGCTGACCTTCAGCCACCACGCAATCAACGGTACGCCGAGGGCGACCAGTCCGCCTTCGAACAACAGCGCGTGCACTACGCGGACCCAGGCGTTGTGCGCAATGGCAAAACGTTTGAGCACGCGATCGAACAGACCGTTGAAGACCACGTTCCACGCCAGGGCCAGGATGGCAATGACCACCGTAACAGCGCCCATTTCCAGCATCGGTTTGTCCATGATCCAGGCCAGCAACGGCGTACAGATCAGGATGGCCAGCAGTTCGAAACCAATGGCCTGGAAAATACGTTCGGTAATGGATTTATTAACGCTCATGGCCGGACTCCTTGAGTGACTTTGGTTGTCATCATCCAATTTCCTACCGATACTTCATAACCAATAACCATCGATCAAGGCGATAGTTCATGGCTTCCCAGGAAGTGTTGCAGGCGTTCGTCCAGGCGGCGACCCAAGGCTCGTTTTCCGCGGCGGCGCGCAAGCTGGGCCGCAGTCAATCAACCATCAGCGCCGCCGTGGCCAGCCTGGAAATCGACCTGAACCTGACGCTGTTCGACCGCAGCAGCCGCAAGCCCAGCCTGACCCCCGCCGGGCACGTCATGTTGCAACGGGCCGAAGAGATCCTGGCCGCTACCAGCCGCCTGGAGATGACCGCCAGCCAATTGTCCCAGGGCGTTGAGCCGAAGCTGACCGTGGCGCTGTCCGACACTTACCAGTCCGATCGCTTCGAAGTGGCACTCAGTGCATTCGAGCAGCGTTTTCCAGACCTTGAACTCGAATGCCTGATTGCCGAATGCGAGGACCTGGTGGCCCTGGTGCAAAGCGGTCGGGCCCACGTCGCCTTCGCCGAAATGCAGGACAGCTACCCACCGGACCTGGTCAGCTCGACCGTGGACGAACGCACGGAGTTCGCCCTGTTCGTGTCCCGCCAGCATCCACTGGCCACGCAGAAAGATATTGACCAGGACACGCTGCAACAGCATCGCGAGCTGCGCCTGGCGACCATCGTCAATCCCTACGAAAGCCGCGCCAAGGGACGGGTCTGGTCGGCACCGAGCTACTTGATGCTGCTGGAAATGGCCCAGGGTGGATTCGGTTGGGCGCCATTGCCACGCTGGCTGGTAGGACGTTTTGGCGCGGGTGCGTTGCAGGAATTGGAGGTGCGCGGCTGGCCGAAAACGGTCTCGGTGGATGCCTTGTGGTCGCGCTTGCATCCGCCTGGGCCTGCGGGCAGCTGGTTGCTGGGCAAGATGCTGGAATAGTGGCGCGGCTACTGGCCTCATCGCGAGCAGGCTCGCTCCTACAGTGATTTGTGGTGTTGCGCACTTCTGTGACCGACACAAGTCCTGTGGGAGCGAGCTTGCTCGCGATGGGGCCAGCAAACATCACATCACTCCATCGAGCGCAACCGAGCCTCGATAAACCGCCGCTCCGGCGCCTGCTGCGTCAACTCCAGCGCACGCACATAGGCCTCCCGCGCCTGCTCCACCCTTCCCAACTGCCGACAGAACTCCGCCCGCGCCGAGTGCGCCAGGTGGTAATCGAGTAGATCGCCCCGCACCAGGATCGCCTCGACCAGGGTCAGCCCTGCCAACGGACCATCGCGCCTGGAGATCGCCGCCGCCCGGTTCAACTCGATCACCGGCGACGGCCACGCCCGCAGCAATACGTCATACAGCCCGACGATCTGCACCCAGTCGGTTTCCTCGATCGACGGCGCTTCGGCATGCACCGCGGCAATCGCCGCTTGCAGGCAATACGGGCCGAATCGTCGGGTGCCCAACGCCCGCTCCACCAGCGCACAGCCTTCGGCGATCATCTGCGCGTCCCACAACGTGCGGTCCTGGTCATCCAGCAGGATCAAGTCACCGTCCGCGCAGGTCCTCGCCAGGCGCCGGGACTCGTGCAACAACATCAGCGCCAGCAAGCCCATGACCTCTGGCTCCGGCAGCAACTCCAGTAACAGACGCCCCAAGCGAATCGCTTCGCGGGTCAGGTCTTCGCGGGTCACTTGCGCGCCGCCAGAGGCCGAATAACCTTCGTTGAACACCAGGTAAATCACCCGCAGCACGCTGTCCAGGCGCTCGGGCAGTTCCGCCAGGGACGGCACCAGGTAAGGGATTTTCGCGTCTCTGATTTTCGCCTTGGCGCGCACGATGCGCTGGGCGATGGTGGACGGTGCCGAGAGAAAGGCCCGGGCGATTTCTTCCGTGGTCAGGTCGCAGACTTCGCGTAGCGTCAACGGCACCTGGGCGTCCGCCGCCAGTGCCGGGTGACAACAGGTGAAGATCAGGCGCAGGCGATCGTCTTCCACGTCCTCGTCACTCCAGTCAGCCTGCTCCAGCGCCTCCAGCTGCGCCTGCAACAAGGGCCGCGAAGCATTGAATCGCGCACGCCGGCGCAGCACATCGATGGCCTTGAAGCGCCCGGTAGACACCAGCCAGGTGCGCGGATTGTCCGGCACGCCGTCCTGTTGCCAACGTTCGACCGCAACGAAAAACGCTTCGTGCAAGGCCTCCTCGGCCAGGTCGAAATCGCCGAGCAGGCGAATCAGGGTCGCCAGGATGCGTCGCGACTCCTGGCGATAAACCTGCTCGACCCTGGCCTGTACCGACAGCCCCGGCATCTTAAGGATTCAACTGTCGAACGGGGCGCACTTCGACACTGCCGACCCGCGCCGCCGGGATATTCCCGGCGACCTGCAGGGCTTCGTTGAGGTCCTTGGCATCGATCAGGTAGAAGCCGGCCAACTGCTCCTTGGTTTCGGCGAACGGGCCATCGGTGATCGACAACTTGCCGTTGCGCATGCGCACCGTGGTGGCGGTTTGCACCGACTCCAGCGCCTCGGCGGCGACCATCCGGCCGCTGCCCTGGATCGCCTCGGCATAGGCCATGCACTCCTCGTCCTTGGGGCTCTCCGGCAGCGAATGCAGCAGGCGCTCATCGCTGTAGACCAGGCATAAATACTTCATCGCGCTCTCCCGATTGAACGGATCAACTATGGTCGCAGATGGGCCGTTTCGCACGGCTTGCCGACGATCAGGGCTCCAGGTTGAACAAGGTCGTGCCGCTCATCATGTCGAACGGCGCCGACCAGTGTTCGTGGACGATGCGCCATTGCCCGGCCTCGCGCCGATAGCAGGCGGTCACGCGCATCCAGCAGGCCTGGGTCTCGCCCTTCTCGTTGGTGCCGCCGCAATGGGCCAGCCAATGGGCGAAGGCGATGTGCTCATCGGCGACGATGCTCATGTGGTCGAAGTCGAACTTGTGCTGGCCCTGGCACATTTCCATGCACTCCAGCCAATGCGCGCGGTAGGCCGCCTTGCCGCGAAATTGCAGGGCCTTGACGGCGTCGTAGGAGACGATGTCGTCGGCGTACAGGGCCATGATTCTGTCGACGTTTTTGGAGATGACGGCCTCACGATAGGTGGCGATCAGGGTCTGGATTTCGTGGGTAGCGCTCATGGTGGTTCTCCGTGGTTTTTGTTGGAAGACACCCTTAGTCGTCCGGCGATCCACCAGATCGACAGTCGAAATAAAAAATAATCCACGGGTGCAAACTCGCTAGAATCCGAGGCTCATTTCTATTGGAAAAAGGACACTCCAGTGACAGCCCGACTCGTGCCTTACGAAACCCTGAACGCGCTGCAGCGCCAGCAGGTGGAGGCCATCGAAGTACATCCGGACCAGATCAGGTTTTCCGGCGACATCCACGGTGCATTGCACACCCTGTTATCCAGGCCCGGTCCCGGCGTCAAAGGGTTTGCCCTGCTGGCCGATGCGGTGCCTGTTGCCTTTCTGCTGCTCAAACGTCCACCGGTGTTGCCCGCCTGGGCTGACGAACACAGCGCCACACTGCATGCGTTGCAGGTCGACCAGCGCGCCCAGGGCAAAGGTTATGGCAAGGCTTGCCTGCAAGCGCTACCGGAGGTTGCGCGCCTGGCGTGGCCGGAAATCCGCGGGCTGGAATTGTCGGTGGATGCCGACAACGACGCCGCCATTGCGTTGTATGCCAAATATGGTTTCGTCGACAGTGGCGAGGCGTACAGGGGTCGGATCGGCTACGAGCGGCGGATGGGCCTCGTGTTCTGACTGACACACATGTCCCCTGTAGGAGCGAGCTTGCTCGCGAAGGTCGTCAACGATAACGCGTGCATTCTGGAAAAACGCGGTGTGCCTGGGTTCTTCGCGAGCAAGCTCGCTCCTACACGGGATCTGCGTCGGGTTCAGAGATTGAGCACCATCTCATGCCACGCCATGCCGCCATGGTCCGACGCCGATGGCTTGACGTAGGCAAAACCAAGACCTGCATACAACGGAATATGCCGCTCCTTGCACATCAGGTTGATGCTGGTTTTGCCCATCGCGCGCATGCGCTCGATGAACTCGCCCATCAAGCGCTTCGCCAGGCCCTGCCCCTGATAATCCGGGTGCACCACCACCGACATGATCACCACGTGAGGACCTGCCGGGTCGTGCCCGATCAGCTCCTTGAATGCCTCGTCGGACATTTCCACCTGGAACGCCGCGCCGGAATTGATGAAACCGGCGACCACGCCGTCCACTTGCGCGACGATGAAACCCTCGGGCCAGGTGGCGATGCGGGTGGCGATTTTCTCCCGGGTCGCGGCTTCGTCGCCTTCATAGGCAAGGGTTTCGATGGCGTAGCAGCGGTCCAGGTCAGCAGGCGTGACATTACGAATGAGGGTGTTCATGACGGCTCGGAATCGGCGAGGGAAAGGCCGTGGATGATAAATCAGCCTCGGCACGACATCGAGAGACGAATCGGCTGACCCGTCTCTCGATGCACTTGTCACACCTTGATCGGCAGCCAGAGTTCCAGCGTGCCGGTATTGAGCTTGGGGTTGAAGTCTTCGCTGTAGCGTTCGAATTCAGGGGCGTTCAACAACTCGCGGCCGGACTGCGGCAGCCAGGTGCCATGGATGTACTGGAAGGTTTGCGGCAGGGTGTCCAGCGAACCTTTGTGTTCGAACACCACATATTGCTGCGGCTGGACCTCGACCCATCGGTAGGTATCCGGCAAATCATCGAGCTTGCTGATCTCGACGCCAGCAATGTAATCAAAGCCGCCCTTGCCGTCGAAATTGCAGCAGACGCCGTAGGTCACTTCGCCTTTTTGCCCCGGAACATTGCCGATGTGGGGAATGAATTTTTCCCATAGCTCGGGAATGCCTGTCACGGTTTGCTGGGTAAATTGTCCGCCAAGCCCTGCAATCAGCAGGAAGTGCCCGTGTTCGAAGCGTGGTTCCGTCACTTCGACGCGTGTTTGCTCGTCCATGACTCGACTCCTGGAAGGTAAAAGTGGGTTCGGCTGGGAGTATAGAAGCCAAACCCGATTCGCCCAGTTACAGGGCGTGCAACTGCTCGACGGCACCCGAACCGACAAACTCGTTGTAGCCCGATAGAATCACGTACACCGCGAAATAGCAGAAGATCGCTGCCGATGCCATGTAGGAATAACGCAACAGTTTGTCGCCGAGCAACTTGCCGCCGTGGCTCGCCGCGAAGCACAGGCCTGCGGACCACAGCAGCCCGGCGCAGAGGAATCCACCGAGAAACAAGGCCGAGCTGAGCGCTCCACCGCCGCCGGAACGGGCGATCAGCGTGCCGCCTACCGCGGCGAACCAGAGAATGGCACTGGGCGACGACATGGCGAGAAAAATCCCACGGAAAAATTCCTTGCGATGGGAGTTGTGGCCGACCTCGGCGGTTTCAGCCAACAGCGCCTCATGGTGGATCGCCGAGTAAATCATCTTCGCCGCGAAATACACCAGCAGCGCCGAACCGCCGATCCACAGCACCCAGCGTACGGTTTCATACTGCAGCAGCACGGTCATGCCGGCCAGCGCCAGCACCGCATAGACCAGGTCGCCGACACAGGTGCCCAACCCCAGGGCGAAGCCTTGGAAATAGCCGCGCTGCATGGCCAGGGTGATCATCGCGATATTGGCCACGCCAATGTCCAGGCACAGCGACAGGCTCAGCAAGAAGCCACTGGTAAATTCCATCGAACCCTATCCTTCGCCAAATTTTGTTTACGTTGAGGCTGGACAGTCTGCCACAGCTGCCCTTACATTCCGCCACAGGTCACCGCAGTGACCAGCGTCGCTCGGACGGTTCCGGGCGCTTACGTTATCCGAGGCAACAATGGCCGAACAAGGTTCGCCGCGCCGCTTTGCGCGCATAGATCGACTCCCCCCTTACGTTTTCAACATCACTGCCGAGCTGAAGATGGCCGCCCGTCGTCGTGGCGAAGACATCATCGACTTGAGCATGGGCAACCCCGACGGCGCCACGCCGCCGCACATCGTCGAAAAACTGGTCACCGTCGCCCAGCGCGAAGACACCCATGGCTACTCCACGTCCAAGGGCATTCCGCGCCTGCGCCGGGCCATTTCCAATTGGTACAAGCAACGCTACGAGGTCGACATCGACCCGGAAAGCGAAGCCATCGTCACCATCGGCTCCAAGGAAGGCCTGGCGCACCTGATGCTGGCCACCCTCGACCAGGGCGACACCGTGCTGGTGCCCAACCCGAGCTACCCGATCCACATCTACGGTGCCGTGATTGCCGGCGCCCAGGTGCGTTCGGTGCCGCTGGTGCCAGGCGTGGATTTCTTCGCTGAACTGGAGCGGGCCATTCGCGGCTCGATCCCGAAACCGAAGATGATGATCCTCGGCTTCCCGTCCAACCCCACCGCCCAGTGCGTGGAGCTGGATTTCTTCGAACGGGTGATCGCCCTCGCCAAGCAATACGACGTGCTGGTGGTGCATGACCTGGCCTACGCCGACATCGTCTACGACGGCTGGAAAGCCCCGTCGATCATGCAGGTGCCCGGCGCCAAGGACATTGCGGTGGAGTTTTTCACCCTGTCCAAGAGCTACAACATGGCGGGCTGGCGCATCGGTTTCATGGTCGGCAACCCGGAACTGGTCAACGCCCTGGCGCGGATCAAGAGCTACCACGACTACGGCACCTTCACCCCGCTGCAAGTAGCGGCGATTGCCGCGCTGGAAGGCGATCAGCAATGCGTGCTCGACATCGCCGAGCAGTACCGGCAGCGCCGCAACGTGCTGGTCAAAGGCTTGCATGAACTGGGCTGGATGGTGGAAAACCCGAAAGCATCGATGTACGTCTGGGCCAAGATTCCCGAGGCCTACGCGCACCTGGGCTCGCTGGAGTTCGCCAAGAAACTGCTGGCCGAGGCCAAGGTCTGCGTGTCGCCGGGTGTTGGTTTCGGTGAATACGGCGATGATCACGTGCGCTTCGCGCTGATCGAGAACCAGGACCGGATTCGCCAGGCGGTACGCGGGATTCGCGGGATGTTCCGGGCGGATGGGTTGGTCACCAAATCCAACGCCTGACCGAACCTGTAGGAGCCGGCTTGCTGGCGATCGCATCGACTCGGTTAGACGTTAAACCGAGTCGCCTGCATCGCCAGCAAGCCGGCTCCTACGGAGGTTTGTACCAGACATAAAAAAACCGCATCGCTGCGGTTTTTTTGTGCCTGTCGAATCGCTTAGACGAACAGCGACAACAACAGGATAAAGCCCAGGCCAACCACGGACAGGATGGTTTCCATCGCTGTCCAGGTCTTGAACGTCTCAGCCACGGTCATGTTGAAGTACTGCTTCACCAGCCAGAAACCAGCGTCATTCACGTGGGACAGGATCAGCGAACCGGCACCGGTCGCCAACACCAGTAGCTCACGGTTAACCCCCGGAATCATCCCCACCACCGGCACGACGATGCCCGCGCCGGTAATGGTTGCCACGGTCGCCGACCCGGTCGCGATGCGGATCACCGCCGCCACCAGCCAGGCCAGCAGGATCGGCGAGATCTGTGCATTGACCGCCATGTGGCCGATCACGTCACCCACACCGCTGGTCACCAGCATCTGCTTGAAGCCACCGCCGGCACCAATGATCAGGATGATCGCAGCGGTCGGCGCGAGGCTTGCATCCAGCCATTTCATCATCTGGCTGGAACCGATGCCCTGCTTGTAGCCGAAGGTGTACAGCGACAACAGCAATGCCAGCAGCAACGCCGAGATCGGGTGACCGATCAGGTCCATGAACGAACGGAACATGTTGCCATCCGGCAGCGCTACGTCGGCAAAGGTCTTGAGCAGCATCAGGAACACCGGCAGCAGCACGGTCACCAGGGTGATGCCGAAGCTTGGCAGTTCAGCCGAATCGGTTTCGCGGGCCAGTTGATCCACCAGCTCCTGGTTGGGGTGGCCAGGGATGTGCTTGGCAATGAAGGTACCGTAGATCGGACCGGCAATGATGGCCGTCGGCAGCGCAACGATCAGCCCGTACAGAATGGTTTTACCGATGTCGGCACCGAACACGCCGATGGCCAGCAGCGGACCCGGGTGCGGCGGCACCAGGCCGTGTACCGCGGACAGGCCGGCCAGCAGCGGGATACCGATCTTGATGATCGACACACCGGTGCGACGGGCAACGATGAACACCAGCGGAATCAGCAGCACGAAGCCGATTTCGAAGAACAGCGGGATGCCGACCAGGAAGGCCGCAAACATCATTGCCCACTGCACCTTGTCCTTGCCGAAAGCGCGGATCAGGGTCTGGGCGATCTGGTCTGCCCCGCCCGACTCGGCCATCATTTTGCCGAGCATGGTCCCCAGCGCCAGGATGATGCCGACAAAACCGAGCACGCCACCAAAGCCGTCCTGGAACGCCTTGATGATGGTACCGATCGGCATGCCGGAGGTCAGGCCGAGGAAGGCGGCGGCAATGATCAGGGCGAGGAAGGGGTGCAACTTGAACTTGGTGATCAGGACGATAAGCCCGATCACCGTAACCACTGCATCGAGCAGCAGGAACGTCTCGTGGGACATGCCAAACATTAGGGGTGTCTCCTGGTTGTTGTTGTTATTAAAGCGGGTTAATCAGAAGTCGCGAGGACAGCGCTGTCTTTGAAGGCACGTTCATACCGCCTGCTTCAGGCCGTTGGCCTGCCACCAGGTGTGGGCCTGAGCGGCCAATTCTTCAACGCTGTGGATCGAGGCATTGAGCGCCAGTGTCAGCGGCTCGCCCTTGGGAGACTCGAGGGTGGCGAACTGACTTTCGATCAAGGTGGCCGGCATGAAATGGCCCGGGCGATGGGAGACCC
This sequence comes from Pseudomonas sp. MHK4, assembly GCF_054600775.1. Taxonomy (NCBI): domain Bacteria; kingdom Pseudomonadati; phylum Pseudomonadota; class Gammaproteobacteria; order Pseudomonadales; family Pseudomonadaceae; genus Pseudomonas; species Pseudomonas sp. MHK4. The sequence continues at coordinate 55,949 of NZ_BAAIAK010000013.1, read as the reverse complement.
GTTCGGCGGCCACTTCCGGGGTCAACTCCAGGAACACGAAGCCCAGGCCAGGCAAGGCGCTGCGCAGGCGTTCGCGGTAGATGTGCTTGAGTGCCGAGCAGGTCAGCACCGGGCGCTGGCCCTGGGCATCGATGCGGCGCAGTTCATCGCACAGGCTGTCGAGCCAGCCGGTACGGTCTTCATCGTTCAGAGGGATACCCGCGCTCATCTTTTCGATATTGGCGGCAGGGTGGAAAGAGTCGCCTTCAATGGCAGTGGCGCCGCTCAATTGGCACAGGGCCTCGCTGACGCACGTCTTGCCGCAACCGGCAACGCCCATGATGACCAGGGCGGTGATGGGATGATTCATGTAACACCTCAGCGCGCAGACAGCGCTACCTTTGCCAGTTATGACACTAGACCAAAAGCAGAAGTTGCCGACGCCTTTCTTGTCATTTTGTGGGTTGCAGCATGTGTGTTCCCAACGCCAAAAAGCGAGGATCAGGCGAACCCCCGCTCACGCATTTGCAGCTGCATCGAGACAGCGCTACCTTAGTGCCTTGAATTTTGTTTGGCAAGCCGTCGATGACTCCAACTAAAAACGATAAAAATACCCGCACCACTGGCCGCCCTACTCTCAATGAAGTGGCACGCCTGGCCGGTGTTAGTCCCATTACCGCCTCCCGCGCCCTGCGCGGGGTCAGCACGGTGGCCACGGAACTCGTGGAAAAAGTCCAGAAAGCGGCGCTGGAACTCAACTACGTGGTCAATCCCGCAGCCCGCGCCCTGGCCTCGGCGCAGAGCCATTCGGTGGTGGTGCTAGTGCCGTCCCTGTCCAACCTGCTGTTCATCGACACTCTGGAAGCCATTCACCAGGTCTTGCGCCCCAAAGGCTTCGAAGTGCTCATCGGCAACTTCCACTACTCGCGCGACGAAGAAGAAAACCTGCTGCGCAACTATATGGCCTATCAGCCCCGCGGCTTGCTGCTGACCGGTTTCGACCGCACCGAAAGCTCGCGGCGGATGATCGAAGCCAGCAACATCCCGTGCGTGTACATGATGGAACTGGACAGCGCGGCCGGGCTCAATTGCGTCGGCTTCTCGCAACTGGCGGCCGGGGAAACGGCGGCCGAGCATTTGTTGTCACGCGGACGCAAGCGCCTGGCCTACATCGGCGCGCAGCTGGATCAACGCACCCTGCTGCGCGGTGAAGGTTTCCGCAAGGCCCTGAAAAAGGCCGGCCTGTATAACCCCGACCTGGAAGTGCTGACCCCGCGCTCCTCCTCTGTCGGCCTGGGCGGCGAACTGTTCCTGCAATTGCTGGCCAGTCACCCGCAGGTCGATGCGATCTTCTTCGGCAACGACGACCTGGCCCAGGGTGCCTTGCTCGAAGCCATGCGCTGCGGGATCAAGATCCCCGAACAGGTGGCGATCCTGGGTTTCAACGATTTACCGATGTCGGAACACATGGTCCCGCGCCTGAGCAGCATCAACACCCCGCGCGAAGCCATCGGTCGTCGTGCGGCGGAGCAGATGCTGACGCTGATGGCCGGTAATACCGTGGCCAAGCCGGTACAGGACATGGGGTTTGAGTTGAAGGTGCGCGAGAGTACCTGACGCAATCACTCGTCTCCTACACTTGGATATACACCTCTCGCTGGAGTAGCTCCATGGACCACACACTGAAGATTCTGGGAAAAGCCTCGTCGATCAACGTCAGAAAGGTCCTGTGGACCTGTGAGGAACTGGGGCTTTCCTACGAACGCGAGGATTGGGGCAGTGGTTTTGCCTCGACCCACAGCCCCGAGTTTCTCCGGTACAACCCCAACGCACAGGTGCCGGTGATCATCGATGAGGCCGGCGTGTTGTGGGAGTCCAACACCATCTGCCGCTACCTGAGCGCAAAACATCAACACCATCACACGGAGCTGCTTCCCAGCGAACCGGCCGCACGCGCCCGGGTGGAACAGTGGATGGATTGGCAGGCCACCGATCTCAATTCGTCCTGGAGCTATGCGTTCATGGCCCTGGTGCGCAAGGATCCGGAATTCCAGGAAGCCCATCGCATCGAAGTCGGCGTGCGCGGCTGGAACCAGAAAATGGCCATCCTCGAACATCAGCTCGCGGCCACCAAGGCGTATGTCGCCGGGGCAAAATTCACCGTGGCCGACATTGTCATCGGCCTTTCGGTTAACCGCTGGCTGATGACGCCCATGGAGCGTCCCGACTTGTCGGCCGTCGACGAGTATTTCAAACGCCTGGCGCAACACCCGGGCTTCCTCAAGCACTGCTGTAATGGCCTGCCTTGAGCGGTCGAGCGCTATAAAACAGCAAAATGTAACCATTCATTGCAATAACTTGGCGAATCTTGCTGTTCAAGCAACGGGATTCACAATCATTGATATCCGATAGCAGGCTAAGCTTCTCCATCATAAATACTGGACCAGCCCATGACTGCTCACACCCCTGCTGCACCAGCAGATGACATCGACCCACTGCGCGCCGCGCAGATTTCTGCCCGCATCGATCGCCTGCCCGCCGTCTCCACCCTCTGGCGCCTGGTGGCGCTGCTATCGATCGGTGGGTTCTTCGAGCTCTACGACCTGTTCCAGACCGCCTACATCAGCCCCGGCCTGATCAGCGACGGCATCTTCGCCACCGGCAACCAGGGTGTGTTCGGTATCTCCGATCAAGCCGCCTTCGCTTCGGCGACGTTTCTTGGCCTGTTCCTCGGCGCCAGCCTGTTGAGCCCTTTGGCCGACCGCTTCGGCCGACGCGCGATCTTCACCTTCGCGTTGATCTGGTACACCATCGCCACCGTATTGATGGGCGTCCAGAGCTCGGCGCTGGGTATCATCTGCATGCGCTTTCTGGTGGGCATCGGCTTGGGCATCGAACTGGTGACCATTGACGCCTACCTCTCGGAACTGGTGCCCAAGCGCATGCGCAGCTCGGCATTCGCCTTCGCTTTTTTTGTGCAATTCCTGTCGGTACCGGCGGTGGCGCTGATGTCTTGGTGGCTGGTACCCCAGGCACCGTTCGGTGTGTCGGGCTGGCGTTGGGTGGTATTGGCCAGTGCGGTGTTTGCATTGTTCATCTGGTGGCTGCGCTCACGCTTGCCGGAGTCGCCGCGCTGGCTGGCGCAGCATGGGCGGTTCGAGGAGGCCGACCAGATTCTCGCCCGCATCGAGGCACGCTGCGTGAAGGATCAGGGCAAACCGCTGGACGAGCCGGAACTGGCAGCGGTGGATATCCAGGGCAAGGGGCGTTTCGCCGATATCTGGCAGCCACCGTATCGCCGCCGGGCCTTGATGCTGATCGTGTTTCATGTGTTCCAGGCCATCGGCTTCTTCGGTTTCGGCAACTGGTTGCCCGCGTTGCTCAATGGCCAGGGTGTGAGCATCACGCATAGCTTGATGTATGCATTCATCATCACCCTTGCCTATCCGCTTGGGCCGTTACTGTTCGTGAAGTTTGCCAACCGTTTCGAGAACAAGTGGCAGATCGTCGGCTCGGCGCTGGGTGCCATGACCTTCGGCACATTGTTTGCCCTGCAAACCAGCGCGTTCGGTCTGATCTTCTGCGGGGTGATGATCACCTTCTGCAATGCCTGGTTGAGCTTCAGCTATCACTCGTACCAAAGCGAATTGTTCCCTACCAACATCCGCGCCCGGGCGGTAGGGTTCTGCTACTCGTTCAGCCGTTTGTCGACCGTCTTCAGCAGTTTGCTGATCGGTATTTTCCTCGAACACTTCGGTACCCCGGGTGTACTGGCATTCATCGTCAGCAGCATGTTGATCGTCATGCTGACCATCGGCGTGTATGGCCCGCGCACCCGCAACCTCGCACTGGAAAACATTGCCCATCGCTGAAGACCTTGCGGTCGACCTCTGCCGCCAAGCGGCAAGGTCTGACCGCAAACTCACTCAACCGAACGGGTAAAAATCATTTAATCCGTTGATCCAATTCGGCTTTCATCTCAAGGCACACTATTTGCTCAACGCACTGCACCGCCAATACCTACAAGGTCTGCCTATCATGTTGGTCAGTGCAAAATCAAACCTGGTAACGCCTCTCCCCAAACGCCCTGGTGAAGATCCGACCGCCGAAGCCGCCGCCGGCCTGCAAAGCGTCATGACCCAGGCCCTGCAAAACAACGAGCAGGCGCAAGCCAGCACGCAGGTCGAGGAATCCGCCACGCAACTGGCCACGCAACAGGTGAACGAAGCCACCCGGATCAGCGACAACGTCGATGAGGCGTTCGCCAAGACCCGCGTGGGCCTGCAAGTGACCCCCGCGCCACTGCCTGACGAGGTCAAGGACAGGATTGGCGATGGCTCGGCGACCGCCGAATTCAAGGACTACATGAGCAAGTCCCCGGAACAGCGCATGCGCGATGCGATCCTGCGGGAGATGGGGTTGACCCAGGAAGAGATCGATCAGATGCCGCCGGAGAAACAACAGGCCATCGGCGAGGAAATAGCCGAGCGCCTGCTGGACAAGGCGAAGCTGGCTCAAGTCGAGACAGACCAACGCAACGGGGAAATCACCTCTCAACCACTGTAGGAGCCGGCTTGCCGGCGAAGGCGGCCTTGAACCTTTTATTGATCTTTTGGACGCCTTCGCTGGCAAGCCAGCTCCTACAGGAGAGGTGTCGGTCAGTTCAACTGCAAAGTCGAGTTGAACTGGCTGATCGCATCCACCACATGTCGCGAGCCCTGCTGGATTTCCAGGATCACCTCCCCTGCCTCGTTCGCCAGTTCCACGCCCAGCCCGGTTCGACTCAGGCTCGACTGCATGCTCGACACCGCACTCAATGACAGGTCGTGGTTCTTGCGCACCACATCGACAATCTCCAGGGTGGCCTGGCTGGTGCGTGCGGCCAGGCTGCGCACTTCATCGGCGACCACGGCAAACCCTCGCCCGTGCTCGCCGGCGCGGGCCGCTTCGATGGCGGCGTTGAGCGCCAGCAAGTTGGTCTGATCGGCAATCCCGCGGATGGTCTGGACGATAGTGCCGATGATCTCGGATTGTTTGTTCACCGCATCGATGCTCAGCGCCGCCTGGTTCAGGTCCTTGGAAATGTCCTGGATGATCTGCACCGTCTGCTGCACCACCTCGGAGCCCTTGCGCGCGCAGGCGTCGTTTTGCACCGAGGTGCTGTGGGCCGAATCCGCGGCGGTTTGCAGGGTGGTCATCTGTTGGGTGATGTCGCTGGCAAACTTGACCACTTTGTATAGGCGGCCCTTGGCGTCGAACAACGGGTTGTAGGAGGCTTCGAGGAATATCGTCTGGCCCTGCTTGTTCTTGCGCTCGAAACGATGGGAGTGATACTCGCCGCGGTTCAGCGAGGCCCAGAAGTTCTTGTAGCCCTGGGATTCCGCTTCGGCGCGATGGCAGAACAGGCTGTGATGCTGACCGACGACCTCATTGAGCGAGTATTGCGTGGTTTTCAGGAAATTGTCGTTTGCCGTGATCACCCGGCCTTCGGGGGTGAACTCGATCACGGCCATGGAGCGGCCAATGGCGGCGAGCCTGCTTTGGTTTTCGTGTTCCTGGTTAACCCGGGCGGAAATGTCGGTGGCCACCTTGATCACGCTGCGCACCTGCCGGTCGGGACCCAACACCGGCATGTAGCTGGCTTCGAGCCAGATCTCCTTGCCGCTCTTGTTCAAGCGCAGGAAGGTACCGCTGATCGGCTCGCCCCGGGCGAGATCACGCCACAATTTGGCGTACTCTTCACTGCGGTAAAACGCTTCTTCACAGAATATCCGGTGATGTTTGCCACGCACTTCTTCGGCGCTGTAACCCATGGCCTTGCAAAAGTTCTCGTTGGCCTCGAGGACGATGCCATCAGGGGTGAATTCAATCATCGCCATTGACCGACTGACCGCCGCCAGCTTGGCGTTGGCTTCGGTCAGCGCGCAGCTGAAACGTTGGATTTCCAGCAGGTCAGCCTTGTGGTGCAGATTAAACATGGTCGTATCACCTATGCGCGTTTATGAAAGTTGCCGGTCTTTCAAATCCACCACTACGTTCAACAGAACAGGCACACACGTTCCTCCAAGGAGGAGGAACCCATCAGGTGATAATTGATGTTCGATCGGAGGGGTCGTTAACGCGCCGCTCTCATCAAGACATCCTTCTCTTGATAGCCCGGGATCGGGCCAGCCCTAACGTGCTCATAAGCGAACTCCATTTGCGGATAACGTCCTGCAAGTGTGTCGGTGCCTTGGGTTGCGCACTCTGGCAGCTTGGATCGATGGACCACACCCGCCCATAACGGTCGATAGGGTTAGTCAGGCGTCAGCATAGACATCGGCCTTGGGCTTGCAAGGCCACTAGTCGGCCAGTATTGAGGACAAAATCGGTTCAGCGAGCGAACGGTTTGTTCGGTCGCCTATTGCGCGAACAACATGAACATGGGGGCAAACGCGATGCTCACGACCTGGGCGTTGTGCTCGGTCAGTCGGCTCTGGGCATTGATCTCCGTCCAGGTGTCGATGATGCGCACATCTTCGGGAAGACTGAACGGACAGCAGCCCTTGCCCAGGATCACCTCCCTGATATTGCTCATCACCATATTACCCCTGGCGCCCGGCCCATCCACACCGAAGATCTTCACTGAGTGGGCCTTGTTGTTGTGCTGCCAGGAGGCGACCTGGGCGCTCATGCCGTAGTCGGACAAATTGACCGGCCGGCTTTTCGCAGTGCTGAGCAACGACAATTTCCTGCCTGCATAATCCGTAGCGCTCCAGAAACAGACGTAACCGTAATCACAGGTGCGATCTGACTGACCCGTGTCGCCGGGTACCGGGAAGGTCAGCACCACGGCAGCATTGTCGTAAGTCACCTGAGTAGCGCTGACTAGATGCCCGCCGGATTTACGAATGAGTTGTCGGTCGATTTGCTGTTGCACCTTGACTTTTTGCCCGGCCGTCATGGGCGGCTCAAACAATGCGTAGGGGCTGCGCTTGACGGTCGCCAGTTTCGCCGAAAAGAACAGCACGCCTATACCCAGGCAGAGTGCCACGAAGCCAACCAGCCATTTGCTGTTCATATAGAAACTCCGTTCGCCTGGAACGCTGAACACATTCAGCGTGAGCAGGAATTCAGAGTCCCTTCGGCACAATTGATTGTCTACTGTCAGAAATAACAGGCTCGACGGATGGAGCCATCAGGAGAGTTCTAGAAATAACCCCGCGCCCCGCTTGCGCGGGCCCCTCCTGCTCACTAACGTAGCGCCTTTATTGCGCGCCGCCGCCTCTACCCCGCAGGAGCTTTGCCATGGCCTCGCCAGCCCTTTCACATTTTCTACCCCGGTTCGGCGTTGCCGCAGCAGTGGCGGGTGTTTTAAGCCTGACCGGTTGTCAGAGCTTCAATGCCCAGGACACCCTCCCGCCCGCCTCTGGCGTACAGCCACTCAAAGGGCTGGCGCAGAACGTTTCGGTGCGGCGCAATGCCATGGGCATGCCGTTGATCGAAAGCAACAGTTTTCACGATGCACTGTTCGCCCTCGGCTATGTGCACGCCAGTGACCGCATTACACAGATGGTCACCCTGCGCCTGCTCGCCCAGGGGCGATTGGCCGAAATGCAGGGCTCGGACGTGCTGGACGCTGACCGCTATATGCGCGCGATCAACCTGAAGAAAAGCGCCGGCGAGTTGTACAAGGCCTCTTCACCGCGCCTCAAGCGCTTCTTCGAAGTCTATGCCCGCGGGGTCAACGCCTATCTGTTCCGCTACCGCGACAAGCTGCCTGCCGACCTCGTCGCCTCCGGGTACAAACCCGAGTACTGGCAGCCGGAAGATTCGGCGCTGATTTTCTGCCTGTTCAACTTCAGCCAGTCTGCCAACCTGCCCGAGGAAATTGCCTCGCTGGTGCTGGCCCAGACCGTCACCACCGACAAATTGCCCTGGCTGACCCCTTCGGCTCCGGATGAAAAACTGCCGTTGGGCGAAAGTGAAAAGCTGCAAGGCATCAAGCTCAACGGGCAGGTACCGGGGCTGGCTGACATCAGCAAGGCTACCGGCCAGCTGTCCGAGCTGAATCTGCTGGGCGCCACTTCATCGAACAACTGGGCGATTGCCCCGCAACGCAGCCGCAGCGGTAAAAGCCTGCTGGCCAGCGACAGCCATGGCCCGATGGGGGTGCCGTCGCTGTTCAGCTACGTGCAGATCCGCGCACCGAAGTATCAGGCTTCCGGGGTGAGCATCGCCGGCTTGCCGATGATACTGGGCGGGTTCAACGGCAAAGTGGCCTGGAGCATGACGACCGTCATGGGCGATAACCAGGACCTGTTCCTGGAGAAAATCAAACGCCAGGGTAATGGCTTGACCTACGAAACCGCTGGCAAGTGGCAGCCGGCGATCGTGCGCAACGAGACCTACTTTGTCAAAGGCCAGCGGCCGATTCGCGAAGCAGTGTTCGAAACCCGCCACGGCCCTCTGCTCAACAGTGCCCAGGGCCTGGCCCAAGGCAGCGGTTTCGGCCTGGCCTTGCAAACGCCGAGTTTTACCGACGACAAGAGCCTGGACGCCTTCTTTGACCTGTCCCGTGCGCAGAACGTCGAGAAAGCCTCGGACGCCAGCCGCGAGATTCGCGCCATTGCTTTGAACCTGGTGTTTGCCGATGCCAGCAACATTGGCTGGCAGGTCACCGGTCGCTATCCGAACCGCCGCGAAGGCGAAGGCCTGCTGCCTTCGCCAGGCTGGGAGGGGCGTTACGATTGGGACGGTTACGCCGACCCGATGCTGCACCCCTACGACCAGGACCCGGCCCAGGGCTGGCTCGGCACCGCCAACCAGCGGGTCATTCCCCATGGCTATGGCATGCAGCTGTCCAATTCCTGGTCGGCACCGGAACGTGGCGAACGCTTGGCCGAGCTTGCCAGCGTGGGCAAACATGACACCCGTAGCCTGATCGCCATGCAGTACGACCAGACGACTACCTTCGCCGCCAAACTGAAGAAAATGTTCGAGGCACCGGGGATGTCACAGCCGCTCAAGCAGGCCATCGAGGCCTTGCCCGTGGCGGATCGTGGCAAGGCACGCGAGGCCTTGACCCGCTTGATGGCATTTGACGGCAAACTCAGCCCGACCTCCGCCGACGCGGCGATCTACGAGTTGTTCCTGCAGGAAAGCACCCGGCAGATTTTCCTCGACGAATTGGGCCCGCAAGGCAGCCCGGCGTGGCAGGCCTTCATCGCCAATGGCTCGTTGTCCTACGCGGCGCAGGCCGATCACTTGCTGGGGCGTGAAGACAGTCCGTTCTGGGATGACGTGCACACCTCGCAGAAAGAAGACAAACCGGCGATCCTCGCCCGCAGCCTGGCAGCCGCAATTACCGCAGGCGACAGCCAGTTGGGCGGCGATCACAAAGCCTGGCAGTGGGGCAAACTGCACCGCTATGAGTGGAAGAACGCCAGTGGCCAGACCGTGCGCGGGCCTCAGCCGGCCGGCGGCGACCAGACGACCCTCAACACGGCCGCGTTCGCCGTGGGCCAGGACTTCAACACCACGCGGGTCCCGGCCATGCGCCTGATCGTCGACTTCGGCCAGCCCGAACCGTTGATGGGCCAGATCGCCACCGGCCAGTCCGGCAACCCGGCCAGCCCGAACTACCTCAACGGCATCGAGCCGTGGCTGAAGGGGCAGTACCAGAGCCTGCCGATGCAGCCAGGGAATTTTGACAAGGTATATGGGAACAAGCGGTTGACCCTGACACCTGGAAAATAAACACGTTTCCTGTAGGAGCAAGCTTGCTCGCGATTGCGGTTTGTCAGTCACCATCAATGGTGGCTGGCACGGCCTCATCGCGAGCAAGCTTGCTCCTACAGCAGTGTGTCGTTCAGCCATTAAATCCCGATAGAACTTCTCCCCCCGCGCCAGCCTCCTAGCTAACAAGCCCCTCCACCTGGATAACAACGTGGACCTTGTCATCGCGCGCCCCGAAGGCCTGTACTGCCCTGCCGGCGATTTCTACATCGACCCGTGGCGGCCGGTCGAACGTTCGGTCATCACCCACGCCCATGGCGACCATGCCCGTACCGGCAACCAGCATTACCTGGCGGCGGCGCCCGGTGAAGGGATTCTGCGCACGCGATTGGGCCAGGACATCGACCTGCAAACCCTGGCGTATGGCGAGCGACTGCTGCATCACGGCGTTACCCTGAGTTTCCACCCCGCCGGCCACGTCCTCGGCTCGGCCCAGGTGCGCCTGGAATACGGCGGGGAAGTCTGGGTCGCATCAGGCGACTACAAGATCGAACCCGATGGCACCTGCGCTGCTTTCGAGCCGGTGCGCTGCCACACCTTCATCACCGAGTCGACCTTCGGCCTGCCGATCTACCGCTGGCAGCCCCAGGCGCAGGTGTTTGCCGAGATCAACCAGTGGTGGCAAGCCAACGCCGCGCAAGACAAAACCAGCGTGCTGTTCTGCTATTCCTTCGGCAAGGCCCAGCGCATTCTCCACGGCATCGATGCCAGCCTCGGGCCCATCCTGGCCCATGGCGCGGTCGAGCCGCTGAACCGCGTCTATCGTGAGGCCGGGATAGACCTGCCACCGACGCTCTACGCCGGGGACTTCCAGAAAAGTGATCCAGTGCTGCGCAAAGCGCTGGTCATCGCCCCACCTTCCGCCGGTGGCAGCACCTGGATGCGCCGCTTCGGCGACTTCAGCGATGGCTTCGCCAGCGGCTGGATGCGCTTGCGCGGAGCCCGTCGGCGACGCGGTGTGGATCGCGGTTTCGTACTGTCCGATCACGCTGACTGGCCCGGATTGCTCTGGGCCATCGAACAGACGGGTGCGGAGCGAGTGATGGTCACCCACGGTTCTGTCGCGGTACTGGTGCGCCACTTGCGTGAACAAGGCCTCGATGCCCAGGGCTTCAGTACCGAGTACGGGGACGATGAGGAGGCGTCGACCGCCGAAGCCATCGAGGCGTCGCCATGAAGGCGTTTGCCCAGTTGTACGCCGAGCTCGACGCCACGACGTCGAGCAACGCCAAGCTGGCGGCAATGCAAGATTACTTTGCCCGAGCTACACCGGAAGATTGCGCGTGGGCCGTGTACTTTCTGTCCGGAGGGCGCCCCAGGCAGTTGGTGCCGGTGCGCGTGCTGCGGGAGTTGGCAGTGGCGTACTCCGGGCTTTCACCCTGGCTGTTCGAAGAAAGCTACCAGGCGGTGGGCGATCTGGCGGAAACCATTTCCCTGGTGCTACCCGAGATGCCCTACCGCTCCAACGACGGCCTGGCGGTGTGGATCGAAGAAAAACTGCTGCCATTGCGTGGCGAATCCCCGCAGGTGCTTGCCGAACGCCTGCCCATGCTCTGGTCGCAACTGGACCGTCCAAGCCTGATGTTGTGCATCAAATTGATCACCGGCAGCTTTCGCGTCGGCGTTTCCAAATTGCTGGTGACCCGGGCACTGGCCGCACTGGCCCAACTGGACAGCAAGCGCGTGGCCCAGCGCATGGTGGGCTACACCGACCTCTCCAACCGGCCGAGTGCCGCCAGCTATTTGAAGTTGATCGCCGCGCAATCGCCCGACGAACATGCGCAACGCGGCGGTCAGCCGTATCCGTTTTTCCTCGCCCATGCCCTGGCGCAACCGGTCGAACAATTCGAAGTGCTGCTCGGTGCCGCCGACCAGTGGCAGGTGGAATGGAAGTGGGACGGCATCCGGGCGCAGATCGTCAAACGAGATGGGCGCCTGTGGATCTGGTCGCGGGGTGAAGAGTTGGTCACCGAGCGCTTTCCGGAATTCGACAGCCTGATCCACTGCCTGCCCGACGGCACGGTGATCGATGGGGAAATCGTCGCCTGGAAAGCCACCCGATCGGCGACCGAAGATGCCTTCGACCCAGCTCCGGACGCCCCAGCCGTGCAACCGTTCGCCCTGTTGCAGCAGCGGATCGGCCGTAAAAACCTCACCCGCAAGATTCTCAATGACGTGCCGGTAGTCATCCTCGCCTACGACTTGCTGGAATGGGAAGGTGCGGACTGGCGCAACCAGCCGCAAGGCAGGCGGCGCAGTCAGCTGGAGCAGGTGATCGCCCAGGCCAACAATCCTCTGCTGCTCGCCTCGCCCCTGTTGACCGGAGCAGACTGGTTCGACCTTGCCCGGCAGCGGGAAGAATCGCGCAGGCTCGGGGTCGAAGGCATGATGCTCAAGGCGCGGGATGCGCTCTACGGCGTCGGTCGCACCAAAGACATGGGGGTCTGGTGGAAATGGAAAGTCGACCCGTTCAGTGTCGACGCGGTGCTGATTTATGCGCAGCGCGGTCATGGCCGCCGGGCCAGTCTCTACAGCGATTACACCTTCGCCGTCTGGGATGCGCCACCGGACGCCAGCGAGCGCGCGCTGGTGCCTTTTGCCAAGGCCTATTCGGGGTTGACCGATGAGCAGATGCGCCAGGTCGACAGCATCGTGCGCAGAACCACGGTGGAAAAATTCGGCCCAGTGATCAGCGTCAAGCCGAGCCTGGTGTTTGAGCTGGGTTTCGAAGGCATTGCCTTGTCCAAGCGCCACAAGAGCGGGATTGCCGTGCGGTTTCCGCGGATGCTGCGCTGGCGCCAGGACAAGACGGTCGAGGAGGCTGATCATCTGGGGACATTGCAGGATTTGCTTGGCTGAACCCCATCCCTTGCGAGCGCCGCGCCGAACCAGAAAAGTGCGGGCTTTTCACGACGCCCATTTTCGTGCACTAATCGCCTCCTGCAATTTCCCGAAAAACCTTTTAAACGCTTGTTCGGCACTATGGTTCGGAAATTGCTACTTTCATCAGGGCTTACGCTTACCAGTAACAATAATTCTGCGCCACAAGCGCTCATATTGGTTCTTAGGGATTGAATAATGAAAAAAGCATTGCTGACCCTTTCTGCACTGGCGTTGTGCGTGGCAGCCGGTTCCGCGCTGGCAAAGGAATACAAGGAATTGCGTTTTGGTGTTGACCCTTCCTACGCACCGTTCGAGTCCAAAGCGGCCGACGGCAGCCTGGTAGGCTTCGACATCGACCTGGGGAACGCGATCTGCGCCGAGCTGAAGGTCAAATGCAAATGGGTCGAAAGCGATTTCGACGGCATGATTCCTGGCCTCAAGGCCAATAAATTCGACGGAGTCATCTCTTCGATGACCGTCACGCCAGCCCGTGAGAAAGTCATCGACTTCTCCAGCGAGCTGTTCTCCGGTCCGACCGCCTACGTGTCCAAGAAAGGTTCCGGCGTGACGGCAGACGTCGCTTCGCTCAAGGGCAAGACCGTCGGCTACGAACAAGGCACCATCCAGGAAGCCTACGCCAAGGCCGTTCTGGACAAGGCAGGGGTGAAAACCCAGGCCTATCAGAACCAGGACCAGGTGTATTCGGACCTGACTTCCGGTCGTCTCGACGCCGGTATCCAGGACATGCTGCAAGCCGAACTGGGCTTCCTGAAGTCGCCAAATGGCGCCGACTACGAAATCAGCAAGCCGGTCGACAGCGAGCTGTTGCCAGCCAAAACGGCGGTCGGTATTAAGAAAGGTAACACCGAGCTGAAAGCCCTTTTGGATAAAGGTATCAAAGCGTTACACGATGATGGCACCTACGCCACCATTCAGAAGAAACACTTTGGCGATCTGAACCTGTACAGCGGCAAGTAATGCCCGGCGCCCATCTCGCGATGGGCGCTTTTTTCATCCGATCAGGTTGCTGATTTATGTTCGAAAACCTCCTACAAAACCTGGGGCTCTCCGCCTTCAGCTTGAAGGGCTTTGGCCCGCTGCTGATGGAAGGCACCTGGATGACCATCAAATTATCGGCGATGTCGCTGCTGGTGGCCGTATTGCTCGGTCTGCTGGGCGCCAGTGCCAAGCTGTCAAAAGTCAAATTGCTGCGCCTGCTTGCCCAGTGCTACACCACGCTGATTCGCGGGGTGCCGGACCTGGTGCTGATGCTACTGATCTTCTACAGCCTGCAAACCTGGCTGACGTCGCTCACCGACTACATGGAATGGGAATACATCGAGATCAACCCGTTCAGCGCAGGCGTACTGACCCTGGGCTTCATTTACGGTGCGTACTTCACCGAAACCTTCCGCGGCGCCATACTCGCGGTGCCACGCGGCCAGGTCGAAGCGGCCACCGCCTACGGGCTCAAGCGCGGCCAGCGCTTCCGCATCGTGGTGTTCCCGCAAATGATGCGCTATGCCCTGCCGGGTATCGGCAACAACTGGATGGTCATGCTCAAGGCCACTGCACTGGTGTCGATCATCGGCCTCGCCGACCTGGTCAAGGCCGCCCAGGATGCGGGTAAAAGCAGCTATCAACTGTTCTACTTCCTGGTACTCGCCGCCCTGATCTACCTGGTGATCACCAGTGTTTCCAACTTCATTCTGCGCTGGCTCGAACGTCGCTACGCCGCCGGTACCCGGGAGGCCGTACGATGATCGAACTCTTGCAGGAATACTGGAAACCCTTCCTCTACAGCGATGGCACCAACATCACTGGCCTGGCCATGACCATGTGGTTGCTCAGTGCGTCGATCTTCATCGGTTTCCTCGTCTCGATCCCGCTGTCGATCGCCCGGGTTTCACCGCACGCCTACATTCGCTGGCCGGTGCAGTTCTACACCTACCTGTTCCGCGGCACGCCTTTGTATATCCAGCTGCTGATCTGCTACACCGGGATCTACAGCCTGGCCGCCGTGCGCGCGCAACCGTTGCTCGACAGTTTCTTCCGCGATGCGATGAACTGCACCATCCTGGCATTCGCCCTGAACACCTGCGCCTACACCACGGAGATTTTCGCCGGGGCGATCCGCAGCATGGCCCATGGTGAAGTCGAAGCCGCCAAGGCCTACGGCCTGACAGGCTGGAAACTGTATGCCTACGTGATCATGCCTTCGGCCCTGCGTCGCTCGCTGCCTTACTACAGCAACGAAGTGATCCTGATGCTGCACTCGACCACCGTGGCGTTCACCGCGACCATCCCGGACATCCTGAAAGTCGCCCGGGACGCCAACTCGGCGACCTTCCTGACCTTCCAGTCGTTCGGCATCGCCGCGCTGATCTACCTGACCGTCACCTTTGCGCTGGTCGGCCTGTTCCGCCTCGCCGAACGCCGCTGGCTGGCCTTCCTCGGGCCGACCCACTAGGACCCGCTTCGGGATACAAGAAAAATGCGCCACCAGATACATGACTTGCTGGCCCCCTTGCCGGGGACCGCACGACAGATCCACAGTTTTCACTTCGGCCCACAACCGGCCAAGGGCAAGATCTACATCCAGTCGTCCCTGCATGCCGATGAAATGCCCGGCATGCTGGTGGCCTGGCACCTCAAGCAACGCCTGGCGGAACTGGAAGCCGCCGGCCGGCTGCGCAGCGAAATCGTCCTGGTGCCCGTAGCCAACCCGGCCGGCCTGGAACAGGTGCTGATGGATGTACCGCTGGGCCGCTATGAGCTCGAAAGCGGGCAGAACTTCAACCGCTGGTTCGTCGATTTGAGCGAAGAGGTCGGCAACGCGATCGAAGGCCAGCTCGGCGACGATCCGCAGCGCAACCTCGAACTGATCCGCGACAGCCTGCGCCATGCCCTGGCGCGCCAGACCGCCAGCACCCAGTTGCAATCCCAGCGCCTGGCCCTGCAACGGCTGGCCTGCGACGCCGACATGGTGCTGGACCTGCATTGCGATTTCGAGGCGGTCGCCCATCTGTACACAACTCCCGAGGCCTGGCCGCAGGTCGAGCCGCTGGCCCGCTACATCGGTGCGCAGGCCAGTCTGCTGGCGACAGATTCCGGCGGCCAGTCGTTCGATGAGTGCTTCACCCTGCTCTGGTGGCAGTTGAAAGAGCGCTTCGGCGAACACTTCGACATTCCCCATGGCAGTTTTTCGGTCACCGTCGAACTGCGCGGCCAGGGCGACGTCAGCCACCCAATGGCCAGCCTCGACAGCCAGGCGCTGATCGATTACCTGATTCAATTCGGCGCGATTGCCGGTGAAGCGGCGCCATTGCCCGACCTGCCCTACCCGGCCACTCCCCTGGCCGGCGTGGAACCTGTGGCGACGCCAGTCGGCGGCTTGCTGGTGTTCAGTGCGCTGCCGGGGCAATACCTGGAAGCCGGGCAACTGATCGCCGAAATCATTGACCCGATCAGCGATCGCGTCACGCCTGTCCATTGCACCGCCGCCGGCTTGATGTACGCTCGCTCGCTGCGCCGCATGGCCACGGCGGGCATGGTGATCGCCCACGTCGCGGGCACCGAAGCCTATCGCAGCGGCTACCTACTTTCGCCTTGAGGATGCATGCTCCATGTACAAACTGACCATTGAAGGCCTGCATAAAAGCTATGGCGATCATGAGGTGCTCAAGGGCGTTTCGCTCAAGGCCAACACGGGCGACGTCATCAGCCTGATCGGTGCCAGCGGCTCCGGGAAAAGTACCTTCCTGCGCTGCATCAACTTCCTCGAACAACCCAACGACGGCGCCATGAGCCTCGATGGCCAGGCCATCCGCATGATCAAGGATCGTCACGGCATGCACGTGGCCGATGCCGATGAACTGCAACGGATCCGCACCCGGCTGGCCATGGTGTTCCAGCATTTCAACCTGTGGAGCCACATGACGGTGCTGGAAAACATCACCATGGCCCCGCGCCGGGTGCTGGGTTGCAGCAAGCAGGAAGCCGAAGACCGTGCCCGGCGTTACCTCGACAAGGTCGGGCTGGCGGCGCGCGTAGCGGACCAGTACCCGGCATTCCTTTCCGGTGGCCAGCAACAACGGGTGGCGATTGCCCGCGCGTTGGCGATGGAACCGGAAGTGATGCTGTTCGACGAACCGACTTCGGCGCTGGACCCGGAACTGGTGGGTGAGGTGCTCAAGGTGATCCAGGGCCTGGCCGAAGAAGGCCGGACCATGATCATGGTCACCCACGAAATGAGCTTCGCGCGCAAAGTATCGAGCCAGGTGCTGTTCCTGCACCAGGGCCTGGTGGAGGAAGAAGGCGCGCCGGAGGACGTGCTGGGCAACCCGAAGAGCGAGCGTCTGAAGCAGTTCCTCAGCGGTAACCTGAAGTAGCGGTCGCAGATGAAAGGGGAGCACGGGCTTCCCTTTCATTTGAACCTCAGCCACTGGCGTGCTCCAGCCTGAAGCTGCCATCCGCCACCTCGATACCTTCGGCATCCAGGCCACGAAAACTTCCGGCAAACTGTGCGTCGCCTCCTACCGTCAACTCAAGCGCCCCTCGATACAGCTCCGCTTCCGAGTTGCCCGTCACATGAATGATCATGGGTGAGCGCTCACTCAGCCCCAGATGAAAACTGCCACTCTCGATATCCAGCGGCAGATAGATATAAAACGCTTTGTCCTGGCCATTACTCGCGCCAAGGCAGTGCAGACCTGGTTGTTCGAAATAGTCGAGCGTTGATGCTGCTCGAAACGCGAGGAGCTTCCCATCCTCCGTGATCAAATCGGCGCGCAAATGCCCCGTACGAACTGACTTCATCCGAATGTTCCTATTCACGTTCATGGACAACAGCGCAGCGATAAAACCACGGCCACTCCGCCAAGAGGTTTCAACCACAAACACAGTTATTTCCGAATATGAGAAGTACTCGAACCCTACAGAAGAGCGCTCAGCCGTTAAACCTTTCGCGTTGCGCCGTGGTCACTGAAGGAACACTCTCAGAGCGCACAACGCCGGCATGGGAACCACCACCAACTTCGCCAAACGCTGGTTCACCGCTCGCGACTGGAAGCCATTCGACTTTCAGAAACAGGTGTGGGCCGCCGTCAAGCGCGGGCAGTCCGGGTTGCTCCACGCCAACACCGGCGCCGGCAAGACCTATGCGATCTGGTTTGGCGCACTCAATCGCTTCGCCTCCTGCTCCCCGGCCGTTGAAACATCGCGCAAACGCAAAGTGGTTTCTCCACCCCTGACACTCCTGTGGATCACCCCGATGCGCGCCTTGGCTGCGGATACCGCCCGCGCGCTGCAACGGCCGCTGCTCGACTTGCAGATCCCGTGGAGTGTCGGCCTGCGCACGGGCGATACCAGCAGCAGTGAACGTGCACGCCAAAGCCGACGTTTGCCCACCACCCTGATCACCACGCCGGAAAGTCTCACCCTGATGCTCGCCCGGGCAGACGCGCCAACCGCGCTTTCGACGTTGCGCATGGTGGTGGTCGACGAATGGCACGAATTGCTCGGTAATAAACGCGGCGTGCAATTGCAGCTCGCCCTCGCCCGTCTACGCCGCTGGCATCCACAATTGATCGTGTGGGGCGTTTCGGCGACCTTGGGTAATCAGGAGCACGCCGAGCAGGTATTGATCCCACAGGGCGGCGGTATAAGCGTTCAAGGCCGCACACCGAAAAAACTGCAGGTCGACACGCTGCTGCCGCCCGGGATCGAACGCTTTCCATGGGCCGGCCATATCGGCCTGAAAATGTTGCCGCAGGTCGTCGCGCAACTGGATGCCAGCGCCAGCAGCCTGGTCTTCACCAATACTCGAGCGCAATCGGAAATCTGGTATCAAGCCTTGCTTGAGGCCCGGCCGGACTGGGCCGGGCTCATAGCACTGCATCACAGTTCGTTGTCCCGTGAAACCCGTGACTGGGTGGAGCGCGCCCTCAAGGAAGGTCAACTCAAGGCGGTGGTGTGCACCTCCAGCCTGGATCTGGGTGTGGATTTCCTGCCGGTGGAACGGGTGCTGCAAATTGGCTCGGCCAAAGGCGTGGCGCGACTGATGCAGCGTGCGGGTCGTTCGGGGCATGCGCCGGGGCGAATTTCACGGGTGACCCTCGTGCCGACTCACAGCCTGGAGCTGATTGAAGCCGCGGCGGCGCGGGATGCGGTGGCGCAGCGACGGATCGAACCTCGAAAGTCCCCGCATAAACCCCTGGATGTGCTGGTCCAGCATCTGGTCAGCATGGCCCTGGGCGATGGTTTTGTGCCCGCTGAGTTGTTTGATGAGGTACGCACTGCCTGGGCCTATCGTGATCTCACCGAGGCGGACTGGACCTGGGCCCTGGCTTTCGTACGTCATGGCGGACTTTCCCTGACAGCCTATCCGGATTACCGCCGTGTCGAACCGGACGAACAGGGCATCTGGCGTGTACCCGATGCGCGACTGGCCCGGCGCCACCGAATGAGTATCGGCACCATTGTCAGCGATGCGAGCATTCAGTTGAAGTTCTGGAGCAAGGGTGGCGGCGGCAAGCAACTGGGCAGTGTTGAAGAAGGTTTCATCGCGCGGCTCAAGCCGGGCGACGGTTTTCTGTTTGCCGGGCGCCTGCTGGAGTTGGTGCGCGTTGAAAACATGACCGCCTATGTGAAACGCAGCACCGTGAAGAAAGCCGCGGTGCCACGCTGGAATGGCGGGCGCATGCCCCTTTCCAATGAACTGGCGCAAGCGGTGGTGGCGCGGTTCAGTGCAGCGGCAGGCGGCGAGTTCAATGGTCCGGAAATGCATTCACTGCGCCCACTGCTGGAGGTGCAGCAACGCTGGTCGGGCTTGCCGACCACGCAATCGTTGCTGGCCGAGGCGCTGAAGTCCCGTGAAGGCTGGCACCTTTTCCTTTATCCCTTCGCCGGCCGCCAGGTGCATCTGGGCCTGGCGAGTTTGCTGGCGTGGCGAGTCAGCCAGCAGCAGGCGCTGACGTTTTCCATCGCGGTCAATGACTACGGGCTGGAACTGCTCAGCGCCACCCCTGTGGATTGGGGACAAGTTTTGAACCCTGGGTTGTTGAGCCAAGAGCATTTGCTGGGGGACGTAGTCGCCAGCCTGAATGCCGGAGAGCTGGCCTTGCGGCGCTTTCGGGAAATCGCCAGGATCGCCGGGCTGGTGTTTGCCGGTTACCCCGGCGCACCGAAAAGCACGCGCCAGGTTCAAGCGTCCAGCGGGTTGTTCTTCGAAGTGTTCAAACAGTACGACGCGGGAAATCTGCTATTGGCCCAGGCCGGCGAAGAAGTCCTGCGCGAAGAACTGGACATTCATCGCCTGGAACAGACGTTGGCGCACATCAATCGTCTCCGTCTCGACCTGCATCATGTCAAACGTCCTACGCCCCTCGGGTTTCCACTGCTGGTTGAGCGTATGCGAGAGAGCATGAGTTCGGAAAAACTCGCCGACCGCATCCGCCGCATGGTCAGCGACCTCGAGAAAACCGCCGGCACAGGGAAAGCCTGATGAGTACGCCTTACCCTGTGCAACTGGCCGGCGAGGAACTCTGGTTGCTGCCGGAAAAAGCCCTCTACTGGCCAGCGCAACAAGCCTTGTTGATCGCCGACGTGCATTTCGGCAAGGCCGCCGCTTACCGCAGCCTTGGCCAACCGGTGCCGCAGGGCACCACTGGCCGCAATATCGCCGTGCTCGACGGGCTGCTGGCCAGCCTGCCTTGCCGACAACTGATTTTCCTTGGGGACTTTCTTCACGGTCCGGGCTCACATGCGAGCGCTACCCTTAAACCCTTGACTGACTGGCGAGCACGCAATGCCGAGCTGCCCATGACGCTGATTCGCGGCAATCACGACAAGCGTGCGGGGGATCCGCCGGCCTCGTTGAACATTCGCGTGGTGCCTGAGCCCTTGTTGCTGGGGCCGTTCGCCTTGCAGCACGAACCCGAGCCGCATCCGCATCGGCATGTGCTCGCCGGTCACGTGCATCCGGTCTATCGGTTGCACGGTCGGGGTCGGCAGAGCTTGCGGCTGGCCTGTTTCAGACTGGGTGAGGACATCAGCCTGCTGCCGGCCTTCGGCGCGTTCACCGGTGGCTATCAGGTTGAACGGGGTGAAGACTGCAGGGTTTTTGTCATCGGCGACAACGAAATATGGCCCGTAGCCCTGTAGGAGCGAGCTTGCTCGCGATGGACGTAAGGCCACCGCGTATTGTCAGGTTGCCCGCGTAATCGTTAACGACCTTCGCGAGCAAGCTCGCTCCTACAGGTACAGGAGAATATCTCAGGCCACTGGCGCGGGAGGCGGTTCGTCGGGCAGGGTCGGTTCACCAGGTTCGGTCGGTTGTTCGTTGGGGGTATCGGGATCAGGCTGGCCGGGTATACCACCGGCCATGCTGATTGGCGGGTGTGCCAACAAGGACCAGGCCAAAACGCCAACCTGATTGGGCTCAAGCCTTGCCAGTTCGGCACTTATACGTGGGTCGATCTTCATAAAGCACTCCTGGGCGATGGCCCGACCCGCCTTGCGCGAATCGGAACAGTACATTGCATAGAGTGTACGCTCGCCCAGGAATTCCCACGTTTCGTCAGACGGCTGACTCAGGTGCGCGGCAGGGTCACGCCACGCTGGCCCTGGTACTTGCCGCCACGGTCCTTGTAGGACACTTCGCACTCTTCGTCCGACTCAAGGAACAGCATCTGCGCCACACCTTCGTTGGCGTAGATTTTCGCCGGCAGATTGGTGGTGTTGGAGAATTCCAGGGTCACGTGACCTTCCCACTCAGGCTCGAGCGGCGTGACGTTGACGATGATGCCGCAACGTGCGTAGGTGCTTTTCCCCAGGCAAATGGTCAATACGTTACGCGGGATGCGGAAGTATTCGACGGTGCTGGCCAGGGCGAAGGAGTTCGGTGGAATGATGCAGACGTCGCTGTGGATGTCGACGAAGCTGCCCGCATCGAAGTTTTTCGGGTCTACGATCGCCGAATTGATGTTGGTGAACACCTTGAAGTGATTGGTGCAACGCACATCGTAGCCGTAGCTGGACACGCCGTAGGAAATCACACGGCTATCGTCGCTGCCACGCACCTGGCGCTCGACGAAAGGGTCGATCATGCCGTGTTCCTGCGCCATGCGGCGAATCCACTTGTCCGATTTGATGCTCATGGCGGGTGTCCTGAATAGCGAGGTGGAAAAAATCTGTCCGGCATCTTACCGGGCGCGCCGCCGGGTTCAAAGTGCGCGCTGCAATTCTCGCCGGACATGCAGGAATTACCTGCGTTGGCGACGAATCGACACACCGTCGATCCTTAAAACAGAGAAACCTTCGCAAGAAGCATTGGCACGTTCCGGAAAAAGGGTTAAGGTGGCGTCACTGTGCTGCTTGTGTCACTGAGAATCTCTACACGATATGTTGAATTTCGATCCAACCATCTACAAGAATTTTTCCTGCTCTTTGCACTCAGTCTCGGCCAGGGTTTTTCCTGAGTCGCAGTTATCTTTGTTCAAGGAGTTACACCATGTCTAATCGCCAAACCGGTACCGTTAAGTGGTTCAACGATGAAAAAGGCTTCGGCTTCATCACTCCACAATCCGGTGACGACCTGTTCGTTCACTTCAAAGCTATCCAATCCGACGGCTTCAAAAGCCTGAAAGAAGGCCAACAGGTTTCTTTCATCGCTACCCGCGGTCAGAAAGGCATGCAAGCTGAAGAAGTTCAAGTTATCTAACTTGTACTCGCTTTAGTAAAAAGCCCCGCCCTCAACAGCGGGGCTTTTTTGTGCCCGCATGTTTTTGCCGGGCAAAAAAAGATCGCAGCCTTCGGCATCTCCATGTAGGAGTTGCCGCAGGCTGCGATCTTTTTGCGTCTTACCAGGTCACGCCAAACCCGGCCGTGTAACGGGTCTTGTCCAGGTCGGCATCGTCGGTCCCGTCGATAATGTCTCGCTCGGCCTTGAGGTTCAGCGACGCCCAGTCCGTCACCTTGTAACGCAGGCCCATCTCGGCATCCAGCGCATACTCGGCCACGCCCGACAGCGGCTTGCCCACCTCGCCATTGGTGAAGAACTCCACTTTCTTGCCAATCAGGTAGCGGTTGTAGTCCCACTTCATCGCGACAGAGTAGAAGTTCTCCTTGCTGCCATCGCTGAATTGGTAATCCGTGCGGTTGACCAGCGAGCCCAGGGAGAATGCCCCCAGTTCGTCATCCCAGAACTGGTAACCAGGACCGGTACCGACGGTACGCTGGCGGGACAGGTCTTCGACCTTGTCACGCTTGTACACCAGGCGACCTTGCCAGAACCATTTGTCCGTCAGGAAACGGTCGAGGGAGTACTCTCCCCGCCAATTGTCGGTCGTGACCACGTCATCCTGGAATTCGCGGTTGTACTCGCCTTCTGCGGTATGCCGCCACCGACCATGGCGCGCCGTCGTCTTGAAGTCGATGTCGTAATCGTCGGTGTCCTTGTCAGCCCGCTGGTAATCCAGCGCCGCATCGATATTGCCTTTCCACACCAGATCCTCGACCACCGGCTTGGGCTTGAGGATTTGCTGGACACTCGCCAGCTCAACGGTCTTGGGCGCCTCGCCGTTTTCCAGGGTGACCTTGCCATCTTCCGCCGCGTGCAGGGACTTGGCCTTTTCGCCGGTGTAGGCGTCCTGCTTGACCAGCAGCTCCTGATCGCTTTCCAGTGTCTTGACCTGTTTCCAGTCGATCGGCACCGCGCCGGCATATTCGGTCTGGACCAGCAACTTGCCGCCGTCGAAGAGAATGATCTTGCCGCTCAGCTTGTCACCGTTCTTCAACCAGACGGTATCTGCGAGCAAGGGGGTGGAGGCACTGACGACAGCGAGGCATAGCAAGGTTCTGGACAACATAAGCAAATAAAAGGCTCAGGTTCGCGAAAAAAAATCGGCATTATCCTCAGGAATAAGACCCTAGCAAGGACTGACCCGACTATTTCTATTGAGTTCATTTCTCAACTGGCGATCCAGCATTTACCCTACAGACGGTACCGCGAACGACTTCAGGAACTGCGAACGTGATCGAGCCGACCGAACAACCCGACAATCCCGCGCAAATCCGACGCACGGCGCTTTACCTGACCCTCGCGCAAGTACCCGAAGGCAAGGTCGTGAGTTATGGTCAACTCGCCGAACTGGCGGGACTGGGACGCGCCGCTCGCTGGGTCGGCAGGACACTGAGCCAACTGCCCGGCGACAGCAAATTACCCTGGCACCGCGTACTCGGTGCCGGCGGGCGCCTGAGCCTGCCCCCAGGCAGCCCCTCCGGGGACGAACAGCGCGCGCGATTGCGCATGGAGGGCATCAGTATCCAGAACAATCGTGTTGATATTCAGCGTCATGGGTGGCGCCCGGTAGAGCACAGCGGTTAGAGTGCGCGCTTTGTTTTCGTATTTCTTGAGGCAGACTCCAGCCCATGCCCCGTAAAACCTGGCGCGCCGCGCTTGCTGCCTATGCCAGCCCTTCGACGCTCGTACTGTTACTGCTGGGTTTCGCCGCCGGCCTACCCTACATGCTGGTGTTCTCGACGCTTTCGGTCTGGTTGCGTGAAGCCGGTGTGGCGCGCGAAACCATTGGTTACGCGAGCCTGATCGGCCTGGCGTATGCCTTCAAATGGGTCTGGTCGCCCCTGCTCGACCAATGGCGCCTGCCGTTGCTGGGCAAACTCGGCCGACGACGTTCCTGGCTGGTGTTGTCGCAAGGGCTGGTCATTCTCGGCCTCGTCGGGATGGGCTTCTGTGACCCGCAAAAGCATTTGTCCTGGCTGATCGCCATCGCGGTGGTCGTCGCCTTCGCCTCGGCGACGCAAGACATCGCAGTGGACGCCTACCGCCTGGAAATCGCTGAAGACAGTCGCCAGGCGGCGCTCGCGGCCAGTTACATGTCCGGCTATCGCATCGCCGCACTGCTGGCCACGGCCGGCGCTCTGTTCTTCGCCGAAGGCTTCGGCTCCACCGGCTTCAACTATAAGCATTCGGCATGGGCCGGCACTTACCTGTTGTTCGGCGCCCTGATGGTCCCGGCGCTGCTCACCTCGTTGTTCATGCGCGAACCTGCGGTGCCTTTGCGCACGCAACTGCAGGCCGGGCGCTACAGTTTCGCGCATCAACTGGCCTCGGTGTTCGTCCTGATCGTGCTGCTGGTGTCCGTGCCGGCCATGTTTACCCAGCTCTACAACACCGACTTCGCCAGCGTGCTGTTCGAAGGCGTGAGCCTGCTCGACCTGCTGCTCCAGGACCGCGCGTTCCTGCGCGCCATCCTCTACACCACGCTCACCGCCCTGTGCCTGTCGGCCATGGGCCGCCGGGGCCTGGCGCCGGTGTTGACGCCGGTCAACGATTTCATTCTGCGTTATCGCTGGCAAGCGCTGCTGCTGCTGGGACTGATCGCCACCTACCGGATGTCCGATACGGTCATGGGCGTGATGGCCAACGTGTTCTACATCGACATGGGGTTCACCAAGGATCAGATCGCCAGCGTCAGCAAGATCTTCGGCCTGATCATGACCCTGGTAGGTGCCGGCATGGGCGGCCTGCTGATCGTGCGCTTTGGCATCCTGCCGATTCTGTTCATCGGCGGCGCCGCTTCGGCGGGCACCAATATATTGTTCCTGATGCTCGCCGACATGGGCGCCAACCTGAACATGCTGATCCTGACCATTTCCCTGGACAACTTCAGCTCGGGCCTGGCGACCTCGGCATTCGTCGCCTACTTGTCGAGTCTGACCAACCTCAAGTTCTCCGCCACCCAATACGCCTTGCTCAGCTCGATCATGCTCTTGCTGCCGCGCCTGATCGGCGGTTATTCGGGGGTCATGGTGGAGAAATTCGGTTATCACAACTTCTTCCTGATTACCGCCCTGCTGGGTGTTCCGACGCTGTTGCTGATCGCCCTGCACTGGTTCCAGGAGAACCGTCGTGCCGGTCCGAAACCAACGCCTGAGCCAGTTCCGACCCAGGTCGTGGAAGAATCGTAGGAAACATTCCCAAAATTCCTACATAGGACGGAGTCAATTCCGTCCTCCTGCCACTGCACCGACCGCACGCCTGTACGCCAGCAGAACTCGCCCGTACAATGCTCCGTCATTTCTCGTCATCAGCAATCGATAACGGCCAACCATGCGCACCAGTCAATTTTTGCTCGCCACACAGAAAGAAACGCCTTCCGACGCGGTCGTGATCAGCCACCAGCTGATGCTGCGCGCCGGCATGATCCGCAAACTCGCCTCGGGCCTGTACACCTGGCTGCCGATGGGCTTGCGAGTGATGCGCAAGGTCGAAGCCGTCGTTCGCGAAGAAATGAACGCCGCCGGCTCGCTCGAAGTGTTGATGCCGAGCACTCAACCGGCTGAGCTGTGGCAGGAATCCGGGCGCTGGGAAGAGTACGGCCCTGAATTGCTGCGCTTCAAGGATCGTCACGGTCGCGACTTTTGCGCCGGCCCGACCCACGAAGAAGTCATCACCGACCTGATGCGCAACGAGTTGAGCAGCTACAAGCAGCTGCCGATCAACCTGTATCAGATCCAGACCAAATTCCGTGATGAGATCCGTCCACGCTTCGGTTTGATGCGCGGCCGCGAATTCATCATGAAAGACGCCTACTCGTTCCACGCTGACCAGCCTTCGCTGCAGGTCACCTACGACCGCATGCACCAGGCGTACTGCAACGTGTTCACCCGCCTGGGCCTGAAGTTCCGCCCTGTAGAAGCCGACAACGGCTCCATCGGCGGCGCCGGTTCCCACGAGTTCCACGTACTGGCCGAGTCCGGCGAAGACGATATCGTTTTCAGCAACGGTTCCGACTACGCGGCGAACATCGAGAAGGCCGAAGCTGTGCCACGGGAAACCTTGCGCGCGGCGCCTACCGAAGAACTGCGCCTGGTCGACACTCCGAACGCCAAGACCATCGCGCAACTGGTCGAAGGCTTCAACCTGCCGATCGAGAAGACCATCAAGACCCTGATCGTGCGTGCCGAGGAAGAAGGCAAGCTGATTGCCCTGATCATCCGTGGCGACCACGAGCTCAATGAAATCAAGGCGGCGAACCAGCCAGGCGTGGCCAGCCCGCTGGTCATGGCCAGCGACGCCGAACTGCGTGACGCCATTGGCGCCGGCGCCGGCTCCCTGGGCCCGCTGAACCTGCCGCTGCCAATCATCATCGACCGTTCCGTCGAGCTGATGAGCGACTTCGGCATCGGTGCCAACATCGACGACAAGCACTACTTCGGCGTGAACTGGGAACGCGACCTGCCAGTACCGACCGTGGCCGACCTGCGCAACGTGGTCAGCGGCGACCCAAGCCCGGACGGCAAGGGCACCCTGGAAATCAAGCGCGGCATCGAAGTCGGGCACATCTTCCAGCTGGGCAACAAGTACAGCAAGGCGATGAAGTGCGAAGTGCTGGGCGAGAACGGCAAGCCGGTCACCCTGGAAATGGGCTGCTACGGCATCGGCGTGTCCCGCGTGGTGGCGGCTGCCATCGAGCAGAACAACGACGATAAAGGCATCATCTGGAGCGACACCCTGGCGCCTTTCCAGGTCGCCCTGGTGCCACTGCGCTACGAAACCGAACTGGTTCGCGAAGCCACCGACAAGCTGTATGCAGAATTGACTGCCGCCGGCTTCGAAGTGCTGCTGGACGACCGCGACAAGAAAACCAGCCCGGGCATCAAGTTCGCGGACATGGAGCTGATCGGCATTCCTCACCGGATCGTGGTCAGCGACCGCGGCCTTGCCGAAGGCAACCTGGAATACAAGAGCCGTACCGAGGCCGAGCCTCAAGCGCTGCCGGTCGCCGACGTATTGCCTTTCCTTCAGGCCCGTATCCGCCGCTGAAACCAGATAGAGACGTCATGTTCAAGCGAAACACCTTAGGCCTCGGTGGTGCCGCCCTGTGCGGCACCCTGCTGGTCAGCGGCTGTGCCAATCACATGTCACAACGCAGCGAGCACGAGGAACGTGTCGAGCGCAAACTGCTCGATCACAGCCTGCAGATCGATGTTGGCGAGCCCAAGGTGCTTGAGCTGCCGCAACGCCGGGTGAAAATCCACGAGCAGAAGACTTTCGAAGTCACCGAGTTCGAAGTCACCCGCCATTACGATCGCTACACGCCGTACCAACCCTGGCGGGAGGTCTACGAGATCCCGCTGGGCGCGGTCGCCGTGGTGGCCGGTGTCGGCGCCAATGTGGCCAACGTGTTCGCCCTGGGCAATCTGCCAGACAGCATGACCAAGGACTGGTTCAGCTACGGCTTCGCCGGGCTCAACCCGTTCATGAACGTGCAGTCCCATGGACGCGCCCAGCAGAACCTGGCCGGCATCGACGAAGTCCAGCTCGACAAGCGCACGGAGTACTCGAGCCTGCCCTGGAGCGAGCGTCCGGTCGAGGTCAAGGCCGGCAAGGAAACCTTCGAGATGAGCACCGACAAGAACGGCGTATTGCGCTTGAACCTGTTGGACAGTCCGTTCGCCGAACATGACCTCAATCACCTGAGCAAGCTGCAGATCAACGTCCAGGACGCCAAGGACGATGTGCACAGCGATTCGTCGCTGGCCGTCAGCAGCACCTTGCGCGGCAAGTTGCTCGAAGCCCACGGGTTGATTTACGACGATCTTGAAGACGACGAAGTGAGCCAGTGGGTACACCGGGTCAAGCGCCTGTCGGAGTTGGGCCTGGAAGAAGAAGCCACCGAGCTGGAACAAAGCCTGATCGAGCTGACCCGCAACGATCCGGAGTTGCAGACTGAATTCCTCAAGTCCCTGACCAAGGATGCCGGGCGACTGGTGGCGGCAGATCCCCGTCCGAACTGAGACGCCTGTTAAAAGATCGCAGCCTTCGGCAACTCCTACAGGGGTTCACATTTCCCTGAGCTGCCGCAGGCTGCGATCTTTTGACGTTTAACGCTCAAACAACTCCATCTGCTCGAACCCGCCCCGCAAATCCTCCAGCCTCACCCCCACCCCTAGCAACCGCACCGGTTTGCCACCCCGGTTGAACGCTTGCGTCAGCAATAACTGATAACTGCCCAGATCCCGCCCTGCCCCGGCCTGCTCCAGCGTGGTCTGGGTGAAATCGTGGAACTTCACCTTGACGAAGGGCTTGCCCGGTCGATAACTGCTGTCGATGCGCGACATGCGCGATGCGAGGGTTTCCAGCAGTTCCGGCAGCTTGTCCAGGCAACTGCGCAGGTCGGGCAAGTCGACGTCGTAGGTATTTTCGACACTGATGGACTGGCGGCGACTGTCGTTGTGCACCAGGCGGTCATCGATCCCACGGGCCAAGCTCCAGAGTCGCTCGCCAAAACTGCCGAATTCACGCACCAGCGCCAACTTGTTCCACTCGCGCAGCTGCGAGCAGTCGACGATGCCGAGCTTGCCCAACCTGTCGGCGGTGACTTTACCGACCCCGTGCAGCTTGCTCACCGGCAAGCCACTGACAAACGCCTCGACCTGATCCGGGGTAATGACAAACAACCCGTTGGGCTTTTTCCAGTCGCTGGCAATCTTTGCCAGGAACTTGTTGGGCGCCACCCCGGCAGAGACGGTGATGTGCAACTGATTGGAGACGCGCCGGCGTATGTCCTGGGCAATTCGCGTCGCACTGCCGCCAAAATGCGCACTGTCCGACACATCGAGGTAGGCCTCATCCAGGGAAAGCGGCTCGATGAGCTCGGTGTAATCGCGAAAGATCGTGTGAATTTCCCTGGACGCTTCTCTATAGGCTTCCATGCGCGGCTTGACGATCGTCAGGTCCGGGCAGAGCTTCAATGCATGCCCGGAAGACATGGCTGAGCGCACGCCATAGGCCCGGGCTTCATAATTGCAGGTGGCAATCACCCCGCGCCGGTCCGCCGAGCCGCCCACGGCCAGGGGTTTTCCAGCCAGGCGCGGGTCGTCCCGCATCTCGATGGCGGCGTAGAAGCAGTCACAATCGACGTGGATGATTTTTCGCTGGGTCATTTCAACGCGGTGTTCATGATGTAGAAATAGCGTCACGCGATGTAGGAAAAACAGTATCTCACTGACAACTGTATATAGCACCAGTACCCGCAGGCTTCTTTTTCACTCACAGGTAACTCCGAGAAATTTATTTTCTCAATCGAGAAGTTCATGCCAATAGAGCCACAGCCCTTGCCATGCCTGCCTCTCAGGCCTGCCAGGCGCCGAAATTTGCAGCTAAGCGATTGAACAGGAACAGGTTTTGTCAAAATAGCAGGTTGACACACCCGCGTATTTCTATAGAATTGCCAACACAGACGCGGGATGGAGCAGTCTGGTAGCTCGTCGGGCTCATAACCCGAAGGTCGTCGGTTCAAATCCGGCTCCCGCAACCAAACATCAAAAAAGGCTACTCGAAAGAGTGGCCTTTTTTGTGCGTGTCAGTTTTGTCGTCGGCCTGCCCAACCCTCGCGCCTACCTCAAGCGCGCGGTCGTGAGAAATCCTTGTGATTGCGAAACTTATCTCACCTCCTCCCCCTGTTTTGCAGTTTCTCAGACTTATTTGACCCAATTGGGGATTAACGGTTGACACCCCGGCGATTCTCTATAGAATGCCGCCACACAGACGCGGGATGGAGCAGTCTGGTAGCTCGTCGGGCTCATAACCCGAAGGTCGTCGGTTCAAATCCGGCTCCCGCAACCAAACATCAAAAAAGGCTACTCGAAAGAGTGGCCTTTTTTGTATCTGTTGAAAAAGTCCTTTCGCAACAATGATCTGTCACTGTGCAGTGAGCCGTCCGGGTCACCGATTCGCTGAGTGCCGACTATGCTCAATCGCAAGCTGAGCCCTCTACGACTGTCGACGAACTGTTACCGGGACTCGGTGCCAGGCGTTAATATTTGTGATTATTTTTTTCTACAGGGATTGGTAACTTGGCTGGATACCCCCATCCTGTCGCGCACAATCCAAGAGGTGATTGATGCGCGCCAACTCGTCTGACCCACAAGACACCGTCACAGCGACACAACCGATCAAGGCGCAACGCCTGCGCTTGCTTGATCGAATCAGCAAGTACCGCCAACCCATCGGCCTGGCGGTCACCCTGTTGTTGTTCACCATCGCGCTGATTGCCTGTCGTCACTTGTTGAGCGAACTCGACCTGGACGCGTTGCACGACTCGATCCTCGAGGTTCCGCAACCGGCACTGCTGGGCGCGCTGGGCGCTACCGTCGCGGGTTTCATCATATTGCTGGGTTACGAATGGTCGGCCAGCCGCTATGCCGGCGTAAGCCTGGCACCACGAACCCTGGCGCTGGGCGGTTTCACCGCTTTTGCCATCGGCAACGCCATTGGTCTTTCAATGCTGTCCGGCGGCTCGGTTCGCTACCGCCTTTATGCACGCCATGGCCTGGGGGCCACTGAAGTCGCGCGCATGACGCTGTTCGCCAGCCTCTCGCTCGGCTGCGCGCTGCCCCCGCTCGCCGCGCTGGCGACCCTCAGCGACCTGCCAGACGCATCCGCCGCCCTGGGGCTTTCGCAAGCCTTGCTGGGCACCCTGGCGACGGCTGTGTTGTTGCTGTTCACAGTACTGGCCATCGGCATCTACCGCCGTCGCCTGCCGGAACAACCTTACGCCGACAACCTGCTGGTCAAGATCGGCCGCCGCACCTTGCGCTTGCCTGGGCGCCGCCTGACCTTCCTGCAGTTGATCATTACCGCGCTGGACGTGGCCGCCGCCGCCACCGTGCTCTATCTGTTGTTGCCGGAAGCGCCGCCGTTCGGCGCGTTTCTTCTGGTTTACCTGCTGGCCCTGGCCGCCGGCGTGCTCAGCCATGTACCGGGCGGGGTCGGCGTGTTCGAAGCGATCCTGCTCGCGGCCTTCTCCGACACACTCGGCGCTGCACCACTGGCCGCCGCCCTGCTGCTCTATCGCTTGATCTATGTGGTGCTGCCGATGCTGGTGGCCTGCCTGTTCCTGCTGATCAGCGAAGGCCAGCGCCTGTTCCAGACGCGCCAGACCCTGCGCGCCGCCTCCGGCCTGGCCGCGCCTATCCTGGCGGTACTGGTGTTTCTGTCCGGCGTTGTCTTGTTGTTCTCCGGCGCGACCCCGGAAATCGATACGCGCCTTGAACATATCGGCTTCCTGATCCCGCACCGCCTGGTCGACGCCTCGCACTTTGGCGCCAGCCTGATCGGCGTGTTGTGCCTGTTGTTGGCCCAGGGCCTGCGTCGTCGACTGTCGGCGGCGTGGATGCTGACCACCATTTTGCTGCTGGTCGGCGCCCTGCTCTCCCTGCTCAAAGGGTTCGACTGGGAGGAAGCCACGCTGATGGTGCTGACGGCGAGCCTGCTGGGAGTTTTCCGCCGCTCGTTCTATCGCCCCAGCCGCCTGACCGAACTGCCGTTCTCGCCCCTGTACCTGGTGGCCAGCGTATGCGTACTCGGCGCCTCGATGTGGCTGCTGCTGTTCGCTTACCAGGACGTTCCGTACAGCCACCAACTCTGGTGGCAGTTCACCCTCGATGCCGATGCCCCCCGTGGCTTGCGCTCGCTGCTCGGCGCGGCGGTCCTGCTGGTGGTGGTGTCCCTGACCTGGTTGCTGCGCACCGCACGCCCGGTGATTCACCTGCCGACACCCGATGAGCTTGCGCGCGCCAGCAAGATCCTCATGGCGTCCGCCCAACCGGATGGCGGCCTGGCCCTGACCGGCGACAAGGCGCTGCTGTTCCACCCCAACGACGAGGCGTTCCTGATGTACGCCCGTCGCGGCCGCAGCCTCGTGGCCCTGTATGACCCGATCGGTCCGGGCCAGCAACGGGCGGAAATGATCTGGCAGTTCCGCGACCTGTGCGACATCCATCACGCCCGCCCCGTGTTCTATCAGGTGCGCGCGGAGAACCTGCCGTACTACATGGACATCGGCCTGACCGCGATCAAGCTGGGCGAAGAAGCCAGGGTCGATCTCGTGCGCTTTGACCTCGAGGCCAAGGGCAAGGAGATGAAGGACCTGCGCTACACCTGGAACCGTGGCACCCGCGATGGTTTGTCGTTGGAAATCCATGAGCCAGGCCAGGCGCCAATGGATGAGCTCAAGGTAATCTCCGATGCCTGGCTGACCGGCAAGAACGTGCGCGAGAAAGGCTTCTCCCTCGGCCGCTTCAGCGACGACTACCTCAAGCACTTCCGCATTGCAGTGATCCGTTTCGAAGGACGCCCGGTGGCGTTCGCCAACCTGCTCGAGACCTACGGCCATGACCTGGCCAGCCTCGACCTGATGCGTGCGCACCCGGACGCCCCCAAGCTGACCATGGAGTTCATGATGGTCGGCCTGATCCAACACTATAAGAGTCACGGATACGCGCGCTTCAGCCTGGGCATGGTGCCGTTGTCGGGGTTGCAACCCCGGCGCGGTGCACCGCTGACCCAGCGCCTGGGCTCGATGGTATTCCGCCGTGGTGAGCAGCTCTACAACTTCCAAGGCTTGCGCCGCTTCAAAGACAAGTTCCAGCCTGACTGGGAACCCCGTTATATGGCCGTGCCCGCCGGACTCGATCCGCTGGTTGCCTTGGCCGACACTGCCGCCCTGATCGCGGGCGGCTTGACTGGATTGGTGAAACGCTGATGATTCAACGCTCCCTGCGCTATGTACTGGGCACCCTGGTAGTGGTGGCCCTGATTCTCGGTGGCGGGTACTGGTACCTCAAACGCCCGGCACCTGAACCGACCCTTGAACAATTGACCCCCACCGATGGCACGGCGATGACCCGGGTTATCCCAGGCACCACGCCAAAGGCCCAGGTGCTGGTGGCGGTCAACGAAGACCAGAAACTCAGCGACAAACAATTG
Organism: Pseudomonas sp. MHK4; assembly: GCF_054600775.1. Lineage (NCBI taxonomy): Bacteria > Pseudomonadati > Pseudomonadota > Gammaproteobacteria > Pseudomonadales > Pseudomonadaceae > Pseudomonas > Pseudomonas sp. MHK4. Next base: position 22,513 of record NZ_BAAIAK010000013.1, on the reverse strand, counting down.
CTGACCTTGAGCCGCAGTGGCTCGGCGCAGATTGTCCAGGTGATCCTGCCCAAGGACTGCCTGCTGCAAAGCCGTGCACTGCAGAGCGGCCTGCGGGAACTGAAAGGCCCGGCCACACTGGTCAGCGGTATCGGCCCGGGCGCGGTGCTGGCCTGGCGCTGGTTGGCCGAGCAGAAAAACGACAAGGCCCAGGCCGTGTCGGTGGACCTGGCCCTGGAAAAACCCGGCTGTACCCATCTGCTGCCGAAAAGCGCTGGCCATGGCCACTGGCTGGTGGCGTGGAACGACAACCCGGACGACACCAGCGCCGGCTTCGTGCGCGACCAGCCCAACGCCGAAACCAGCATCAGCGACTACGACATCAACCTGCCGCAGGTGCTGAACAACGAACTGCGCAAATTGCTGGTCGGTGGCGACAAGGACGCCGGTGGCTTGCAGATTCCCGTGGTCGAAGTGCCTGCCGGCCAGGCCAAGGATACGGTGACCCTGTTCCTGTCGGGTGATGGCGGCTGGCGCGACCTCGACCGCGACGTGGCGGGCGAAATGGCCAAGATCGGCTATCCCGTAGTCGGCATCGACACCCTGCGCTACTACTGGCAGCACAAGAGCCCCGAGCAAAGCGCACTGGACCTCGCCGAACTGATGCAGCACTACCGGCAGAAATGGGGCACCAAGCGCTTCATCCTGACCGGTTACTCGTTCGGTGCCGATGTGCTGCCGGCGATCTACAACCGCCTGGCAGAGTCCGAACAGCAGCGCGTCGACGCCATTATCCTGTTGGCCTTCGCCCGCACCGGCAGCTTCGAAATCGAAGTCGAGGGCTGGCTCGGCAACGCTGGCAAGGAAGCCGCCACCGGCCCGGAAATGGCCAAGCTGCCCGCCGCGAAAGTGGTGTGCATCTACGGTGAAGAAGAGGTCGACGAAAGCGGCTGCACCGACAAGAGCGCCGTGGGCGAAGTCATCAAATTGCCCGGCGGCCACCACTTCGACGAAAACTACCCAGCCCTGGCACAGCGCTTGGTGGGTGTGATCGAGAAGCGGCAAGCGCAGGAAACAGAGGCTCAGGAATGATCTGAGCCGCACAAAAAAGCCCCCGCTGCCGCAAGGCAACGGGGGCTTTTTGCTGGGCCTACATCTCCACCTGCGTCCCCAACTCAATCACCCGGTTCAACGGCAAATTGAAGAAACGCAAATTGCCATTGGCGTTCTGCAACATGAACGCGAACAACCCTTCGCGCCAGCGGGCCATGCCTTCGAGCTTGGAGGCGATGACCGTCTCGCGGCTGAGGAAGTACGTGGTGCGCATCGGGCTGAAGTCCAATTCATCGAGATGACACAGTTTCAGCGCCTTCGGTACGTCCGGCTCGTCGGTGAATCCGAAATGCAGGATCACCCGGAAGAAGCCTTCGCCATAGGATTCGACCTCGAAGCGTCGGCTCGCCGGCACGCGCGGGATGTCTTCGTAGACCACCGTCAGCAGCACCACCTGCTCATGCAGCACCTGGTTATGCAGCAGGTTGTGCAACAGCGCGTGGGGCACGGCGTCCGGGCGTGCAGTGAGGAACACCGCCGTGCCCTGCACGCGGTGCGGCGGCTGCACAGCGATACTGCTGATGAAAATCTCCAGCGGCAGGCCACCCTCGTCGATCCGCTCCACCAGCAACTGCTTGCCGCGTTTCCAGGTGGTCATCAACACGAACAGCGCGAGACCGGCGATCACCGGGAACGCCCCGCCTTGTACGATCTTCGGCACGTTGGCGGCGAAGTACACGCCGTCCACAAGCAGGAAACCCAGCAGGACCGGCACCGCCAGCACCGGCGGCCACTTCCACAGCAGCAGTATCACCGCCGACACCAGGATACTGGTCATCAACATGGTCCCGGTCACCGCCACGCCGTAGGCCGAGGCCAGGGCACCGGAGGATTCGAAACCCAGCACCAGGAGCACCACGCCGACCATCAACGCCCAGTTCACCGCGCCGATGTAGATCTGGCCTTGTTCGGCACTGGAAGTGTGCTGGATGTGCATGCGCGGAATGTACCCGAGTTGGATCGCCTGGCGGGTCAGGGAGAACGCCCCGGAAATCACCGCCTGGGAAGCGATCACGGTGGCCAGGGTCGACAGACCGACCAGCGGAATCAATGCCCAGCTCGGTGCCAGCAGATAGAACGGGTTGCGCGCGGCTTCCGGATCGCCCAGCAGCAGCGCCCCCTGGCCGAAGTAATTAAGCACCAGCGCCGGCAGCACCAGGATGAACCAGGCACGGGCGATCGGCTTGCGGCCGAAGTGGCCCATGTCGGCATACAGCGCTTCGGCACCGGTCAGAGCCAGCACCACCGCGCCCAGGATCGCCACGCCCATGCCCGGGTGCACGACGAAAAAACGCACACCCCATGCCGGGTTCATCGCCTGCAACACTTCGGGGTGCTGGATGATCCCATGGACACCCAATGCCCCCAGCACCACAAACCAGGTGACCATGATCGGCCCGAACAGGATGCCGATGCGCGCGGTGCCGTGGCGCTGGATCAGGAACAACGCCACCAGCACGATCAGCGACAGCGGCACTACCCAGTGGTCGATGCCATCGAACGCCAGCCCCAGGCCTTCAATGGCCGACAGTACGGAAATCGCCGGGGTGATCATGCTGTCGCCGTAGAACAGCGCCGCACCGATCAGTCCGCAGACCACCAGCAGCGTGCGCAATTTCGCGTGCCCTGCCGCCGCCCGACGGGCCAGCGCGGTCAGGGCCATGATCCCGCCTTCACCCTGGTTGTCGGCGCGCAGGACAAACATCATGTACTTGATCGAAACCACCCAGATCAGCGACCAGAAGATCAGTGCCAGAATCCCCAGCACGCCGTCATGGTTGACCGGTACGCCATACCCTCCCGAGAAGACTTCCTTGAGGGTATACAACGGGCTCGTGCCGATATCGCCATAAACCACCCCGACCGCCGCGACCAGCATGCCAATAGGCTTGGCCGCCGAATGACCGGCACCCTCAGCCTGACTACTTGCCTGACCCATCCACCACTCCTACTACCCAGACCTGGGCTTCTATGAAGAAGCACTATGCTTTGTCATGCAGCATGCGCTGTTTTACTTGCTGTTACAGACGTTTCGTTGACTGTAAAAAATCGGTAAAGCCCAACGGCGCGAAGCATAGCGCAGCACTCGTCGTATTTCCCTGCATAAAGCTGGTCAAGTGAACGTCTCATCGCTAGAATTGCGCACTTTTTGATCAGAGGCGCAGTTCAAGCGCCCGTCCGTCGGTTTTGCCCAACCCGGCAAGCGGCGTCACAAAACACCGAGGTTAGACATGTCCACCACTCCTGCGCCGGCCAATCCAAAGGTTGGCTTCGTATCACTGGGTTGCCCGAAAGCACTGGTCGACTCCGAGCGCATCCTGACCCAGCTGCGCATGGAAGGCTATGACGTGGTGTCCACCTATCAGGACGCCGATGTCGTGGTGGTCAACACCTGCGGCTTCATCGATTCGGCAAAGGCCGAGTCCCTGGAAGTGATCGGCGAAGCCATCAAGGAAAACGGCAAGGTCATCGTCACCGGCTGCATGGGTGTCGAAGAAGGCAACATCCGCAACGTGCATCCGAGCGTGCTGGCCGTGACCGGCCCGCAGCAGTACGAGCAAGTGGTCAACGCCGTGCACGAAGTCGTGCCGCCGCGCCAGGACCACAACCCGCTGATCGACCTGGTGCCGCCACAAGGGATCAAGCTGACCCCGCGCCACTACGCCTACCTGAAGATTTCCGAAGGCTGCAACCACAGCTGCAGCTTCTGCATCATCCCGTCGATGCGCGGCAAGCTGGTCAGCCGCCCGGTCGGTGACGTGCTCGACGAGGCCCAGCGCCTGGTCAAGTCCGGCGTCAAGGAACTGCTGGTGATCTCCCAGGACACCAGCGCCTACGGTGTCGACGTGAAATACCGCACCGGCTTCTGGAACGGCGCGCCGGTGAAAACCCGCATGACCGAACTCTGCGAAGCCCTGAGCACCCTCGGTGTCTGGGTGCGCCTGCACTACGTCTACCCGTACCCGCACGTCGACGAGCTGATCCCGCTGATGGCCGCCGGCAAGATCCTGCCTTACCTGGACATCCCGTTCCAGCACGCCAGCCCGAAAGTGCTCAAGTCGATGAAACGCCCGGCGTTCGAAGACAAGACCTTGGCGCGAATCAAGAACTGGCGCGAAATCTGCCCGGACCTGATCATCCGTTCGACCTTCATCGTCGGCTTCCCTGGCGAAACCGAAGAAGACTTCCAGTACCTGCTGAACTGGCTGACCGAAGCCCAGCTCGACCGCGTCGGCTGCTTCCAGTACTCGCCGGTTGAAGGCGCACCGGCCAACGACCTGGACCTGGAAATCGTCCCGGACGACGTCAAGCAGGACCGTTGGGAGCGCTTCATGGCGCACCAGCAGGCCATCAGCTCGGCGCGCCTGCAAATGCGCATCGGCCGTGAAATCGAAGTGCTGGTCGATGAAGTCGACGAGCAAGGCGCGGTCGGCCGCTGCTTCTTCGATGCCCCGGAAATCGACGGCAACGTGTTCATCGACAATGGCAGCAACCTGAAGCCAGGCGACAAGGTCTGGTGCAAAGTGACCGACGCCGACGAATACGACCTGTGGGCTGAACAGATCTAAACGCAAAAAATACGAAAAGCCCTGCTCCCTTGACGAGATGCGGGGCTTTTTTACGGCTATCGTTTGGAGAGGAACGGATTCTCATCTCCAATAACTTAAGGGGCAGGCTGGCATGCGCCAACATTCGGTCATTCACACACCGAAACAAAGCGACTACGAGGAATTGACCCGGGTCTGGGAGGCCTCGGTCCGCGCCACCCATGATTTTCTGCCGGACAGCTACATCGAACTGTTGAAGAACCTGGTGCTGAATCGCTACCTCGACGCGGTGATGCTGATCTGCACCAAAGACCCGCAGCAGCGAATCACCGGGTTCGCCGGTGTCGCGGCGGGCAAGATCGAAATGCTCTTCATCGACCCGGCGTATCGCGGACAGGGCCTTGGCAAACGGTTGCTGCGTTATGCCCTGGAAAACCTCAACGCCGATGAACTGGACGTCAACGAACAGAACCCGCAAGCCCTGGGGTTTTACTTCAAGCAGGGGTTTGAGGTGATCGGCCGGTCGGAGGTCGATGGCATGGGACAGCCGTACCCGTTGTTGCATATGCGTTTGCGGCAGGCTCAACAACTCACACGCAACGGCTGACACACCACACACCTGTAGGAGCCGGCTTGCTGGCGATGGTCGTTAACGATAACGCGTACTTTCAGGATAAACGCGGCGCTCTTGATTCCATCGCTGGCAAGCCAGCTCCTACAAAAAGCCGCATGACACAAATGGAACCGGGCTTAACCGGCGCCACGCAGGTACAATGCCCACCCCTTTTTTGTTACGGCCCTGTCATGAATGACCCGATTCGACTCTCCAAACGCCTCATCGAACTCGTCGGCTGTTCCCGTCGGGAGGCTGAGCTGTTCATCGAGGGCGGCTGGGTCACCGTTGATGGTGAAGTCGTCGACGAGCCGCAGTTCAAGGTCGGCACCCAGAAAGTCGAGCTCGACAAGGACGCCAAGGCCACCGCGCCGGAGCCGGTGACCATCCTGCTCAACGTGCCTGCGGGCATGGACGCGCAGAGCGCCATGGCGACCATAAGCGCCGAGACCCTGAGCGAAGAGCACCGCTACGGCAAACGCCCGCTCAAGGGCCACTTCCAGCGCCTGACCGCCAGCACCGACCTGCAGGCCAATGCCAGCGGTTTGCTGGTGTTCACCCAGGACTGGAAGATCCTGCGCAAGCTCACCGCCGACTCCAGCAAGATCGAGCAGGAATATGTGGTCGAGGTTGAAGGCGACATGGTTGAGCATGGCCTCAATCGCCTGCAACACGGCCTGACCTACAAGGGCAAGGAACTGCCGCCGGTCAAGGCCAGCTGGCAGAACGAAAACCGCCTGCGCTTCGCCATGAAGAACCCGCAACCGGGCGTGATCGCCCTGTTCTGCCAGGCCGTCGGCCTGAAGGTCGTGGGCATCCGTCGCATCCGTATCGGCGGCGTGTCCATCGGCAAGGTGCCATTGGGGCAATGGCGCTACCTGTCCGGCAAAGAGAAGTTCTAAGGCTCTTCACGCCGCCACACATTCTGGCGCCGCGGCTTGTACGGCGCCCACTGCTGAATATCAGGATTGCACACCATGATTCATAACGACGTACTGCGCAGCGTGCGCTACATGCTCGACATCAGCGACAAGAAAGTCATCGAGATCATCAAGCTCGGCGGCATGGACGTGACCTTGGCCGACCTGCTGACCTACCTCGACAAGAAAGAGGAAGACGAGGAAGGTTTCGTACGCTGCCCGGACGAAGTCATGGCGCATTTCCTCGACGGCCTGGTGATCTTCAAGCGCGGCAAGGACGAAAGCCGTCCACCGCAGCCCATCGAAGTACCGGTGACCAACAACATCATCCTGAAAAAGCTGCGCGTGGCCTTCGAGCTGAAAGAAGACGACATGCACGCGATCCTCAAGGCCGCCGAGTTCCCGGTGTCCAAGCCTGAGCTGAGCGCACTGTTCCGCAAGTTCGGCCACACCAACTACCGCCCGTGCGGTGACCAGCTGCTGCGCAACTTCCTCAAGGGCCTGACCCTGCGCGTGCGCCCGCAATAAACACCCGCCGGCCTTGACCCGCAAACGCGCAGGTCCAGGCCGGGCCGTATGGCCCCCCATTCCGCGCAAAAATAATGGCTCCGCTTCCTGCGACTGACGACTAGGGTGTAATGACCTTCAGCCCTCAGGACTCGCCATGCATCCCTACTTCTCCCTGCAAGGCCGCACCGCACTGGTGACCGGCGGCACCCGTGGTATCGGCAAAATGATCGCCAAGGCCTATGTCGAGGCTGGCGCCACCGTCTACGTCTGTGCCCGCGATGTCGAAGCCTGTCGGCAAACCGCCGATGAGCTCGGTGCGCTCGGGCGCTGTCACGCGGTGGCCGCCAACCTGGCCACTGAAGAAGGCGTGCAGCAGCTGGCCACGCGACTGGGCGAGCAGATGACCCACCTCGATATCCTGGTGAACAACGCTGGCACCACGTGGGGGGCACCATTGGAAAGCTACCCGATCAAGGGCTGGGAGAAGGTCATGCAACTGAATGTGACGTCAGTATTCAACTGTATCCAGCAATTTCTGCCGCTGCTACGCAAGGCCGGTTCGCCTGCGAATCCGGCACGGATCATCAATATCGGTTCAGTCGCCGGGATTTCATCCTTCGGCGAACAAGCGTATGCCTACGGGCCGAGCAAAGCGGCCTTGCACCAACTGTCGCGGATTCTGGCGCGGGAACTGGTGAGCCAGCACATCAACGTCAATGTGATCGCCCCGGGGCGCTTTCCGAGCAAGATGACCCAGCATATCGGCCATGATGAGCAGGCATTGGCGCAGGACACCGCGGCGATCCCGATGAAGCGTTGGGGCCGCGAGGAAGAGATGGCGGCTTTGGCCATCAGTCTTGCGAGTACGGCTGGGGCCTACATGACCGGAAACATCATTCCGCTGGACGGTGGGTTTAGCCTCTGAAATCGGCGTTACGACCTTCGCGAGCAAGCCCACACTGATCTCCTGTGTACCCTATCAAATGTGCGGGCTTGCTCGCGAAGGGGCCGGCACAGGCACAACTGAATCTGGTCGAACGGGTTATCATGCGCGCCTTTATTCTGCCTCGACCCCAAACCATGACCTACAGCGTTTCCCCCATCGGCTTCGTGCGCTCCTGCTTCAAGGAGAAGTTCGCCATTCCACGCCAGCCGCAACTGGCCCCGGCTGCCCGCGGCGTACTGGAACTGGTGGCACCGTTCGATCAAGGGGACGCGGTGCAGGGCCTGGAGCAGGTCACCCACGTGTGGCTGCTGTTCCTGTTCCATCAGGCCCTGGAGGAAAAGCCACGGCTCAAAGTCCGCCCTCCGCGCCTGGGCGGAAACAAATCCATGGGCGTGTTCGCCACGCGCGCCACCCACCGGCCCAATGGCATTGGCCAGTCCGTGGTCAAACTGGACAAGGTCGAAGCTGATCGCCTGTGGATATCCGGGATCGATCTGCTGGACGGCACGCCGATCCTCGATATCAAACCCTACGTGCCCTACGCAGACATCATCGCCACAGCCACCAACAGCATTGCCAGCGCCGCGCCGCAACTCATTCCCGTGCAGTGGACGGATGCAGCCCTGCAACAGGCTCAAGGGCATGCTCAGCGCCTTGCAGAGCCCTTGGTTGAACTGATCGAGCAATGCCTGGCGCAAGATCCGCGTCCGGCGTACCAGACGCCTGCGCCGGAACGGGAATATGGTGCGCAATTCTGGGATGTGGATGTGCGCTGGCATTATCCGAGCCCGGAGCTGATCCGGGTGCTTGAAGTCATTCCCGCGAAAGCCTGAACGCCGGAAACAACTGTGGGAGCGAGCCTGCTCGCGATTGCGGTGTGACAGCCAACATTGATGTCGACTGACACTCCCCCATCGCGAGCAGGCTCGCTCCCACAGGTAAAACAAAAGCAGTTGCCGGTGCTTATTTCTCGACGAACGCACGCTCGATCAGGTAATCACCCGGCTCGCGCATCCGCGGCGAAACCTTCAGGCCGAAGCTGTTCAACACTTCGCTGGTCTCGTCGAGCATGCTCGGGCTGCCGCACAGCATGGCGCGGTCGTCCTGCGGGTTGATCGGTGGCAGGCCGATATCGCTGAACAGCTTGCCGCTGCGCATCAGGTCGGTCAGGCGACCTTCGTTCTCGAACGGCTCGCGGGTCACGGTCGGGTAGTAGATCAACTTGTCACGCAACGCGTCGCCGAAGAACTCGTTCTGCGGCAGGTGCTCGGTGATGAACTCGCGGTAGGCGACTTCGTTGACGTAACGCACGCCGTGGCACAGGATCACTTTTTCGAAACGCTCGTAGGTTTCCGGGTCCTGGATGACGCTCATGAACGGCGCCAGACCGGTACCTGTGCTGAGCAGGTACAAATGTTTGCCAGGCTTCAAGTCATCCAGCACCAGCGTGCCGGTAGGCTTCTTGCTGATGATGATCTCGTCGCCTTCCTTCAGGTGCTGCAACTGGGAAGTCAGCGGACCGTCAGGTACCTTGATGCTGAAGAACTCGAGATGCTCTTCCCAGTTCGGGCTGGCAATCGAATAAGCGCGCATAAGCGGGCGGCCATTGGGCTGTTGCAGGCCGATCATCACGAACTGACCGTTCTCGAAGCGCAGGCCCGGATCACGGGTGCACTTGAAGCTGAACAGAGTGTCGTTCCAGTGATGAACACTGAGGACACGCTCGTGGTTCATGTTGCTCATGTACGGGGACTCCTGGAGATTGGGTCTGCGCTTGCTCTTTCAGGAAGAGACCGGCGGTGCGCAATTGCATCGCATTCTAATAGCGCCGACAATATCTGTTAACTGGATTATTAAGATAAGGGTTATCGGTTATATCGATATGCGATTTACTCTCCGTCAACTTCAAGTGTTCGTCGCCGTCGCCCAGCAGGAAAGCGTCTCCCGTGCTGCGGGCCTGCTCAACCTCTCGCAGTCGGCGGCGAGCACATCGATTACCGAGCTGGAACGCCAGTGCAGCTGCCAGCTGTTCGATCGCGCCGGCAAACGGCTGAGCCTCAACGCCCTGGGTAAACAACTGCTGCCCCAGGCGGTCGCCCTGCTTGACCAGGCCAAGGAGATCGAAGACCTGCTCAATGGCAAATCCGGTTTCGGCTCATTGGCGGTGGGCGCCACCCTGACCATTGGCAACTATCTCGCCACCCTGTTGATCGGCGGTTTCATGCAGCGCCATCCGGAAAGCCAGGTGAAGCTGCACGTGCAGAACACCGCCAACATTGTGCAACAGGTTGCCCACTACGAAATTGACCTGGGTCTGATCGAAGGCGATTGCAGCCACCCGGACATCGAAGTGCAAAGTTGGGTCGAAGATGAACTGGTGGTTTTCTGCGCGCCACAACACCCGCTGGCCAAACGCGGCACCGCGAGCATGGAGGAGCTGAGCCACGAAGCCTGGATCTTGCGAGAACAAGGCTCAGGCACGCGCCTGACCTTCGACCAGGCCATGCGTCATCACCGTAGCGCGCTGAACATCCGCTTGGAACTGGAACACACCGAAGCCATCAAGCGTGCCGTGGAATCCGGCCTGGGAATCGGCTGCATCTCGCGGCTGGCGCTGCGCGATGCGTTCCGTCGCGGCAGCCTGGTTGCGGTGGAGACACCGGACCTGGACCTGGCGCGACAGTTCTATTTCATCTGGCACAAGCAGAAGTACCAGACCTCGGCGATGCGCGAGTTTCTCGACCTGTGCCGCGCATTCACCGCCGGGGTGCAGCGCAGCGACGAGATCGTCTTGCCAGCGATCGCTTAAAGCAGAATCACCGCCCAGACCAGCGCGATCATGGTCAAGGCCACAAATTGCGCGGCGCTGCCCATGTCCTTGGCGTTTTTCGACAACGGGTGCAATTCCAGGGAAATGCGGTCGATCGCCGCTTCCACGGCCGAATTGAGCAACTCGACGATCAGCGCCAGCAGGCATACCGCAATCAACAACGCCTGCTCGACACGACTCACGTTCAAGAAGAACGACAGCGGGATCAGGATGACATTGAGCAACACCAGTTGCCGAAAAGCTGCTTCGCCGGTGAAGGCTGCGCGCAGGCCGTCCAGCGAGTAGCCGGAAGCATTGAGAATACGTTTCAGGCCGGTCTGGCCTTTGAAAGGTGACATAGAGTAGGAACTGACCAAAAAAAGGAGTGAGAAAGCTAGATTAACCAAAGTCAAAAAAGCGTGAAGATGCCAGCGCTTAATGGCTTGAAATTGACTCAAGTTGTTGCAGCAGCAGTGCCGCCTGGGTGCGAGTGCGCACATTCAGCTTACGAAAAATCGCGGTGACGTGGGCCTTGATGGTCGCTTCGGACACACTCAGTTCGTAGGCAATCTGCTTGTTCAACAACCCTTCGCAGACCATGGTCAGCACCCGGAACTGTTGTGGCGTCAAGCTGGCAAGACCTTCACTGGCTGCCTTGGCTTCATCGGAAACGCTGACGGCTTCGAATGCCTGCGGCGGCCAGAATACATCGCCATCGAGTACCGCACGCACGGCTTTCTGGATAACACTCAGGTCGCTGGACTTGGGTATGAAACCGCTTGCACCAAATTCGCGGGATTTCACCATGATCGTCGCTTCTTCCTGGGCCGAGACCATGACGACAGGAATTTGCGGGTACTGGCCGCGCAGCAGCACCAACCCGGAAAAACCGTATGCACCCGGCATGTTCAGATCCAGCAGCACCAGGTCCCAGTCAGCCTTTTCGGTCAGGCGGGACTCCAGCTCGGCAATGCTCGCCACTTCCACCAGGCGCACATCCGGGCCCAGGCCCAGGGTCAGCGCTTGATGCAGGGCGGAACGAAAAAGCGGATGGTCATCGGCAATCAGGATTTCGTATGTGGCCATTTTTCAAATGATCCTGTTTTTCATGGGATGCCCGATGCATTCGGGTATCGCCAAAACAACTCAAGGTAACAGCCAAGGAGCCGCACCAACAGGGCACGTTCAACGCAAAAAACGGCGTTTCAAACTCTGGCCGCACCCTAATCGGCGCCAAGCATGCCCAGCGAAACCGGGGTGGTCAAGCAACATGGCTGGCACACTTTATTGCAGCATCGGCGACAATCAATCCATCAATACCACTGCTGGCTGAACGTAGGCCATCAACTCGGTGTGCGCCGGGGTCGAAACATTCATTTCCAGCTGACGCTTGGCATCGAGGTAATGTTGGCTGAACACATCGAAATAAGCGTTGAGTGCCGACGCGGCCTCTACATCACCTGCCAGATCGAGACACAACGCTGCGACTTCCGCTGTGCACAAATGTTCGCTACGGGTGGAGCGGCGCAGTTGGTAGCGGGAGAGCTTCTCGGGCAACAGGCTAAGGATCGGAAGCGAGTCGAAATAGGGACTTTTGCGGAAAATCTTCCGGGCTTCAGTCCAGGTCGCGTCCAGCAAAATGAACAGCGGCCGCCGGGCCTGATCGACCGCCACGCTGTGAGTGACACGCTCAGGCGCGACATATTCACCCGGGAACACCAGATAAGGCTGCCATTGCGGGTCGGACAGCAACGCCAGCAACTGTTGATCCACCTCGGTTCGCGACCAGATGAAAGCATGGTTGTCGCGCACCACATCGGCGATCAGCCAGCCGGTGTTGCTGGGTTTGAACACTTCCTTGCCGGTCATGATCAGGCACACCCCGGAGCGGGTCTCGACCTGCGGGCGCCAGGCGCACAGGCAGTGACTCTCGATCACGCGGCACGCGCGGCAGCGGGTTGCCCGCCAGCCACGGGCCTGGATCGGCTTGATGCCTTCCTCTTCGCGCTGGTCGCGCAGACGGGCTACGGCGTTGGGAGCATGGATCATTGCAGGCCATGCCGGCAGGAAAAAGAGATCGACACGAAAAGCACTCGCAGGGTGAAAGTGCAGGCAGTTTACCAGACCCATTGGCGCAAACCTGTACCGTCCTGGCCTGCTCCCCTATAATTCGCCGCCACTGAACGCACAGTCATGTGATGGGTCAAACCCCCATCACTGCCCCAGGAGAGTTTCATGCTGCGCCTTATCGTTCCCACCGCTGCCATTCTGCTGGCGTCGTCCTTCAACGCTCAGGCCGCGTCCTTGAGTGAGCAGAATCTCAACAGAGAGCTGCGAAACGTCGCCACGCAAAGCAGCGTCGGCACCCCGCGGGCGATCAATGAAGACATTCTCGATCAGGGCTATACGGTCGAAGGCAACACGCTGATCAACCACCTGAGCGTGCAAAGCAGTCACGCCAACAAGATGCGCGCCGACCCCAAGGCCGTGTACTTCCAACTGGGTGCCTCGGTGTGCAACAACCCGTCCTTCCGCAAGCTGATGGCCAAGGGCGCGGTCATGCGTTACGACTTTACCGAGGTAAAGACCAACCGTGCGGTCGGCTCTGCAAGCTATCAGGAATCGGATTGCCCGAAAGCGACCCAGAAGAAAAAATAAGTCAGTGGGATTTTGCGCGCCGCTGTTCATCCTCGGCGCGCAGTTCCGCCACCAGCGCTTGCAAATAGCGCGAGTGCCGCTCCGCGCCCATCAAACGCCGGCAACACTCTTCCTCGAGACTCAAATGGTTGATCTCGGCTGATGACTTCAGCAATCGATACAGTTGCGTATCGATCTCCAGAATGACCCTGGCCATGGCTTACCGGCTCCCTGCACCTCACTCGTAATGAGCGAAAAATCCTTGAACAGCTTGTACCTTGCGCCCTGCCCTTGACGCCAAGTTGTCGTGTAATACCTGTAACTTAGTAAATCAGAGCACAGCATACTCGGGGCGGGTTCAGACGAGCGGTGAAACCACCTTGCAAATCGTCAATAAACGGTTGCCAGGAAAGACTTTGCGGCGCAATGATCAAGGCAGCGTGAATCATCGCGAGGGCCTGGATTTCAGGTATCCACGTTCATTTCGTCATGGCAGGAAAGGGGCCGCCCGCTACGTCTTGTGCTGTGCAAACGTTTCTTTCATCCAAGGGAAAAACAGAGCCGGTATGGATGACCTGATCACCGGTCGGGTCAAGTGGATCGCACAGGCATGGGCCTGGGCAGACAGCGACGCATGAAGTGTCGTGGCGTCGACGGTGAAGGGTCGAAGCCGATGGCTCCGTGCAGAAGGAGAAGTTGAATGCCTTACCAACCGAATGACCTCCTGAGCCGTCATTTTCAAGAAAGCGGCCACGACCTCATCAGCAAGGTCGAAGAACAGCTGAACCTGGTTTCACCCAACAGCCCGAACATCCCGATCTACCGCGACATGATTCTGACCGTGCTGCGCATGGCCCAGGAAGACCACAATCGCTGGAATGCCAAGATAACCCTGCAGGCCCTGCGCGAACTCGAGCATGCGTTCCGGGTGCTCGAGCAGTTCAAGGGGCGACGCAAAGTCACTGTTTTCGGCTCCGCACGCACGCCAGTAGAACATCCCTTGTATGGCCTCGCCCGGGAACTCGGCGCCGCCCTGGCGCGCTCGGACATGATGGTCATCACGGGTGCGGGAGGCGGCATCATGGCCGCGGCCCACGAAGGGGCCGGCCTTGAGCACAGCCTGGGATTCAACATCACCCTGCCCTTCGAGCAACATGCAAACCCCACCGTCCAGGGCACGACCAACCTGCTGCCCTTCCATTTTTTCTTCACGCGCAAGCTGTTCTTCGTCAAGGAAGCGGATGCACTGGTGCTGTGCCCGGGCGGTTTCGGCACCTTGGACGAAGCGCTGGAAGTACTGACGCTGATCCAGACGGGCAAAAGCCCATTGGTGCCCGTGGTGCTGCTGGACGCGCCGGGCGGAAAATTCTGGCAAGGAGCGCTGGACTTCATCCACCAGCAACTGGAGGAGAATCGCTACATCCTGCCTGCCGACATGAAACTGGTGAAGCTGGTCTACAGTGCCGAAGAAGCGGTGGAGCAGATTAACCAGTTCTACAGCAACTACCACTCCAGCCGCTGGCTCAAGCATCAGTTCGTGATTCGCATGAACCACAAGCTCAGTGACCAGGCACTCGAACACATGCAAGAGGCATTCGCCGACCTATGTCTGAGCGATCAATTCCATCAACATGCCTACAACGGTGAAGAGCACGACGAAGCACAATTCAGTCACCTGGCGCGACTGGCCTTCACCTTCACCGCCCGCAATCACGGCCGACTGCGCGAGCTGGTGGATTACATCAACCTCGCGGAAAACTGGGCCCAAAACCAACCAACGGCACAACAACGTACGCGAGTGCCATTAAAGGTTACGTGAGACAAAAAAAACGGCCCGCTATCGAAATAGCGGGCCGTTTCAGTCAATCGTCCATCCCTCGGCCACTGAGCAAGCGACTGATCATTTCCATGGAGTATCCCCGATACGCCAGGAACCTTCCTTGCTTGGCGCGCTCCCGGGCATCTATCGGTAAATGCCCGGAGAACTTGCGCCGCCAGGTGTCTTGCAACTGTTCCTGCCAGTCGATCCCGCTCTCGCGCAAGGCGAGTTCAATATCGCTACGTTGCAGCCCACGCTGACCTAACTCTTCACGAATGCGTAAAGGGCCATAACCGGAACGGGCACGGTAGGAAACAAAGCTTTCAAGGTAGCGGGTTTCGGACAACAAGCCCTCTTCCGTCAGTCGGTCGAGTGCTGTTTCGATCATTTCGGGAAGAGCGCCGCGCTGACGCAGTTTACGCGTCAGCTCGACTCGACCGTGCTCGCGTCGTGCGAGCAGGTCCATTGCGGTTCGCCGCACCGCGACGAGGGTATCGAGTACGGCGGTCATCGGATCAATCAGATATCAGCGTCAGCCAGGTCGTCTTCGGTCTCTTTGACCGCAGAAGCCTTGGAGTCCGCTACCGAAGCCGGGGACAACAGCTTGTCACGCAGTTGTTTCTCAAGCGTTGCGGCAATGTCCGGGTTATCCGCCAGGTACTTGGCCGAGTTGGCTTTACCCTGGCCGATCTTGGTGCCGTTATAGGCATACCAGGCACCGGATTTCTCAACGAACCCGTGCAGAACACCCAGGTCGATCATCTCGCCATTGAGGTAGATGCCCTTGCCGTAAAGAATCTGGAACTCGGCCTGACGGAACGGCGAAGCCACCTTGTTCTTTACAACCTTGACGCGGGTCTCGCTACCGACGACTTCATCACCTTCTTTCACCGCACCTGTGCGGCGGATATCCAGACGAACTGACGCATAGAACTTCAGCGCGTTACCACCGGTAGTGGTTTCCGGGCTGCCGAACATCACACCGATCTTCATCCGGATCTGGTTGATGAAGATCACCAGGCAGTTGGCGTTCTTGATGTTACCGGTGATTTTACGCAGCGCCTGGGACATCAGGCGGGCTTGGAGGCCCACGTGCATGTCACCCATTTCGCCTTCGATTTCAGCTTTCGGCACCAGGGCCGCCACGGAGTCGACGATGATCACGTCAACCGCATTGGAACGCACCAGCATGTCGGTGATTTCCAGGGCTTGCTCACCGGTGTCAGGCTGGGAAACCAGCAGGTCGTCGACGTTGACGCCCAGCTTGCCGGCGTACTCAGGGTCCAGGGCGTGCTCGGCATCGACGAATGCGCAGGTCGCGCCGGCTTTCTGGGCCTGGGCGATTACGGACAATGTCAGTGTGGTTTTACCGGAAGATTCAGGACCGTAGATTTCAACAATGCGGCCTTTTGGCAGGCCGCCAATGCCCAAAGCGATGTCCAGACCCAGAGAGCCAGTGGAGATGGCCGGGATCGCCTGACGGTCCTGATCGCCCATACGCATTACGGCACCCTTGCCGAATTGACGTTCGATCTGACCCAGGGCCGCAGCCAAGGCTTTCTTCTTGTTGTCGTCCATTAAAGTCCTCACGTAATCAATAAGGCCTGACGGCCAACACCTGTATAAGTAGACAGTATTATTCCACAGCGTTTGCGGATCGCCTACCCCTGATTTGAGATTTCTCCCGCGGCATGGCGCAGCAGCCCCTCTAGCGCGGCCTTCACCGTTTGTCGGCGGACCTCGTCGCGGTTACCGGCAAAGTGCTGTACCTCGCTGAACACCTGCTCGTCGACGCCCCAGGCCAGCCAAACAGTGCCTACCGGCTTGCTGGGCGAACCGCCATCCGGTCCCGCCACCCCGCTGACCGCCACGGCAAAACGCGCACTGCTTTTTTCCTGTGCGCCACGGACCATGGCCTCGACCACCTCCCGACTGACCGCCCCCACCGTCAAAAACAACTCGCTCGGGACATTCAGCTGAAGAGACTTCTGTCGGTTGGAATAGGTGACATAACCGGCCTCGAACCACGCCGAGCTACCGGGGATCCGGGTAATCGCCTCGCTGATACCGCCGCCCGTACAGGACTCGGCAGCAGTGACGTGGGCATTGAGAACCTGCAGACGCCTGCCGAGTTCAGCGGCCAGTTGAGTGATTTCTTTCACGGTCATCTCCTGATCGGACGGAATGAGGCCTAACGTACACGAGCGAGTAGCGCTTGCAAGTGACAGGATCGATCAAGATGTGAGCGGGCAAACGCTCTGATACAGGCCTCACGGGCTTGCGGGCGGGCATAACACCGCCTTGGCCCGCTCCCACAGCAGCAAACGCTGCGGCAACCCGTTCAAGCCACCATTGATACGCCGGGTAATACTGTTGAACTCATCGCCGTCGGCCAGTTCATTGAGGCCGTTTCGCTCCCAGAACCAGGCCGCGGATTCGGCGGCCCACTCTGGCTGCTCCAGCAGTTCGGGTTGTTGCAGCAGGCGCTCATCACCAAACAGTGCCCGACTGCATTGCAGATAATTAATGCGACCGGTGACCTGGATAAGTCCGCGACCCCGATAGCGTTGACCGTCGCCGTCGGGTTCAGGGGAATTGCCCAAGCGTGTGGCCAGGACCCCGGTATCGTATTTCTCGAGATATTTCTCGCTGCCCAGCTCTCGCACATGCTGCAACTGCCCCGACTCGTGGCCGATTTGCGCCAGGAAGGCGGCGATGCGCCCGGGGCTACTGATATTGCGCCGTGTCATGGCGTTATTGAGGGCCAGGATGAACACCCCTGCCCGAGTGCGGGCACTTGGAAAGATCATGAGTAGCTGTTGCTCGGTGAGGCGCATCGCTCGCTCCTTGATTGATGCATGACATTCGCAAGGTGCGGCTGGGAGCGCCGCACGCTGAACACAAGACTACAGACCCGCCCCACGTAAGCCTCGCCGGTAATTGTTGCGCCGTGTTATGCCGCGCGCAGCGATAGCCATTCACTGCTGATCAGGGCGAGAATCACGCGCAGGCCCGTCATCGATACCGATACGCCTGGCCACCCAGCGCCCGTACAGCCCGACGGCCATGTCGGCCCCGGCTATCGCGGTGAGGCTCCCAAAGGCACCCGCGGCCCAGATCGACATCCCGGCGGCGTACAGCAACATCATCGCCGAGACGCCACAGACCATGCAGGCCCCGGAGCGCAGGGCCAGGCGTCGCAGCAATGACCAGCCACGAGCCCCCTCCTTGTCGGCGCGCCACATTTCCCCGGACACCCCGCTGACCACTGCGAGCGTGACGACGAGCCAGATCGGCAGGTCCAGCAACAGTTGTTGCTCGTTTGTCATGTCGGATCTCCAGGGTATGCAAACGATGGAGCACCAGATTATGCATGTATGCATACACAGTCAATGCACAAATGCATTATCCAATCCGAAAGAAATGGCGCCTACGGGCAGGCAAATCAACGATTAGCGAGCGTACATGCCCCACCAGAACACATGACCCAGGATCACGATCTGCTCTTCCTGCATGTCCTGGAACGAGTAATCCTCGTCCGGATGCTCCTCACGGTTGAAGCTGCGCAGGCGAATCCCGGTGGGCAGGCGGTACAGCTGCTTCACCCGCAGCTGACCGTTATGATTGATGGCATAGAGATCGCCATCGATGATGTCGCCAATCCCGCGCTTGCCGGCGTTGACGCCCACCGTGGCGCCGTCGCGCAACACGGGCAGCATGCTGTTGCCGCGCACCGTCACGCATTTGGCCTGGTCGAACTGCACGCCGTTATGCCGCAGGCTGCGCTTGCCGAAGCGCAGGCTGGCGCGCTCGCTCTCTTCGATGACGAATCTTCCTGATCCTGCAGCCAATTCAACCTCGCGAAGAAAAGGCACTGAGACCTCGTCGTCATCGATGGGGGTGTCGTCGTCCCACAGACTGATGTCGGTGAGTTGCGAATGCGCGGCTTCACGCCGGGCGCTGATTGCCGGCCCGATGACCGCGCGCCCACGCAACTGATCGGTACTCACGGCGAAGTAGTCGGCGATCTTGGAAATATGTTTATCCGAAGGATCGACGATTTTCCCGCCGAGGATGCGTGAGAGCGTGGATTGAGGCACGCCGGTGCGACGGTGAAGCTCCGTGGGGGAGATACCGTGCTGATCGAGCAGTGCTCTTAAAACGGTCGATACGTTGCGTTTTTGCATAATGCGCATATTGCTCGAAGTTTGTTGCCACGACAAATGCTGATTTGCATAACCTACGCATGAATCATCAATAAAAACGTCACCCGGCCGTGGATGCCTGCGTCGACAAGACCGCCCATGGTAACCTTGCGCCCATCGCGGAAAAGCCGTGCCAATGCCCGCTTTTGCCCCACACCTTTTGAACGAGTTTTCCTGGCAATCCGATGAATAAAGCCCTCTCCGACCTGTCCTCGCACACGCCGATGATGCAGCAATACTGGCGCCTGAAGAACCAGCACCCTGACCAGTTGATGTTCTACCGCATGGGCGACTTCTACGAGATCTTCTATGAAGACGCGAAGAAGGCCGCCAAGCTTCTCGACATCACCCTGACCGCTCGCGGGCAGTCGGCCGGCCAGGCGATTCCGATGTGTGGCATTCCTTACCACGCGGCGGAAGGTTATCTGGCGAAGCTGGTAAAGCTCGGCGAATCCGTGGTGATCTGCGAGCAGGTCGGGGATCCGGCCACAAGCAAGGGCCCGGTGGACCGTCAGGTGGTGCGGATCATCACCCCGGGCACGGTGAGCGATGAAGCGCTGCTCGATGAGCGCCGGGACAACCTGATCGCCGCGGTCCTGGGCGATGAGCGCCTGTTCGGCCTGGCGGTCCTGGACATCACCAGCGGCAACTTCAGCGTGCTGGAGATCAAGGGCTGGGAAAACCTGCTGGCGGAACTGGAGCGAGTCAATCCGGTTGAGTTGCTGATCCCGGATGACTGGCCAAAGGATCTGCCGGCCGAGAAGCGTCGTGGCGTTCGTCGCCGTGCACCCTGGGATTTCGAGCGCGATTCGGCGCTGAAGAGCCTATGCCAGCAATTCTCGACCCAGGACCTGAAAGGTTTCGGCTGCGAAAACCTGACCCTGGCCATCGGCGCCGCCGGCTGCCTGCTGGCCTATGCGAAGGAAACCCAGCGCACTGCCCTGCCGCACTTGCGCAGCCTGCGTCACGAACGCCTGGACGACACCGTGGTGCTGGACGGCGCCAGCCGTCGCAACCTGGAACTCGACACCAACCTGGCCGGTGGCCGCGACAACACCCTGCAATCGGTGGTCGATCGCTGCCAGACCGCCATGGGCAGCCGCCTGCTGACTCGCTGGTTGAACCGCCCCCTGCGCGACTTGAGCGTTTTGCTGGCGCGCCAGACCTCGATCACCTGCTTGCTCGACGGCTACCGTTTCGAACAGCTGCAACCGCAGCTCAAGGAAATCGGCGACATCGAGCGCATTCTTGCCCGGATCGGCCTGCGCAATGCCCGTCCACGGGACCTCGCTCGCCTGCGTGATGCCCTCGGCGCACTGCCGCAACTGCAAGTGGCCATGACCGAGCTGGAAGCGCCGCACCTCAACCAACTGGCAACCACCACCAGCACCTACCCGGAACTGGCGGCATTGCTGGAAAAAGCCATCATCGACAATCCGCCAGCGGTGATCCGTGACGGTGGCGTGCTGAAAACCGGTTACGACAGCGAACTCGATGAACTGCAATCGCTCAGCGAGAACGCCGGGCAATTCCTGATCGATCTCGAAGCCCGGGAAAAAGCCCGCACTGGCTTGTCTCACCTGAAAGTCGGCTACAACCGCATCCACGGCTACTTCATCGAACTGCCGAGCAAGCAGGCCGAGTCCGCACCCGCCGATTACATTCGCCGCCAGACCCTCAAAGGCGCCGAGCGCTTCATTACCCCGGAACTGAAGGCATTTGAAGACAAGGCACTGTCCGCCAAAAGCCGTGCCCTGGCGCGCGAGAAGATGCTGTACGAAGCACTGCTCGAGGACCTGATCGCCCAATTGCCACCGCTGCAGGACACGGCGGCGGCGCTGGCCGAGCTTGACGTGCTGAGCAACCTGGCCGAACGGGCGCTGAATCTCGACCTGAACTGCCCGCGCTTTGTCAGCGAACCGTGCATGCGTATCAACCAGGGTCGCCACCCGGTGGTTGAACAGGTATTGACCACCCCGTTCGTGGCCAACGACCTGAGCCTCGACGACAATACCCGCATGCTGGTGATCACCGGTCCGAACATGGGCGGTAAGTCCACCTATATGCGGCAGACGGCGTTGATCGTACTGCTGGCGCACATCGGCAGTTTCGTCCCGGCAGCCAGTTGCGAGTTGTCCCTGGTCGACCGGATTTTCACCCGGATCGGCTCCAGCGATGACCTGGCCGGCGGACGCTCGACCTTTATGGTCGAGATGAGCGAAACCGCCAACATCCTGCATAACGCCACCGAGCGCAGTCTGGTGCTGATGGACGAAGTCGGGCGCGGTACCAGTACCTTCGACGGCCTGTCCCTGGCGTGGGCGGCGGCGGAACGCCTGGCGCACCTGCGGGCCTACACGCTGTTCGCCACCCACTACTTCGAGCTGACGGTGTTGCCGGAAGCCCAGCCGCTGGTGGCCAACGTGCACCTCAATGCCACCGAGCACAACGAACGCATTGTGTTCCTGCACCATGTACTGCCAGGGCCGGCCAGCCAAAGCTATGGCCTGGCGGTTGCGCAGTTGGCTGGCGTGCCGAACGAGGTGATCTTGCGTGCCCGAGAGCACTTGAGCCGCCTGGAAGACACCGCCCTGCCCCATGAAGCGCCTGCGCCGACCAAAGGCAAACCGGCCGCGCCGCAGCAGAGCGACCTGTTCGCGAGCCTGCCGCATCCGGTGCTGGATGAACTGGCCAAGCTCGATCTGGACAACATGACGCCACGTCGCGCACTCGAAATGCTCTATACACTAAAGACACGGGTCTAACGCAGCGGCTTGCAAGCTGTTAGAATCTCGCGCGGTTTGGGATGCTGCAGGCTTTTAGCCTGGCCTGCAGACTATCGCTCCCAAACCTTGCGACCCCTACGTGAAGGGGCGCAGCAAGCCGCGCCTGAGGAGAAAATTAGAAATGACCTTCGTCGTCACCGACAACTGCATCAAGTGCAAGTACACCGACTGCGTAGAAGTCTGTCCGGTGGACTGCTTTTACGAAGGCCCGAATTTCCTGGTGATTCACCCGGATGAGTGCATCGACTGCGCACTGTGCGAACCTGAATGCCCGGCTGTGGCCATCTTCTCCGAAGATGAAGTACCTGCAGGCATGGAAAACTTCATCCAGCTGAACGTTGAGCTGGCTGAAATCTGGCCGAACATTACCGAACGTAAAGATCCATTGCCCGACTCTGCCGAGTGGGATGGCAAGCCAGGCAAGATCGAACACCTCGAACGCTGATTACCCCCGCGTTTACAAAAAAGGCCCCACAAGGGCCTTTTTGCTTTTCTGCAGGCAAAAAAAAAGGTTCTTCACGGATTACCGGGAAAGACGCTCTTGATCTTCATGAAAAAGAATTCGCTATCCCGGTAACCGTACGCCATCCGCTTGATGACCTTTATTCGATTGTTTATCCCTTCCAGC